>NZ_JBQCFP010000136.1:0-35903 GCF_051958935.1 Dokdonella sp. | reverse complement strand
TCGCCGCGATCCGCTATTCGGCGCAGCTCCTCGCCGAATCGCCCGAGCTCTCGGCCGAGGACACGCGCCCCGTCGACATCAACAACACCCCCCGCCCGCGCCCCAACCACGTCGTCGAGAACACCCGCCCGCTCTCGCGGCGGGCGCGCTCGCCCCCGGAGACGATCGACCTCAATGCCTGGGTGCTCGCGTTCGTGGAGGACTACAAGCAGTCGAACGACCTCGGCCAGGACCAGTTGCGCGCGGTGACCCACAACCGCACGCTCGAGGCGATGGTCGACCCGCAGCATCTGCAGCAGGTCGTGTGGAACCTCGTGCAGAACGCACTGCGCTACGGCCGGCAGCCGAACCAGCCGGCGCGGGTGAGCGTGGTCGCGCGGCTCGCGGTCGAAAAGGGGCCACCGCTGCTCGAGGTCATCGACCGCGGACCGGGCATCCCGCCGAAGGTCGCCGCGCAGATCTTCGAGCCGTTCTACACCACGCACGAGTACGGCACGGGCCTCGGCCTGTACTTGGCCAAGCAGATGAGCGAGGCGAGCCAGGCCTCGCTCGAATACGTCCCCGTCGCTGGCGGCGGCGCCTGTTTCCGCATCACCTTGACGCCCGCGGGTGCGCTGCTCGCTTCACGCATCGCACCGCAATCCGCTTGATGATCGGCTTGGCGCCCGGCCTGACAAGCGGACCGACCACCGGCCTGAAGGCCGCCTTAGCACAACCAGCCGGGCTTTGCCTTGTGCTGCCGCGCGATTTACCCTTTGCGCAGCCTCCCGCCCCTTCGCGACCGATTCCCACGGCATGAGCAAGCACTACGCACTGGTCATCGACGACGAACGCGATATCCGCGAGCTGCTGACGCTCACCCTCGGCCGCATGGATCTCATCGTCGAAACCGCCGCCACGGTGGCCGAGGCGCGCCAGCGCCTCTCCGAGCGCCGCTACGCGCTGTGCTTCACCGACATGCGCCTGCCGGACGGTTCGGGCCAGGAGATCATCGCGCTGGTCGCGGCACAGTATCCCGAGACGCCGATCGCGATGATCACCGCCTACGGCAATGTCGACGCGGCCGTCGACGCGCTCAAGGCCGGCGCGTTCGATTTCGTGTCCAAGCCGGTGGACATCAGCGTGCTGCGCCGTCTCGTGCAGACGGCGCTGAAGCTGTCCGAGGAAAAACGCGCCGAGCAGTCGAACAGCGGCAGCAAGCTGATCGGCGACTCGGCACCGATGAACGACCTGCGCGCGACGATCGCCAAGGTCGCGCGCAGCCAGGCGCCGGTCTACATCGCGGGCGAATCGGGTACCGGCAAGGAACTCGTCGCGCGCCTCATCCACGAGCTTGGTCCGCGCTCGTCGGCGCCGTTCGTGCCGGTCAACTGCGGCGCGATCCCGTCCGAACTCATGGAAAGCGAGTTCTTCGGCCACAAGCGCGGCAGCTTCACCGGCGCGCAGACCGACAAGGACGGCCTGTTCCACGCCGCGCAGGGCGGCACGCTGTTCCTCGACGAGGTCGCGGAGCTGCCGATGCACATGCAGGTGAAGCTGCTGCGCGTGATCCAGGAAAAGGCCGTGCGCCCGATCGGCGCGCGCGCCGAAGTCGGCGTCGACGTGCGCATCCTGTCGGCCACGCACAAGAACCTCGCGCGGCTGGTCGAACTCGGTTCGTTCCGCCAGGACCTCTTCTACCGCATCAACGTGATCGAGCTGAAGGTGCCGCCGCTGCGCGACCGGCGCGAGGACATCCCCAAGCTTGCCGGCCGCGTGCTCGAGCGACTCGGCAAGGACAACGGCATCGCGCCCGCGCGGCTCGAACCCGAAGCGCTGAAGGCGCTGCTTTCCTACGACTTCCCGGGCAACGTGCGCGAACTCGAGAACGTGCTCGAGCGCGCCGTCGCGCTGTGCGAGAACAACAGCATCGGCATCGGCGACCTGCGCCTCGCCGCCGGCGAGCGCGCCGCGGGCGCGGCCGCGGAAGGCTGGGCGAACACGCCGACACCGCAGCCCGGCAGCGCGCACGCCGAACCGCGCCAGCCCGCGAGCTTCGCCGCGGAGCCCCCCGAAGACGAGGGCTTCCCGAGCGATCTCGCGGCCGCGGTCGCCGAAACCGAGCGCGCGGCAATCATGAAGGCGCTCGAGGCGACCCGCTGGAATCGCACGGCCGCGGCGAAACAGCTCGGCCTCACCTTGCGCCAGCTGCGCTACCGGCTCGAGAAGCTCGGCATCGAGTGAGGCATCGCCCCGGCGAATCCGCCTCGCGACGGCGTTGCCGGGCGATTGCCGCGATCTTCCGCCCCACGCGGCGCATTCGTATATTGGTGGCCTCTCTGCTGCACGAGGCCACGCATGAGCCGCTGGAAAGCCGCCGCCATCCACCTGTCGATCAGCGCACTGATCGGTTCGATTTCGGCCGCGCTGATCTTCCTGCTCTGGTTCCCCGCGCCGTACAGCCACGCCGCGGGCGCCGACCGGCTCATCCTGCTGCTGCTCGGCGTCGACGTCGTGCTCGGCCCGTTGCTCACGCTCATCGTGTACCGGCACGGCAAGTGGGGCATGCGCTTCGACCTCGCGGTGATCGCGCTGCTGCAGGCGAGCGCATTCGCCTACGGCATGCACGTCGTGCTCGAATCGCGCCCGGTCTTCGTCGTCGGTGCAATCGACCGCTTCGTGCTCGTGCCCGCCGACGCGCTCGATCCGAAGGATCTCGCCGAGGGCCGCGAACCTGAGTTCCGCAGCCTGTCCTGGACCGGTCCGCGCCTCGTCAACGCGCTGCGGCCCGAGGCGGCGGCGGACCGCAGCGACCTGCTCTCGAGCGGCCTGGCCGGCAAGGACATCGAGAAATTTCCGAAGTACTACGCGACGTACGCCGGGCACCATGAGGGCCTGCTCTCCCGCGCGCACGCACTGGGCGCGCTCGACGCCAAGCCGGGAGCGACGACAGCAGTCGACGCATGGCTCGCCGACACCGGGCACCATCGCGAGGACGTCGTCTGGCTGCCGCTGGTGGGTCGCGACGCGGATATGACGATGCTGCTGGACCGCCACGACGGTCGCCTGCTGGATGCGTTGCCGATCGATCCCTGGTAGGCCGAAGCGCTATCCGCTGCACGCACGGCGTGCGGCGCATCGCGTATGCTGGGAAAAAAGTCGGGGGTTTCCATGACGCATGTGGTTCGCGAGCCGCGCTGGCTGGGTCCGGCGGCCTTGGTCGTTTTCGCGCTGTCCGGGTGTTCGGGGCTGATCTACCAGTCGATCTGGACGCAGTACCTCGGCCTGTACCTCGGCCATGCCGCCTACGCGCAAAGCCTCGTCCTGGCGATCTTCATGGGCGGCATGGCGATCGGTGCCTGGTGGGCCAGCCGCCGCAGCCAGCGCTGGCGCAACCTGCTGTTCGCGTACGCCGCCATCGAACTCGTGATCGGCATTGCCGCGGCGGTATTCCACCCGGTGTATTCCAGCGTCACCTCCTTCGCCTATGCGACGGCGTTCCCCGCGCTGCCGGCCTGGGCCGTACAGGCATTCAAATGGACCAGCGGCACACTGCTGATCCTGCCGCAGGCGATACTGCTCGGCACGACGTTCCCGTTGATGACCAACGGCCTCATGCGCCGCCTGCGCGGCCATGATGGCGCGATCCTGGGCGGGCTGTACTTCACCAACAGCATCGGCGCCGCCGCCGGTGCGCTGCTGGCGACGTTCGTATTGCTGCCGGCCATCGGCATGCCCGGCGCGATGCGCTTCGGCGCGGTGCTCAACGTCGTCGTCGCATTGGCCGCCTTCCTGATCGGCCGCCGCGCCGGCGTCCTGGACGTCACAGCACCCGCCGTGAGGGATACCAGCGCGCGCAGCGGTACGTCGCGCCTCCTGCTCGTCGCCGCATTCGTCACCGGCGCGACGTCCTTTGTTTACGAAATCGGCTGGGTACGCATGCTGAGCCTGGCGTTCGGCAGCACGGTACATGCATTCGAGCTCATGCTGGCCGCCTTCATCGGCGGCCTCGCGTTCGGCGGGCTGTGGATCCGCCGCCGGATCGATGCCTACGCGGAGCCGATCCGCGTAGGCGGCATCGTGCAGGTGCTCATGGGACTCGCTGCTCTCGCGAGCCTCGTCGCCTATGATCACACGTTCGACTGGGTCGCCTGGCTGCTCAAGTCGCTCAATCGCAACGACAACGGCTACGTGCTCTACAACGTGGTCACGGCGTCGGTGTCGATCTTGATCATGGCGCCGGCTGCATTCTTCGCGGGCATGACCCTGCCACTCTTCACGCTGTCGCTGATCCGTGCGGGGGGCGGCGAAGCGGCGGTGGGCCGCATCTATGCCGCGAACACGGTCGGTGCGATTCTCGGCGTGTTCGCCGCCGTGCATTTCCTCGTCCCGGTGCTCGGCCTGAAGCTCGCCATGATCATCGCCGCGGCAGGCGATCTCGTTTTGGGCATCGTGCTCCTGAGGAGATGGAGCTCGAGCGCGGACAGCGTCGACTTCGCCTACCTGGGGACATTGGCGACGAGCGGCATCGCACTCGCGGCGACGCTCATGCTCGCCCGCTTCGATCCGGGCGCGATGGCGAGCGGTGTCTATCGCTCGGGGATGGCGCATATCCACGACACGCGTGGCGAGAAAGTCCTCTACTACCGGGACGGCAAGACCGCCAGCGTCGCCGTCATCCAGTCGTCCGACGACAAACGAGCGATCAAGACCAACGGCAAGGTCGACGCCGGGCTCGGCATGGGCACCGAGCCCGGGCCCGACGAGTCGACGATGATCCTCGCGGCGGCAGTGCCCCTGCTGCACCATCCACACCCGGCCAACGCAGCCGTGATCGGCTTCGGTTCGGGGCTTTCGACCCATACGCTGCTCGCGGACCCGCGGCTGCAACGCGTCGACACCATCGAGATCGAGCCCGCGATGATCGAGGGAGCGCGTTTGTTCGGCAAGCGCGTCGAGCGCGCCTACGCCGATCCACGCTCGCATCTGCACATCGAGGATGCTCGAACCTATTTCGCGGCCAACCACGCGCGCTACGACATCATCGTCGCCGAGCCATCAAACCCGTGGGTCTCGGGCGTCGCGAGCCTGTTCAGCACGGAGTTCTACACGTTCATTCCGCATCACCTCGCGCCCGGCGGGCTGTTCGTGCAATGGGTCCAGTTGTACGAGATAAACGACGAGCTCGTCGGCACGATCGTCCAGGCCCTGTCGACCCACTTCCGCGACTATCGCGTATACCTTGCGAACGACGCCGACATGCTCATCGTCGCGAGCGCGGATGGCACTGTCCCGGATCCGAATCCGGCCGCCCTGACCAACCCGGTCCTGCGCGACGAACTCGCCAGGGTGAATCTTGGCACGCTGCCGGACATAGAGGCGCACGCGCTTGGTCGGCGCGACACGCTCGCCAGCCTGTTCATCACCTTCTCCCGTCGCGCGAATTCTGACTACTTCCCGATTCTTTCGCTCGAAGCGCCGCGCACCCGCTACACCGCCGAGCGCGCGGCCACCATCAAGGAAATGAGCGTTGCCGACCTGCCGTATCGGGAGATCGTGGCGGGCCTGCCGACCTCGACGGCGGCAGGTATCGCCGATGAGGAGTCCCTGCGATATGCGCGCAGCGTCCACCACGCCGCGCGACTGTCGACTGCGCTGATGCGCGAGGAGACCGTGTCCGCGTCGGACGCCGAAACGGATTCCGCCCCCGTCGCGTTGCTGCGCGAAGCGGTCGCGCAATGTCGGCACACCGGCGATCCGGCCACCCCGATGTCGACGCTCGTCGACATCGCTGCGCGTACGCTGCCCTTCCTGCCGCCGGAAGAAGGCAAGGCGTTGTGGACCCATCCGACCTGGATTCATTGCAATGATCAGGCGCCCGCGATTCGCGCGTTGCTGGACGTCATCGCCGCGCTTGCGGCTCGCGATGGCGCGGCTGTGCAGCACAATGCGCTGCAACTACTGGCACGCGACGGCGCGGTTCGCGCGGAGGGATTGCGCGACTGGCTGTTGCGCGCAGCGATGCTCGGTGCATATGAGAGCGGGGACTTCGCCGCAGTGGAGCAGATCGAAGCCGACTATGGTCGATCCATCTCGTCCACGGGTTCAGACCTCTACTACCGCACCTGGGTCCGGAATGCGGCACGACTCCAGATGGGCCGACCCTAGCCTGATGTCGAGCGGACAGTGATAAGCGAGGATTGTCATATTCGGACAATCTCCGCAGCAACCAGTGTCAACCTGAGAACGTCGTCGCAGGTCGAAACATCGGTTTGTCGAACCACGTCACGAGTCCGCTACGCTACCGCTGGCACGGAAGCTGCTAATCTGAACACGCGAGCCGTCGATCGCCGGCAAGAGCGATCGCGGAAGCGGGCCCGCCTGGTTAGGTTGGCGGCTCTAGGGGCAAACCGTTTCACCCATTCCAGAGGAATCACCATGAAGATGATCCAGAAGGGCTTCACGCTTATCGAACTCATGATCGTCATCGCGATCATCGCCATCCTGGCCGCGATCGCGCTGCCGGCGTATCAGGACTACACGATCCGCTCGAAGGTGTCGGAAGGCCTCGTCGGCGCCAGCGCCGCCAAGGTGTCCGTGTCCGAAGCGTTCCAGAGCGGCGGCATGACCGGTCTCGCTGCGGCCGCGGCCGAATATGGTCCGGGCAACGCGTCGACGTCGTCGAAGTACGTCAACTCCATTGCCGTCACGCCTGCCGACGGCATGATCACGATCGACATCCGCGCCAATGCCGACAACGGTATCCCCACGAGCCTTGACGGCAACACCTTGACCCTGACGCCGAACCTCAAGAACGGCGCAGCGTACGAATCCCTCAGCGACGACGGCAAGGGCGCAATCGACTGGGGCTGCCAGTCGGCGACGTCGGTCACGTTCGGCAAGCGCGGCTTCACGGGTGGTACGGCTGGTACGCTGCCGGCAAAGTACTCCCCGGCTGAGTGCCGTTAAGCATCTCGAACCGATTCTTTCTGGATCGGAGCGATGCGCTAGACGAGGCCCCGCATCGCGGGGCCTCTTTTTTGGCGAGTCTCGTTTGCAAGTTCCATATGCGAGCCAGGGGGCCGGCATGTCGACGCATACACGTGGCTTCACATTGATCGAACTGATGATCGTGATCGCGATCATCGCCATCCTGGCGGCGATCGCCCTGCCGGCGTACCAGGACTACACGATCCGCTCCAAGGTCAGCGAGGGGCTGGCGGGAACGAATGCGGCGAAAGCCGAAGTGGTGACCTCGTTCCAAGCGAACGGGCCGAATGCGCTCGCTGGCGTCGCCGAGAGCTACCAGCCAGGGAACGCGAGCACGAGCAGCAAATACGTGCAGTACATCACCGTCGACGACACGGGTGTCATCACGGCGGTCATCGCAGCCAATGCGTCCAACGGCATTCCAACGAGCCTCGACGGCATGACGTTGCGCCTGACGCCGCAGATTCACCAGGCTGGCGGCTACATCGCGCTCGACCCCGACGCGCGCGGCGCGATCGACTGGTCCTGTGCGTCCGCGACGCATGCGACTGCAGCGGCCCGCGGCATGCTCTTCAACGGCGGCACGCTGGACGCGAAATACGTACCGACCGAATGCCGCTGAGCGGTATCGGGTGATCGATGCGTCGCTGGTCGGTTGACCCAGCGGCGCACATTCCGGATTGCCCGACGGCGCCTCGACGGCATAGTCTGGGCAATGCCGTCTTTCATGCAGCGCCCGTCCAGCGCGTTCCTGCTAGCAGTCGCCCTCGTCGGGACCGGCCTCGTCTACGCTCCGGGCCTCACCGGCGGCTGGTTCTTCGACGATTACCCGAACATCGTTCGCAACCCGGACGTGCAACCGACGCGATGGGGCGTCGCCGAACTCGTCGGCGCTGCCCTGTCGTCACCGGCGAGCGACCTCAAGCGCCCGCTTGCCTCGCTGAGCTTCGCCGCGAATGCAGCCTTGTTCGGTCTCGAGCCCCTCGGCTGGAAGCTGACCAATCTCGCGATCCACCTCGCCAACGGCTGGCTCGTCTTCCTGCTCGCGCTCGCCTTGTTCAAAGCAAGTGCACTGCGTGGACGCGCAAACGCCGACGCCGAGCGTATGGCTGCCCTCATAGCAGCCGCCTGGCTGCTGCTGCCGATCAACCTCACCGCCGTGCTCTATGTCGTGCAGCGCATGGAAAGCCTGGCCAACCTGTTCGTGCTCGTGGGCCTGCTCGGTTACGTGCATGGCCGCCTACGCATGCAATCGGCCGACGACGGGGGGTTCAGCAGGTGCGTCGCGAGCCTGCTCGGCGCGACCGCAGCCGGACTGCTCGCCAAGGAAACAGCGATCCTGCTGCCGCTGTATGCCGCGATCGTCGAAGCCGTGTTGTTCCGCTTTCGCACCCGAACGCGGCGCGACCGGCGCGTGGTGATACTGTTCGCGGCAGTGCTGGTGCTGCCCGGCTTGGTCGGCGCGGCGGTGCTCGTGCCGTGGCTTGCCGACGATGCGACGTGGGCGACGCGCGACTTCACGCTCGCCACGCGACTGCTCAGCGAGGCGCGCATCGTGACCGGCTACGTCGTCTGGACACTGCTGCCGTTGCCGCGGGAGCTGTCGTTCTACCACGACGACTTCACCGTCTCGACCGGGCTCTTCGCGCCTTGGACGACCGCGGCCGCCATGCTCGCGCTCCTCGGGTTGGCGGCCGCGGCGTGGCATCTACGCGACCGGCTGCCTCTGGCGAGCATCGGCATCGCGCTCTACCTCGGCTGCCACCTGCTGACCGGCAGCGTGCTTCCGCTCGAGCTCATTTATGAGCACCGCAACTATTTCGCCAGCTTCGGGCTGCTGCTCGCGGTCGTGCCGGCGCTCGCGGCACCATCGCGCGCTTGGCCACTTGCGACAAGGATCCTGCTCGCAGCGTTGCTGCTCGGATGGTCGGGGCTGACACTGGCCACCGCGTACGCATGGGGCGATCCGCTGCGGCTCGCGGCCGAGCTCGCCGCGCGCGCACCCCATTCGCCCCGTGCGCAGTTCGGCTATGGCCGTGAACTGCTCGCCCGCAGCGGCTACGGGGAGCAGTCTCCGCTGCTGGCCGAGGGCTTTGCCGTGCTCGAACATGCGGCGGCGATGCCGGGCGCATCGGCGCTTCCCGAACAGACGATGATCCTCACACGCAGCCTCATGCGCACGCCCGCAGACGATCGCTGGTGGGACTCGCTCGTCGCCAAACTCGCTGCGCGCGCGCCGCGCACCGAGAACGTCGATGCGCTCGGCGCCCTCACGCGCTGTGCCCGCGACGGCAGGTGCGAATTGCCAGCGGCACGCATGGACGAAGCGTTCGACGCGGCGGAAGCGCACCTGCCGCGCAACCCCAAGCTGCTGGTCGTGCACAGCGACTGGGCATGGAACGTCGTCGGCGACCGCGGACTCGGCAAACGTCTCGTCGAAGAAGCGGTGGCCGCGCATCCGGGCGATGCCGAGGCGCGCATCACCCTCGCGCACATGAATCTGGTGCTGCGCGACTTCGATGGGGTGCGCCGGCAGATCGAAGCCCTCGAGCGCATGAATACGGCCGGCCGGCTCGATCCCGCCCTCGACGAGCTGCGCCGCCTACTCGGCGGCCGCTGAGCACGCATCGCGCGATTGCGCGGTTTCTGGCCGCCTGCGTACACTCCCCACGCCCGAACGACGGATCGACCATTGCCCGACCGAATGCCGCTTCCACTGGTGAGCATCGGCATGCCGGTGCGCAACGAGGCGCGGTTCATCGACGCGAGCCTCGCCGCGCTGCGCGCGCAGGACCATCGGGACCTCGAAATCATCGTCTGCGACAACGCGTCCGACGACGACACGCCGTCGATCTGCGAACGGCATGCACGCGAGGATCCTCGCGTGCGCCTCGAGCGATCCCCGCACAACATCGGCGCGATCGCGAACTTCCGCCGTGCGTTCGAGCTGGCCCGCGGCGAATTCTTTATGTGGGCCGCCGGACACGACCTGTGGAGCCATGACCTGGTGTCGGCCTGTGCGACGCGTCTGCGAGCCGATGACGGCGCCAGCATCGCGTTCGCGCAATCGTGCTGGATCGATGCCGAAGGCGGGGCACTCGCGCGCACCTCGGGCTGGACCGATACCCGCGGGATGGCGCCCGTCGCGCGCTGGATGAACGTGTTTTGGGGCAACATGCACCCGATCTACGGCCTCATCCGCAGTTCCAGCTTGCGCGCGTGTGCGCCAATGGAGGAGCGCGTCGGCGCGGACCTGGTCCTACTCGCCGAACTCGCGCTGCGCGGAGACTTCGTGCATGCGCCGGGGCCGCTATGGTCGCGCCGCGAGTTCCGCAGCGAAACCGCCTACGAACAGAAGCTTGCGCGTTACGCATCCGCCGCCAACCGGATCGCCGGCACGCCGCTGCGGCGCCGCTTCCCGCTGCTCGGCTTGCCGCTCGCGCTCGCCGCCACGCTGCGTCGTGCCGACCTGCCGCGGCCCGACCGCTACGCCGCCCTGGTCGCACTCGCCGGCGCGCTGCCGCTGCGCTACCGCGTCGGCCGGCGCATGCACGGGTCCTGATCCGCGCATGGACGCGCCTGCGGCGAGGGCCATCGTGCGGCGGAGCATCGAGGCGGGCCGCTGGATATTCGGGCCCGCTGCGCTGGCATGCCTCGCACTCGCCGCGTGGCATGCAAGGGACACGATCGGCGCGACGCTGGCGGGCGCCGAGCCACTCACGCTGCTCGCCGCAATCGCCCTGTGGGCGTTGTCGCATGCGTTCGCGCCGGTCACCAGCCGCATCGTGCTCGGCAATCTCGGCGTGCACATACGCTACCGCGAATTGCTCGCGATCCACGTCTCCCGGCTTCCCGCGCGCTACCTGCCCGGGGGTATCTGGCACACGGTGTCGCGCGTGGTCGACCTGCAACGACGTGGCGTCGGCCGCGCCGAACTCGCGGCGATGGTGCTGGCGGAGAACATCCTGCCTCCGGCGACCGCCGGCATCCTCGGCGGCGTGCTGCTGTTTGCCGCCGGCGTCGCGCGCACTGCGGCGCTCGTCGCCGTGGCCGCCGGTGCGGCATTGCTCGTCGTCGCGACCGTACTCTCGCGGCATGCCGCATTGCGCCGCCATGCGAACCTCGCGCCGCGCGCCCTTCTCCGCGCAGCCGGCGCGTCCGCCGCCTTCTGGTGCATGGCCGCGGCGGCGTTCGCGCTCTACTGGCTCGCCTTCGCGGATGCCGGCGGCGAGCCGCTCGGCGCGATCGCGGGCGTGTACCTCGTCTCGTGGGCGGTCGGTTTCGTCAGCTTCTTCGCGCCACAGGGGCTCGGAGTCTTCGAGGGCGTCGCCGCGCTGTTCCTCGCTGACAGCATCGGCCTTGCGGATGCCGCGGTACTGGCGGCAGGGTTCCGCGTGGTCGTGCTGGCCGCCGATCTCACCGCCTGGTCGATTCTACAAGCATGGCGTGGCGCAAGGCGCGCACGCCTGAATTGACACCTTCTCAGCGCAACGGCTCTAATCGTGTGCGGCCGCGGCACACGTCGAACGCACGCCGGCCGCGCGCACACCGGGAGTCGGCATGAAGGCAGTCATTCTGGCCGGGGGACTCGGCACGCGCATCAGCGAGGAGACGACGGTGCGGCCCAAGCCGATGATCGAGATCGGCGGCATGCCCGTGCTGTGGCACATCCTCAAGATCTATTCGCACCATGGCATCCAGGATTTCGTGATCTGCCTCGGCTACAAGGGCTACCTGATCAAGGAGTACTTCGCCAACTATTTCCTGCACATGTCCGATGTCACGATCGACTTGCGCAGCAACAGCATGGACGTCCACCACAAACACGCCGAACCCTGGCGCATCACGC
The DNA here is from genome assembly GCF_051958935.1 of Dokdonella sp. Classification (GTDB taxonomy): domain Bacteria; phylum Pseudomonadota; class Gammaproteobacteria; order Xanthomonadales; family Rhodanobacteraceae; genus Dokdonella_A. Next base: position 24,085 of record NZ_JBQCFP010000136.1, on the reverse strand, counting down.
TCGTGGACACCGGACACGACACCCAGACCGGCGGACGCCTGCGGCGCGTCGCCGGTTACCTCGACGACGGTCCGTTCTGCTTCACCTACGGCGATGGCCTCGCCGACGTCGACATCGCCGCTTCGATCGCGTTCCATCGTGCCAAAGGCACGCTCGCGACGATCTGCGCGGTGCAGCCGCCGGGCCGCTTCGGCGCGCTCGATATCGAGGAAGAACGCATCACGCGCTTCGAGGAGAAACCTTCCGGCGACGGTTCGTGGATCAATGGTGGCTTCTTCGTACTCGAGCGCGGCGTGCTCGACTTCGTCGAAGACGACGACTGCGTCTGGGAGCGCGAGCCGCTCGAGCGCCTTGCGCGCGAACGACAGCTTTCCGCCTACGTGCATCGCGGCTTCTGGCAACCGATGGACACGCTGCGCGACAAGATCCGGCTCGAGGATCTATGGCAGCGCGGCGTGGCGCCGTGGAAGGTATGGAACTGAGACGGCTATTCGGCGGCGTCTGGCCCGGCACCCGCGTACTGGTCACCGGCCATACCGGCTTCAAGGGTTCCTGGCTCTGCCTCTGGTTGCGCGAGATGGGCGCGGATGTCTGCGGACTCGCGCTGCCGCCCGACACGACGCCTTCGCACGCGCGCCTTCTCTCGCTCGATCTGGATGAACATCTCGTCGACCTGCGCGACGCCTCGGCCGTGCGTGAGGCCGTCGCTCGGACGCGCCCGAGCGTGGTATTCCACCTCGCCGCGCAACCACTCGTCCGCCGCGGATACGAACAGCCGCTCGCCACGTTCGACGTCAATGTGCTTGGCCTGGTGCACCTGTTCGAAGCGCTGCGCGCATGCGATTCGGTGCGCGCAGTCGTCAACGCGACCACCGACAAGGTCTACCGCGAACCACCGCCCCGCGATGGCTACGCCGAAGATCATCCGCTCGGCGGCCATGATCCGTACAGCGCGTCGAAGGCGTGCGCCGAGCTCGTGTCCGATTGCTACCGCGGCAGTTGGTTCGCATCGGCCGGTGTTGGCGTCGCGACCGCGCGCGCGGGCAACGTGATCGGCGGCGGCGACTGGGCCGGGGACCGGCTCGTCCCGGACCTCGTGCGCGCGGCCGCCGCACACGCGCCGCTGCGCATCCGCCATCCGGACGCGGTGCGACCCTGGCAGCATGTGCTCGAACCGCTCAGCGGCTACCTGCGACTCGGCCAGGCGCTGCTCGCCGGCGACGACGTGGAGGGCGCATGGAACTTCGGACCTGCCGAGGACGCGACGATCTCCGTCGCCGAACTGGTCGCGCGCATGCAGGCGCATTGGCCCGGCATCGAAGTCGAGGCAACCAGCGGCGCGCATCCGCGCGAAGCGCCGCTGCTCGTGCTCGACTGCGGCAAGGCCCGCCGCAGTCTCGGCTGGCGGCCGGTCTGGGACGCCGAAACCAGCGTGCGACGCACGATCGATTGGTACCGCGACTTCCACGAGCGCGGCATGGTCGACAGTCGCAGCGATCTCCAGGCCTACATTGCCGCCGCGCGCGGCGCGGGCCTCGGCTGGGCGGCCTGACCGTGCGCATCGTCGACACGCCGCTCGCCGGGCTCGCCGTGATCGAAACGTCGCCGGTCGCGGATGAACGGGGGCGATTCGTGCGCGTCGCATGCGAAGAAGTACTGTCCGCGCTCAAGCCGGGCATCCGGTTCGTGCAGGTGAACCTGTCCCGCACACTGCGCCGCGGCACCGTGCGCGGCATGCATTTCCAGCATGCACCCCATGCCGAGGCCAAACTCATCCGTTGCCTGCGTGGACGCGTCTTCGACGTCGCCGTCGACCTGCGCGCGGGATCGCCGACCTTACTGCGCTGGCACGCCATCGAACTCGATGCCGCCGTGGAACGCGAGGTGTTCATACCCGAAGGCTTCGCGCACGGCTTCCAGGCGCTCACCGACGAGGTGGAGCTCTTGTACCTGCACACACGGGCGTGGCATGCCGCAGCGGAAGGCCGGCTGCGGCCCGATGATCCGGCAGTCGCAATCGAATGGCCACTCCCGATGACGCTGCTCTCGCCGCGTGACCGCGAGGCGCCGCTGCTGGATTCCACCACCTTCCGCGGAGTCGACGCATGAAGTGCCGGTTCTGCGCCGCTTCGATCGACGAGTCCGCACCGGACACGCTGTTCCTCGACCTCGGCACCGCGCCGCCGTCGAATGCGTTCCTCGCGCCGGCGCAGCTGTCGGCTGCCGAATCGTACCTGCCGCTGCGGCTGCACACCTGTCCGCGCTGCCTGCTCGTGCAGATCGACGAGATCCAGCCGCATGAACGGTTGTTCGCGCCGGACTACGTCTACTTCTCGTCGTATTCGCGCTCGTGGCTCGAGCATGCGCGCACGTTCGTCGAACAGGCCACACGCGAACTCGATCTCGGCGGCAGGAACCTCGTCGTCGAGATCGCCTCGAACGATGGCTACCTCCTGCAGTACGTCGCGGCGAAAGGCATTCCGTGCGTCGGTAGCGAACCGACCGCGGGCACGGCCGAGGCAGCGCGCGCGAAGGGGGTGGACACGATCGAGGCGTTCTTCGGAGAACGCTTCGCGCGTGGATTCATCGCCGAGCGCGGCCGGGCCGACCTCGTCGTCGCGAACAACGTGCTCGCCCATGTGCCGGACCTCAACGATTTCGTCGCCGGCATTGCAACGGTGCTCGCGCCGGGCGGGGTTGCTTCGGTGGAGTTCCCGCACCTGCTCGAACTCGTCTTGCAGCGACAGTTCGACACCGTCTACCACGAACATTTCTCGTACTTTTCGCTGCACGTGGCGCGCGCGGTGTTCGCGGCACATGGCTTGTGCGTCCACGACGTCGAGCGCCTGGCGACCCATGGCGGATCCCTGCGGCTGTGGGCGAGCCACGCCGATGAGGCGCGCGCGGAGTCGGCGCGCCTGCATGACGTCCTCTCGATGGAGCGCGCCGCCGGCATGCTCGACTTGGCCTGGTACGGCCGCTTCCAGCACGAAGCCGAGGGCGTGAAGAACGACCTGCTGCGCTTCCTGCTCGAGCAGCGGCAGGCGAGCCGCGCGGTTGCCGGCTACGGCGCGGCGGCGAAGGGCAACACCTTGCTGAACTACGCCGGCGTCCGGCGCGACCTGCTGCCGTTCGTCGTGGATGCGTCGCCCCACAAGCAGGGGCGCTATCTCCCCGGATCGCGCATCCCGGTGGTCGCCGAAGCGCGGTTGCTCGAGGCGAGACCCGACGTCGTCCTGATCCTGCCGTGGAACCTGCGCGCGGAGATCGTGGAACAGCTGGCCTACATTCGCGATTGGGGCGGACGATTCGCCGTCGCCGTGCCCCGCCTCGACGTGTTCTGACATGCGCATCGCCGTTACCGGAGCAAGCGGATTCGTCGGCCGCCATGCAGTGCGCGCACTGCGCGCGCGCGGAGCCGAGGTGATCGCGCTGTCGCGCCGCGCGGAGCCGGCGCTCGACGGCGGCGTGCAGACGATCGCCTTCGATGTCGCGGACGCGGGCGCGGATGCCTTCGCGCGCATCGGCCGTCCTGACGCGCTTTTGCACCTCGCGTGGGGCGGACTGCCGAACTACCGGTCCGCGCATCACCTCGAACGTGAGCTGCCGCTGCACGCCGCCTTTCTCGAAGCCTGCGTGCGGGGTGGCCTCCAGCGCCTCGCCGTCGCCGGCACTTGCCTCGAATACGGCATGCACTCGGGCCAACTCGGCGAGGCATGCGCTGCCGAGCCGGTGGTCGCCTACGCGCAAGCGAAGCATGCGCTGCACCGCCGGCTGGAGGAACTGCGCACCGAATCGCCGTTCGGCCTGGCCTGGCTGCGACTCTTCTACTTGTACGGCCCCGGGCAGGCAGCGACATCGCTGTGGACGCAGCTTCAGTCCGCGCTGGCGCGTGGCGCGACGAGCTTCGATCTTTCTCCGGGTGACCAGGTGCGCGACTTCATCGCGATCGAAGCGGCCGCGACCGCCATGGCCGGACTCGTCACCGCGCACGCCGACCCCGGCACGGTCAACATCTGCAGCGGCCGACCCGCAACCGTGCTGGATACGGTGCGCACGTGGCTCGACCAGAGCCGACGCAGCCTGGTGCTTCGGCCCGGCGTGCTGCCGTATCCTGATCACGAACCGTTCGCGTTCTGGGGCAGCACGCGATACCTCGACGAACTGCTGGGAGCGGCATGAGCGCGATCGAACTGGCGCGACTGGAGGACATCCCCGTCTACCAGAACAAGGTATTCGCGGACGCGGCTGCCGCACGTGCCTGCCCGCGCGGCGATCTCGTGCTGGCGCAGGACCCGGACAGCGGCTTCGTCCGCAATATCGCCTATGACCGCGCACTGCTCGCCTACGACGACAGCTACCAGAACGAACAGGGTAATTCGGCGGTATTCCGCGCCCATATTGATGACGTGCTGGCGATCATCGGGCGACAGTTCGATTCCCGGCGCATCCTCGAAGTCGGCTGCGGCAAAGGCCGGTTCCTCGAGGCGATGCTTGCCGCCGGCCATGATGCGTTCGGTGTCGACCCGGCGTACGAGGGCGATTCCGATCGCGTGATACGCAGCGAGTTCGGACCCTCGCTCGGCGTGCGCGGCGAGGCCATCGTGATGCGCCACGTACTGGAGCACGTGCCCGCGCCAGCGGCGTTCCTGCAGCGCATCCGCGATGCGAACGCGGGTGGACTCATCTACATCGAAGTACCCTGCTTCGACTGGATCATGCGCCACCGCGCGTGGTTCGACCTGTTCTACGAGCACGTCAACTATTTCCGCGAGGACGACTTCGCCCGCCTGTTCGGCACCATCCTGGAAGCGGGTCACCTGTTCGGCGGGCAGTACCTCTATGTGGTGGCCGCGCTCGACTCGCTGCGCGACCCCGCCGTCGTGCCGACGCCGCCGCGCATTGCCAAGCTGCCGGCGGATTTCTTCGCCAGCCTCGACCGGTGCGCCGGGCTCGCGCGCGATGGCAGGCCTTGCGCGGTGTGGGGCGCTGCCGCGAAGGGCGTTATGTTCACGCATCACCTGCTCGCTCGCGGCGTGCGGCCGCTTCTGGCCATCGACATCAATCCCGCCAAGCAGCAGAGTTTCATGGCGGGCAGTGGCGTCGCCGTGTACGCGCCGTCCGACGCAATGGCGCAACTCGGCCCACACCCGCGTATCTTCGTCATGAATTCCAATTATCTCGAGGAGATCCGCGCCGTGGGCGGCACGGATCCCGACTACATCGCGGTGGACCAGGCATGAATGACTTCGAGCGGGAAATCAGCCATCGCGTGCGTGCCGCGCAGACGAACGAGCGCTTGCGCAACGATGCGCGCGCGTTCACCGCGTCGTCGATCGAGGCGAGATACTCCTACAACTTCCATTGGCTCGGTCGTCCCGTGATCCAGTATCCGCAGGACATGGTGGCCCTGCAGGAGATCATCTGGTCCACGCGGCCCGACCTCGTGATCGAGACGGGCATCGCTCACGGCGGTTCGCTCGTCCTCAGCGCCTCGCTACTCGCCTTGCTCGACCTGGCGGACGCGGCGGCGGCGGGGACGCCGGTCGACCCGCGGTTGCCGCGCCGGCGCGTGATCGGCGTCGACATCGATATCCGCAGCCACAATCGCGAGGCGATCCAGGCGCACCCGCTGGCGCCGCGCATCACGCTCGTGCAAGGCTCCTCGACGGCCGCGGACGTCGTGCAGGAAGTGCGGCGCGCGAGTGCCGGCCATGAACGCATCATGGTCTGCCTCGATTCCAACCACACCCATGCGCACGTGCTGGACGAGCTTCGGGCCTATGCTCCGCTCGTCACGCCGGGCTGCTACTGCATCGTCTTCGATACCGTCATCGAACAGCTGCCGCTCGGCAGTTTCGCCGACCGGCCTTGGGACATCGGCGACAACCCCGCCACGGCGATCGCCGCATGGATGGCCGAGAATGACGATTTCGAAGTCGACCGTGAGATCGATGCCCGGCTGCAGGTGAGCGTCGCCCCCGGCGGCTACCTGCGCAGGCGGGAAACGACTCAGCCCTCACGCCGGTAGGTGAGTGCCGTGATCTGTTCGGACACCAAGCCGATCAGGAAGACGATCACCGAGGCGCTGAACAGCAGCAGGCTCATGTTGGTGAAGCGGTGTTCGGTCGCGAAGGTCCAGGCGTAGTAGCCGAGGCCGATGAAGAAGAAGACGAGGCTCGCCGGTACGAACAGCTTGAGCGGCGAGTAGAGCGTGGCGATCTTGAAGATGATCAACAGGAAACGGATGCCGTCGCGCAGCGGGCGGATGTGGCTGCGGCCAATGCGCCGCGCCACCGGGACCGGCTCGTAGGCGACCGCGTAGGCACTGCGGAAGAACGCCATCGTGCAGGTCGTCGGATAGGAGAATCCGTTCGGCAGCAGGTGCAGGAATTCGCGGAACTTGTCCGCGCGGACCGCGCGGAAGCCCGAGGTGAGGTCGGCCACCGCGAATCCCGTCATGCGGCTCGCGAGCCAGTTGTAGAGCGTGTTGGCGATGCCGCGCCCGACCCCCGCCTGGCCCGACCAGTCGCGGGCGCCGACGACCATGTCGTAGCCCTCGCCGAGCCGATCCAGCAGGCGCCCGACCAGCGCCGGGTCGTGCTGGCCGTCCGCGTCCATGAAGACGAGCACGTCTCCGCCCGCTTCGCGCGTGCCGCGCTTGATCGCGGCGCCGTTACCCATCGAGTACGGCTGGCGCACCACGCGCACGCCGGCCTCCATGCCGATCCGCGCCGTGTCGTCGCCGGAGCCATCATCGACGACGATGATTTCGGCGTCCGGCCACGCCGAACGCAGCCGCGGCAGCAGGCCGGCCAGCGCGGGTGCTTCGTTCTTGGCCGGCAGGATGATGCTGAGCATGGCCTCCCCGGCCGCGGATCATGTTTTTATGTGAGCTGCCTCCCTATACTGCCGGCAGGGAGTTCTTTCGGCAATGTATTTGGGGTAGATTCAGCTTTAGATAACGGGGACTTGCACGGCATTCCTATGGCGACCCAGATGAATACGCCACCGCTGGCGGGCCTCTCCGGCATCGCGCGGCGGCTCGTTTCCGAGGGAGCCCTCGCCGAAAACGACGCGCGCAAGGCCGTCGAGGACGCCGCCAAGGCGAAGATCCCGATCGGCGCATGGCTGGTCGAGAACGGGCTCGCGCAGGGCCGCCAGGTCGCGATGGCCTCGTCGGCCGAGTTCGGCATGCCGCTGCTCGACGTGACCGCGCTCGACTACACCCAGCTCCCGCTGAACATCGTCAAGGAAGAACTCATCACGAAGCACAAGGCGCTGCCGCTGTTCAAGCGCGGCAATCGCCTGTTCGTCGGCGTCGCCGACCCGACCAACCTGCGTGCGCTCGACGAGATCAAGTTCCAGTCCAACCACCTGATCGAGCCGATCCTCGTCGAGGACGGCGTGCTCGAGCGAGCGATCGAGCAGGCGCAATCGGCCGCCAGCCAGAACATCACGGACATCGGCGACGCCGAGGGCCTCGAGAACCTCGAACTCGGCGCGGTCGACGAGGACGGCGAGCAGACGGGCGTGGATGCGACCGGTGGCGAAGACGCGCCGGTGGTGAAGTTCGTCAACAAGGTGCTCGTCGACGCGATCAAGCGCGGCGCATCGGACATCCATTTCGAGCCGTACGAGACCGCGTATCGCGTGCGCTACCGCATGGACGGCATGCTGCGCGCGGTCGCCTCGCCGCCGCCGAAGCTGAGCCCGCGCATCTCCTCGCGCCTCAAGGTCATGAGTGGCCTCGACATCGCCGAGAAGCGCGTGCCGCAGGACGGCCGCATCAAGCTCAACCTGTCCAAGACCAAGGCGGTCGACTTCCGCGTCAGCACCTGCCCGACGCTGTTCGGCGAAAAGATCGTGCTGTGTATCCTCGACGGCTCGGCCGCGAAGATGGGCATCGAGAAGCTCGGCTACGAGGAAGACCAGAAGAAGCTGTTCCTCGACGCGATCGAGAAACCGTACGGCATGGTGCTCGTGACCGGTCCGACCGGTTCGGGCAAGACCGTCTCGCTGTATACCGCGCTCAACATCCTCAACACCGAGGGGCGCAACATCTCGACCGTCGAAGACCCGGTCGAAATCCGCCTGCCCGGCGTCAACCAGGTGCAGCAGAACACCAAGCGCGGCATGACGTTCGCCGCGGCGCTGCGCTCGTTCCTGCGCCAGGACCCGGACGTCATCATGGTCGGCGAAATCCGCGACCTCGAAACCGCCGAGATCGCGATCAAGGCGGCGCAGACCGGGCACATGGTGCTATCGACGCTGCACACGAACGACGCGGCGCAGACCATCGCGCGCCTCATGAACATGGGCATCGCGCCGTACAACATCACCTCGTCCGTCTCGCTCGTGATCGCGCAGCGCCTCGCGCGTCGCCTCCACGACTGCAAGAAGCCGCTGGCGCTGCCGCCCGCGGCGCTGCTGGCGGAAGGATTCACCCAGGCCGACATCGACTCCGGCATGCAGCTGTTCGATGCAGGCGGCTGCTCCGGCTGCAACGAGGGCTACAAGGGCCGCACCGGCATCTACCAGGTCATGCCGATGACCGAAGAGATCCAGAAGATCATCCTCGCCGGCGGCAGTGCGCTGCAGATCGCAGAGGAGGCGCGTCGCGTCGGCATCCGCGACCTGCGCCAGTCCGCGCTGCTCAAGGTCAAGCAGGGCGTCGTCAGCCTTGCCGAAATCAACCGCGTCACCAAGGATTAAAAAGCCATGGCCACAGCAACCGCCGCAGCCGTCAAGGCGAAGGCCGCCGCCGCCCAGCGCGGCAAGGCCCGCGCGCAGGTCAGCGACATGCAGACCTTCACCTGGGTCGGCATCGACAAGCGCGGCATCAAGATCAAGGGCGAGCACGTCAGCAAGAACGTCGGCCTGGTCAAGGCCGAGCTGCGCAAGCAGGGCATCAACCCGCAGGTCGTCAAGCCGAAGGGGAAGCCGCTGTTCGGCGCGTCCGGCAAGAAGATCACGGGCCGCGACATCGCCATATTCAGCCGTCAGCTCGCGACCATGATGGCGGCCGGCGTGCCGATGGTGCAGGGTTTCGAAATCGTCGCCGGGGGCCAGTCCAACCCGCGCATGAAGGACATGCTGACCGCGATCAAGACCGACATCGAGGGCGGTTCGGCGTTGTACGAGGCGCTCGGGAAATATCCGGTGCAGTTCGACGAGCTGTTCGTCAACCTGGTCAAGGCCGGTGAATCGGCGGGCGTGCTCGACACGGTGCTCGACACGATCGCGTCCTACAAGGAAAACATCGAGAACATCAAGGGCAAGATCAAGAAGGCGATGTTCTATCCCGCGGGCGTCATCGCGGTCGCCGTGATCGTGTCGTCCATCCTGCTCATCTTCGTGATCCCGCAGTTCGAGCAGGTGTTCAAGAACTTCGGCGCCGACCTGCCGGCATTCACCCAGATGCTGGTCAACGTCTCGAGATTCATGGTCTCGTACTGGTGGATGGTGTTCGGCATCTTCTTCCTGAGCGTGGCCGGCATCGTCATGCTGTACAAGCGCTCGGACAAGTTCGCGCATTTCATCGGCCGCATGCTGCTCAAGCTGCCGATCATCGGCGAGATCCTGCGCCAGTCGGCGATCGCGCGTTTCTCGCGCACGCTCGGCGTCACCTTCCGTGCGGGCGTGCCGCTGGTCGAGGCGCTCGATTCCGTCGGCAACGCGACCGGCAGCGTCGTCTACAACGACGGCGTCAAGCGCATCCGCGAGGACGTCGCGGTCGGCCACCAGCTCCAGCTCGCGATGCGCCAGACGGGCCTGTTTCCGAACATGGTCACGCAGATGGTTGCGATCGGCGAAGAAGCGGGTGCCCTCGATGCGATGCTGTTCAAGATCGCCGAGTTTTACGAGACCGAGGTGAACAACGCGGTGGACGCGCTGTCCAGCCTGCTCGAGCCGTTGATCATGGTCGTGATCGGCCTCCTCGTCGGCAGCATGGTCGTCGGCATGTACCTGCCGATCTTCAAGCTGGGCGCGGTCGTCGGCTGATCGGGGTTCCGTTCGCCGGATGAATGCCTTCGCCTGGGTGGCCGAGCCGCTCCCCCTCATCGTACTCGTGGGGTTGCTCGGCCTTCTGGTCGGCAGTTTCCTCAACGTCGTCATCCTGCGCCTGCCGCGCCGCCTCGAGCACGAATGGCGACTGCAGGCTCACGAGATCCTCGCTGCCGATCCCGCTGCCGACGCAGACCCGCACGCAGACGAGCACGCGGGCAATGCCTACAACGACGCTCCCCACCCGGATGCCGACGCCGGCATCGGAGGCTTCGGCCACGGCGACCAGGACGTCGATGCCAGCGCCCTCGACAGCCACGCCAGCGACGCGCCGGCCGTGTCGATGCACGCAACCGCCGAGGCGGGCGAAGTGGCGCCCCCCGACCTCGTCTTCACGGCTTCGCACTGTCCGCACTGCAAGCACCCGCTGTCGCCGCTGGAGAACATCCCGCTGCTGAGCTGGCTCGTGCTCGGCGGACGCTGCCGTCACTGCAAGACGCCGATCTCGTGGCAGTACCCGCTGGTGGAACTGCTCAGTGCGCTGGCATCGGCGGTCGTCGCCTGGCGCTTCGGGTTCGGGCCCGCGCTCGGCGCCGCGCTCGTGTTCACCTGGATCCTCATCGCCGCTTCCGGCATCGACGTGCGCACGCAGCTGCTGCCCGACCAGCTCACGCTGCCGCTGCTCTGGCTCGGCCTGCTCGCCTCGCTCGTGCCGCTGTTCGTCGAGCCTTCGGCGGCGATCGTCGGTGCCGTCGCGGGGTATCTCAGCCTCTGGTGCGTGTTCTGGTTGTTCAAGCTCGGCACCGGCAAGGAAGGCATGGGCTACGGCGACTTCAAGCTGCTCGCCGCGCTCGGCGCGTGGATGGGTGCGATGAGCCTGTTGCCGATCGTGTTGCTGTCGTCGCTCGTCGGCGCGATCGTCGGCGGGATCGCGCTCGCGGCGCGCGGGCGCGATCGCAACACGCCGATCCCGTTCGGGCCGTTCATCGCGGCCGCCGGCTGGATCTGGTTCGTGTTCGGCCGCCAGCTCGGGCATGCCTATGCCTACCTCTTCGGGCTGGCCTGACCGCGCCGACCCAGCCTCTCCTGGAGCGGGACGCATGAGCTACACCGTGGCGCTCTCCGGCGGCATCGCGAGCGGCAAGTCGGCCGCAGCGGAACGTTTCGCCGCGCTCGGCGCGCACGTGATCGACGCCGACCTCGTCGCGCGCGAACTGGTGGAACCGGGCGAGCCGGCGCTGCAGGAGATCGTCGCGAACTTCGGTGCAGGCGTGCTCACCGCGGGCGGCGCGCTCGATCGCCGCGCGCTGCGTGAGCGCGTGTTCACCGACGCCGCGGCGCGGCGCCGCCTCGAAGCGATCCTTCATCCGCGCGTGCGCGAAACGCTGCGGCAGCGCGCCGACGAGCCATGCGGCAGCTACGCGATGGTCGTCGTACCGCTGCTCGCGGAGAACGCCGAGCAGTACGCGTGGGTCGACCGCGTCCTCGTCGTCGACGTCCCTCGTGAAACCCAGCTCGCGCGCCTGCTTGCACGCGACGGCATCTCGCCGGCCACCGCCGAGGCGATGCTCGCCGCCCAGGCGTCGCGCGAGCAACGGCTCGCGATCGCCGACGACGTGATCGTCAACGACGGCAGCCTTGCCGACCTCGATGCGGCCGTCGCCGCGCTGCACGAGCGCTATGCGTGGGCAGCCGCGACGCGCCTTCGATCTCCTGACTGACTCCCGCGTCGCTCAGGGACGGCCGCGCAAGACGAACCCGATACCGGCCAATGCCGCGTCGACCACGACGGTGACGAGTCGATAGGCGAGCGCGACGACGAGCGCCTGCGCGTCGCCGAGCGCGGGTCCGAGGCCGAGCACGAGCACGGTTTCGCGCACGCCGAGCCCGGCCGGTGCGCCTGGCGTCACGTAGCCGAGCACCCATGCGAGGGCAAACCAGCCGCACCAGCTCCCGATCGACAGCCCGCCGCCACCGGGAGCGAGGCTCCGCAACGCGAGCGCCGACAACGCGACGAATGCGAGGTGGATCGCCAGCACCCCGGCGATCCCGCGCAACAGGTTGGGCAGCGCGATCCGCCGGCCGGCACGACGCGCGTAAACCGAGACGGCGAATGCGCCGACGACCGGCAACGACCAGGCAGCCCAGGCGAGCCCATGCGCCCACGGCGCGATGGTGACGATGCGCGCGTCGCTGGACACGCCGACGGACAACGTGCCCGCGCTCGCCACGATGAGCAGCGTCTCCATGCCGAGCGCGAGCGCGAGCGGGGCGTGGCCGACGCCGGCCCTGCGCGCGGCCACGTGACGGTACGCGACATGGAACACGTTGCCAGGGAGGTATTTGGCGAGCTGCGCGCGCAGGTGCGACGTGTAGAGCGGAGCGGCCGCCACGCGGTGACCTGCGGCGATGCGCACGAGCGCCACCCACGCCACGCCGAGCATCGCCGCGGCCGCGGCGTAGCAGGCGATCGCGACGGCGAATGCGCCCGCGCCGATGCGCGCGAAGCCGTCACCGATCGACACGCCCAGGGTGTAGCCGCGCCGCGCGAGGAAGGCGATCGCGACGATGCAGAGCAGCGTGCCGCCGACGTTCGCCGCGCGCCGCAGCGGACTCAGCGGCGTCGGCACAGCACCATCGTCCATGGCAGCGGTGAACGCGTCTGCAGGACGTTGAAGCGGCGCGCGATCAGCTCGAGGAACGAAGTCCGCCCCCAGTGGTTGACGTGACCCGGCGTGTTGCCGAGCGCGCCGGGATACTTGCCGCGCGCCATCTCGAGGACGCGCCACATCGGCTCGCGCGGCACGCTGGCATTCGATACCGGCACGGCGCCGGCGAGCCCATCGAACGCATCGAGGAACCCGCGCATCAGCCGGCGCGCGATCGGGTATGCAGTGCGGTACTTGTCGTAATGGTGGCCGGCCGGCCGCGTTGGCGCATTCATGCGCGCGGCTCCTGTTCGCGCGCGCGCCGCACCTCGCCCTCGACCTGGCGCAGGCGCCAGTCGATGCCTTCGAGCAGGCGGCGATTGACCGACGTGAGGTCCGCGATGAAGCCGAGCATGAACAGCAGGAAGCCGATCGTGACCGACGCCGCGGCGAGCACCGCGGACTGCACATGTCCGGTGCCCTGCCCGATCAGCATGTGGAACACGTACCAGCCCCCGAGCAGGAAACCGACTGCGAGGAAGAACGACGCGATCAGTCCGAAGAACGCGAGCGGCCGATAGGTCGCGAAGATGCGCACGATCGTCGCCGCTGAGCGCCAGACGTAGTGGCGCATGCTCTTCACGAGGCGCGACGGGCGCAGGTCCGGATTCGTGCGCACCGGCACCGACAGCACCCGGATGTTGCTCTGCCCGGCCTGGATGATCGTTTCCAGCGTGTAGGTATACGCGCTGAACACGTTGAGCCGCTGTGCCGCCTCGCGCGTGAACGCGCGAAAGCCGCTCGGCGCATCGGCGACCTGGGTGCGGCTGGCGACGCGCACGACCCAGCTGCCGAGCCGCTGCAGCTTCTTCTTGACCCACGAGAAGTGCTCGGTGTCGCCGATCGGCCGCGCGCCGACGACCATCTCGGCCTGGCCTTCGACGATCGGCCGCACCAGTGTTTCGATGTCGCGCGCGTCGTACTGGTTGTCGGCGTCGGTGTTGACGATCACGTCGGCACCGAGGTCGACCGCCGCCTCGAGGCCCGTCATGAACGCCGCCGCGAGCCCGCGATTCACCGGATGGCGCACGACGTGGTCGACACCGAGCGCCTTGGCCACCTGTGCCGTACCGTCGACCGAGCCGTCGTCGACGACGAGCCATTCGACGCACGTGAACCCGGGCACCGCGCGCGGCAGTTGCGGAATCGTGTGCTGCAGCGATTCGCTCTCGTTGTAGCACGGGATCTGCACGACCAGCTTCACGCCGCGTCCTCCGCCGACGCGGACGGGCGTTGCGCCACGAACAGCTGGTTCGCTCCCGCGAGGAACCGCGAGTACACGGCGACCGCGAGTTGCTCGCGCTCGGCCAGCCCCCGCAACGCCGCGCCGTCGAGCAGCGTCTCGTGTTCCTCGCTCGCATCGCGGCTGAAGATGCCCAGGCGCGCGCCGATGTCGTGGATGAATTCGTAGGCCGGGTGCGGCGTGGTGAGGACGATGCAGCCACCGGGTCGGAGCATGCCGGCGAGGCCGCGCAGGAAAGCGTGCGGCTGCGCCACGTGCTCGATGACGGCGAGGCAGGCCACGGTGTCGAAACGCTCGTCCACCGGCACCGCCTCGACGAAGCGGTGCTCCGGATGGAGGCGGCGCGCAATCGCCAGCGCGCCGGCGTCGATGTCGAAGCCGACGTAGTCGGCCGGCGCGACATGCGCGGCGAGCGCGCCCGAGCCGCAGCCGTAATCGAGCACGCGGCCACGCAGCCATGGCTCGACCGCGCGCACTCGGCAACGGCGCAGGAACGGCGACAACAGACCCTGGGTTCCCTGATCGGACATGGCACCTGGCGGTTGGAGGAGGCGCGACAGGCCGGACCGGCGGCGCGGCCCCGAATCTAGCAATGCTTCAGCGGGGTGTCACGGAGCCCGGTCACGCCCACAGGCCGCGGATCGCCGCGATACCCTGCGCGCCGGCCATCCAGGAGGCGTCGATGTCCTCCCCCTCCATGCCGCCCAGCGCATAGACGGGCATCGGCGCATGCACGACGAGGTCGGCGAACCGCTCCCATCCGAGAGCCGGCGCCTGCTCGTGGCCCGGCGTCGGGAACACCGGCGACAGCGTCGCGAAATCCGCCCCGATGCGTACCGCGTGCAACAGCTCGGCCGCGTCGTGGCAGGATACGGCGAGCCAGCGATCGGCGGGCAATGGCCGCTGCACGAGCGCGGCCGCGGTTCGTGCGGGCAAGTGCACGCCGTCGAGCCCGAGCACCATCGCGAGCTGCACGTCGCCATTGAGCAGCACGCGAGCACCAAGCGCCTGGCTGATGTCGCGCGCACCGCGGGCCGCCTCGGCGAGCCGCGCGCGCGGCCAGTGCGGCTGGCGTAGCTGGATCAGGCGCACGCCGCGGCGACAGGCGCGTTCGATGCCGGCGAGCCTTTCATCGAGCGCCTCCGGCGCGAGCGCCGGCGTGATCAGGTAGCGGTCGGGGAGATCGAGCGCGGCGATCACCGGGCGATCGGCGGGCGGCATCTCGACCTGCGCGAGTGCCTTCTGCTCGACCCATGCGAGCGCTTGCCCCTCGTGCGGATGCGGGGTGCCGGTCCACGCCGAGACCTGCCAGACGTCGAGCAGGATGTCCTGCTCGGGATACCGATGCGGAACCGCGATGAGCGGGCGCGCCGACTCGACGACGATGCCGAGTTCCTCGCGCAGCTCGCGTGCGAGCGCGTCGACCGGCGCCTCGCCTGCGTCGCATTTGCCGCCCGGGAATTCCCACAGGCCCGCGAGGTGCTTGCCGGCGGGGCGGCGCGCGAGCAGCACACGGCCGCCCGCATCGCGCAACACGCCTGCTACGACGTGGATGGAGGCCGGCACGGCAGGCTCAGACGAGCTTGCCGTGGCACTGCTTGTATTTCTTGCCGGACCCGCACGGACACGGATCGTTGCGCCCGACCTTCGGCGCTTCGCGCAACTGCGGCACGCCGACGTTCGGCATTGCCGTGGCGTCCGCGTCTTCCGGCTGCTCGCCGGGGGCGAAGCCGGCCGCCTCGGCGTGCTGGAACTGCATCGCGCGCGCCTGCATCTCGGCCTGGCGGCGCTGCTGCTGCTCCATCGCCTCGACTTCCTGCTCGCTGCGGATGCGCACGCGCGCGAGCAGTTGCACGATCTCGAACTTGATGCGCCCGAGCATGCCTTCGAACAGCTCGAATGCCTCGCGCTTGAACTCCTGCTTCGGCTGCTTCTGCGCGTAGCCTCGCAGGTAGATGCCCTGGCGCAGGTAGTCCATGCTCGCCAGGTGCTCCTTCCAGCCGTTGTCGAGCACCGACAGCATCACGTGCTTCTCGAGGCCGCGCATGACTTCGGACCCGAGCATCGCTTCCTTCTCGCGGAACAACCGGTCGACCAGTTCCTGCACGTGCTCGAGCACGTCGTCGGCGTCGGCATCCTCCTGCTGGTCGAGCCAGGGCTTGAGGCCGGTCTGCAGGCCGAACTCGGACGCGAGCTCGGTCTCGAGCCCGGCCAGGTTCCACTGCTCGTCGACCGACTCGGCCGGCACGTAGCGGCGCACGACGTCGGCGATGACGTCCTGGCGGATGATCTTGATCGTCTCGGCGACGTCGGCGCTGTCGAGCAACTCGTTGCGCTGCTGGTAGATGACCTTGCGCTGGTCGTTGGCGGTGTCGTCGAACTCGAGCAGGTGCTTGCGGATGTCGAAGTTGTGCGCCTCGACCTTGCGCTGCGCCTTCTCGATCTGTCGGCTGACCATGCGGTCCTGGATCGCGTCGTCTTCCTTCATGCCGAACATGCGCATCAGGCGCGCGACGCCCTCGCCCATGAAGATGCGGATGAGGTTGTCCTCGAGCGAGAGGTAGAAGCGGCTCGAACCGGGGTCGCCCTGTCGGCCCGAGCGGCCGCGCAACTGGTTGTCGATGCGGCGCGACTCGTGGCGCTCGGTGCCGATGATGCGCAGGCCGCCGAGCTCGACCACTTCGGCGTGGCGCTTCTCCCATTCGGCGCGCACGCGGGCGCGCTCGGCCTCGGTCGCGTCTTCGCCGAGCGAATGCAGCTCCGCCTCGAGGCTGCCGCCGAGCACGATGTCGGTGCCGCGGCCGGCCATGTTGGTCGCGATCGTGATCGCCTTCGGCCGGCCCGCCTGCGCGACGATGTGCGCCTCGCGCTCGTGCTGCTTGGCGTTGAGCACCTCGTGCGGCACGCCCCTCTTCTTGAGCAGGCCCGACAGCAGTTCGGACATCTCGATCGAGGCGGTGCCGACGAGCACGGGCTGGCCGCGCTCGTAGCTTTCCTTGATGTCCTCGACGATCGCGTCGAACTTGGGTTCCTGCTTGAGGAAGACGACGTCGGCCTCGTCCTTGCGGATCATCGGGCGGTGGGTCGGGATGACCACGACCTCGAGACCGTAGATCGACTGGAATTCGTACGCTTCCGTGTCGGCCGTACCGGTCATGCCGGACAGCTTCTTGTACATGCGGAACAGGTTCTGGAACGTGATCGAGGCGAGCGTCTGGTTCTCGCGCTGGATCGGCACGCCTTCCTTCGCCTCGACCGCCTGGTGCAGGCCGTCCGACCAGCGCCGGCCCGGCAAGGTGCGTCCGGTGAATTCGTCGACGATGATCACCTCGCCGTCGCGCACGATGTAGTCGACGTCGCGCTGGTACAGCGCGTGTGCGCGCAGCGCGGCGTTGAGATGGTGGACGACCGCGATGTGCTGCGAGTCGTACAGCCCTTCTTCCTCGCCGATGATGCCTTCCCTGCGCAGCAGCTGCTCGGCGTGCTCCATGCCCTCCTCGGACAGGTGCACCTGCTTCTGCTTTTCGTCGACGTAGTAGTCGCCGGGTTCCGGCGGTTCGCCGGGCTTGCTCTCCTTGAGCTGCCGCGTCATGCGCGGCACGATGCGGTTGACCTTGACGTACAGCTCCGGCGACTCGTCCGACGGGCCGGAGATGATCAGCGGCGTGCGCGCCTCGTCGATGAGGATCGAGTCGACCGCGTCGGCGATCGCGTAGTTGAGGCCGCGCTGGTAGCGCTGTTCGGCCGACAGCGCCATGTTGTCGCGCAGGTAGTCGAAGCCGAATTCGTTGTTGGTGCCGTAGGTGATGTCGGCGGCGTAGGCGGCGCGCTTGTCGCCGTGGTCCATGCCCGGCCACACGACGCCGACGCTCATGCCGAGGAAGTTGTAGATCCGGCCCATCCAGGCCGAGTCGCGCTTGGCGAGGTAGTCGTTGACGGTGACGACATGAACGCCCTTGCCTTCGAGGGCATTGAGGTACACCGGCAGCGTCGCGACGAGCGTCTTGCCCTCGCCGGTGCGCATTTCGGCGATCTTGCCGCTGTTGAGCACCATGCCGCCGATGAGCTGGACGTCGTGGTGGCGCATGCCCAGCACGCGACGCGACGCTTCGCGCACCGTCGCGAATGCCTCGGGCAGCAGGCTGTCGAGCGTGGCGCCTTCGGCGAGGCGGCGGCGGAATTCATCCGTCTTTGCCTGCAGCTCGGCGTCGGACAACCCCTGGAACTGCTGCTCGAGCGCGTTGATCTGCGCCACCGACTTGCCGAGCTGGCGCAGTACGCGGTCGTTGCGGCTGCCGAAGATACGCGTCAGGAAACTGTTGAGCATGGGTCGTCTTGGTCGGAACGGGGGAATGAGAGGCGGTTCATCGCGTCCGGCCTGGGCGGCCGGAGTGTCCTTCCACGGCAGGCCGCCGCGGAAAAACAAAACAACCGCCGATGATACGGCGGCCTCTCGATACACGCCAGCTTGAGGCGAGGGGACGGCCTTTCAACCGCCCCCGCCGGGCAGTGCGGACGCCGCCCGGAACGATCAGGCGCGGTTGGCGCGGGTCGACTTCACGTAGGCCATCGGATTGACCGCGCGGCCGTTGTACCAGACTTCGAAGTGGCAGTGCGGGCCGGTCGAGCGGCCGGTGGAGCCGACGCTGGCGATTTCCTGGCCCGAATGCACGCGCTGGCCGGGCTTCGCGCTGATCGCGGAATTGTGCGCGTAGCGCGTCATGTAGCCATTGCCATGATCGATCTCGACCACGTTGCCATAGCCGGCGCGCACGCCGGTGAAGGTCACGACGCCGTCGGCGACCGCATTGACAGGAGTGCCTTCCGGCGCGGCGAAATCGACGCCCATGTGGATCGCCTGGTGGCCATCGAACGGGTCGGAGCGGTCGCCGAAGCCCGACGCGATGTAGCCTTGGTTGACCGGCATGCCGCTCGGCAGCAGCTGGTTGTCGATCTTGCGGTCGCGCAGGAGGTTCTCGAGTACCTCGAGCTGCGCCTGCTGGCGGTCGAACTCGGCGCGCAGGTTGTCGATGCCACTTTGCAGCGGCAGCGGCATCGTCACGCCGGTGGCGGGTTCTTCCGGGCCGCCGACGGCCGGATCGCCGCCGAAGTCGAACTCGCCGTCGTCGAGCTTGCCGACCTGGGTCAGGCGCTCGCCGAGTGCATTGAGTCGCGTCGCCTGTGCCTGCAGCTGGCCGAGCTGGGCGGCGAGCGCATCGATGTTGCGGCGCGAGTCCTGGTCGAGGGTCGACAGCTGCGCGCGCTGGTCCAGGAGCGCTGAGCGCATCTGCGCAACTTCGCGCAGGTCGTGCGCGCGCGGGCTGGAGAAGATCCAGCCGCCGAGGGCGCCCAGTCCTACCAGCACGAACGCACAGGCTGCCAGCGCGGCGACGAGGAGGTGGCCATGGCGGCCGGACAGGTCGATGCGCCATGGCAGCGCGTGCGCATTGCGGACGATAATGATGTTCATGCTGCTCGGCCGGATTCCCGTTCGTCGTGTCGCCAAAGCGCAATCCCACCACCTCCTCCACCGCAGGGCCTCGGCCCGCGGCAGAGTGCATCACCCTCGGCACGCTCGCGGATCGCGCGCGCGCCCTGGATGCGCTGGATGAAAGACTGCGCCGCCTCTTGCCCGCTGCGACGGCGCGCGAGACGCGACTCGCCGACGTGCGCAACGGACGAATTGTCTTTCTGGCGTCCAGTCCGACCTGGGCGAGCCGGCTGCGGCTGCATCAAGCCGCGCTGCTGGCCGAAGCCCGTACCGCACTCGGCGGTAGCGTCGAACGTTTCGCCGTGAAAGTGGCGCCCTTGCCGACCGTTCCCCCGGACCCGACAAAGCCTGAACCGCTTTCCGCCGCCACCACCCGCCATCTGCGAGCGACAGCGACAGCCATCCAGGACCCTGAACTCAGGGCCCTTTATCTCCAACTGGCGTCCATCGCCGGTGATGATTCCTAGGAGCCGGGGCGGCCCCCATTCCCCGCTTGTGTGCTTCCTGGCGGAAGCTGTTCTTCTTCTGGTCCTGCCCCGCCCGGCCCCTTCCCGGACCGTGGCGTCCCGATCGCTGCAGCGGTAACCCGGTGCACGACCGGCCGGTAATTTTTACCGGCTCCCCGTCACCCTACCGGGTGCGGGACATGCGTTTCGCGATGCGCGTCGCCTTTCCAATCCTCGGCGAGCGCTCCGCGCACGTCGCGGCTCAGACCGCCTGCGCCGGATGGGCGTAGGAGATCGGTGCCGCGCTTTCGTCCTCGAAGCTCACTTCTTCCCACGCCGTCGCATCGGCGAGCAGCGTGCGCAACAGCTTGTTGTTCAACTCGTGGCCCGACTTGTAACCGTAGAACGCGCCGATGAGGCTGTGTCCGAGCAGGTACAGGTCGCCGATCGCATCGAGGATCTTGTGCTTGACGAACTCGTCCTCGTAGCGCAGGCCGTCCTCGTTGAGCACCCGATAGTCGTCGAGGACGATGGCATTGTCCATCGATCCGCCCAGGGCGAGGTTGCGCTCACGCAGGTATTCGATGTCGCGCATGAAGCCGAAGGTGCGCGCGCGACTGACTTCCTTGACGAACGACGTCGTCGAGAAGTCGATCTCGCTGGTCGAGGTTCGCTTGGTGAACATCGGGTGGTTGAAGTCGATCGAGAAGCCGACCTTGAAGCCGTCGAACGGCTCGAAGCGGGCCCATTTGTCGCCGTCGCGGACGGTGACCGACTTCTTGATGCGGATGAAGCGCTTGGCCTTGGCCTGCTCCTCGATGCCTGCCGACTGCAGCAGGAACACGAAGGGACCGGCGCTGCCGTCCATGATCGGCACTTCCGGCGCCGACAGGTCGACGTAGGCATTGTCGATGCCGAGGCCGGCCATCGCGGAGAGCAGGTGCTCGATCGTCGCGATGCGCACGTCGCCCTTCACGAGCGTGGTGGAAAGACGGGTGTCTCCGACATTCTCGCAGCAGGAGCGAATGTCCACCGGGTTCGGCAGGTCGACGCGGCGGAACACGATACCCGTGTCCACGGCCGCCGGGCGCAATGTCATGTAGACCTTGTCGCCCGTGTGAAGACCCACGCCCGTCGCTCTGATGACGTTTTTGAGCGTGCGTTGTCTGATCATTTTTATGTATTGCCCCCTGGGGCAGGAGCTGACAAAACGGCGGCGAGGGTAGCACAGCGACGGGGACGAGAAAAGTTAAGCGACGTATGGAACCCACACTCCGTCGTTTTTTCGCAACATACTCCGGCCATTCCCGTCATGGCCGTCGACCGCCGACGACGGCGACCGCCATCCTGACGCCACAGGATGGCGGAGCCGGGGCGGCGATGTGTTCGAGGCATCGCCGCCTTGGCCCGCGCGCGCTTCCCAGCGATCGCCCGGGCCGGATGGGAGCCCGCTCGCCGCCTCAGTCGGCCTGGCGACGCAGGAACGCCGGGATGTCGAGGTAGTCGCCCGACGCCTCCGGCTGCACGTGCTCGACCGCCTGGCGCATCGGCTGGCCCGGGATGCCGAGATAGTCGACCTCGCCGGTGGTGGCGTTGCGCACGACGCGCATCGGCGGGCGCTGCGAACTCACGACTTCGCGCTCGCGATGCTCGCGCAGCGGCTGCCGCGCGACCGCGCGGTTGAGGCCGGTGGCGACCACGGTCACGCGCACGTCGTCCTTGAGCTCCGGATCGAGCGCGGTGCCGATCACGACCGTCGCGTCCTCGCTCGCGAACTCGTGCACGACCTGGCCGATGTCGTCGAATTCGCGCATCGTGAGGTTGGTGCCCGCGGTCACGTTGACGAGGATGCCGCACGCGCCGGCGAGGTTGACGTCGTCGAGCAGCGGGTTGTTGATCGCCGCCTCGGCGGCCGCGACCGCGCGGTCGTCGCCATGCGCGGTGCCGGTGCCCATCATCGCCATGCCCATCTCGGACATGACCGTGCGCACGTCGGCGAAGTCGACGTTGATGAGGCCCGGACGCGTGATCAGGTCGGCGATGCCCTGCACCGCGCCGAGCAGCACGTCGTTGGCCTGCTTGAACGCGCTGAGCAGGGTCACGTCGCGGCCGAGCACGGTCAGGAGCTTTTCGTTCGGCACCGTGATCAGCGAATCGCAATACTGGCCGAGATCCTCGATGCCCTTCAGCGCGACCTGCATGCGGCGGCGCCCTTCGAACGGGAACGGCTTGGTCACGACCGCGACCGTGAGGATGCCCATCTCCTTGGCGAGCTGCGCGACCACCGGCGCGGCGCCGGTGCCCGTGCCGCCGCCCATGCCGGCCGTGATGAACGCCATGTCGGCGCCCTGCAGCAGCTCGACGATGCGCTCGCGGTCCTCGAGCGCGGCCTGGCGCCCGACTTCCGGATTCGCACCCGCGCCGAGGCCCTTGGTCACGTTCGCGCCGAGCTGCAGCGTGAACTTCGCGCCGCTGCTCTTGAGCGCCTGCGCATCGGTGTTGGCGCAGACGAAATCGACGCCTTCGACACCCGCCTGCACCATATGGCTGACCGCGTTGCCGCCGCCACCACCGACGCCGACGACCTTGATCACCGCATTCGGTGCCATCTTCTCGACGAACTCGAACATATCCCATCCTCCGCAAGTGGTTACTGCCTGGTTTTCTTATCGTTCCCGGGTCCGTGACCTTCCCGGTCCGGCCCGTCCTGCCGCGGCTGGCGTGCCGTGGTCGTTACCTCTGCCGTCCTCCATGACGGCAAAGAACAGACCGGATTGCATGCCGGTCTTCCCAACAAGGGCCTCTCGGCGCCGTGTCCACTAGAACTCGCCCTTGAACCAGGTCGCGACCCGGTTCCACAAACTTCCGACCGCCGAACTCCCGGCCGCCGGGGCGCCGCGCGTCGCGCCGCCGCGGCTGCCGTAGATGAGCAGGCCCACGCCGGTCGCCTGCATCGGGTTCGCGACGACGTCGGCGAGGCCCGTCACGTGTTGCGGCGTACCGAGCCGCACCGGCATGTGGAACAGTTCCTCGGCGAGGTCGAGCGCACCCTCCATGCGCGCCGCACCGCCGGTGAGCACGATGCCCGCGCGCACGAGTTCCTCGCGCCCGCTTCGGCGAAGGTCCGCCTGCACCATCTCGAAGATTTCCTCGTAGCGCGGCTGCACCGCCTCGGCGAGGTTCGGCCGCGCGAGGCGCCGCGGCGGGCGGTCGCCGACGCTCGGCACCTGGATCGTTTCTTCCGCATGCGCGAGCTGGGCGAGCGCGCACGCGTAGCGCACCTTGAGCTCTTCGGCATGCGCGGTCGGCGTGCGCATCAGGTGCGCGATGTCGCTCGTCACCTGGTCGCCGCCGATCGCGAGCGAGGTCGTATGGCGCAGCGCGCCACCGGTGTAGATCGCGATGTCGGTGGTGCCGGCGCCGATGTCGACCATGCACACGCCGAGTTCGCGCTCGTCGTCGGTGAGCACGGCGCGCGCCGAGGCGACCGCGGCCGGCAGCAGTTCGTCGACCTGCAGGCCGCAACGGTTGATGCACTTGGTGATGTTCTGGATCGCGCTCGCCGCACCGGTCACGAGGTGCACGTTCGCCTCGAGCCGGACACCCGACATGCCGACCGGATGGCGGATGCCTTCCTGGCCGTCGATGAGGTATTCCTGCGGCTCCCGGTAGAGCACGCTGCGATCGGCCGGTATCGCGATCGCGCAGGCCGAGTTCAGCACCACGTCGAGGTCGGCGGCGCTGACTTCCTTGTCGCGGATCGGCGCGGTGCCATGCGAGTTCTCGTCCTTGATGTGGCTGCCCGCGATCGATGCGTAGACCGAGCGGATCTGGCAACCGGCCATGAGTTCGGCTTCCTCGACCGCGCGCTGGATCGAATGCACGGTCGATTCGATGTCGACCACGACCCCGCGCTTGAGGCCATGCGCCGGATGCGAGCCAATGCCGATGATCTCGACCGATTCGCCCGGCGTGTGCTCGCCGACGATCGAGACGATCTTCGACGTGCCGACATCAAGTCCGACGATGAGGTTCTTTTCGGTCTTGCGGTTCATGGCGGGCCGGGAATCGGGAATCGGGAATCGGGAATCGCAAGAGCGGCGAGCCGCGTCGCTGCGAGCAACGTCGTCGGATCGGTCGGGAATGGATCTGGAACGGGACGCAGCGTTGCTGCCTGCGGTTGGCCATT
>NZ_JBQCFP010000135.1:0-20210 GCF_051958935.1 Dokdonella sp. | reverse complement strand
CAGGATTTCGCCTGGTGGTCGGGACTCGCCGCGGTCGAGGCGGGCGCGGCTCACGAATCCGCGCGCGGCGTTCTCGAACGCATCGACATCGGGGGCCGTCCGTACTGGCACGTGCCGGACGACGGCGACGTCAGCCCAAGGAAGTCGGCCCGCGTGCACCTGCTGCCCGCCTACGACGAATACACCGTGGCCTACCAGGATCGCAGCGCCTTCCTCGACGCCGCTCATGCGACGCGCGCCGGCAACGGCATCTTCAAGCCGGCACTGCTCCTGGAGGGACGCATCGCCGGCAGCTGGAAGCGCACGTTCGCGAAAGCCGCGGTCTCGGTCGAACCCGACTGGTTCGAACCGCCCTCGACGGCCGCCGTCGGAGCGTTCGACGTCGCGGCGACGCGCTATGCGGTTTTCTGCGGAAAGCGACGGACATGACGCGAGCGGGCGCGGAGTTCGCACCGCGAAAGCCGCGTCATGCGCTTCTCGCCGGGACCCATCCCCTTTTTTCTCCACCACGCTTTTCGTTCGTGTTCGGGCTTTCGCCTTCGCATGCCTTCACGTTCGGGGGCGAACCGAAGGACGTCTAAACCGTCACTGATCGAAACCGTCGGCATGGATCCGATCGGGATTGGTTTCGTAGGCACCGACGTCCGCCGCCGCGCCTTGCGTACGCGCCTCGCCCTCGACGTCGCTGGTCCCGCCGATGCCGGTCGCGGCGCCGCTGTCGACGAGCGGTGAATCGGCGCGCAGCCGCGGATTGGTCGGCGTCAGGAAGCCCGGATCGCCGTGGCTCGGCACGTTGTCCGTGATGACCGCATTGAGATGCGCGCGCGTATCGTAGTGGGCGCGCGTGAACACGATGCCTGGGCCATTGGTGATGATGTCCGGGATGCCGTCGGGTGCGATGCCGCCCCAGACCACGCTGTTGTCGAGCGTGACCTGGCTGAGCTGACCCGGGTCCGCGACGATGGACAAGCCACTCGCCTCCTGGCCGGTCGAGGTCGTCGTGTTGCCGGTGATCGTCAGATGCACGAGGCGGGTCACCGCGTTGTTGCTGTGCGAGCGCACGGGCGCTGCCGAGTTGTAGCCACCCTGCACGACGCTGTTGGCGAACGTGAGGTCGCCGCCGGCGTTGTCCAGGATCGCGGCGGATGCGCCGAAACAGCTGTCCAGCCGCAGGCGATACACGCGCGCAGTCGCACCCGGGTTGAGCCCGACGTGAAGGCAGGCGCCCACGTCCGTATTGAGAATGCCTTGGGTATTGACGAGCGTAAGGTCGGTCGCGTTGATCGTATTGCCATTCGTGGCGAAACCGGTATGGAGCTGAAGCGCCGCGCTGCCCTGGGTCCCGACCAGCACGGTACCCGATGCGCCGAGCCGGCGGTTCTCGCAGGCTGCTCCGCTCCAGCCGCCGCTGATGGAGACGGTCTGGTTCGAATGCGCGAGGGTCACGTAGAACGAGTTGCCGCTGCCGGCTTGATACGTACCTTCGCGGATCTTGATCGTGATCGACGCGTCGGTAGAGGTCCCGGCCTGGCTCATCGCGGCGTCGAGCTCCTCGGCCGTGCCGACGCAGGCGGAAAAGGCGTGGCCGAGGCCGGGCAGGGCGAGGGTGAAGCAAAGCACGAACGCGCGGGCGGTACGGAACATGGTGGGCCTCGGACAATGCAGCGGCGAATGACGTAGCTGCGATACCGAGCCGGCTGCGCCGTGGTACCGCTACCGATGAAACGGAAAGCCGCCGCCTTCCCGACAGGCGGGCGCGGGTCGAGGTCGATGGGTAGCGTGCGAGGCACCGTGGCTGTCGGCAGGCGTGCTGCAGTCGATGAGCGGGGCGCAGGCCCGCTGGACTGCCCGCTCACGCTCGGACCGGCTGCACGCACCACGCGGGCGCAGCGTCCCGCCCGTCACGGGCTCCTCAGTCGTGTGCTTCGCGCACCGGCCGCTTGGCGAGCTTGCGTTGCAGCGTGCGGCGGTGCAGGCCGAGCCGGCGCGCGGCTTCGGAGATGTTGCCTTCGCACTCGGCGAGCACGCGCTGGATGTGCTCCCACTCGAGCCGCTTCAGCGGCGGTGCGTGGCCCGGCACGACATGCTCGACCTCGCTGTTGCCGTCGCCGAGCAGGGCGCCGACGACCTGGTCGGCGTCGACGGGCTTGGCGAGGTAGTCGTGTGCGCCGCGCTTGATCGCCTCCACCGCGGTCGCGATCGAAGCGTAGCCGGTGAGCAGCAGGATGCGCAGGTTCGGCCGCAGCGCGAGCAGGTCGGGGATCAGCGCCAGGCCATTTTCAGCGCCGAGCTTGAGGTCGAGCACCGCATAGTCCGGGGCCTTCTCGCGCGCGAGCGCGAGGGCACGGCTGCCATCGTTGGCGATCTCGACCGCGAAGCCGCGCGCACCGAGCGCGCGACCGAGCACCGCCGCGAACACGGCGTCGTCGTCGATGAGCAAAAGCGGGCGCGGGTCGTTCATCGGGGTGGATTGTCGTTCGCGAGCAGTGGCAGGCGCAATCGCTGGCGCAGGCCGCCACCTTCGGCCGCATGCGCGGACAGCTCGCCGCCGAGGCGCTCGGCCGTCGCATGGGCGAGGGCGAGGCCGAGGCCGAGGCCGTCGCGTTTGCTGGTGCGGAACGCGACGCCGGCGCCCGGCGCGATGCCGCTGCCGTGGTCGCGCACCGCGAACTCGACGATCGAGCGCGTCGCCGCGAGCCGCAGTTCGACCGCGTCGGAGCCGGCCGCGAGCGAGGCGTCGGCGGCATTGCTGAGCAGGTTGATGAGCGCGTGGCCGAGGTCGGGCGGCGCCTCGATGAGGCGCTCGCCGGCGTCGCCGTCGAACGCGATGTCGAGCGCGATTTCGGGCCGCAGCAGCCGGAACTGGTGCTCGCAGGCGTCGATGAACGTGGCGAGCGTGAGGCGCTCGGGCACGCCGGCAAGGCGGCGGCTGCCCACCTCGACGAGCTGGCGCAGGATGTCGCGGCAACGCTCGGCCTGGCCCGCGAGCAGGGCGAGATCGGCGGCGAGCGCGGGCTCGCCGGCGCGCTCGCGCTGCAATTCGGCGAGCAGGGTGCGGATCGTCGAGAGCGGCGTGTTGAGTTCGTGTGCGGTACCGGCGGCCTGCGTCGCGATCGCGAGGATGCCCTCGTCGCGCAGGGTGCGTTCGCGCTCGCGCTGTACTTCGCCCTCGCGTGCGCGCAGCGCGCGCGACAGGCGCGCGATGAAGAACGCGAGCACCGCCGCGGTGACGACGAAGTTGGCGCAGACCGCGACCACGTGCAGGTCCGAGCCCGCGATGCGCACTTCGTGCAGCGAGGGCAACGGCGCATGCCAGCCGATCAGCAACACGAAGCAGGTCGAGGCGAGCAGTGCGACCGCGGCGACGTAGCGCAGCGACAGCGCGGCCGCAGCGAGCGCGATCGGCAGCACCAGCAGCGAGACGAACGGATTGTCCACGCCGCCCGACCAGTACAGGAGGTAGGCGAGCACGAGGATGTCGACCGCGACGTGGCCGAACGCTTCGGCCAACGTGACCGGCCACGGCTGTTCCAGCCGCCAGAACGCGAACAGCGCGAACAGGCCGAGCACGCCGATGCCGAAGGCTAGCGGCGCGACCGAAATCGGCAGGCGCAGGCCGAGCGCGACCACCGCGACCGTGAGCGCCTGTCCCGCGACCGCGCACAGGCGCAGCCAGGCGAGCGTTTCGGCGAGTCCGCGAGCGCGCTGGAAGAAGCCGCGGCGGATGGCAGTGGGTGCGGTCATCGCCGCATTGTGCCAGCGCCGCGGCCACGGCGCCGAACGGTGAGCGCGGAAAGCTGGATCGCCGCTACGGCCCGATCGGCAGCTCGATCATCACTTCGAGCCCGCCGCCATCCGCGTTCTGCGCGAGGATCGTGCCGCCGTGGCGTTCGATCGCGCGGCGCGCGATCGCGAGGCCGAGGCCGGTGCCGCCGCTCGAACGCGCGCGCGCGGTGTCGGTGCGGTAGAACGGTTCGAAGATGCGCGCGAGTTCACTCGCCGGCACGCCGGGGCCGTGGTCGCGCACCTTGACCGAAGCCCACGCGCCGATCCGGGCGAGCCGCACGCCGACCGCGCTGCCGTCGGCGGTGTAGGCGAGCGCGTTGCGGATCACGTTCTCGAATGCGCTGTAGAGCGCCGGATGGGAACCGACCAGCGAAAGCCGCGTGCGTTCGAGCAGCACGACCTTTCGCCCGCGCGGCACGCCTTCGTAGTCGGCATTGGTGATCACGTCGTCGAGCAGGGCGTCGAGCTCGACGTGGTCGTCCATCGGCATGCTCGCGGTTTCCAGCCGCGACAGTTCGAGCGCCTGCGCGAGCATTGCCTCGAGCCGGTCCGACTCGCATTCGATGCGATCGAGCGAGGCGTTCACCTGCGCGGTGTCGCCGCCGCGCGCGAGTTCGAGCGCGACGCGCTGGCGCGCGAGCGGCGAGCGCAGTTCATGGGAGACGTCGCGCACGAGGCGGCGATGGCTTTCGATGAACGCCTTGATGCGTTCGGCCATCGCGTCGAATTCGGTCGCGAGCGCATCGATTTCGGTGCTGCGGCCGAAGCGCAGCTGGCCGACGCGCGCGTCGAGGTCGCCCTCGGCGAAGCGGCGCGTGCTGGCGCGGATGCGCTGCAGCGGTGCGGCGACGTACCAGGCGAACAGCAGGCTGAATATCGCGCTGACCGCCATCGCGACGAGGATGTTCTGCCAGAACCAGGTCGGCCGGCGCGAGGCGAGCCGCGAGAGGAAGCTGCCCTCGAGCGTCGCCACCGCGGCGTAGACCTCGCCGCGCGTTCGGATCGAACGCGCGCGCAGGCGCTCGCTGCTGTAGATCGCGCCGTATGGCGCATCGCCCAGCGGGAGCGCCGCGAAGGCGCCCGCAGCGGCATTGGCGACCGTCGGCGAGGTCGAGCGGCCGATCAGCTCGTCGCCATCCGGACCGAACACGTAGACGCTGACCGGGCCGAAGCCGCTCGCCGCGCGCAGCCACTGCCGGGTCGACTCGACGCCTTCGTGGCGCAGTTCCCTTCCGGTGCGTGCGAGCAGGTCGTCCATCGACGCCTGCAGGCGCGTGATGTCGAACCCCGGGATCTTCTCGGTCTCGAAGTTGCTCGTCGCGATCCACGCGAACGCGACCAGCAGGAACACGGTCGCGATCCAGAATGCGACGAAGATGCGCCAGAACAAGCGCTGCATCATGGCCGCGTCGCCGTCGCGGTCACGCGTCGTCGCCGAGCTGGCGCAGCAGGTAGCCGCTGCGATGGATGGTCGTGATCGGAGAGCCGCCGTCGGGTGCGTCGCCGAGCTTGCGACGCAGGTTGGACACGTGCACGTCGATGGAACGATCGAACGGACCGAGCGCGCGCCCGAGCACGCTCTGCGAGATGCGTTCCTTGCTGACCACGCGACCGGCTTCGCGCAGCAACAGTGCGAGCAGGTCGAACTCGGTCGCCGTGAGCGACAGCGGCCGGCCGTCGACGCTCACGCTGCGCGACGCCGCGCGCAGCCAGATCGGTCCGTTGTGCAGGTCGGTCAGCGTATCGCCGCCTTCGCCGCGCACGCGGCGCAGCACCGCACGCAGGCGCGCGGCGAGTTCGCGTGGATTGCACGGCTTGGGGATGTAGTCGTCGGCGCCGAGTTCGAGGCCGAGGATGCGGTCGATGTCCTCGCCGAGCGCGGTCAGCATGAGCACGGGCAAGGCCGATTCACGGCGGAGTTCGCGCAGCGCGTCGAGGCCGGAGCGGCCGGGCATCATCACGTCGAGCACGAGCGCGTCGAAGGCCTGCGCGCGCGCGGCCGCGAGCGCGGCGTCGGCGGTGTGCGCGATGACGACGTCGAAGCCTTCGCGGGTGAGGAAGTCGCGCAGGAGCTGGGCGAGTTCCTCGTCGTCGTCGGCGATCAGGATGCGGTTGCGGGCCATGCGCCAAGCATAGCGCCGGCCCGCGCCGGCGACCGGCGCAAGTTCACGCCGCGATGCGCCTTTGCATGGATTTACGCCGCCGCGCCGGCTGCCGTCGGGGCGCGCGCAGGGCCGGCCGGTGCGGGTAGCCAGCGGCGAAGCAGGGTGGCCGCGAGCAGGGCGTACAGTGCCGCGATCAGCGCCGAGGCGGACACATCGGAAAGGAAATGCTTGGCGAGGTCGATGCGCGCGACGATGGCGAATGCCGCGATGGCGACGAGCAGCGCACGTTGCCACGCACGCGGGCACGCGGCCGCGATCGGCAGCAGCAGGCCGAAGTAGAATGCCGAATGGCCCGATGGGAACGAGCCGCCGCCTGCGTGCCAGACCTGCGACCAGTCGCCGCTGGTGAGTACCTCGTGCGGCCGCAGGCGACCGAACAGGCTCTTGCCGAAGCTCATCGTGTGCATCGTCGCGACCTGCACGATGCCGGCGGCGAGCAGCGCGCGCGGCCAGCGCGCGTCGCGCCATGCGGCCCAGCCGAGCGCACCGAGCCCGAGCGCGACGCAGCCGGCGAGCCAGAACCAGATCCGCATGCCGGATATCGTGTCGAGCGCGCCGAGGCCGACGAGGAATACCGGCGCGTTCTCGATCCCGCTCGCATGCACCCATTCGGCGAGTGGACGGTCGGCGCCGGCGAGGCCGACGAGCATCAGCAGGGCGGCGGCGAATGCGGTGAAGGCAAGCAGTCGGCGGTCCATTCGTCCTCGCGGGCAGGCGCCGGGAAATGGCCGGCGTATGGCATGATAGCCCGCATTTCGCAGACCCTCGAAACCGTCCATGCCGAGTACCGAACCGCGCGGCCCGCGCCAGATCGCCCGTGCCTTCAAGTGGTCGATGATGGGTTTGCGCGCCGCATGGCGGCACGAGGCATCGTTCCGCCTCGAGGGCTACCTGTTCGCGATCTTCTTTCCGCTCGGCCTGTGGATCGGCCATGGTCCGATCGAGAAGGCGATGCTCACCGGCAGCCTCATCCTCGTGCTGTCGGGCGAGCTGCTCAATTCCGCGGTCGAGGCGATCGTCGACAAGGCGAGCCCCGAGTTCCACGAACTCGCCGGCCGAGCGAAGGACATGGGTTCGGCGGCCGTGCTGCTGCTGATGGCCAACGTCGTGCTGTGCTGGGGACTCGTCCTCGCGCCGCGGCTCGGTTGAACTGACGCGTGGAGCTGCTCACCGACCCGCAGGCGTGGATCGCGCTGCTCACGCTGGCGACGCTGGAGATCGTGCTCGGCGTCGACAACCTCGTCTTCATCTCGATCGCGGTGAGCGAACTGCCGCCGGCGCGGCGGCCGAGCGCGCGCCGCATCGGCCTCGCGTTCGCCTGCGTCACGCGCATCCTGCTGCTGCTCTCGCTCGCCCACCTCGCGCGCATGGACGATCGCACGTCGGGGCTGTTCCGCCTGTTCGGCCAGGTCATCTCGATCCGCGACCTCGTGCTCATCGGCGGCGGCATCTTCCTCGTCGTCAAGGGCGTGATGGAGATCTGGGAGGCGCTCAACGAAGACGCGGCCGAGCAGCAGGCGTCGCAGGCGTCGGCTAGCTTCGCGCTGGTGATCGCGCAGATCGCTCTCATCGACATCGTGTTCTCGCTCGATTCGGTGATCACCGCGGTCGGCATGGTCAACGTGCTGCCGGCGATGGTCGGCGCGATCGTGCTCGCGGTGCTCGTGATGATCACGATCGCCGACCCGATCGGCAATTTCATCGACCGCAACCCGACCATCAAGATGCTCGCGCTCGCGTTCATCATCCTCGTCGGCGCGGTGCTGCTGTGCGACGGCTTCGGCGTGCACGTGCCGCGCGCCTACCTCTACTTCGCGATGGCCTTCTCGGGTGCGGTCGAATCGCTCAACCTGCTCGCCCGCCGGCGCCGCCGCCGGCGCGCCGAGAAACGGTCCGAGCAGCGCGCCGACGCTGCCTGAGCGCCGATCGGAGGCAAGACCCCGAAGCCGGAAGCCAAGGCCTTCGACACGAAGGACACGAAGGAAGAGCAGGAAGGATTTTCCCCTTGCATTCTTTCGTGTCCTTCGTGTTTTCAAGCTTTGACCATGACGGGTCCGACGGCCCGGGATGCAGCGCCCCTTGCGCGCGGCCGCGTCCGGCTCCACAGTGTGCGTAGCGTCGTTCACGAGGGAGGACGTCCCATGCGGTACCTGATTCTGGCGTGCGTGCTCGTTGCGTCGAGCCTGCTTTCCGGTTGTGGCTACAACGCGATCCAGTCGAAGGATGAAGCGGTGAAGGCGGCCTGGTCCGAGGTGTTGAACCAGTACCAGCGGCGTGCCGATCTCGTGCCCAATCTCGTCAACACGGTGAAGGGCTATGCCGCGCACGAGGAAGAGGTGTTCACCAAGGTCACCGAGGCGCGCGCGAAGGTCGGCCAGATCAACCTGACCGCGGACGACCTCACCGACGAGAACAAGATGCGTGCGTTCCAGCAGGCGCAGGGCGAGCTGTCGAGCGCGCTGTCGCGGCTGATGGTCGTGTCGGAGAACTACCCGCAGCTGAAGGCCGACGGCCTGTTCCAGAACCTGCAGGCGCAGCTCGAGGGCACCGAGAACCGCGTGACGGTCGCGCGCAACCGCTTCATCCAGAGCACGCAGGAATACAACACCTTCGTACGCCAGTTCCCGCAGAACCTCACCGCGATGATGTTCGGCTACAAGGCCAAGGCCAACTTCTCGGTCGAGAACGAGAAGCAGATCTCGACCGCGCCGACCGTCGACTTCGGCAAGCCCGCGCCGGCGCAGCCCGCACCGCAGCAGCAGCCGGCGCAGCCGGAACCGGCGCACTGAGGAACAGGATCCGTAGGAGCGGTTTCAGCCGCGACAAGCGTTGCGATACCGCGTACGTGAACGGATCGCGGCTGAAGCCGCTCCTACAGGAGATCGCAGGGTGAGGCCAGGGTCTTGCGCCATCGCGTTCCTCGCCACGCTGCTCGCGGCGTGCGCGAGCGCATTCGCCGCCGACGGCGACGTCAAGGCGATCCCCGCGCTCACCGCGCGCGTGAGCGACTACACGGGCACGCTCGATCCGGCCCAGCGCCAGGCGCTCGAGGACGAACTTGCGGCGCTCGAGAAGGCGAAGGGCGCGCAGGTCGGCGTGCTGATCGTGCCAACGACGCAGCCGGAGGACATCGCGCAGTACGGCATCCGCGTCGGTGAAGCATGGAAGCTCGGGCGCAAGGGCACCGACGACGGCGTGATCCTCATCGTCGCCAAGGACGATCGGCGCGTGCGCATCGAAGTCGGTCGCGGCCTCGAGGGCGCGATTCCGGACGCCGCCGCGGCGCGCATCATCCGCGAGTACATCGCGCCGCGCTTTCGCAACAACGATTACTACGGCGGCGTGCACGACGCGGTCGGCGCGTTGACGAAGCTCGTCAACGACGAGCCGTTGCCGCCACCCTTGACCGAGGAGCACGGCAGCGGCGACGGCGGCGACCATTTCGCGCCCGCGATCATCGCGGCGTGGTTCGTCGCGTTGTTCCTGCGCGGGCTGTTCGGCGGCGCGCCGGCCGGCGTGCGGGCACCGATCGTCGGGCTCGGCGCCGGCGGCGTCGGTTGGCTGCTGAGCGGCCTGTTGCCGCTCGGTGTCGGCCTCGGCGTGTTCGGCCTCGTCTTCGGCCTGCTCGGCGGCGGTGGCGGCGGCGGTTTCGCCAACCGCGGTGGCTGGGGCGGCTTCGGTGGCGGCGGTGGCTGGAGCAGCGGCGGCGGAGGCTGGAGCAGTGGCGGGGGTGGGTTCAGTGGTGGCGGCGGTGGCTTCAGTGGCGGCGGCGCCTCGGGGAGCTGGTGACATGCGACTGATCCGTCATCTGTTCGTCTCAGCGAAACGGCGCTTCCCGCCCGCGCGCCTCGACGCGATCCAGCACGCGATCGCGGCGAGCGAGCATCGCCACCACGGCGAGCTCGTATTCGCGGTCGAAGGCAGCCTGCGGTTCGCCGATGTCGTGCGGGGGCGCAGCGCGCGCGATCGCGCGGAAGAAGTGTTCGCGCGCCTGCGCGTCTGGAACACCGAGCGCAACACCGGCGTGCTGATCTACCTGCTGCTCGCCGACCATGCGATCGAGATCGTCGCCGACCGTGGCGTCGCAAAGGAAATCCCCGAGCACGAATGGGGGCCGATCTGCGCGCTCATGCAGGACTATTTCCGCAAGGGCGACTACGAACACGGCGCGCTTGAAGGCGTCGCCGCGGTCGGTGAGCTGCTCGCGCGGCATTTCCCCGCGAACGGCGAACGCAATCCCGACGAGCTGCCGGATCGGCCATTCCTGTTGTAGCGCGTGCGCGCGCGTCGCTTGCGATGTGACGACGTGTGGGCATGGTGGCGGGGAGGCCGGGCAGGCCTTCGCGGCGCAATGCGCCGTTGATCATCGCGAGCGCCGGCGTCGCACGCTCACCCACTCTCTCGGGTGGATGGCGAAAGTCTCCGACGGGGTTTACCTTGTCGGTTCACCCGACCATCACGGAGCATCGAATGAACGCCACGAAAGCCTGGGGTGCATACGCCGGCGACAAGCCGCTCGAGCCGATGGACATCGCCCGCCGCGCGCCCGGCGCACGCGACGTGCAGATCGAGATCGCCTATTGCGGCGTCTGCCATTCCGACCTGCACACGGTGCGTTCGGAGTGGGGCGGCACGCGCTACCCGTGCGTGCCCGGGCACGAGATCGTCGGTGAAGTGACGGCAGTCGGCTCCGGTGTCACCGCATTCAAGGTGGGCGACACCGTCGGCGTCGGTTGCCTCGTCGGCAGCTGCCAGCGTTGCACCTCGTGTGCGGAGGGGCTCGAGCAGTACTGCGAGAACGGCTTCGTCGGCACCTACAACGGACCGACCGCGGATCCGCCGGGCCATACGCTCGGCGGCTACTCGCAGCGCATCGTCGTCGACGAGAAGTTCGTGCTGAGGATCCGCCATCCGAAGGAACAGCTCGCCGCGGTCGCGCCGCTGCTCTGCGCCGGCATCACCACCTATTCGCCGCTGCGCCACTGGAAGGTCGGCCCCGGCAGCAAGGTCGGCATCGTCGGCATCGGCGGACTCGGCCACATGGGCATCAAGATCGCGCACGCGATGGGCGCGCACACGGTCGCGTTCACGACCAGCGAAGGCAAGCGCCAGGACGCACTCGACCTGGGTGCCGACGAGGTCGTCGTGTCGCGCAATGCCGCGGAGATGCGCGCGCACGCGGGCAGTTTCGATTTCGTCCTCGACACGGTCGCGGCGAGCCACGACCTCGACGCGTTCACGCGACTGCTCAAGCGCGACGGCACGCTCTGCCTCGTCGGCGTGCCCGAGCATCCGCATCCGAGCCCGAACGTCGGCGCGATCATCTTCGGTCGCAAGGCGATCGCCGGTTCGCTCATCGGCGGCCTGCCGGAAACGCAGGAGATGCTCGACTTCTGTGCGGAGCGCGGCATCGTCGCCGAAATCGAGATGATCCCGATCCAGAAGATCGATGAGGCCTACGACCGCATGCAGAAGAGCGACGTGAAGTACCGCTTCGTCATCGACGGCGCGAGCATCGCGCGCTGAGCGCAAGGGACGCACGATGGAGAAGCGCACACTCGGCCGCGATGGCCTCGAGGTCTCGGCGATCGGTTTCGGCTGCATGGGCCTCAGCCATGCCTACGGCCCCGCGACCGATCGCGCCGAAGCGATCGCCTTGCTGCGCCACGCGGTCGAGCGTGGCGTGACCGTGTTCGACACGGCCGAGGTATATGGCCCGTTCACCAACGAGGAACTCGTCGGGGAAGCGCTCGCACCGCTGCGCGAGCAGGTCGTGATCGCGACCAAGTTCGGGTTCCGCGATGCCGATGCGAACGCGGGTCTCGACAGCCGCCCGGCGTACATCCGCGCGGTCGCCGAGGCTTCGCTGCGCCGCCTGCGCACGGATCGCATCGATCTCCTCTACCAGCACCGGGTCGACCCTGCGGTACCGATCGAGGACGTCGCAGGCACGGTCGGGCGGCTCGTCGAGGAAGGCAAGGTGCTGCACTTCGGCCTGTCCGAAGCGGGCAGCGAGACGATCCGCCGCGCCCACGCCGTGCACCCGGTCGCGGCGCTGCAGAGCGAATACTCGCTCTGGTGGCGCGAGCCCGAGGCGAGCGTGATGCCCGTGCTGGAGGAACTCGGCATCGGCTTCGTGCCGTTCAGCCCGCTCGGCCGCGGCTTCCTCACCGGCGCGATCGATGCGGACACGCCGTTCGCGAGCGACGACTTCCGCAACTCGCTGCCGCGTTTTTCGGTTGAAGCGCGCCGCGCGAACCAGACACTCGTGGATCGCATCGCCGCGATCGCCGTCGGCAAGGGCGCGACCAGCGCGCAGATCGCGCTCGCCTGGCTGCTCGCGCGCAAGCCGTGGATCGTACCGATCCCGGGCACCACGAAGCGCCGTCGCCTCGACGAGAACATCGCCGCCGCGACGATCGAACTGTCGCCGGCCGATCTCGACGCTATCGACACTGCGCTCGCAGACGTCGCCGTGCACGGCGACCGATATCCGCCCGAGCGGCAGCGCCAGGTGGGCCGCTGAGGACGCGCTGTGCGCCGCGCTCGGATGCGCGCACGCACCGGAGGGTACGAGTCCATGCCTCCTCGACCGGCAACGGTAAACGCGCTGCGACACTGGTGCTCGCCGCCGCTTCCGCATGCACGCAGCAGGCGCCTGCGCCATCGGCTCCGGGCCCGTACGCAAAGACGGTGCGCCTCGACTACCGCCGCAAGAGAACTGCGCTCGTACCGAGCCTCATCATCGACTTCACGGTGACGCACCTCGGCGCCGCCCCTTGCCCGACGTGCGCATCAGCTGCGACCAGGTGACGCTGTCGGGCGCGCACCTCGACCGCAAGGAAGTCGTCGTCGCCGGGCCGATCGCGCCGGAGGCGAGCGATTCACGCGGACTTCGACAGCGCTTCCTGCGCCCGTCGGAAGGCCACGTCGCCTGCCACGTTAGCGGGGTCGGCGCCTGAGCGGCGGTGTTCGCGTCATTTCGCGTCGCGTCGCCGCAGGCGCGTGAAGTCCGAGAATTCCCAGCGCCGAAAGGCGAGCAGTGCGCTGCAGCCGTCGCGCTGCGCGAGCGGCAGGCGAGCATCCTGGCGCGCGAGGGATTCGAACTCGCGCACGAGGCGCTCGATCGCGGCGTGGATGCGCGAACGTGACAGCGGCGAGAGCATCCCGCCGAGAAAATGCAGGCCGTCGCCGGGTTCGTCGAACGACCCGCCGAGGAATTCGGGTGCGATGCGCCCGACGAAGAACGCCTGCACCGGTCCGTCCCTGCGCCACGAGAAGTTGCGCGCGGTGAGCTTGCGCACGCGCCGCGGCGGGCGGTAGTCGATGATGCCGAGCGTGTCCAGGCGCAGCAGCACGTCGACGAGTGCATTCTCGTCGAGCGCGAACGTCGCGGTGATTTCGGCCAGGCTCCAATCATTGGCGAGCAGGTAGGTGACGAGCAGCAACT
This sequence comes from Dokdonella sp., assembly GCF_051958935.1. Taxonomy (GTDB): domain Bacteria; phylum Pseudomonadota; class Gammaproteobacteria; order Xanthomonadales; family Rhodanobacteraceae; genus Dokdonella_A. The sequence goes on along the minus strand of NZ_JBQCFP010000135.1, from coordinate 6,809 downwards.
TGCGATCGCGCACGAGCGCGCGCTCCTGGTGCTCGTCGAGCTCGGTGAGTGCCGAGCTGCCGCCTTCGAGGAGCTCGACCAGGGAGACGTCGAGGACGTCGCAGATGCGATCGAGCCGGCTCAGCGGGAAATCGCCGCGGCCGAGATCGCGCTTGATCGTCGGCTCGCTCACGCCGATCGCTTCGGCCAGCTGCCGGTAGGTCATGCCGCGCTGGCGCAGCGTCGAGCGCAGGCCGTGGATGATCGCCGCCGTGCGCGCCATGCCGGGCTCCGGTATCACTTGATGATACCCGGAGCATAGCAAGGGATCACCGCAACATGGAAACTTGCGCCGCGCGCACGCGATGCGCGAGCTTGGCGACTGCCGCGCCGACCGCCGGAGCCCGCCGTGCTGCCCGTGATACTCGTCGTATTCGTCGCCTGCTCCATCCTCGAACGTTGCGTGCCCGGCTGGCGCCTGCCGAGCGTGCCAGGCTGGCCCGTGCGGGTCGTCGCGGTCAACCTGGTCCAGCTCGGCGTGGTCCTTCTCGCGGGCGTCAGCTGGGAACGCTGGGCGCGGGTCCATGCGTTGCTCGACCTGTCGTCGCACATGGGCCCGGTGGCGGGAGGCGCGATCGCCTATTTCATCGCGACGTTCGTCTTCTACTGGTGGCATCGTTGGCGGCACGAGTCGCCCCTGCTGTGGCGGCTGTTCCACCAGATCCACCACAGCCCGCAGCGCATCGAAGTCATCACCTCGTTCTACAAGCATCCAGGCGAGATGGTGGTCAACTCGCTCATCGGTTGTGCGCTCGTCTACGTGCTGCTTGGCCTCTCGCCCGAGGCCGGTGCGGTGTACACGCTGTGCACGGCGCTCGGCGAATTCTTCTACCACACGAACATGCGTACGCCGCACTGGGTCGGGTACGTCTTCCAGCGCCCGGAGATGCACCGCGTCCATCACGAATACGGGCGCCACCGCAACAACTACGGCGACTTCCCGTGGTGGGACATGCTGTTCGGCACGTGGGAGAATCCGCGCGAGTTCCATGGTCGCTGCGGCTACGACGACGAACTCGAACAGGCGCTTGTGCCGATGCTCGCGTATCGCGACGTGCACGCGGACCGCAGGCAGGGATGAGGTTCGCACGCATGGCCTTCCCGTTGTTCGTCCTGTATCCCCTCTACGCCGGCGTCATGCGGGCGAAACAGGCGGCGATCCTGTTTCCTGCCGCGCACCGCGTGCCGCACGGCGATCCCATCGAGGTGCCGGCGCCCGCGCGTCTCGTCGAGGTGCCGGTGTCGTTCGGCCATGCACGCGCGGTCTATTGGCCGTCGAAGGCGCGATTGCCGGCGCCGGCGATCTGGTACACACACGGCAACTTCGAAACCGTCGCCGACTCGTTCGCGCTCGTGCAGCCGCTCTTGGCGCTAGGCTACGCAGTGTTGCAATTCGAGTTTCCCGGCTATTCGGGCTCGGACGGTGCGCCGCGCTTCGACCAGGTCAGCGAAGCGGCCGAGCGCACACGGGACTGGCTCGCCGCACAGCCAGGCATGGATGCGCGCCCGATGGTCGCGATGGGCTATTCGATCGGTGCGGCCCCGCCGCCGCATTCACGCGCGATCGACAGGTCGGCGCCATCGTGCTGCTGTCCACGTACGGATCGATCGAGGACATGGCGCATCGCTACCTGCTGCCGGGATTCCTCGTGCGCTTCCCGTGGAACAACGTCGCGCGCGTGCGAGCGTACGACGGGCCGGTGTTCATCGAACACGGTCGGCGCGATGCGGTGATTCCGTATGCGCGTGGCGGTCGGCGTCTGGCCGCCGCGCCGCCGGACGCACGCTTCGTCACGCTCGACTGCGGCCTCGACGACTGCGCATTCGACCGCACCGTGTTCGGGGGCGTGCTCGGCGCGTGGCTCGGCGAGGCGCTGTCGGAAAGAGGGCCCCGGCGCGCCGGCGCAGCCGCGCTTGACGGTCGCGTGGCGCCGGCGCACGGTGGGCCTGCGCAACATGGGAAGCCCTCGATGGACATGATCCCCGTTCATTCCTCCGCGATCGGCGCGATCGGCTACGACGCGGCGACGCGCCTCATGAAGATCCGCTTCGTCGACGGCAATACCTACGACTTCTGCGGCGTGCCGCCGCAGGTGTTCGAAGGCCTGCGGACGGCGCCGTCGCCGGGGCGCTACTACGCCGATAACGTGCGCGACCGCTATCCCTGCCACTGAAAATGTGCGGTACGCGACGCTTCGCCGCGGTCGCGCATCCGATCGGCGATCCATTACGGAGCTCAACGATGCGCATCGCCTGGCTGGTACTGTTTGTCTTGATCTTCGCCGAGCGGGCGTCGGGGGCCGGTACGCTGCGCGAGCGATGGCTGGTCACGACCGACCTCTGGGGCAACCCGAGCCACGCACTGCTCGAACTGCACGGCGACGGCCGCGCATGGACGGGCACGTTCGATGGCGATCCGCTCACCGGAGAAACGCGCGGCGGTACCGTACGCTTGCGCGTGACTGCCGCAGGCGGCACGACCTGGTCGTACGATGGCAAGCGCGACGGCGACGCGATGCGGGGCACGGCGGACTGGCCCGACAGCAATCACGCCGGCCGTCGCGTGCGCCACGCATTCGTCGCGCGGCGCATCGCCGAACCGCCGCCGGGTCCGCCGCGCACGGTGACGTTCGAGCCGACGACGTACTCGAACGAGTTCTCGCCGCATCGCGCGCCCGTGCTGACCGTAAGGGCCGGCGACACGGTGCGCACACGGACGATCGACTCCGGCGGCGTCGACGCCGCCGACGAAACGCGCGCGCTGTACGGCAACCCGCAGACCGGACCATTCTTCGTCGACGGTGCCGCGCCCGGCGATACGCTCGTCGTGCACCTCGTGCGCCTGCGACCGAACCGCGACTTCGCCGACAGCCTCGACGATCTCGTCGCGCGCGCGCGTGGCGCGAGCCTCGCCGTCGCTGCGCGCGGACTCGGCAAGCCGGTGCGCTGGACCATCGATCGCGAGCGCGGCGTCGCGCGGCCGCAGGCGCCGAGCGAGCGCCTGCGTCACTTCGAGGTGCCGTTGCGGCCGATGCTCGGCGGCCTCGCGGTCGCGCCGCCCTTCGGCATGGCCCCCATGTCGACCGGGGACACCGGCCGCTTCGGCGGCAACATGGACTTCAACGAGATCGTCGAAGGCACGACCGTGTACCTGCCCGTGTACCAGCCCGGCGCGCTGCTCTACCTCGGCGATGCGCACGCACGCCAGGGCGATGGCGAGACATCGCAGTACGCGCTCGAGACGTCGATGGACGTCGAGTTCCGTGTCGATGTGATGCACGGCAAGGCACCGTCGTCGCCGCGCGTCGAATCGGCGAGCGCGATCATGGTGCTCGGCCAGGCCGGCTCGCTGGAGGACGCGGTGCGCGCGGCGACCACGGACCTCGTCGACTGGCTGCGCAAGGACTACGGGCTGGATCTTTCGGAGAGCGCGCAGGTGCTCGGCAGCTCGGTCGAGTACCGCATCGCCAATCTCGCCGGTCGCAGCGTCGGCGTCGCGGCGAAGCTCGACAAGTCCCTGCTTGCCGGCCTCGCGCGCATCGCCCCTTGAGCGCTGCACGCGCGACTGTCGCGAAGCGCCGCCGCGGCGTAGAGTCCGCACGCCAGCCACGCAGCGGACGCATCGCGTCCGCACAACGCGCCGACGCGCCGGAGCCCGCATGACCCGCCTAAGTGATCGCGAAACCAGAAGCAGCCGCGAACAGGTGCTGCACCAGCTGTACGAGGCGGCCGAGCTCGAGCACTGCCTCATGTGCACCTACCTTTACGCGGCATTCTCGCTGAGGACCGACGACGCCGACGGCCTCCTGCCGGATCAGCTCGCGGCGACGCGTCGCTGGCGCGACGTACTGCTGCAGGTCGCGATCGAGGAAATGGGGCATCTCGTCGCGGTATGGAACATCACCTCCGCGCTCGGCGGCGCGCCTCGCATCGGCCGCTTCAACCTCCCGCTCGATCCGGGCGCATTGCCGGCAAGCGTGGTGGTCAAGCTCGCGCCGTTCGACGAGTCGACGTTGCAGCATTTCATCTTCCTCGAGCGACCCGCGGGTTCGGACGAGAAGGATGGCGATGGCTTCGCGCTCGAGCGCGCGTTCTCGCGCGGCGCGCCCGGCAAGCGCATCACGCCGATGGCGATGGACTACGAGACGGTCGGCACGTTCTACGCCGCGATCGGCCAGGGTCTGCGCGACCTCGTCGACCAGTGGGGCGAGGCGACCACGTTCTGCGGCGATCCCGCGTTGCAGTTGACCGCGGCTGAAGCGGGCTTGCCGAACGCTGCACGCGTGATCTGCTCGAAGACCGCCCTCGCCGCGTTCGACGCGATCGTCGCCCAGGGCGAGGGTGCCCCGAACCATGTCGAGGGCTCGCACTACCAGAAGTTCGTTGCCATCCGCAGCGAGTTCGCCGCATTGCGCGCGCAGGCGCGCGATTTCCAGCCCGCCCATCCCGCGGCGACCAACCCGGTGCTGCGCAGCCCGCCGCGCGCGGAAGGGCGCGTGCGCATCGAAGATCCGCTCGCGGTCGCGGTGGTGGATCTCGCGAGCAGCTGCTACGGCCTCATGTTGCGCCTGCTCGCGCACGCGTATGCAGTGCGCTCGGGCGAAGCCGACAAGACCCTCTCGCTCGATCTCGCAGTCGGCCTCATGCACGCGCTGGTGCCACTCGCCGAGCTCGCGGCGCGTCTGCCGGCCGTGCCGGGCGCGAGCGTCAATGCCGGGGTATCGTTCATCGCGTTGCGCGATGCGGCGGCCTTGCCGCCGGGGCCCTCTGCACGGCGCATGTTCTGCGAGCGTTTCGAACAGATCGCCGATGCGGCAGAGCTGCTTTCCACGCAGCCCCACGCGCGCGCAAAGGCCGCGCACGAGGTCATTGCGCGGCTTGCGGCACGCGCGCTCGCGCAGTTCGATCTCGGCGCGACGGCGCCGAAACCCGCGGATGCCGGGGCGGCCGTGCCCGCGAGCGCGCCGGTCGCGGCGCCGGCCGCGGCCGCGGCGGCACCCGCCGCGCCGGCGATCGAAGTCGTCGAAGCCGACGACGTGACCCTGATGTTCGAAGGCAGGCGCTGCATCCACGCGCGCTTCTGCGTGACGGGCGCGCCGACCGTGTTCCTCGCCAACGTGCAGGGTCCCTGGCTGCATCCGGAAACGCTCGCCGTCGATCGTCTCGTCGAGGTCGCGCACGCGTGCCCGTCGGGCGCGATCCGCTACGCGCGCAAGGACGGCAAGCCCGGCGAGCCTGTGCCGCCGGTCAACCTCGCGCGCGTGCGCGAGGCGGGGCCTTACGCGTTCCACGGTGAGCTGCGCATCGACGGCCAGCCGGCGGGTTACCGCGCGACCCTGTGCCGCTGTGGCGCCTCGAAGAACAAGCCGTTCTGCGACGGCAGCCACCACGATGTCGCGTTCGCGGCCACTGGCGAGCCGGCGACGACGGGCGACACCGCCATGCTCGCACAGCGCGATGGCCCGCTCGCGATCGATCCTCAGCGGGACGGACCGCTGCGCGTGCGCGGCAACCTCGAGATCGTCAGTGGCACCGGGCGGATGGTGAGCCGCATGACCGATGTGCGCTTGTGCCGCTGCGGTGGTAGCGCGAACAAGCCGTTCTGCGACGGCACGCACGCCCGCATCGGCTTCAAGAGCTGACGTCGCACGACGGCAAGGCGCTCACAAGAATGACAGCGACTTTCGACATGTTCCGACCGCGCCCCTTGGTCGATTAGGCCGGAGGATGCGCGCAGCGCCGTGATCGGGAACCTGAATGCCAGCGGCGCGATGGCCGCGTTTGGCGGGGTTCGCCTTGACCCGCTCCGCGAAACACCACGTCCGAAGTTTGTTCACCGGGCGTGCCGCAAATGCGCCAAAAAAGAAGCCGCATCGCTGCGGCTGGGAGTCGAAGTGTCGCGGTGGCCCCAGGGCCTTGTTGTCGTTGTGCCCCTTCGTGCATCGCGTGGGAATGAAGGCGGCCGGAGGGCCGGCCGCCTTCACGCGAAGCGTCGTCGGGTCTAGGGTGTGTACGTCGCCTTGAGCGTAATACCCGAGGCGGCGGTGTAGCCGTAGATGCGGATGTAGTACGTGTCCGCGGCCGGCGAGTTGATCGAGCACGACTCGGTGTTGCCGCTCGCCCACGAACGGCAGGTGTACGTCGACGTCGTCGGCGCGGCGCCGCGTCGCACGTACAGGTCGCCGTCGCCGGTGCCGCCGCTGGTCGTCACCGTGAGATTGGTGCGGCCGGCGGGGACGACGATCGTGTAGGTCGTGGAGTACGCATTCAGGCCTGCCGAGACGCCGGTCACCGGCACGCCGCTGGTGAGCACGGTGCCGCCACCGCCGCCGGTCGAATAACTGCCGGTGAGGCTGAGGCCGGTGAAGCTCGCGTACGCACGCACCATCACGTAGTAGGTGCCGACCTGCGGCGACGGGAACGAGCAGGTTTCGCTCGACGAACTCGTGTACGGGCGGCAGTCGTAGCTCGACGTCGTCGGCGCGGCGCCGAAGCGGACGTAGAGGTCGGCATCGCCGTTGCTGCCCGAGGTCGCGAACACGAGATTGGTCGCGCCGGCGGGCACGGTCATCGTGTAGACGGCCGTGGAGTTGCCGGTCGTCGCCGACAGCCCGGTGACCGGCACGCCATTCTGCAGCACGTTGCCGCTGCTGGAGACGGTGACCGAGCTCGTCTTGGTGTTGCTCGCGCCGCCATTGTCGATGACGGTGAGCGACACGCTGTAGGTGCCGGCGCTCGCGTAGGCGTGGCTCGGGTTCGTCGCGGTCGAG
>NZ_JBQCFP010000134.1:0-36040 GCF_051958935.1 Dokdonella sp. | reverse complement strand
CTCGACCATGTATTCGAGAACCGGCGCGCGAGCTGCCTGGTCAATCCACGTGCCTGCCACGAGACCGAGCTCGTGATCCGGCCCGCACCGTCGAGGAAGCGCGTCGCCGTCGTCGGTGCCGGACCCGCCGGCCTAGCCTGCGCGACCACGCTCGCCGAGCGCGGCCATGCGGTCACGCTGTTCGAACAGGCCGGCGAAATCGGCGGCCAATTCAACATGGCCAAGCGCATTCCGGGCAAGGAGGAATTCCACGAGACGCTGCGCTATTTCGCGCGGCGCATCGAGAGCAGCGGCGTCGAACTCCGCCTCGCGACGCCGGCGACGCCGGAACGACTGCAAGGCTACGACGAGGTCGTGCTCGCGACCGGCGTGACGCCGCGCGCGATCGCGATTCCGGGGAGCGAGCGGCCGAACGTCCAGAGCTACGTCGACGTGCTGCTGCATGGCGCGCCGGTCGGCGCGCGCGTCGCGATCATCGGCGCGGGCGGCATCGGCTTCGACGTCGCCGAGTTCCTGGTCGAACCGCCGCCGTCACCGACCACCGACATCGCGCGCTGGACGCGCGAATGGGGTGTCGACACGACGCTCGCCGCGCGCGCCGGCCTCGCCAAGCCGGCCCCCGAGGCGCCCGCGCGCGAGGTGTGGCTGCTGCAGCGCTCGCCGGGCAAGCCGGGCAAGCGTCTCAACAAGACCACCGGCTGGGTGCACCGGGCGACGCTTGCAGCGAAGCGCGTGACGATGCTCGGCGGGGTTTCCTACGAGCGCATCGACGACGAAGGCCTGCACATCCGCGTCGGCGAAGAGCCACGCGTGCTCGCGGTCGACACCGTCGTCGTCTGCGCCGGCCAGGAACCGAACCGCGCGCTGCACGCGGGGTTCGGTGGCGACACGGCGCGCGTGCACCTGATCGGCGGCGCCGACGTCGCCGCCGAACTCGACGCGAAGCGCGCGATCGACCAGGGCACGCGCCTCGCCGCGCGGCTGTGACCGCGGCTGCGGACGATCCGCAGGACGCGATCGCCGTCGCGCCCGCATGCGTATGGCACAATGCGGAGGTACACCGTCGAGGACGACCGTGCGCGCGCGACGAACCCTTCCGATCCGCATCCTCGCACTCACCTTGTGTGCCGGCGTTGCTGCGTTCGCGGATGCACGCGAGGGCGTACCGACAGCGTATTTCCACATCGAGCCGGTGCGACCGGTCGCCGAGCTGCTGCCGATCGCGCTCGCGGCGAAGCCGCCGGTCGAGCGCGGAGAATTCCGTCCGTCCGACCTCGTCGAGCTGGCCGCGCTCGATCCTCGCATCCACCTCGACATCCGCTATGCGACATCGCGCAACTTCCTCGGCACGCCGCTGTACAGCGAGGCCCGCGCGTTTCTGCAACGGCCTGCGGCCGAGGCGCTCGTGCGCGTGGGCGATGCGCTCGCGCGCGACGGCTACGGCCTGCTCGTGCACGATGCATACCGACCGTGGTACGTGACGCGGCTGTTCTGGGACGCCACGCCGGTCGACAAGCACGACTTCGTCGCCGATCCGGCCAAGGGCTCGCGCCACAATCGCGGCTGCGCGGTCGACCTCACGCTTTACGATCTCGCGAGCGGCGAAGCGGTCGAGATGCCGAGCCTCTACGACGAGATGACCGAACGCGCGTACCCGGGGTACGCCGGCGGCACGGCCGGGCAACGCGCGCGCCGCGATGTCTTGCGCCGGCGCATGGAGGCGCAGGGGTTCAGCGTGTATGCAACCGAGTGGTGGCATTTCGACTATCGCGGCTGGCCTGCGTACGCGATCCAGAACGTGCGGTTCGAGGACATCGCCGCGAAGCCGTGACTAGCCGGCGGCGCCGGGCGCGCGCCACGCCGGCCGGCGCGGCTTGATCCGTCCGCGCCGGCTCGCCAGCATGCATCGTTTTTCACCCATGGAGGCCCGCATGAAACTCTACTATTCGACCGGCGCGTGCTCGCTCGCCGACCACATCGTGCTCGAATGGATCGGCACGCCGTACGAGACGCAGCGCGTGAGCCGCGAGGAGCGCGCAAGTGCCGACTACAAGCAGCGCATCAACCCGGCCGGTGCCGTGCCCGTGCTCGAAGAGGACGGCTGGTTGCTGACGCAGAACGCCGCGATCCTCAACTACCTCGCCGACCGCTTCCCGGAAGCGAAGCTCGGCGGCGACGGCACGCCTGAGGGCCGCGCTGAAGTGAACCGCTGGCTCGCGTTCGTCAATTCCGACGTGCACCCCGCATTCAAGCCGCTGTTCGGCGCGACCGCGTATCTCGAAGACAAGGCGACGATCGAGAAGACCAAGGATGCGGCTCGCAAGGGCCTGCGCGCGCTGTTCGAGCGCGCCGATGCGCAGCTCGCGGGGCGCGACTGGATCGCGGGCCAGCGGTCCATCGCCGATCCGTACCTGTTCGTGACCCTGCGCTGGGCGAAGGGGCAGAACATCGACCTCGGCGGGCTCGACAACCTCGCCCGGTTCGTCGCGCGCATGGAAGCGGATGCGGCGGTGCAGAAGGTGCTCGCGGAAGAAACCGCCTGAGCGTCGGATCGGGGGGACTCGCGGTGGGATGGGCTCGCATCCATGTGCGACATCGTGCCGCTGCGTCCCACCCTACGGCGCGGCCTTTCGAGATGGGTGGATATTTCGGAGCGCCCGGTGGGTCTCGCGGTGCGACGCGTCACGGCGTCCATGTGCGGTTTCGCGCCGCTGCGTCCCACCCTACGGCATCCTACGCGATGGCGGAACGGACGATGCGTTCCCATTCCTCGGCGAATTCAGCACTGCGCGCCTTCGCGATCGCCGCCGAGATGTCGGGCAGCAGGGCGAGCAGTTCGTCCACACTGCCGCAACGCTCGATGCGGAGCTGCGTCATGAAACCGCGCAGGCCCAAATGCTCCCTCACCGCTTCGGACATGAGCCCGCTCAGCGTGATGTAGCGCTGGGCGGCCGGCGATGGCGCGGCGTTGGCCGGTTCGGGCGCCGCCGCGGCCGAACCGGCCGGCGCGATCAGGCCGAGGGTCGCGAGCTGTTCGATGGCGTCGCTGGGCGCACGCAGGGTTTCCCCGAAGCGCCGCAACTGAATGACGTCGCGCTGGCCGTCGACGAGCAGCAGCAGCGAACGCACGGGTGATGCGAGCTTGTGCTGGCGCGTGCCGATTTCGGCACGCCCGGCTTCGGTCTTGGCGTAAACGATGGCTGCCTGCATGCGCCCCCCCTACAGGTGCGGCCGCGGTCGATTCCAGTATCTCCGCGCGCCGCATTCCGTCAAGAGCGTTTTTCGAGGGGTACGAAGGCGAGGTCCTCGGGACCGGTGTAGTTGGCGCTCGGTCGGATGATCTTGCCGTCGATGCGCTGCTCGACCACATGCGCGCTCCAGCCCGAGGTGCGCGCGATGACGAACAGCGGCGTGAACATCGCGGTCGGCACGCCCATCATGTGGTAGCTGACTGCGCTGAACCAGTCGAGGTTCGGGAACATCTTCTTGACGTCCCACATGGTCGATTCGAGCCGCTCGGCGATGTCGAACATCTTCATGTTCTGCTGTTGCGCGGACAGCTCGCGCGCGACGTCCTTGATCACCTTGTTGCGCGGATCGCTGACCGTGTAGACCGGATGGCCGAAGCCGATCACGACCTCCTTGCGCTCGACGCGCGCGCGGATGTCCGCCTCGGCCTCGTCGGGGGTGTCGTAGCGCTTCTGGATCTCGAACGCGACCTCGTTGGCGCCGCCGTGCTTGGGTCCGCGCAGCGCGCCGATCGCGCCGGCGATGGCCGAGTACATGTCGCTGCCGGTACCGGCGATCACGCGCGCGGTGAACGTCGACGCATTGAACTCGTGCTCGGCGTAGAGGATCAGCGAGGTGTGCATTGCGCGCACCCACGACTCGACCGGCTTCTCGCCGTGCAGGAGGTGCAGGAAATGCCCGCCGATGGAGTCGTCGTCGGTTTCCACCTCGATGCGCTTGCCGTTCACCGCGAAGTGGTACCAGTACAGCAGGATCGAACCGAGCGACGCCATCAGGCGGTCGGCGATGTCGCGGGCGCCCGGATGGTTGTGGTCGTCCTTTTCCGGCAATGCGCAGCCGAGCGCGGAGACGCCCGTGCGCATCACGTCCATCGGATGTGCCGAGGCCGGAAGCTGCTCGAGCACGGCCTTCACGGACGCGGGGATGCCGCGCAACGACTTCAGCTTCGCTTTGTAGCCGGCAAGCTCCGCGCGATTGGGCAGCTTGCCGTGCACGAGCAGGTGCGCAATCTCCTCGAACTCGCAGGTGGTCGCGACGTCGAGGATGTCGTAGCCGCGGTAGTGCAGGTCGTTGCCGCTGCGACCGACCGTGCACAGCGCCGTGTTGCCGGCGGCGACGCCGGACAGGGCGACGGACTTCTTGGGTTTGAACGGCGTGGCGGTGTCGGTCATGGTGTTCTCTCGTGGTGGTTCTTTCACGTGCACGGTCGCGTCAATCCCCGAAGGCTTCCGCATCGGGAAGCGCCGGGCAGGAATCGACGGGGTTCTGGATCGCCTGGGCGGTCGGGTCGTCGGCCGCATACGCCCAGCATTCGTCGAGGGTCGAGCAGTAGCAGATGTCGACGGCGGTACGGCCGCGGCTGGTGCTGCGGAAACGGTGATAGACGTCGGCATCGCCGAATACAAGCATCGGCACGACTTCGCCGCCGCTGATCACGTTGTCGCTGATCGTCGACGTGCGCAGCGGGACGTGGCCGAGGCCGAGCGCTTCGGTGACCTCGCGCCAGGTCCGCTTCGGCTGGCCGTCGACGCGTATGCGCACGCTCTTGACGATCGCAGGCCCGACGCCCTTGTTGTGCATCTTGATGGAATTCTCGGTGTCGTAACTCGCGAGCAGGAGGTAGGGCCATACCTGCGCGCGCACCTGGGTACGCTGCAGGTAGGCGGTGTAGCCGGAGACGAGCAGCGCGAGCGCGCCGATCAACGACGCGATCACCGCGGCGAGCGCGTCCCAGTTGCGCGCGCTCGTTTTCCTGGCGGACGGCGATTCGCTCATCGATCGTCGCGCCGGTCACTCGTCCGAGCGCCCGCCGGCGAACAGCGCGTCGAGCTTCCGCTCGTAGGCATGGTAGCCGAGGAAATCGTACAGCTCGGCGCGCGTCTGCATCGTCGGCACCACGGCCTTCTGGGTACCGTCGCGGCGCACGGTCTCGTAGAAGTCCAGCGCCGCCTTGTTCATCGCGCGATACGCGCCGCAGCAATAGAGCGCGATGTCGACCGCCGCGTCGCGCAGTTCCCCGGTCGTGAAGAACGGCGTCGAACCGAACTCGGTGAGGTTGGCGAGAATCGGCACCTTCACCGCCTGACGGAAGCGGCGGTAGTCCTCGAGCGTCTTCATCGCTTCGGGGAAGATCATGTCGGCGCCCGCCTCGACATAGGCGACCGCACGCTCGACCGCCACATCGATGCCTTCGACCGCGGCGGCGTCGGTACGCGCCATGATCACGAACGCAGGATCGGTGCGCGCGTCGACGGCCGCCTTCACGCGATCGACCATTTCGCCCTTCGGCACGACTTCCTTGCCCGGGCGATGGCCGCAGCGCTTCTGCCCGACCTGGTCTTCCATGTGCACGGCCGCGACGCCGACGTTGATGAACGAACGGATCGTGCGTGCGATGTTGAACGCACCGCCCCAGCCCGTGTCGACGTCGACGAGCAGCGGCATCTGCGTCGCGTCGACGATGCGCCGCGCGTCGGTGAGCACGTCTTCCATCGTGCTGATGCCGAGGTCGGGCATGCCGAGCGAATTCGCCGCCACGCCACCACCGGACAGGTACAGCGCCTTGTAGCCGACGCGCTTCGCCATCAGGCCCGCATAGGCGGTGATCGCGCCGACGACCTGCAGCGGCCGCTCCTCGGCGACGGCGGCGCGGAACCTCGCGCCGGCGGACAGGCTGGTCATGGACGGTGCTCCGGATGCTGACGATGCGTCAGCCGCGCATTTTAACCCAGACCGCCCGTACCGATCCTCCGGGAAGGCCCGATCAGGCGCCCGCGACGGCGATCGGCACCGCACCCGCCCAGTGCTCGATCGGCGCCGGCCGGCCGAGCAGGAAGCCCTGGCCGAACTCGCAGCCCATGCGCAACAGGGCATTGCGCTGCGCCGGCGTCTCGATCCCCTCGGCGATGACCTGGATCCCGAGCGCGCGCGCGAGCGCGAGGATCGCCGCGACGACGGTGGTCGTCGCCGGCGTGCCTTCATCGAGCGCATGCACGAACGAGCGATCGATCTTCAGCATGCGCAGCGGCAGCGAATGCAGGTAGCTCAGCGACGAATAGCCGGTGCCGAAATCGTCGAGTGCCGCGCCGATGCCCAGGCCACGCAGCCGCTCGAGCGTCATGCGTACGCGCTCCGGGTCGTCGAGCAGCGAGCCCTCGGTGACCTCGATGATGAGGCGTGCGGGATCGAACCCGGTGCGCTCGAGCAGGCGCACGAGGCGCCGGTCGAAGTCGGCGTGCTGCAGGTGGAGTGCCGAAACGTTGATGGTGAGGAACGGCCGGTTCTCGCCCAGACGCTGGATCGACGCGCAGGCGGCCTCGAACACGCGCCAGTCGATCGCCTCGATGTGGCCGCCGTCCTGCGCCACGCGCAGGAACGCGGCCGGGCCGAACACGCCATCGCGCGGATGATTCCAGCGCATCAGCGCCTCGTAGCCGACCACCTCGCCGTCGGCGAGGCGGCAGAACGGCTGGAAGTACGGTTCGAACTCGCCGCGCCGCAGCGCTTGGCGCAGCTCGCCTTCCATCGCGAGCACGTCGATCGCGCTCTTCGCGAGCGTGTCGTCGAACAGCATGTAGCGCTTGCGGCCGAGTTCCTTCGCGCGATAGAGCGCGATGTCGGCGTCGCGCAGCAGCTCGTCGGCGACGATGTAGTTGCCGTCGCCGATCGCGATGCCGATGCTCACCGACGGATCGAGTTCGCGCCCGGCCAGCTGCAACGGCACGCCGAGCGTATCGAGCACGCGCTGTGCGATGTCCTCGGCCGCGGCACGATCGCCGACGTCCTCGATGAGCACGGCGAACTCGTCGCCGGAAAGGCGCGCGACCATGTCCGGCGCGCGCACGCACTTGAGCAGGCGTCCGGCGACCGCCTTCAGCATCTCGTCGCCGGCGAGGTGGCCGAGGCTGTCGTTGACGACCTTGAAGCGGTCGACATCGAGGTACAACAAGGCGCAGCGCCGGCCCGGCTCCTCGCGCAGGCGACCGAGGATGCGATCGAGCCGCTCGCGCAGGAACCCCCGGTTCGGCAAACCGGTCAGCGCGTCGTGCATGACCTGGTGCTTCAACTGATCCTGCGCGCGTTCGCGCTGCTGGACCTGCTCGCGCAGCTCGCGCGTGCGTTCGGCCACGCGTTGCTCGAGCTCGGCGTTCGCGCGCTGCAAGGTCGCCGCCGAGCGCCGGCGGTGGATGCTGTTGGCGATCTGCAGCGCGGCGAAGCTCAGCAGTTCCTGGTCGGCGGCGCCATAGGACACCGAATCGGTGTAGCTCTGCACGACGACCACGCCGATCGGCTGGTCGTCCACGCGCAGCGGCACGCCCAGCCAGCAGAACGCCGGGCGGCCGATGCGCGCGGGATCGACTTCGCCGCGCCGGCCGAGTTCGTCGATGCGCGCGCTGTCGCCGAGCAGCGGTACGCCCGTGCGCAACACGTATTCGGTGAGGCCGCGGCCGACCTCGCGCGACACCGAGCGACGCGCGCCGGCGTCGACGTAATACGGAAACGACAGGATACGGCGATCGTCCGAGAGCAGCGCGATGAAGAAGTTCTCGGCATTGAGCAGCTCGCCGACGACCGCGTGCAGGCGCTCGTAGAATTCGTTCTCGTCGATGTCGGCGGTGGCGAGTTGCGCAATGTGGAACAGCGCGGCCTGCAGGCGCTCCGCGCGCTGGCGCTCGATCACCTCCAGCTGCAGGCCGCGGTTCGCCTCGGCGAGCTCGAGGGTGCGCAGGCGCACCTCCTGCTCGAGCTCTTCCTGGTTGCGCTTGCGCTCGAGCGCGGTGAGGATGTGGCTGCCGACGAACTCGAGCAGGGCGCGGTCCTCGGACGTAAAGCCGAGGCCTTCCTGGTAGCTCTGCACGACCAGCGCGCCACGCGCCTTGCCGTTGCGCAGCATCGGCACGCCGAGCCAGTCGTAGCTGTCCGGCCCCACCGGCCGCAGCGGCGCGGCGACCTGCGTGCGCAGCTGCTCCATCGTGCCCATCAGCGCCCTGCCTTCGACGATGAGGTGCCAGGTCAGCGTGCCGCGCAATCCGTCGAGCGGGATGTCCGCCGACGTGTCGGGTACTTCCTTGTCCTCGATGTCGGCGAAGTACAGGAAGCGCAGGCTGTCGCGCTCGGCATCGTAGCGCACGATGAAGAAGTTCTCC
Organism: Dokdonella sp.; assembly: GCF_051958935.1. Lineage (GTDB taxonomy): Bacteria > Pseudomonadota > Gammaproteobacteria > Xanthomonadales > Rhodanobacteraceae > Dokdonella_A. Next base: position 27,644 of record NZ_JBQCFP010000134.1, on the reverse strand, counting down.
GCGTACATCAGCGTGCTGACGATGCCGTGGATGCCGCGCAGCACGTCCGGCATGTCGCGATCGGAACCGGCGAGGTCGGAGATCGCGAACAGCGCGCGCTGCAGTGTTTCGGAATGCTCGAGCTGCTTGTGCGACTGGTGCAGGTCCTGCAGTTGCAGCGCACGGCGCAGGTGGATGCCGGCCAGGCGCATGCACGGTTCGAGCGCGTCGAGGACGGTCGCGGACACCTCGTCGGGGAACTCCAGCAGCAGCGCGGCGCGATCGTCGTCGAGCCGGATGTCGAGGCGCCTGCCGTCGACGCGAATCGGCTGCTCGGCCGCCATCAGCGCGGCGACGCGCTGCATGTCGGCGCGCTCGGGCTGCGCGGCGCCGTGCACGGCGATCGCCTCGGCGACGTCGTCCAGCCACATCACGATCAGCGCCCCGCAACCGAAGCGATGCTGCACCATCTCCACGATCGCCTGCGCGGTTTCGCGCGGCGCGGACAGCTCGACCAGCCGGAGCAGGCATTCGAGCTGCACCGCGTCGGGCGACGGCTGGGCGTTTGTGGAACAGTGGACCATTGGACTCCGGCCGCGCCAGGGCGGACTGTGGCCGCGACACCCCTTCGCCGCAGGACGTCGCCAGTGCAGCGCGCGGCGCGGCGGGTGTCAATAGCGGGCACCCCCGGCTGCGCTCCATGACGCGCCGATTCGATGCCCGCATGGGGAACAGGCGGAACGCGGCCGCCCTGGGGTCAGCGGCGTGCGGACTCCAGCTCGTGCACGAGGTGCCCGGCGCCGTAGACCTTGCCGAGCGCCTCTAGGATCGCGCTGCTGTGCACGGATACGGTGCGGTTGAGGCGCTCGTCGAACCAGTAGTTGCCCCCGAGCGAGTGGATGTTGCCGTCGAACACGAGGCCGACGATCTCGCCGCGGGCGTCGACGAGCGGGCTGCCCGAGTTGCCGCCGATGATGTCGTTGGTCGTCACGAGGTTCATGCGCGTACGCAGGTCGAGGCGATCCTTGGCAGCGAGCCAGGATGCCGGCAGTGCGAACGGATAGGCGCCGGTCGCATGGGCGAACGTGCCCGCGATGTCGGTGAACGGCGGCACGGGAGTGCCGTTCTCGTCCCAACCGCGCACTTCGCCGAACGAGAAGCGCTGGGTGAAGGTCGCATCCGGGTAGACACCGGTGCCGTACTTCTCGAAGCGCGCGGCGGCGATGAGTTCGGCGTTCTTGTCGACGATCGCTTCGACCTCGTTCTCGTAACGCGCGCGGATCCCGCGCGCGTCCGGATCGACGGTGCGCGCGAGCACGATGAACGGATCGTCGGACTTCGCGACCGCCTCGGCGCCGCCGTCCCAGAGCGCCTTGCGCACGGCCGGGTCACCGAGGCGGGTACCCGCGACGAGGCGTCGCGCGACGGCATCGGGCGCGTCGTTGCCGAGCACCTTGCGCACGAAGGCGTCGTCGGTGCCGAGCGCCTCGCGCAGCTTGGACAGCGACCAGCCGAGCGTGACCTGCTCGTAGTCGGGATAGACCGGCGCGCTCGAGAACAGCTTCTGGGTCACGCTCGGCAGCTTCGAGTCGGTGTATTCGCGCAGCCGCTCCGCGTTCGGCTTGGCGCGTTCGGCCGTGCCGCGCACCAGCATGCGTGCGTAGTCGTAATATCCCGAGAATAAGCCGCGGCGTGCCTCGACGTACTTGTAGCGTGTTTCGATGGTGCGATAGGCCGCCACCGCCTTGGCGATCGCATCCCAGGCGCCGCCGTACTTCGCCTTGCGGTCCGGGTCCGCATCGACGAACGCGCGCAACTCGGCCTCCTGCTTGCGCTTGAGCGCGAACACCGCCGGATCCTGCAGCGCGAGCAGGCGGCCGCGCAGCGCCTTGAACGAGTTCTCCACGCTGAAAAGATCGTGCTGGCCGATGCGCCAGTGCTCGGGCGACTCGCTGCGGAACTGCTCGATCAGGCCGCGCTGTTCGGCGAGCAGGAAGAGCCGCGGTATGAGATCGAGGTCGCGCGCCGATTCGAGCTCGGCGATCGTGAGCTGGCGGTCGGTGCCGCCCGGGTTGCCGATCGTGACGACCATCTCGCCTTCGGCCGCGCCATCCTTCGAGAACGGGAAATAGTCGGCGACCGTGGCCGGCTTGCCGTTTTCCCATGCGCGCAGCATGCCTACGTCGAGGTCGTAACGCGGGAAGTTGAAGTTGTCCGGATCGCCGCCGAAGAACGCCATCGCGAATTCGGGCGCGAACATCAGGCGGACGTCCTGGTAGCGGTGGTACTTGTAGAGTGCGTAGACGCCCCCGTGATAGAGGTCGATCACGTCACAGCGCGTCGTAGCGCTGTCGTTCGCGACGCACTCCTTCTCGATCTCGGACTTGATCGCCTTGTCCGCCTTGCTGAACGCCTCGCCGCTCTTGCCGGCGGTCGTCTGCTTCACGCGCGTGCTCACGTCGGTGATCGTGTCGAGGCGGTTGAGCTCGATCTCGGGGCACTTGATCTCGTCCTTCTCCTCCTTCGCGAGGAACCCGGACTTGATGAAGTCCTTGTCGGCGGTCGACAGCTGCTGCACGCACGAGTTGACGCAATGATGATTGGTCAACACGAGCCCGTTGGGCGAGACGAACGAACCCGAACAGCCGCCGGCGAGGCGAAGGGCGGCGTGCTGCGCATGCGCGGTCCATTCGGCCGTCGGCGTGAAACCGTACTTCGCCTGGAGCTGCGCCACCGGCAGGTTGTCGGGCGTCCACATGCCTTCTCCGGCGAGCGCGGCGGAACCGATGGCGAACGCGAGAAGGACGCCGACTGCGGGCTTGTACATGGGGGGTTCCTTGTTGATCGTCGCGCCCGGATAGCCGAGGCATTCCGCGGGAAAGCGGCGCCCGTCGCGCGGGCGCCGCGAAGGATCAGCGCTTGGCGAACAGGTGCTCGACGCCGGCGCGCTCCTCGCGCAGTTCCTTGTCGGTCGCGTCCATGCGTTCGCGCGAGAACGCACCGATCTCCAGGCCCTGCACGATCGTGAACTTGCCGTCCTTGACCGTCACCGGATAGCCGTAGATCACGCCGGGCTGGATGCCGTAGGAACCGTCCGACGGGATGCCCATCGAGACCCAGTCGCCGTCCGGGGTGCCGCGTGCCCAGTCGCGCATGTGGTCGATCGCCGCCGATGCCGCGGAAGCGGCCGAGGAGGCGCCGCGCGCCTTGATGATCGCGGCGCCGCGCTGCTGCACGGTCGGGATGAATGTGTCCTTGTACCAGGCGCCGTCGACCGCATCGATCGCTGGCTTGCCGTTGACCGTCGCGTGGTGGATGTCCGGATACTGCGTCGAGCTGTGGTTGCCCCAGATCGTCATGCGCTTGATGTCGGTCGTGTGCGCACCGGTTTTTTCCGCGAGCTGCGACAGTGCGCGGTTGTGGTCGAGGCGCACCATCGCGGTGAAACAGTTCGGGTCGAGGTCCGGCGCGTTGGCTTGCGCGATCAGTGCATTCGTGTTGGCCGGATTGCCGACCACGAGCACCTTGACGTTGCGCTTGGCATGGTCGTTGAGCGCCTTGCCCTGCGGCGCGAAGATCGCGCCGTTCGCCTCGAGCAGGTCCTTGCGCTCCATGCCCGGGCCGCGCGGACGCGCGCCGACGAGCAGCGCGTAGTCGACGTCCTTGAACGCGACGTTGACGTCGTCGGTCGCGACGACGCCGGCGAGCGTCGGGAACGCGCAGTCGTTGAGCTCCATCACCACGCCCTGCAGCGCGGGCAGCGCCGGGGTGATCTCGAGCAGGTGCAGGATCACCGGCTGGTCGGGACCGAGCATGTCGCCGGCAGCGATGCGGAACAGCAGGGCGTAGCCGATCTGGCCGGCGGCGCCGGTGACGGCAACACGGACGGGGGTCTTCATGGGGTGCTCCAGTGAACGTTGAACGGAATCGGCGCGCGGCGGCAAGAAACGCCGCGTGCACTCACTTCAGTTCGGCGAAGAACTCGCGGAACCGCTTCAGCCCTTCGGGCAACTGCGCCGTCGGGCAGGTGTAGGAGATGCGCAGCGCGTTCGGCTCGCCGAACGCGGAGCCCGGCACGCAGGCGACGCCCTTGACCTCGAGCAGCGCATCGCAGAGGTCCACGTCGTTGGCGATGGTGCGTTCGCCGTGGCGCTTGCCAAACGCGCAGGAAATATCCGGGAACACGTAGAACGCACCTTGGGGACGCGGGCAGACCACGCCCGGGATCGCATTCATGGCCGCGAGCACCTGGTCGCGCTTGGCCTGGAACTCGGCGCACTTCTGCGTCGGCACGTCCTGCGGACCGGCGAGCGCGGCGACCGCGGCCGCGGTGACGATCTCGGGCACGTTGGTGATGTGGTTGGAATTGAGCGTGACGAATGCCTGCGCGACCTTTTCCGGCGCGGCGATGAAGCCGACGCGCCAGCCCGGCATCCCGTAGGTCTTGGAGATCGAGTCGACGTGGATCGTGCGCTCGCGCAGCTCCGGCCGCGCGTTGACGAAATTGTGGTAGCCGACGCCGTCGAAGACCATGCGGTTGTAGATGTCGTCGCAGACGATCCACACGTCCGGATGCTTGACCAGCACGTCGGCGAGCGCGGCGATCTCGGCCTTCGTGTAGACCATGCCGGTCGGGTTGTTCGGATTGTTGAACAGGAACAGCTTCACGCCCGGCAACGCGGCATCGAGCTGGGCAGGCGTCAGCTTGTAGTTCTGGCTGGCCGGGCACGGCATCAGGCGCATCTTCGCGTCGACGATCTCGGCGATGTCGACGTAGGTGGTCCAGTACGGCACCGCGAACGCGATCGTGTCGCCCGGATCGAGCAGGGCCTCGGCGAGGTTGTAGAGGACGTGCTTGGCGCCGATGCCGGCAGCGACGTTCTTGCGCGTGTAGCCCGTGAGGCCGGTGCCGTCGAGATGGTGCAGGAACGCGTCGAGCAACGTCTCGGCGCCGCGGTTGGACCCGTACTGGCCGCTGTCCTTCGCGAGCGCGTCGCGGACCGCGGCGTACACATGGTCGCCGGGCAGGAAGTTCGGCACGCCGATCGAAAAACTGACGATGTCGCGGCCTTCGGCCTTGAGTTGCTTCGCCTTTTCGGCGACGGCCATGATGGCACTGGGCTTGGCGCGGCTCATGCGCGCAGCGAGAGTCGGCATGCGATTCCTCGGCAGGAGACGGGCTCCAGATGGAGCCGGACAGCCCAAAATTCTAGCACAGCGCCACGTGCGGCCCGGCCGACGGCGGGGGCGTGCGGTCGCCGCATCGCAATAAGCCACGAGTCAGGCGCATGCGCTAGAGTGCCAGCGGCCTTTCGCCGCCAGGAGGAGTTGCCATGCAATACGTGTGGATGTTCATCGTCGGCCTGCTCGTCGGCATCGTCGCGAAGTTCCTCATGCCCGGGAAGGATCCGGGCGGCTTCTTCGTCACCGGCCTGCTCGGCGTCGCGGGCATGTTCGTCGGCGGCTTCCTCGCACAGACGCTCGGTTTCAAATCCGCGGTCAGCGGCACGATCGAACCATCGGGCTTCATCGGCGGCGTGATCGGCGCGATCATCCTGCTGATCATCTACCGCCTGTTCCGCCGCAACCGGCCGGCCTGACGCGCAAGCCCGACGAGCAAGGAGCTGGCTCCGCTCGAGTCCGTTGAATCGCCACCAGCCCGTGCTGGTGGTTTTTTTTGGGCGTGCGTCCACCCGGCTGTCCGCCCACGGCACCGCGCCAGCCCGATGTACATGCGCCCGCCGCCGTGCGACGAAGCGGCGGCGCGGCGACGCAGGGTTTTCCCTCGTCGTGCTCAAGGCGTCAGCCGATCATCCCGGCCAGCTTTCGCGGGGCGAGCAGCAGGTAGCTCCTGCGCACGAGCGTGCCTACGTCTTCCCAGTCTATCGGGTCGGCGAGCTCGAGCCCCATGATGTCGGGAAACCATCTCGGCCGGAAAAACGGTGGAGCATTGAAACGTTCTGGTTGAAACGCCTTCTCGACCGTCCGAAACGTGAGGAGGTAGGACGGCCCCTGGAGGCGGGAGGCTTCGGCATAGGCAGGGGGCCAACCCTCCTGCAGCACCAGGACATGCGCGAACGTTTTCTGGCGCACGCGCCAGCGTACGCCGACCCAGGCATCCTCTTCGTGGCTTTCCGGGAGCTTCGCGCAGATCGAACGGAGCCTTTCCAGCACCGGATCCGGCGGTCGCGGCGACGGACGGCTGCCGTGGGATCGCTTCATCGTGACCATGAAGGTTTCACGCGGGCGGATGCGCGAGGGCACGACGCAGTGTCACGACGGGAATCCCGCCCGAATCGAGTTCGAAGCCGACGACCTGGAAGCCGCTGCGCAGGTTGAGCACGATCATCGGATTGTTCGAGGCTCGGGTACGCGTTTCGACGAACGTGTAGCCGAGCCTCGCGACATGTTCGTGCTGCCGACGCATCAACTCGACAGCCACGCCCACTCGCCGCACGGAAGGGTGCACGCCACCGAGCCAGCTGTAGAAGAGCCGGGCACCGCGGCGGTAGCCGAGCTTGAATCCGACCACTTCTTCCCGATGCCGGGCGAATACCAGCAGCGGGTCGGCCACGTGTTGCAGCCGTCCGAGGTAGGCGGGCTCGAAATCGGGAAAGATCTCGCTGCAGATGGGCAGCAACAGCGCAGCGACGTCATCCCGATCGACGTCATGGAATCGGTAGTCGATCTCCTCGGGACGTATCGCGGAAGCGTTCATCGGCCTCGTCGGCGGTGGTGGCGCGCACGCGAATTCAACCGGAAAACTCGAGGAAACGGCAATAGATCGGGCGCTCCGCCAAGCCACGACCCTGCGGCGAGTCGTGACATCGCCCCCATCAAACCGATGGACTTTCGCGCACTCCTTTGCCGGCGACGTCGGCGCCGAGCACACGCTCGAAGCGCCAGACATCGAGCGGGAATGGGCCTTCGGCGGTGTCGGCGGGCACGCACTCCACGCCGGTCATCGTCCAGCCAGCCTTGCGATAGAAGCGGGCGGCGCGTTCGTTGCCAATGGCGCACGCCAGCCAGGGCCTCGAAATCCCGCTGGCGAGGAAACACGCCTCCGCGTCGCGCATCAGCGCCTGCGCCACGCCCCGGCCACGTGCCTCGGCGGCAACGTAGATCTGGTAAAGCTCGTCGCCCTTGATCCAGTGGAAGCCGAGGGGTCCGCCACGTTCGCCGATGGTCCTCACCGAACCGAGTGCCGTGCGCATGCGTCCCACGAAACTCTCCGCGGTCCGCAGACGCGCGAGCGCTTCGGGCAGGATCCCCGCGTGCGCGTCAGTCCATCCCTGGTGCCACAGGCGCGCGAGCGGAAGGAGGTCCTCGTCCAGCGCGTCACGTATTTCCATGGCTCACCTTGCGAAGATCGGCGATGGCAGCGTGTGTGCCCTGGCTTCACCTGTATCGCAGCCCGGGCTGCGAGCCAGCTCGATCGGCGAAGCCGGCAACCTGGCTGCGGACGACGATTCGTTCGCCCGCGCGCAGGTTGGCGTCGCTCGCAGCCATGGCCTCCGACCCGGGTGCCTCAGCCGCGATCGAGCACGGCGTTCCAGGCATCGAGGTGGGCTTGCTCCTGAGCGAACAGCGGCGCGGTATCGCCCTTGATCGTGATGGACTCGATGCGGTCGCCGCCCTTGATCTTGTCGACGATCGCCTGGTCGCCCGGGCCGACGACGCTGCCGAATACGGTGTGCTTGCCGTCGAGCCAGGGCGTCGGCACGTGTGTGATGAAGAACTGGCTGCCGTTGGTGCCGCGGCCCATGCGCGAGCCCGCGTTGGCCATCGACAGGATGCCCGGGCGGTCGTGCTTGAGCGAGGGCACGATCTCGTCGTCGAACTGGTAGCCCGGTCCGCCGGTACCGCTGCCCTGCGGGCAACCGCCCTGGATCATGAAGTCCGGGATCACGCGGTGGAACGTCTTGCCGTCGTAGAAGCCGCGGCGCGCGAGGTTGGCGAAGCTCGCGACGGTCATCGGCACCTGGTCGGCGAACAGGCGCAGGTGGATGGTGCCGTGCGCGGTGGCGATCTCGGCGGTCAGCTCGGGAAGGGACATCGGGATACTCCGGGTTCGTGGGACGCGCAGCCTAACCGATCCGCGCGCCCGATTCCCGAACAGGCCGGCAGCGCCGGTCGATTCCGGCTATACTATCCGGCTGACTTGCGGCTCTGCCGCCCCCGATCCCCAGACCGGCCGCATCGACGGCCGCAGGCCCCCGCCCCGATGTCCATCGAAAACCTCCGCAATATCGCGATCGTCGCCCACGTCGACCACGGCAAGACCACTCTCGTCGACTGCCTGCTCAAGCAGTCCGGGACGTTCAGCGAACGCACGGTGCTCGCCGAGCGCGTGATGGACTCGAACGACCAGGAAAAGGAACGCGGCATCACGATCCTGTCGAAGAACACCGCGATCACCTGGCAGGGTAACCGCATCAACATCGTCGACACGCCGGGGCACGCCGACTTCGGCGGCGAGGTCGAGCGCGTGTTGTCGATGGTCGACACCGTGCTGATCCTCGTCGACGCGATGGACGGGCCGATGCCGCAGACGCGCTTCGTCACGCAGAAGGCGTTCCAGATGGGCTTCCGTCCGATCGTCGTGATCAACAAGATCGATCGCCCCGGCGCGCGGCCCGACTGGGTGCTCAACCAGACGTTCGACCTGTTCGACCGCCTCGGCGCGACCAACGAGCAGCTCGACTTCCCGGTCGTCTACGCCTCGGCCCTGCACGGCTACGCGAGCCTCGACCCGGAGGCACGCTCGGGCGACATGACGCCGCTCTACGAAGCCATCATGCAGCACGTATCGCCGCCGCAGGTCGACCTCGACGGCCCGTTCCAGATGCGCATCAGCCAGCTCGACTACAACAACTACGTCGGCCTGATCGGCATCGGCCGCGTGCAGCGCGGCAAGGTGCGCACCAACATGCCGGTCACGATCATCGACCGCGAAGGCAAGCGCCGCAACGCGAAGGTGCTGCAGGTGCTCGGCTTCATGGGCCTGGAGCGACGTGAGGTGCCGGAGGCCGAGGCCGGCGACATCATCGCGGTCAACGGCATCGAGGCGCTCGGCATCTCCGACACGATCTGCGCGCCGGAAGCGCCGGAGCAGCTGCCGGTGCTGACCGTCGACGAGCCGACGATCAGCATGACGTTCCAGGTCAACAACTCGCCGTTCGCGGGCAACCGCGACCACAGCGGCGGCAAGTTCCTCACTTCGCGCCAGCTGCGCGACCGCCTGCTGCGCGAGACCCTGCACAACGTCGCGCTCAAGGTCGAGGAAACCGAGGACCCGGACAAGTTCAAGGTCTCCGGCCGCGGCGAACTGCACCTGTCGGTGCTGATCGAGACGATGCGCCGCGAAGGCTACGAGCTCGCCGTGTCGCGCCCGGAAGTCATCATCAAGGACATCGACGGTGTGCCTAGCGAACCGATCGAACAGCTCGTGTGCGATCTCGAGGAACAGTACCAGGGCGGCGTGATGGAGCGCCTCGGCATGCGTCGCGGCCAGCTCGTCAACATGGAGCCCGACGGCAAGGGCCGCGTGCGCCTCGAGTACATGATCCCGGCGCGCGGCCTGATCGGTTTCCAGACCGAGTTCCGCACGATCACCGCGGGCACGGGCCTGCTGTTCCACGTGTTCGATCATTACGGCCCGAAGGCGGAAGGCGCGATCGCCAAGCGCCCGAATGGCGTGATGATCTCCAACGGCCAGGGCCCGGCGCCTGCGTATGCGCTGGTCGGCCTGCAGGAACGCGGCCGCCTGCTCGTCAGCGAAGGCGACGAGATCTACGAGGGCCAGCTCGTCGGCATCCACGCCAAGGACAACGACCTCACGGTCAACGCGCTGCGCGCGAAGCAGCTCACCAACATCCGCGCCGCGGGCAAGGACGACAACGTGCAGCTGACGCCGCCGATCCGCATGTCGCTCGAGCAGGCGCTCGAGTTCATCGAGGACGACGAGCTCGTCGAGGTCACGCCGAAGGCGATCCGCCTGCGCAAGAAGCACCTCACCGAGAACGACCGCAAGCGCGCCTCGCGCCAGGCGGCCTGAGGCGTTGGGCGCACGCGCCATGTGCGTGTGCCCATCCGGGTCTCCGTTTCGACGACGCGCAGCGGCTGCACGGGCGCTGCGCGAAGGTCACCCGCTCGCCTGCAACGCGCCGCGCTTGCGCACGATCAGCATCGCCAGTTCGAGCGACTGTTCGTAGTTGAGGCGCGGGTCGACCTGCGACTTGTACGCACGCGCGAGATCGGTTTCCGTGAGGTCGCGCGCCCCGCCCATGCATTCGGTGACGTTCTCGCCGGTGAGCTCGAGGTGCACGCCGCCGAGGCGCGTTCCGGCCGCGGCGTGCACGTCGAATGCGCAGTCCAGTTCGCCGCGGATGTTCGCGAAGCGGCGCGTCTTGACGCCGTTGCCGACGGTCTCGGTATTACCGTGCATCGGATCGCACACCCACAGCGGCGTGTGCCCGCTTCCGGCCATCGCCGCGAGCAGCGGCGGCAGCGCGGCTTCGATCTTCGCCGCGCCCATGCGGTGGATCAGCGTGAGGCGTCCGGGCTCGCGATCGGGATCGAGTACGTCGACGAGGCGGCGCAGCTGGTCGGGCGTCACCGACGGACCGATCTTGACCGCGATCGGATTGCGGATGCCGCGGAAGTACTCGACGTGCGCGCCGTCGAGCGCCGCGGTGCGCATGCCAATCCACGGGAAATGCGTCGACAGGTTGAACCAGCCAGACTGGCGCGGCACCTGCCGCGTGAGGGCCTGCTCGTAATGCAGTACGAGCGCTTCGTGCGACGTGTAGAAGTCGACACGCTGGAAATTGCCGAGCGGCTCACCAGCGAGCGTCTCCATGAAACGCAGCGAGTTGCCGATCGACTCGACCATCGCGCGGTACTCGTCCTGCAGCGGCGAGTGCTTCACCCAGCCGAGGTCCCAGTATTCGGGGTGATGCAGGTCGGCGAAACCGCCGTCGACGAGCGCGCGTACGAAGTTCATCGTCATCGCCGAACGCGCATGGCCGCGGATGAGGCGCTGCGGATCCGCGCGGCGCGCTTCCGCGGTGAACGCGGCCGCATTGACGAGGTCGCCTCGGTAGCTCGGCAGCGTCGTGCCGTCGCGGGTCTCGTAGTCCGTCGAGCGCGGCTTCGCATACTGCCCCGCGAAGCGGCCGACGCGCACGACCGGGAGTTTCAGCCCGTGCACGAGCACCAGGCTCATCTGCAGCATGACCTTGAGCCGGTTCGAGATCAGCGGCGACGTGCAGTCGTCGAAACTCTCCGCGCAATCGCCGCCCTGCAACAGGAATCGCTCACCCGCGGCCGCTTCGGCGAGCAGGCGCTTGAGCGAGAGGATTTCCCAGGACGTGACCAGCGGCGGCAATTGCGACAGCTGCGCGAGCGCGTGGGTGAGCTCCGCCTCGTCCGCATAGACCGGCTGTTGCGTCTGCGGGCAGGCTTGCCACGACGACGGCGACCATTCCACCGGCGCGTGGCTGGGAGGTGCGATGCGTTCCGGGACGGAGGCCATGGCGATCGTCGATTGCTGCAATGCGGAAAACGATCATGCCACAGGCTTCGCCACCGTCATACAGACGGCGGCGTATCGGCGGCTAGGCGATCCGCCGGCGAAATCCGGCCCAGAGTGCACCGCCGCCGAGCAATACGTAGCTGATCAGGGTCCAGCCGGGCATCGTGATGCCGAGCAGGCGCCAGCTGCTTTCGCTGCAGTCCCCGCTCGCCATGAAGGCCTTGCGGATCGCTTGGGAGAGCGGGAAACGATTGTCGAACAGCGTGTAGAAGTCCATGCCGCATCCACCCATGAGCGGATCGGGGGGATTCATCTGCATCCACAGGTGCTGCACGGCGATCACGCCGCCGATCACCGCGAACAGCGCGACGAGGAGCGCATACACGCGGCGGCCGAGCGCAGCCGGCGCATGCAGTGCACCGGCGAGGAAGAACACGCCCATGCCGACGAAGGCACCGCGCTGGAACATGCATTTCGGGCACGGCACGATGCCCTGCTGGCGCTCGAGGATGAAGTACGCGTAGGTGACCAGGCCGAAGCAGATCAGCGCTCCGAGCGCGAACTGCGAACGGAAGGACCAGGCGAACGGATTGGGGTTCATGCGTGCTCCGGGGTCGAGGCGGAAATTCTACGTCACGGCCGCGCTGCAGGAAAAACCGTTGCGTCAGCGTGCCGAGGTACATGCAGACCGCGAGCGCGAGCCAAAGTGCCCAGGCCGCGTACTCGACCGTGCGCGAGCGGTGTTCTCGGAAGGCGAGCCAGGGCACGAGCGGCACCAGCGCGTAGCGCAGTTCCACCAGTCACGAGCCGGCGAGGAACAGCAGTGCGACCAGGAACAGTCCGTAGCCCCGGCCGGCCGCAGGCGGTACGTCGCGGGTGAACAGGCCGCGGCAGCCGCCGCGAGCGCCGCGCGCGCGCGCAAGCCACCCTGGTTCGATCAGCAGCGGCAGGTGGCTGTGCACAGTCCGGTCCAGACGACTTCGTGCCGGCACGCCGACGAGCGCGGTCGCGAGCAGCGCCGCGAGCAAGTGCCTGCGCGCCGGCGCACGTGGCCGCGCACGCAGACGCTCGCGACCGCGCAAGTGCTCGTGTTTCCAATCCTCGTGCCGCTGTTCTTCCTCGTCTACACCGACGTGCTCGCGCTGGCGCTGCTGTTGTGGCGCCGCATGGGCGAGCGTGGCCGCAGCGCATGGAAGCCGGCGACCGCGAACAAGTCGAAGTTTTCATTGAGCAGACGCGCGGCATCGAGCGGATCGGCGCCGCACGCGCGCGTGATCGCCGCCACCAGCGCGCGGTAGCCGGGAATCGTCGTGAGTTCCGTCAGGATGCGGTTCGTGCCACGCGGGAAATGCGTGATCTGCGTGAAATGATCGATCTCGTCGGTGAACGGCGTGCGCAGGCGCAGCGCAACGATCGCGGCGACGTAGAGGGCACCGAGCAGGAGACCGAACACCCACGCGCCCAGCGGCGAAGATGCGCGTGCCAGAAACGAAAAACCCCGGACAGGCCGGGGCTTTTCGCTGGGGGCGGCTGCGGCGTCAATCCGCCGACTCGTTGCCGGCGTCGGAACGCGGACGATCGACCAGTTCGACATACGCCATCGGCGCATTGTCGCCGGCGCGGAAGCCGCACTTCAGGAGGCGCAGGTAGCCGCCCTTGCGCTCGCGATAACGCGGGCCGAGTTCGACGAACAGCTTGCCGACTGCTTCCTTGTCACGCAGGCGCGCGAAGGCGAGGCGGCGGTTGGCGACGCCGTCGGTCTTGGCGAGGGTGATGAGCGGCTCGGCGACGCGGCGCAGTTCCTTCGCCTTCGGCAGCGTGGTACGGATGAGCTCGTGCTTGAACAACGACGCCGCCATGTTCTTGAACATCGCTTCGCGATGGCTGCTGGTGCGGCTGAACTTGCGACCCGCCTTCTGATGGCGCATGGAAGAATCCTCTTGTCTCGATTGTTATGAGAAGCCGGAAATCACGGCCCGGCCGCCCGCGGTTACCCGCTGATGATCAGCCCTTTGCGTACGGGCTGTATGTTGGACGTGCGGCCATCGGTGGCCGCTTCTGACTTCGGGCGAAGATGCTTGCGCATCCTCCTGCGGCCAAGCCGGCCGGTGCGGCGATCAAGGGCGATCGCGAAAATCAAACAGCGGCCATGGGCGACGAACGTCACCCATGGCCGCGGAGAAACCCATCAACCGAGCTGCATCCCGTGGACGAGCCCCGGCGGCGGCCAGCTGTCGAGCTTCATGCCGAGCTGCAGGCCACGCTGGTACAGCACGTCCTTGATCTCGGTGAGCGACTTCTTGCCGAGGTTCGGCGTCTTCAGCAGCTCCACCTCGGTCTTCTGCACGAGGTCGCCGATGTAGTAGATGCTCTCGGCCTTGAGGCAGTTGGCCGAGCGGACGGTCAGCTCGAGGTCGTCGATCGGGCGCAGCAGCACCGGGTCGACGCCGCTCTTGTCCGTCTTCGCATCGGAGCTCTCGCGGCGCGCGAAGTCGCCGAACACGCTGATCTGGTCCTGCAGGATCTCGGCAGCCTTGCGCACCGCTTCCTCGGCATCGATCGCGCCATTCGTCTCGACGTCCAGCACGAGCTTGTCGAGGTCGGTGCGCTGTTCGAGGCGCGCGCTCTCGACGTTGTAGGCGACGCGGCGGACCGGGCAGAACGAGGCATCGAGCTGCAGGCGGCCGATCGGACGTGCTTCCTCGTCCGGCAGGCGGCGCGCCGTCGCCGGCTGGTAGCCGACGCCGCGCACGACCTTGAGGCGCATGTTGAGCGCGATGTCCTTGGTCAGGTGGCAGATCACGTGGTCGGGATTGACGATCTCGACCGAATGATCGACCTTGATGTCGCCCGCGACGACGACGCCCTTGCCCTTCTTGCTGAGCGTGAGCGTGGTTTCGTCCTGGCCGTGCATGCGGATCGCGACGTCCTTGAGGTTGAGCAGCACCTCGATGACGTCTTCCTGCAGGCCCTCGAGCGTGGTGTACTCGTGCAGCACGCCGTCGATTTCGACTTCGATGATCGCGCTACCGGGGATGGACGACAGCAGAACGCGCCTCAGCGCATTACCGAGCGTGTGGCCGAAACCGCGCTCCAGCGGCTCGACGACGACCTTGGCGCGGTCGGCGCCGAGGCGTTCGACTTGAATGCCGCGCGGACGCAGCACGTTGGTGGACGATCCCGCCATATGCAGTTGACTCCAAGAACCCTCGCGGATTCCTCAAAGTGATGTGTTCCTGCGAAGGTCCGGGCGGCGCCCGGCCTTCTTACTTCGAGTAAAGCTCGATGATCAGGCTTTCGTTGATGTCCGACGGCAGGTCGGAACGCTCCGGCAGCGCCTTGAACAGGCCGCTCGCCTTCTTCGCGTCGACTTCGACCCACGACGGGACGAGGTCCATTTCCTGCGACACCGTGAGCGACTCCTGCACGCGCAGCTGGCTCTTGGCGCGCTCGCTCAGCGCGATCTCGTCGCCCGGACGAACCTGGTACGACGGCAGGTTGACCTTTTTGCCATTGACGCGGACGGCGGCGTGCGACACCAGCTGGCGCGCAGCGGCGCGCGTCACCGCGAAGCCCATGCGGAACACGACGTTGTCGAGGCGCGACTCGAGCATGCGCAGCAGGTTCTCGCCCGTGTTGCCCTTCTGGCCCGAGGCCTTCTGGTAGTACGTGCGGAACTGGCGCTCGAGCAGGCCATAGATGCGCTTGACCTTCTGCTTTTCACGCAGCTGCACGCCGTAATCCGACAGGCGGCCACGCTTGGCGCCGGCGGCGCCGTGCTGGCCGGGCTTCTGCTCCAGCTTGCACTTCGAATCGAGCGCGCGCGCGGGGCTCTTGAGGCTGAGATCGGCGCCTTCGCGGCGCGCCAGCTTGCAGGTGGGTCCGAGATAACGAGCCATGGTTCCTGTTCCCCTTACACGCGACGCTTCTTCGGCGGACGGCATCCGTTGTGCGGAATCGGCGTCACGTCGATGATGTTGGTGACCTTGAAGCCCGCATTGTTCAGCGAGCGCACGGCCGATTCACGACCCGGACCCGGTCCCTTGATGCGCACTTCGACCGTCTTCACGCCGTAGTCGGCGGCGACGCGCGCCGCCTTGTCGGCGGCGACCTGCGCGGCGAACGGCGTCGATTTGCGCGAGCCACGGAAACCGGCACCACCCGCGGTCGCCCACGAGAGCGCGTTGCCCTGGCGATCGGTGATCGTGACGATCGTGTTGTTGAACGAAGCCTGCACATGGGCGACGGCATCCGTCACCACGCGCTTGGTCTTCTTCTTCGTCTTGGCTGCAACGGGTTTGTTCATTTGCCCGGATATCCTGCGAAATTACTTCTTGATGGCGCGGCGCGGGCCCTTGCGGGTGCGCGCGTTGGTACGGGTGCGCTGGCCACGCAACGGCAGGCCGCGGCGGTGACGCAGGCCACGGTAGGTACCGAGGTCGATGAGGCGCTTGATCGACATGCCGACTTCACGACGCAGGTCGCCCTCGACCGTGAACTTGCCGACCTCATGGCGCAGCTTGTCCACCTCGGCCTCGGTCAAGTCCTTGATCTTGGCCGCAGGATTGACGCCCGCTTCAGCGCAGAGCTTCTTCGCGCGCGAACGGCCGACGCCGAAAATGCTCTGCAGGCCGATCACGACATGCTTCTGAACCGGCAGATTGACACCCGCAATGCGTGCCATGCTTGTTGATCTCCAAAAAAACTACTTAAGTGCGCAGAGAACTTGACATTATATCCGGTTTCCCCCTTCCGGGGAACCCCCGATCCGATCGGGTCCGGATCTGCAGCTTTATGCCGCTCAACGGCCGCGCAAATTCGCCTTCTTGAGCAGACTTTCGTATTGATGCGAAACCAGGTGCGCCTGGATCTGGGCGGTGAAGTCCATGACCACGACCACGACGATCAGCAGCGACGTACCGCCGAAGTAGAACGGGACATGCCACGAGTTGCGCAGGATGTCCGGCACCAGGCAGACCGCCACCAGGTAGAGCGCACCGGCGCCGGTCAGGCGGGTCAGCACGCCATCGATGTAGTCGGCCGTCGCCTTGCCGGGACGGAGCCCCGGGATCAGCGCGCCTGAACGCTTGAGGTTGTCCGCCGTTTCCTGCGAATTGAACGTCAGCGCCGTGTAGAAGTACGCGAACACGATGATGAGCAGCGCGTACAACAGCATGTGCAGCGGCTCGCCCGGCCCCAGGGATGCAGTGAGCACCTGCAGCCAGTGGATCTCGTTCGTGTTGTTGAACCACGTCGCTGCCGTCGCCGGGAACATCAGTAACGACGACGCGAAGATCGGCGGGATCACGCCCGACATGTTGATCTTGAGCGGCAGGTGCGAACTCTGGTTCATGTACGCCTTGCCCGCCCCGCCCTGGCGACGCGCATAGTTCACGGTGATGCGGCGCTGGCCGCGCTCCATGAACACGACGAATGCGGTCACCGCGAGCACGATCACGAACACGATCAGGACGCGCAGGATCGGTAGTTCGCCGGTCTGCGCCATGCCGAGGGTGTGCACGACCGCCGCAGGAAGGCCGGCGACGATGCCCGAAAAGATCAGCAGCGAAATGCCGTTGCCGATGCCCCGTTCGGTGATCTGTTCTCCGAGCCACATCAGGAACATCGTGCCGGCGGTGAGGCCGACCACGGTCGTGAAGATGAAGCTCGGCCCCGGCGCGTAGACGATGCCCGTCTGCGTCTGCAGCATCGAAGCGACGCCGAATGACTGGAACAGGGCCAGCGCGACGGTACCGAAGCGCGTATACGTGGTCAGCTTGCGCCGCCCCGCTTCGCCCTCCTTGCGCAGCTGCTGCCAGCTCGGGATCACGGATGCGAACATCTGCACGATGATCGACGCCGAAATGTACGGAATCACGCCGAGGGCGAAGATCGACAGTCGGCTCAGCGCGCCGCCCGAGAACATGTTGAACATGTCGAGCAGGCCGCCGCCCTGCTGGATGCGGCGCGCCATCTCTTCCGGATTGACGCCCGGCACCGGGATGAACGAACCGAGCCGGTAGACGACCAGCGCGCCGATCACGAACAGCAGGCGCTGCTTCAGCTCGGTCAACTTGCCGAACGAAGCGAGCGGATTGGACTGCGAAGACGCCACGCGCTTACTCCACGCTGCCGCCGGCAGCCTCGATCGCGGCCTTGGCGCCAGCGGTGACCGCCACGCCCTTGAGCTTCACCGCACGCTTGATGTCGCCCTTCTTCACGATCTTCGCGCGCTCGGCGCGCGTTTCGATCAGGCCGGCGGCCTTGAGCACGTCGAAGTCGACCACGTCCGCCTTCAGCGAATCGAGCTGGTACAGCAGCACTTCGCTGATCTCGTGGGCCTTCTTAGAACGGAAACCGACCTTCGGCAGGCGGCGCTGCAGCGGCATCTGGCCGCCTTCGAAGCCGGCCTTGACCTTGCCCTTGCCGGCGCGCGCGTACTGGCCCTTGTGGCCGCGGCCAGCGGTCTTGCCGAGGCCCGAACCGATGCCGCGACCGACGCGGACGCGATCCTTGCGGGCACCGGCGGCAGGCTTGAGTGTATTGAGACGCATGTCGATCGACTCCAGAGAAATTGCTAGGTCGAGGCATCGAACGCGAGTTCAATGCCCCGGGCGCTTCACGCGCCTTCCTCGATGCGGACCAGGTAGCTGACCTGGTTCACCAGGCCGCGCACCGAAGGCGAATCCACCAGCTCGCGCACGTCGTTGAGCTTGCGCAGGCCGAGCGCGCGCACGCTGACGCGATGGCGCTCCTGGCAGCCGTTGATGCTCTTGAACAGGCGGACGCGGATCGTCTTGGCCGCCGTAGCCTTCGTCTTAGCCATTGCCCATCACCTCGTCGACCGACTTGCCGCGCTTGGACGCGATGCGCGCCGGCGACACCATCGCCTGCAGCCCGTTGATCGTCGCGCGAACCAGATTGATCGGATTGCGCGAACCGACCGCCTTGGCCAGAACGTTCTTGACGCCGACCACTTCGAGCACCGCGCGCATCGCACCGCCGGCGATCACGCCCGTGCCCTCAGACGCCGGCTGCATGAACACCTTCGCGGCGCCATGGTTGGCCTTCACCGCATGGAACAGCGTGCCGTTGTTGAGGTCGATCTTGACCATGCCCTTGCGCGCACGCTCCATCGCCTTCGAGATTGCGACCGGCACTTCGCGCGCCTTGCCGTAACCGAAGCCGACGCGGCCATCGCCGTCGCCGACGACGGTCAATGCCGTAAAGCTCATCTGGCGGCCACCCTTCACGGTCTTCGCCACGCGGTTCACCGCGATCAGCTTCTCGAGGAAGCCGTCGCTGTTCTCACGTTCGTTCGCATTCGCCATGTTTCACCTGTCATGCCGCGTGCCGGAGCGATCGCGGACTTCTGCTTGCGGCATTGCCGCTTGGAGTTGTGATGGAACGGTTCCGGAACGGCTCAATCCGGTTGCCACTTGCGCCAGCCCTGGCGCCCGGCTCGCTCGCCGGAGTCGTTCGCCCACGCCGCGGCCGCGAACGGCCGCGGTCGATCAGAACTTGAGGCCCGCCTCGCGCGCCGCTTCCGCGAGCGCCTGGATGCGGCCGTGGTAACGGAAGCCCGAACGGTCGAACGCGACCATCTCCACGCCGGCCTTCAGCGCGGCTTCGGCGACGGCCTTGCCGACGGCAGCTGCCGCGGCCTTGTTCTTGGTGCCCTTGAGGCCCTCGGCGATCGCCTTCTGCGTGGTCGACGCGGCCGCGATGACCTTGTCGCCTTCGGCGGTCTGCACCTGCGCGTAGATGTGCTGCGCGCTGCGATGGACGCTCAGGCGCGGCACGCCCAGCGTACGGATGTGTGCGCGGGTCGACTTGGCGCGGCGGAGTCTTGCGATGTTCTTTTCCATGGTCCTGGTTCCAGAAGCGGATCGGCTGCGATGAACTGCTCTCGGTGGATAGTGCGACCATGGACGGTCGCCCTACGCACGCAGGGACAGCGTACTTACGCCTTCTTGGCCTCTTTGAGGGTGATCTTCTCGCCCGAGTAACGCACGCCCTTGCCCTTGTAGGGTTCCGGCGGACGGAACGAACGGATCTTCGCGGCGACTTCACCGACACGCTGCTTGTCCGCGCCCGCGATCAGGATTTCGGTCTGCGCCGGAACCGTGATCGTGATGCCTTCCGGTGCCTGGAAGACGACCGGATGCGAAAAGCCGAGCGTGAGGTTGAGGTCCTTGCCCTGCAGCGCCGCGCGGTAGCCGACGCCGACCAGCTCCAGCTTGCGCTGGTAGCCTTCGCTGACGCCGGTGACCATGTTGTTGATCAGCGCACGGGCGGTGCCCGCCATCTTCATGTCGCTCGCGTTCTTCACGCTGAGCTGGATCGTGGCGCCATCGACGGCGACGTCGACACCGGCCGGGGCGGGCAACGCGAGCGTGCCCTTCGGGCCCTTCACGGTGATCGCATCGGCCTTGACCTGGCACTCGACGCCCTTGGGCAGGTTGATGGGTTTCTTGGCAACGCGGGACATGTCTTATTTCTCCAAGAAACTTAGGCGACCAGGCCGATGACTTCGCCGCCGAGGCCCTTCTTGCGGGCCTGCGCGTCGGTCATGATGCCGGACGACGTGGAAACGATGGAAATGCCGAGGCCGTTGAGCACCTTCGGCAAGGCGTCCTTGCCGCGGTACACGCGCAGGCCCGAACGGCTGACGCGCTCGATGCGGTCGATGACCGGCTTGCCTTCGTGGTACTTGAGGGCGATTTCGAGCTTCGCCTTGCCTTCGACGGTGCTCGTCTGCACGTCGGCGACGTAGCCCTCGTCCTTCAGCAGGTTGGCGATCGCGTGCTTGACGCGGGAAGCCGGCATCGCCACGGAACGCTTGCCCGTGGCCTGCGCATTACGGATGCGCGTGAACATGTCGGCGATGGGATCAGTCATGCTCATGAAAAGACACCTCTGAGTGCACCGATATCCGCGGAATGCGAATGATCTAATTTGTCGGAGAGCCCGGCCGCCATGGCCGGACCCGGGCGGAGCGATCCGCGTGTTACCAGCTGGCCTTGCGCAGGCCCGGCACGTCGCCGCGCATGGTCGCTTCGCGCAGCGTTTGGCGCGCGAGGCCGAAATTTGGGTAGACGCCGCGCGAGCGGCCGGTCAGTTCGCAGCGGTTGCGCTGTCGCGACGGACTCGAGTCGCGCGGCAGCTTCTGCAGCTTCACCGCCGCGGCGATCTTGTCGTCGTACGACGCGGTCGCGCTGGAAACGATCTTCTTGAGCTCTTCGCGCTTGGCGGCATGCCGCTTCACGAGCTTGGCGCGCTTGAGATCGCGGTTGATCATCGAGGTCTTGGCCATAATCCTGGATCCTGCTATCGCGCTGTCAGTTGCGGAACGGGAAGCTGAACGCTTCGAGCAGCGCCTTCGCTTCTTCGTCGGTACGGGCGGTCGTCGTGATCGCGATGTCCATGCCGCGCAGCGCGTCGATCTGGTCGAAATCGATCTCGGGGAAGATGATCTGTTCCTTCAAGCCCATGTTGAAGTTGCCGCGGCCGTCGAACGAACGTCCCGAGATGCCACGGAAGTCACGCACGCGCGGCAGCGAGATGTTGATCAGGCGGTCGAAGAACTCGAACATGCGATGCCGGCGCAGGGTCACCTTGCAACCGATCGGCCAGTTCTCGCGGATCTTGAACGTCGCGTGCGCCTTGCGGGACAGCGTCACGATCGGCTTCTGGCCGGCGATCTTCGCCATGTCGGCGACGGCGTTCTCGAGGATCTTCTTGTTGCCGACCGCCTCGCCCACGCCCATGTTGAGCGTGATCTTGGACAGGCGCGGCACCTGCATCGGATTGGTGTAGCCGAAACGCTGGGTCAGCTTCGGCACGACCTGTTCTTTGTAGATCTTTTCAAGGCGGGTCATGTCGGCAGGCCTCAGGCGTCGACCACTTCGCCGGACGAGCGGTACACGCGGACCTTGCGCCCGTTCTCGAGCGTCTTGAAGCCCACGCGCTCACCCTTGCCGGTAGCGGTGTTGAAGAGCATTACGTTGGAAATATGGATCGCCGCCTCACGCTCGACGATGCCGCCCGGCTGGTTCGCCTGCGGATTCGGCTTGGTGTGGCGCTTGACCAGGTTGATGTTCTGCACGAACACGGATTCACCCGCGACGCGCGTCACTTCGCCCTTCTGGCCCTTGTTCTTGCCGGCGATCACCAGGACCTGGTCGCCCTTGCGGATACGGTTCATGGCATCAACCTCGTTACAGTACTTCCGGCGCCAGCGAGACGATCTTCATGAATCGCTCGCCACGCAGCTCGCGCGTGACCGGCCCGAAGATGCGGGTGCCGATCGGCTCGAGCTTGTTGTTCAGCAGGACGGCGGCATTGCCGTCGAAACGGATCAGCGAACCGTCCGCGCGACGCACGCCCTTGCGGGTGCGCACCACGACGGCGTCGTAGACCTCGCCCTTCTTCACCTTGCCGCGCGGAATCGCTTCACGCACGGAAACCTTGATCACGTCGCCGATCTGCGCGTACCGGCGCTTGGAGCCGCCGAGTACCTTGATGCACATCAGTTCGCGCGCACCGCTGTTGTCCGCCGCGGCCAGCGTGGTCTGCATCTGGATCATGTCGCTTTCTCCTCCAGTCCCGCCACGCTCAGGCTTCAGCGCGCGTGACGACTTTCACGACGCGCCAGTTCTTGGTCTTCGACAGCGGACGGCATTCCGCGATGCGGACGACGTCGCCTTCCTTGCACTCGCTCGCCTCGTCGTGCGCATGCACCTTGGTGGAGCGGCGCACGATCTTGCCGTACAGCGGGTGCTGCACCTGGCGCTCGAGCAGGACGGTCACGGTCTTGGCCATCTTGTTGCTGACCACGCGCCCCTCGAGGGTGCGCTGCTTCTTCTCATTCTCGCTCATGTCACTGCCCCTGCTTCTTCGCGCCGAGCAGGTGCTTGACCTGCGCGATCTCGCGACGGACGCGGCCGAACTGGTGGGTCTGCGTGAGCTGGCCGGAGCCCTTCTGCATGCGCAGGTTGAATTGTTCGCGGCGCAGTTCGCCGAGATGCTCGGCGAGCTGTTCTGCGTTCTTCTGGCGGAGTTCTTTCAGTTCCATCACAGCACCGTCCGGGCCACGAATTGGGTCTGCACCGACAGCTTGGCGGCGGCGAGGCGGAACGCCTCGCGAGCCTCGACTTCGGCGATGCCCTCGATTTCATACAACATGCGGCCCGGCTGCACCGGAGCCACCCAATACTCGACGTTGCCCTTGCCGTTGCCCATTCGGACTTCGATCGGCTTCTTCGAGATCGGCTTGTCGGGGAACACGCGGATCCACAGCTTGCCGCCGCGCTTGACGTAGCGCGTGATGCAGCGGCGGGCCGCCTCGATCTGGCGCGCGGTCAGGTGACCGTGCGTGGTCGCCTTCAGGCCGAATTCGCCGAAGCTGACCTTGTTGGAGACATAGGACAGGCCACGGTTGCGGGCCTTCTGGACCTTGCGGTACTTGGTGCGCTTGGGTTGCAGCATGACTTACGCTCCCGCCTTCGGCGCGCGACGCTGCGGACGCTCTTCAGCGGCCTCGGCCTTGGCTTCCTGCTGAGATGCATGAAGGTCGAAGATCTCGCCCTTGAAGACCCACACCTTCACGCCGATGATTCCGTACGTGGTCTTCGCCTCGGCGAAGCCGTAGTCGATGTCCGCGCGCAGCGTGTGCAGCGGCACGCGGCCTTCGCGATACCACTCCGAACGCGCGATCTCGGCGCCGTTGAGGCGGCCGGCGACGTTGACCTTGATGCCGAGCGCGCCGAGGCGCATCGCGTTCTGCACGGAGCGCTTCATCGCGCGGCGGAACATGATGCGGCGCTCGAGCTGCTGCGCGATCGATTCCGCGACCAGCTGCGCGTCGAGTTCGGGCTTGCGCACTTCCGTCACGTTGATGTGCGCCGGGACGCCCATCACGTTGGAGACTTCCTTGCGCAGCTTCTCGATGTCCTCGCCCTTCTTGCCGATGACGACACCCGGGCGAGCCGTGTGGATCGTCACGCGCGCAGTCTTGGCCGGACGCTCGATCTGGATCCGGGAGATGCCGGCCTGGGCGAGCTTCTTCTTCAGCAACTCGCGAACCTTGAGGTCCGCGCCGAGGTATTCGGCGTATTCGCGCTTGTTCGCGAACCACTTCGAATTCCAGTCCTTGGCGATGCCGAGGCGGATGCCGATCGGATTGACTTTGTGACCCATCGTAGTCGTCCTGTGCCTTATTCGCCGACAACCACGGTGATGTGGCTGGTGCGCTTGGAGATGCGCGAGCCGCGGCCCTTCGCGCGTGCATGCATACGCTTGAGGATCGCGCCCTCGTCGACGAAGATCTTGGCGACCTTCAGCTCGTCGACGTCCGCACCGAGGTTGTTTTCGGCATTCGCGACGGCCGACAGCAGCACCTTCTTGATCAGGTGAGCCGCCTTCTTGTCGCTGAACTGCAGCAGGTTGGTCGCACGACCGACCGGCATGCCACGCACCTGGTCGGCGACCAGGCGGGCCTTCTGCGGGGAAATGCGCGCGCTGCGCAGGATCGCTTTGGCTTCCATCGTGCTCACCGTCACTTCTTGGCCTCGGCGGCCTTCTTGTCGCCACCATGCCCCTTGAACGTGCGGGTCACCGCAAATTCGCCGAGCTTGTGGCCGACCATGTTTTCGTTGACCAGCACGGGCACGTGCTGGCGGCCGTTGTGGATCGCGAGCGTGAAGCCCACCATCTCCGGCACGATCATCGAACGACGCGACCAGGTCTTGATCGGCTTCTTCGTGTTGCCCGCCGCTTCCACCTTCTTCATCAGGTGATGATCGACGAACGGGCCTTTCTTCAGAGAACGAGCCATTGCTTAACCCCTGCGGTCGCGAACGATGAACTGCGTCGTGCGCTTGTTCTTGCGCGTCTTGTAACCCTTCGTCGGCATGCCCCACGGCGACACCGGGTGCGGGTTGCCCTGGCCGGCCTTCGCCTCACCACCGCCGTGCGGATGGTCGACCGGGTTCATCGCCGCACCGCGAACGGTCGGACGCACGCCGCGCCAGCGCGACGCACCTGCCTTGCCCAGCTTCTCGAGGTTGTGCTCGCTGTTGCCGACTTCGCCGATCGTGGCGCGGCATTCCGCCGGCACCTTGCGCATTTCGCCGGAGCGGAGGCGCAGCGTGGCGTAGCCCTGTTCGCGCGCGACCAGCTGCGCCGAGGCGCCTGCCGAACGCGCGATCTGCGCACCCTTGCCGGGCTTCATCTCGATGCAATGCACGGTCGAGCCGATCGGGATGTTGCGCAGCGGCAGCGAGTTGCCGACCTTGATCGGCGCGTCGTGACCGGACATCAACTGGTCGCCGACCTTCGCGCCCTTCGGCGCGATGATGTAGCGGCGCTCGCCGTCGACGAAGCACAGCAGCGCGATGTGCGCGGTGCGGTTCGGATCGTACTCGATGCGCTCGATGCGGCAGGCGATGCCTTCCTTGTCGCGCTTGAAGTCGATCACGCGGTAGTGCTGCTTCGAGCCACCGCCCTTGTGACGGGTCGTGATGCGGCCGTAGTGGTTGCGACCACCAGTCTTGGACTGCGACTCGGTCAGCGGTGCATACGGCGCGCCCTTG
This sequence comes from Dokdonella sp., assembly GCF_051958935.1. GTDB lineage: Bacteria > Pseudomonadota > Gammaproteobacteria > Xanthomonadales > Rhodanobacteraceae > Dokdonella_A. The sequence continues at coordinate 2,534 of NZ_JBQCFP010000134.1, read as the reverse complement.
TGCAGACCAGGCGTGGCCACGCGCACGACGGCGCGGCGTCCGGCGGAGGTGGGTTTGACTGTAATCAGTGCCATGATGTTTTTTCCTGATTTCCATGGACGCTCATCGCGCCCATATCCACCTTAGGCCTTGGCCGTCACGTCGATGGTCTGGCCATCGGCGAGTCGGACATAAGCCTTGCGCTTGTTGCTGCGCGTACCGGCGCGGTTGCGGAATGCCCTGGCCTTGCCCTTGACGTTGACCAGGTTGACCGACTGCACCTCGACGCTGAACAGTCCTTCCACGGCCGCCTTCACGTCGGCCTTGGTCGCGGCCTGCGCCACCTCGAACACGTACTGGTTGTTTTCCTGCAGGCGCGCGCTCTTTTCGGAGATGTGCGGCGCGCGCAGGACGCTGTAGAGATGCTCTTTCACGCCAGCCACTCCTCGATACGCTTGAGCGATTCGACCGTCATGACGATCTTGTCCGCGCCGACCAGGCTGACCGGATCGAGCGCCGCGACGTCGACGACGTGCAGGTAAGGCACGTTGCGCGCGGCGAGATACAGCGCCTCGGGCGCGTTCTCGGCGACCAGCACGACGCGGCCTTCGGCCTTCAGATCGTTGAGCTTGGCGACCATCTGCTTGGTCTTGGGCTGCTCGATGCCGAACGACTCGACCACCGAAATGCGGCCCTGGCGGTTGAGTTCCGACAGGATCGAAACCATCGCGCCGCGGAACATCTTGCGGTTGACCTTCTGCGCGAAACTGCGCGGGCGCGCGGCGAACGTGACGCCGCCGCCGACGAAGATCGGGGCGCGGAAGTCGCCGTGGCGCGCGCCGCCGCCCTTCTGCTTCTTGAACTTCTTGGTCGTGCCGGACAGGTCCGAACGCGACTTCTGCGCCTTCGTTCCCGCACGACCGGCGTTGCGATACGCAACGACGACCTGGTGCACGAGGTCTTCGCGGAATTCCTTGCCGAACACCGCCTCGGAGACGGAAACCGGCTTGGCGCCGATGACGTTGAGTTCCATGGCGTCCTCCTTACTTCGTCTTCACGGCGGGACGCACGATCACGTCGCCACCCGGCGCACCCGGCACCGAGCCCTTGATCGCGATCAGATGACGCTCGGTGTCGATCTTGACGATCTCGAGGTTCATCGACGAACGGGTCACGGCGCCCATGTGACCGGCCATCTTCTTGCCCGGAAACACGCGACCGGGCGTCTGGCGCTGGCCGATCGAGCCCGGCGCGCGGTGTGACAGCGAATTGCCGTGCGTCGCGTCGCCCATCGTGAAGTGATGGCGCTTGATCGTACCCTGGAAGCCCTTGCCCTTGCTGACGCCCTGCACGTCGACCTTCTGGCCGACCGCGAAGACCTCATCGGCCTTGACTTCGCCGCCGACGGCGAACTTGCCGAGCTCGGCCGCTTCGACACGGAACTCCCACAAACCGCGACCCGCAGTCACGTTCGCCTTGGCGAAGTGGCCGGCGAGCGGCTTGTTGATCAGCGCAGCGCGCTTCGCGCCGGCGGTGACCTGGACGGCGCTGTAGCCGTCGGCCTCGACGGTCTTCACCTGCGTTACGCGGTTCGGCGTCGCTTCGATCAGCGTCACCGGCACCGAGCGTCCATCTTCGGTGAAGACGCGGCTCATGCCGCATTTACGACCTACCAACCCGATACTCATCGTCGTATCCCGTTACTTGTGCTTCAGTGCAGCTTGATCTGGACGTCGACACCGGCCGCGAGGTCGAGCTTCATCAGCGCGTCCACGGTCTTGTCGTTCGGGTCGACGATGTCCATCACGCGCTTGTGCACGCGCGTCTCGTACTGGTCGCGCGCATCCTTGTCGGCATGCGGCGACACCAGAATGGTGTAGCGCTCGATCTTGGTCGGCAGCGGAATGGGTCCGCGGACCTGTGCGCCGGTGCGCTTCGCCGTCTCGACGATTTCGCTCGCGGAGCGGTCGATCAAGCGGTGATCGAATGCCTTGAGCCGGATACGAATCTTCTGGTCCGCCATTGCCGTGTCCTTGAATCTGAAAGAACGCTGTTCATCGACGACGGAGCTCACTGAACCCCGCCCGCCGCACCCGCTTGGGGACGGCCTTCGAATGCCCGTTGCAGTTACGCGAACGAATGAGCGGACCGAATCCGGTCCGCTCAAACTTGGAACCCACACTCGCAGCCAGCCCGTCCTCGAGACGATCGCCCCGTGTCCGGGCCGCTGCGTCGACATCCTGTCGGCGAACTCGAAGCGCTTCCTGCGCCTCATTTCGCTGTTTTTCGCCGCTGCGGCTCAACCGCAGCGGCAGTGAGCTGTCTACTATAGCAAGACACCCACCGAATGTGAAGCTTTTGCGAAGCGGAATCCCGAGAATTCCTCCCGGGATCCCGAACGGCCCCTTTCGGGCTTACTGGATGATCTTCGCGACCACGCCCGCGCCGACCGTACGACCGCCTTCGCGGATCGCGAAGCGCAGGCCCTCGTCCATCGCGATCGGCGCGATCAGCGTCACGACCATCTTCACGTTGTCGCCCGGCATGACCATTTC
>NZ_JBQCFP010000133.1:0-24021 GCF_051958935.1 Dokdonella sp. | reverse complement strand
TCGGTCGCGAGCGCGCGCCGGCGCGTGATCGACAGCGGCGTGCAGAACAGGCGCCAGGCGCGGCGCAAGGTCGCAGCGGGTCGCAACCAGCTGCCGAAGGCGAAGCCGGCGCGCAGCAGGGCAAAGCGGATATTACGAACGATCGTGCTATTTCTGACGGCAACCACGGTAGCCATGGCGAACCTCGATCGGAACTCAGGGGGAGTGGGCGGCGAACAGGCGCTCGATCGCGCGCTCGGCTTGCGCGCGCGCGAGCTTTGGATCGAACAGGCGGGTGTCGTGATGCAACGCGAGCGCGATGCCGAAGATCTCGAACGAGACCTGCTGGGGATCGGTGTCGGCGCGCAACTCGCCGCTGTCGATCGCCATCTGCGTCGCTCGCGTCGTGTCGCTGCGCCATCGCTGCACGCGGGCGACGACGGCGTCGTGCAGGGGACCCGGCCGCGAGTCGTACTCGCTGATCGCCGACATCACGAGGCAACCATGCTGGTTTTCCCGCACCCAGTCGAACCAGCCGTCGATGATCGCGCGCAGGCGCACGAGGCCGCGCGGCTTGCGCAGCGCGGGAATCAGCACGAACTCGCCGAAGCGGCGGCCACCTTCGTCGAGCACGGCGAGCTGCAGGTCCTCGCGCGACCCGAAATGCGCGAAGACGCCGCTCTTGGACATGCCGACCGCCTGTGCGAGATCGCCGATCGACAACCCCTCGAGGCCCTGGCGGCTCGCGATCGAATACGCGCGATCGATGATGAGTTCGCGCGTCGCGGCGCCCTTGCTGCTGGCGGGGTGAATGGCCATGCGCCGAAAATAGTACGATCGTTCGTGTTTTTCAACCCCTGCCGCGCACGGGATGCCTGCCACTGTCGCCGCCGGGCGGCGGGGACTACACTACGCGCCGCATTTTGCCGGCCCGGCTCCGGCGATCCGCAAAAAACCAAATTCCGTTCAATCACTTGCAGCTCGTCCTTGGCCCGAATTCCGCGATCGCGCACCGGGTTCGGACGAGTCTTTTCCGCGTCGCCAGGAGCAGCCATGATTTTCGAAACCGTCTCGCAGACCGGCCATGAGCAGATCGTCTTCTGCCACAGCAAGGACGCCGGCCTGAAGGCCATCATCGCGATCCACAACAGCGTGCTCGGCCCCGCCCTCGGCGGCCTGCGCATGTGGCCGTACAAGAGCGAAGCGGAAGCGCTCAACGACGTGCTGCGCCTGTCGCGCGGCATGACCTACAAGAACGCGGTCGCAGGCCTCAACCTCGGCGGCGGCAAGGCGGTCACCATCGGCGACCCCAGCAAGGACAAGTCCGAGGCGCTGTTCCGCGCATTCGGCCGCTTCGTCAACTCGCTCAACGGCCGCTACATCACGGCCGAGGACGTCGGCATCGACGTCAACGACATGGAGTGGGTATTCCGCGAGACCGAGTTCGTGACCGGCGTGCACCAGGTTCACGGCGGCTCGGGCGATCCCTCGCCGTTCACCGCCTACGGCACCTTGCAGGGCCTGATGGCGACCTTGAACAAGAAGTACGGCAACGAGGACGTCGGCAAGTACAGCTACGCCGTGCAGGGCGCCGGCCACGTCGGCATGGAGTTCATCAAGCTGCTGCGCGAGCAGGGCGCGAAGGTGTTCGTCACCGACATCAACAAGGAACTCGTGCAGCGCGCCGTCGACGAGTACGGCTGCACCGCGGTCGGCCTCGACGAGATCTACGACGTCGACGCCGACGTCTACAGCCCGTGCGCGCTCGGCGGCACGCTCAACGAAAAGACGATCGACCGCATCAAGGCGAAGATCGTCTGCGGCGCGGCGAACAACCAGCTCGCGACCGACGCGATCGGCGACGAGCTGACCAAGCGCGGCGTGCTGTACGCGCCGGACTACGCGGTCAACGCGGGCGGCGTCATGAACGTCTCGCTCGAGATCGACGGCTACAACCGCGAGCGCGCGATGCGCATGATGCGCACGATCTACTACAACCTCTCGCGCATCTTCCAGATCGCCGAGCGCGACAACGTGGCGACCTACAAGGCCGCCGACCGCATGGCCGAAGAGCGCATCAGCGCGATCGGCAAGATCAAGCTGCCGACGATGGGCAACAACGGCCCGCGTTTCCTCGGCCGCATGCGCGGGCAGTAACTGTACGCGATGCATCCCTGCATTGCCCGCGCGTCGTAGGGCGGTACGCGTGCCAGCGCGTGCCGCCGTCGCGACACACGGCGGGACTCGCGCTTCGCGCTCGACCCGCCCTACACGCTCGACCCGCCCTGCTCGGCTTTTCCGTACCGTGGCGAACGGGGATATCCCTCGTGGCCGGCGCCACCGCGCGTTTGCGGCCGCGGCTGCAACCGTTACTATCCGGTTTTTCCCGACCTCGGCGACTCGTCCATGCGCCCATTCCCCCTCGGCGAAGAACTCGACCTGCTGCGCGAGAGCGTGCGCGCTTTCGCCGACAAGGAGATCGCGCCGCGCGCCGACCTCATCGATCGCGAGAACGCGTTTCCGCACGACCTGTGGGCCAAGCTCGGCGACATGGGCCTGCTCGGCGTCACCGTATCGGGTGACTACGGCGGATCGGATCTCGGTTACCTCGCGCACGTCGTCGCGATGGAGGAGATCTCGCGCGCATCCGGCTCGGTCGGCCTGTCGTACGGCGCGCACTCGAACCTGTGCGTCAACAACATCTACCACAACGCGAGCGAGGCGCAGAAGCAGAAATACCTGCCCAAGCTCTGCAGCGGCGAGTACGTCGGCGCGCTCGCGATGAGCGAACCGGGCGCGGGCTCCGACGTCGTCGGTTCGATGACGTGCCGCGCCGAACTGCACGGCGACACCTGGGTCGCCAACGGCTCGAAGATGTGGATCACCAACGGCCCCGACGCGGACGTGCTGCTCGTCTACATGCGCACCGCGCACCGCCCGGCGGGCTCGCGCTGCATGACCGCGTTCATCGTCGAGAAGGGCATGAAGGGCTTCTCGACGGCGCAGAAGCTCGACAAGCTCGGCATGCGCGGCAGCAACACCTGCGAGCTCGTGTTCGACCAATGCGAGATCCCCGACAGCCAGCGCGTCGGCGAGGTCAACGAAGGCGTACGCGTGCTCATGAGCGGCCTCGACACCGAGCGCCTCGTGCTCTCGGGCGGCCCGATCGGCCTGATGCAGGCGGCGATCGACGTCGCGATGCCGTACGTGCGCGAGCGCAAGCAATTCAACGCGCCGATCGGCACCTTCGGCCTCATGCAGGGCAAGATCGCCGACATGTACACCGCGTTGCAGTCGTCGCGCGCCTACACCTACCTCGTCGCGCAGAACTACGACCAGGGCGTGAAGTCGCGCATCGACCCGGCCTCGTGCCTGCTGCACGCCTCGCAGAGCGCGGTCCAGGTCGCGCTCGAGGCGATCCAGGCGCTCGGCGGCAACGGCTACATCAACGAATACCCGACCGGGCGCATCCTGCGCGACGCCAAGCTCTACGAGATCGGCGCGGGCACCAATGAAATCCGCCGCATGCTGATCGGCCGCGAGCTGTTCCACGGCAAATCCTGAACCCGTCGCCCACGGGCTTCCGGCGTCGTCGCTTAGGAGTACACTGCTCCCGTCCACGGGTGGGGGGCTGTGTGGGCCGAGCGGACGACAATCTGCAGTTCACCTCCATCGAGGCCCGGGACGCCGCGCCCACCTGGAAGATCCTGATCGCGGATGACGAACCCGAGGTCCACGACGTCACGCGCCTCGTGCTCGGGAGTTTCCGCTTCGCCGAGCGCAAGCTCGAATTCCTGAGCGCGCACAGCGCGGCCGAGGCGCGCCGCATGCTCGAACGCCACCCGGACGTCGCCGTGCTGCTGCTCGACGTCGTCATGGAATCGGAACAGGCCGGCCTCGCGCTCGTGCGCAGCATCCGCGAGGAACTCGGTAACCCCTTCGTGCGCATCGTGCTGCGCACCGGCCAGGCTGGCCAGGCGCCCGAGCACGAAGTCATCGCCGCCTACGACATCAACGACTACAAGGAAAAGACCGAGCTCACCGCATCGCGGCTCGCGACCACGATGTACTCGGCGCTGCGCGCCTACCGCGACATGCGCGCGATCGAGGCGCATCGCGTCGGCCTCGAAAACGTGATCCGCGGTTCCGCGCGCATTTTCGCGCGGCGCGACACGCGCGACTTCGCCAATGCGGTGCTCGACCAGCTGGTGGATCTGGTCGGACTCGAACGCGGCGCGCTCTATTGCACGATCGACCGCCGCCGCGAGTCCGACCCGCAGCGCTTCCGCATCGCCGCCGCGAGTGGCGGCTACCGCCGCCTGCAGCACGATGACGCCGCCGAGGCGCTGCCTCCCGCGATCGTGGCGACGATGCGCGACGCCTGGCACGACAAACGCCACCAGTTCGGGCGCGACCACTACGTGCTGCATTTCACCGACAGCCACCAGACCGAGAGCCTGCTGTTCGTCGGCGAGGCATGGAACCTGTCGCCGCTCGACTACAAGCTGGTGGAACTGTTCTGCACCAACGTGTCGATCGCGTTCGACAACCTGCATCTCAACGACGAGCTGCTCTCTTCGCAGCTCGAGATGGTCTACCTGCTCGCCGGCGCCGCGGAAACGCGTTCGCAGGAAACGGCCAATCACGTGCACCGCGTCGGCCTGCTCGCCGAGATGCTCGGCCATGCGCTCGGCCTGCCGCCGGCGTTGGCCGAGACGCTGCGCTACGCCGCGCCGCTGCACGACATCGGCAAGATCGGCATCCCCGACACGATCCTCAACAAGCCCGGCCCGCACACGCCCGAGGAAGCGGTCGTGATGCGCACGCATGCGGAACTCGGCGCGCGCCTGCTCGGCAACTCGAACCGGCCGGTGCTGCGCCTCGCCGCGGAGATCGCCGCCTCGCACCACGAGAACTGGGATGGCAGCGGCTATCCCAAGGGCCTCGCGGGCGAAGCGATCCCGATCGGCGGGCGCATTACGATGGTCGCCGACGTGTTCGATGCGCTCGGCAGCAAGCGCTGCTACAAGGAGCCGTGGGATTCGGCGCGCATCCGCGCGTTCATGCTCGAACATCGCGGCACGAAGTTCGATCCGGACGTCGTGGACCGGTTGCTCGAGCGGTGGGATGAGGCGCTCGCGTTGCGGCGGGAGTTGCCGGATTGATGAGGTTGCCGGCGGCACGCGCTGCGCGCGTACCGCCCTACGGCGATGCCGGCGGGCCATCGAGCCGCATTCAATGCACGCGCGATGCCCGGCCGTCACGAGCGCTGCTGCAACACCTCGCCGCCGAAGCGGATGACGAAGCGGGTGCCCTGCCCCGGTGCGCTTTCGCAGTCGATGTGGCCGTGCAGCACCTGCGACACCAGGCTGTAGACGATGTGCATGCCGAGCCCGGAGCCACCCTGCCCGCGTCGCGTGGTGAAGAACGGTTCGAAGATGCGCGCGCGCACGTCGTCGTCCATGCCGCGGCCGTCGTCGCTGTAGGCGATCTGCACGATGCGGTTCTCGTGCGTGACGTCGATGCGGATATGGCCCGCGTCGCCGTCGACGAAGCCGTGCATGAGCGAGTTCATCACGAGATTGGTGACGATCTGGTAAAGCGCGCCGGGCGCCGTCTCGAGGATGAGGCCGGCCGGGCAATCGAGCACCGCGCGGTGCGGCGTCTTCTTGAGGGTGGGCCCGAGCGTGGTGAGGATCTCGTTGAGGCAGACGCCGAGGTCGACCACGCGGCGGTCCTCGCTTGACTGGTCGACCGCGACCTGCTTGAAGCTCTTCACGAGGCGGTCGGCGCGCTGCAGGTTGCGCAGGATCATGTCCGAACTCTCGCGTGCAGTGCGCTGGAACTCGTCGAGGTCCGCGGTGTCGAGCACGCCTTCGCCGATCAGGCGCGAGATGCGTTGCGCCTCTTCCTGCAGGTGCGAGGCGGCGGTCACGCCGATGCCGAGCGGCGTGTTGATCTCGTGCGCGATGCCCGCGACCAGACCACCGAGCGAGGCGAGTTTTTCCGCCTCGAACAGCTGGCGCTGCGCAAGGGTCAGCCGTTCCAGCGTGCTGCGCAGCTCGAGGTTGGCATTCTGCAGCGCCGCGGTGCGCTGTTCGACGCGGGACTCGAGCTGCTCGTTGAGCGTGCGCAGGGCCGCGAGCGCCTGGTTCAGCGCGTTGATGTCCGAGGTCGTGCCGCTCATGCGCTGCGCGCGGCCGCTTTCGTCGCGCTCGACGATGCGGCCTCGCGTGAGCACCCAGACCCAGTCGTGCCGCACGTCCTGCGTGCGATAGCTCGCCTCGAATGTGGGCACGCGGCCGGACAGGTGCGCGCCGAGCGCGCGTTCGAAGCGTTCGATGTCGTCCGGATGCACGAAGGGCCGATACGTCGCCAGCGAGTGCTCGCCGACTTCGTGCGTGACCGCAAGGTGCTCGAGCTGGTTGTCGCGGTGCATGCTGCCGGTCGCGAGGTCGATGTCCCACAGTTCGCTGCCGCTGCCCCACAGCGCGAGCTTGAGGCGCTCTTCCGATTGCCGCACCGTCTCCTGCACCGCGTCGCGTTCGCGCCGCGCGCGGCGTGCGCGCAGCCCGATGAATGCGGCGAGCATCGCCGCGGCGATCGCGTAGGCGGCGAGCGCGGGCTTGGACAGCCACGGCGCCGGCAATACGGTCAGCGACAACGTGGCTTCCTTCTCGCCCCACGGCTGGCCGGGGTAGCGCGCGCGCACGCGGAAGCGGTAGTCGCCCGGCGGCAGTCGCGTGTACGTCGCGGTGCGCAGGGCGGCATCGGTTTCGATCCAGTCGGCATCGTGCGGATCGAGGCGGTAGGCGAAGCGAAGCCCGGCGGGCGCGAACGCGGACGGCGCGCCGTAGTTGATCGACAGCATGCTCTGGTGGTGGTTCAGGCGCACGTTGCCGCCGCTCCACGGCGCCTGCTCCAGCGGCGATGCGGGATCGCGCCAGCGCGGCAGCACGGGCGTGTTGAACAGGCGCAGTTCGGTCAGCACCGGCTCGGGCACGGGCAGCGCCGGGATCTGCGCGGGGTCGAAGATGGTCGCCACGGTCGCGCCGCCGAACACGATGCGCCCGTCGCGCCCCTGGTCGACCGAACCGATAAAGTAGCCGCTCGCCGACGCGCCCTGGTCGGCACCGACATTGACGATGCTGCGGTCGCGCGGATCGTAGCGCGAGATGCCGACCGTCGTGCTCATCCAGATGCGCCCCTGGGCATCCTCGGCGAGGCCGCCGATGGCGTCCGCAGCGAGGCCTGCACGCGCATCGATCGTCTCGAAACGCGCGCCGTCGGCATCCATGGCGAGCAGGTGCGCGAGGCCACCGCCGCGCGTGCCGAGCCACAGATCGCCGCGCCGGTCGCGGTGCAGGTCGGTCACCGTGTTGGCCGGCAGCGACGACGGATCGCGCGGATCGCTCGGGAAGTGGCGCACGCGCCCACTCACCGGATCGAGCAGTTCGAGGCCGCGACGCTCGGTGCCGACCCAGAGCTGGCCGTGCTCGGCCTCCAGGACCGCATACACGCCGCCGGGCGCGAGGCTGTCGGCCACTCCCTCGGCATGCGCGTAGTGACGGAACTCGGTGCAGCCGTCGCAGAGCGCGTCGAGTCCATTGTCGCCCGTACCGATCCAGAGCGTGCCGGCCGCGTCGAGATGCAGGCGCAGCAGGTTGTTGGAAGCGATGCTGCGCGGATCGGTGGCATCGTGCGCATGATGCTCGAACGCGTTCGTACCCGGCCGCAGGCGATCGAGCCCGCCGCCACGCGTGGCGATCCACAGCGAGCCGTCGCGCCCGCGCACGGTCGACACGACGAAGTTGTGCGCGAGGCTCGCCGGATTGCGCGGGTCGTGCGCATAGTGTTCGAGCAGTCCGTTCTCGAGGTCGAAATGACTGAGGCCGCCGTTCTCGGCCGTGCTGAACCAGAACGTGCCGTCGTCGTCGGCGAGCACCGACAACACCGACGCGCCCGCGAGCGAACGGCCGGCCCCGCGCGTGTGCACCGACACGAACCCGGCCGCGCGCGGATCGAACACGCTGATGCCGTTGCTCCAGGTGCCGACCCAGATCTGTCCGTCGCGATCCTCGAACACGCTGAAGGCGCGGTTGCCGGCGAGCGACCCGGGCTGTTCCGGCGAATGCGTGAAGGTTTCCAGCCGGCGAGTGTGCGGGTTGAGGCGCGCTAGGCCCGCGTTTTCGCTGCCGAACCAGATCGCGCCACTGCGGTCGATGTGCAGGCCGGTAAGGTCGGTGTCGTCGAGCGAGGGCGAGGTCTGCGCATCGTAGTGCTCGATCTCCGCGCCGTTCGCGGCAAAGCGGAACAAGCCCTGCCTGGTCGCGGTGAGCCAGATCTCGCCGGCCCCGCCGCGGACGATCGTGCGTACCGCCAGGTGCGCGCCCGACTGCGGCAGCCACTCGCGCATCGTGCCGTCGGCGGGATCGCAATCGAACAGCCCCGCCGCGGTGCCGATCAGCAGGCGCCCTCCTTCGAGCGCGAGCAGCGCCATGGGCCGGCGCAGCTCATCGTTGCGGCAAGGTGATTCGACGAAGGCATTGCGCGCCTCGTCGTAGCGCTGCAGGCCGTGGTTGCGCGTCGCGACCCACAGCGTCCCCGCTGCGTCTTCGGCCAGCGCGCTGACGTACTCGCTGCCGATTGCGCCCTCGCGCGACGCGTCGGGCACGAAGTTGTCGAAGCGGTCGAGCTGCTCGTCGTAGCGGCTGAGGCCACCGCTGGTCGTGCCTATCCAGAGCCGCCCGCGACGGTCGACCAGCAGGCGGTGCACGTTGTTCGCGGCGAGCGAGGACGGATCGCCGCGGTCGTGCTTGTAGACGCGAAAGCCGTAGCCGTCGAAGCGGTCGAGGCCGTCCTGCGTCGCGACCCAGATGAAGCCGTGACGGTCCTGGGTGATGTCGATGCCGCTCGGCTGCGAGAGGCCCTGCTCGACGCCGATGTTGCGGAAGCGGACGCGCTCGACGCCGTGGCTGTCGCGGCCTTGCGCATGCGCGATCGCGCCGGCGCCCGCCAGCACGACCATCGCGATCCAGCATGCTGCCCGTCGCACCGCGCGGCGCCCCCCGTCATGCCTGGGCCGAGGCTAGCCCGTGGCATGCGCCGAGCACAAGGATGGTGCGCTCCGCCGTGCAATTGTCGCAGCGCAGCAGGGCGCGCATAATCGGGGCCTTCGCCGGCCACGTGCCGACCGCCATCCATCCCGGAGGAATCCATGTCCGATATCGTCATCGTCGGCGCCAAGCGCACCGCGATCGGTTCCATGCTCGGCCAGTTCACCGGCGTGCCGACGCCGACGCTCGGTGCCGCGGCGATCAAGGCCGCGCTCGAACACGCCGGCGTGGCGCCGGACGACGTGTCCGAAGTCATCATGGGCTGCGTGCTGCCGGCCAACCTCGGCCAGGCGCCCGCGCGCCAGGCCTCGCTCGCCGCCGGCCTGCCGAAGTCGACCGGCTGCACCACGATCAACAAGGTCTGCGGTTCGGGCATGAAGGCGATCATGCTCGCGCACGACCTCATCAAGGCGGGCTCGGCCGAGATCGTCGTCGCCGGCGGCATGGAGTCGATGACCAATGCACCGCACATGGTGTCCGCGCGTGGTGGCTTGCGCTATGGCGACGCCAAGCTCGTCGACCACATGGCGTGGGACGGCCTGACCAACCCGTACGACGGCCAGGCGATGGGCGTGTTCGCCGAAGCGACCGCCGACAAGTACGGGTTCACGCGCGAGGCGCAGGACGCGTACGCGATCGAGTCGGTGCGCCGCGCGCAGGCGGCGATCACGTCCGGCGCGTTCGCCGCGGAAATCGTTCCGGTCAAGGTCGCCACGCGCAAGGGCGACGTCGAAGTCGCCACCGACGAACAGCCGGGCAAGTCCGATCCCACGAAGGTCCCGACGCTCAAGCCCGCGTTCCGCAAGGACGGTACGGTCACCGCGGCGAGCTCGTCCAGCATTTCCGATGGCGCCGCGGCCACCGTCGTGATGAGCGCCGAAGCCGCCGCGAAGCACGGGCTGAAGCCGCTCGCGCGCATCGTCGGCCACACCACGCTGTCGCAGGCACCGGAGTGGTTCACGACCGCGCCGGTCGGCGCGATCGATGCGCTGCTCAAGAAGGTCGGCTGGAAGGTCGGGGACGTGGACCTGTTCGAGGTCAATGAGGCGTTCGCCGTCGTCGCGATGGCGCCGATGAAGGACCTCGGCATCGCCCACGACAAGCTCAACGTCAATGGTGGCGCGACCGCGCTCGGCCATCCGATCGGCGCCTCGGGCGCGCGCCTCGTCGTCACCCTGCTGCACGCGCTGATCGCGCGCGGCGGCAAGCGCGGCATCGCCTCGCTGTGCATCGGCGGCGGCGAAGCCACCGCGATCGCGATCGAACTCGCCTGATCGGCTCTCGCGCGTCGGGTGGGATGTTCCACCCGACGATGCGCTCACGAACCTGAATGCCCTGCTAGAATCCGGCGTGATACACGTCGCGGACGATCGCGTTCGCATCTTCGGGCCGCAGGAGCTGCCTACGCAGGCCGACGGCCGCCAACGGGAGGAGGCAGACCAGATGACCAGCAAGATCCTGAAGCTCGCGCTCGGCACGGCCCTCGTCGCTACGCTTGCCGCGTGCGATGACTCGCAGAAGCAGGCGCAGGAGGCTGCCGACAAGGCCGCCGCAGCGACGAAGCAGGCCGCCGCCGAGGCGCAGGCCGCGGCGAAGAAGGCCGCCGACGCCACCGCCGCCGCGGCACAGCAGGCCGCCGACGCCGCCAAGAAGGCTGCCGAAACCGCCAACACCGCCGTGACGGACGCCGCCAACCAGGCCGCCGACGCATCGAAGGACGCCGCCTAGAAAGCGAAAGACGCCGCGGCCAAGGCGGTCGACGCGAGCAAGGAAGCCGCCGCCAACGCGGGGGCGATGATCAAGGAAGGCGCCGAAGCGACCGGTGCGGCGATGAAGGCCGCCGGCCACGAAGTCAAGGAAGGCGCGAAGGACGTCGGCCACGAGGTCGCCGAAACCGCAAGGGACGCGAAGGACGCGGCCGCGGACGCCGCCAAGAAGAAGGAGTGATCCACGCGCGCTGCGGCGCGCCGTGATCGATACGCACCGGCCGCCTCGCGCGGCCGGTCGCGTTTCGGCGCAAGGCGATGGCGGGCGGGCGGCGAGCGCAACCTTCCGGGACCGCATCGGTACCTATCCCAGGACACACCAATGGGAGATCCACCGATGCACTCGCATTTCCGCAAGGCGCTGCCGGTCGCGCTGTCGTTCGCTTGCGCGATACCTGCCATGGCAGCCACGCACACGGTCACCGTCGGCGGCAATGGCCTCCGCTTCGCTCCGCGCGAACTCACGATCACTGTCGGCGACAGCGTCACGTTCACCAATGCCGGCGGCTTCCACAACGTGCACGCGGAAAACGGCTCGTTCCGCTGCGCCAACGGTTGCGACGGCGCGGGCGGTGACGGCACGCCGTCGAACAGCTCGTGGAGCGCGACGGTCACGTTCAACGAAGCGGGCACTTTCCCGTACACGTGCGACGTGCACGCCGACTCCGGCATGACCGGCACGATCACCGTGCAGGGCGGTGGCGGCGGTGGTGGCAACGTGCCGATCACGGCCGGCTTCACCGGCACCTGGGTCGACGCCGGTGCGACCGGCGCGATGGGCTTCGGCATCGAGATCCTGCCGGGCAACAACCTGCTCGCCGAGGGCTACACCTTCGCGCCGGATGGCGGCCAGAGCTGGATCGGTGGCGTCGGCCCGATCAGTGGCGATACCGCCGTGGCGACGGTGACGACGATCGACGGGCCGGGCGGCCGGTTCCCGCCGAACTTCGACCAGAGCCAGGTGGCGAACACGCCGTGGGGCACGCTCACGTTCACGTTCAGCGATTGCGCGCACGGCAAGGTCGCGTGGAATTCGACCGTGGCCGGCTACGGCAGCGGTTCCATGCCGCTGATCCGCGTGACGCAGCCGCAGGGCATCACCTGTCCGTGAGGTAACGATCGGCCGCACCGGTGCCGGCGCGCACCGGTGCGGCAGCCCCGTCGGTCCGCGACGGCGCGAACCGCGGCGGCGGGCAAGACTGGTTTGCGATCCGGCGCTGTGCTTACATCGCACGATTCCGCACCCGCGCCGATCGCCCATGCCGCAGATCCGTTCGCAGTTCGACCTTCGTTCCCCCGAATTCCTCGCCAACGCGACGCATCTGCGCGCGGCCGTCGACGACCTGCGCGCGCAGATGGCGAAGGCCGCGCTGGGCGGCGGCGAGAAGGCGCGCGCGAAGCACACCGAACGCGGCAAGCTGCTGCCGCGCGAGCGCATCCGCGCATTGCTCGATTCCGGTTCGCCGTTCCTCGAACTCTCGCCACTCGCCGCGCACGGCATGTACGAGGACGCCGCGCCGTGCGCGGGCGTCATAACCGGCATCGGCCGCGTGCACGGTGTCGAGGTGCTCGTCATCGCCAACGACGCCACGGTCAAGGGCGGCACGTATTTCCCGATGACGGTGAAGAAGCACCTGCGCGCTCAGGAAGTCGCACTCGAGAACCGCCTGCCCTGCATTTACCTCGTCGATTCGGGCGGCGCGTTCCTGCCGCTGCAGGACGAGGTCTTCCCGGACAAGGAACACTTCGGCCGCATCTTCTACAACCAGGCGCGGATGAGTGCGCTCGGCATCCCGCAGATCGCCGTCGTGATGGGTTCGTGCACCGCGGGCGGCGCCTACGTGCCGGCGATGAGCGACGAGACGATCATCGTCAAGGAACAGGGCACGATCTTCCTCGGCGGCCCGCCGCTGGTGAAGGCGGCGACCGGGGAGGTCGTCGATGCTGAAACGCTCGGCGGCGCCGACGTGCACACGTCGGTTTCCGGCGTCGCCGACCACTTCGCCGAGAATGACGCGCACGCACTCGACATCGCGCGCGGCATCGTCGCCAGCCTCAATCGCCGCAAGGACGTCGCGCTCGCGCTGCGCGAGCCGCGCGAACCACTCCATGCGCCCGAGGAATTGTACGGCTGCGTGCCGCGCGACACGCGCATCCCGTTCGACATCCGCGACGTCATCGCTCGCATCGTCGACGGATCGGAGCTGCAGGAATTCAAGGCGCGCTACGGCAAGACGCTCGTCACCGGTTTCGCGCACGTGCACGGCTACCCGGTCGGCATCGTCGCCAACAACGGCATCCTGTTCGCCGAGAGCGCGCTCAAGGGCGCCCACTTCATCGAGCTGTGCAACCAGCGCAACGTGCCGCTGGTGTTCCTGCAGAACATCACGGGTTTCATGGTCGGCAAGAAATACGAACAGGCCGGCATCGCCAAGGACGGCGCGAAGATGGTCACCGCGGTCGCCTGCTCGCACGTGCCCAAGTTCACGGTCGTCATCGGCGGCAGTTTCGGCGCCGGCAACTACGCGATGTGCGGCCGCGGCTACCAGCCGCGCTTCCTCTGGATGTGGCCGAACGCGCGCATTTCAGTCATGGGCGGCGAGCAGGCCGCGAGCGTGCTCGCGACCGTGCGCCGCGATGGCCTCGACGCCGCCGGCAAGGCGTGGTCGAAGGACGAAGAAGACGCGTTCAAGGCGCCGATCCGCGAGCAGTACGAACGCCAGGGGCATCCGTACTACGCGACCGCACGCCTGTGGGACGACGGCATCATCGATCCGGCCGACACCCGCCGCGTGCTCGGCCTCGCCCTGTCGGCGAGCCTCAACGCGCCGGTCGAGCAAGGCCGTTTCGGCGTGTTCCGCATGTAGGCCGGTGCCGGGCGGCTCGCCGGCCGCCATCGGCCGAGCCCCGGTGACGCGGATGCATCGCTGGGGCACACCCTCTTGCACGGTGCGATCGCGGACGTCGCGCGCGTCGTTCCCGTGGTCCGCCGCCGCCGGTTCGCGCGCCTGCAAAAAGCCACGGGCAGGACCTAAGATGCGTTGCCTGCACAAGGAAGACGCATGATCGTCGGCATCGATCTCGGCACCACCCATTCGCTCGTCGGCGCCTTCGTCGACGGCGAGGCACGCCTGTTCCCGAACGCGCTCGGCGGCCTGCTGACGCCGTCCGCGATCAGCCTCGGCGATGACGGCAAGCTCATCGTCGGCGAGGCCGCGCGCGACCGCCTCGTCACGCACCCGACGCGCAGCGTCGCGACGTTCAAGCGCTGGATGGGCAGTCCACGCGACACCTGGCTCGGTGAACGCGCCTTCCGTCCCGAAGAGCTGTCCGCGCTGCTGCTTCGTTCGCTGCTCGCCGACGCGCAGGCTGCGCTCGGCAGGCCGATCGAGGAGGCGGTCATCAGCGTTCCGGCGTACTTCTCCGACGCGCAGCGCCGCGCCACGCGCGCAGCCGGCGAGCTGGCCGGCGTACGCGTCGAACGCCTCATCAACGAACCGACGGCCGCCGCCCTCGCCTACGGCCTGCAGCAGCGCGAGGGCGGCAGCCGCTTCCTCGTGTTCGATCTCGGCGGGGGCACGTTCGACATCTCGATCCTCGAGCTGTTCGACGGCGTGGTCGAAGTGCACGCGAGCGCGGGCGACAACTACCTCGGTGGCGAGGATTTCCTCGATGTGCTGATGCAGGCCTGCTGCGCTGACCTCGGCATCCTGCCGGAGCGGCTGCCGCCAGCCGAGCTCGGCCAACTGCGCCACCGCCTCGAGCGCGTCAAACGCGAGCTCAGCAGCCATGCGCGCGTACGGCTCGAGGTGCGCGCCGGCGGCCGCGAGGCCGAGTGGGAAATCGACGACGAGCGCTTCGCCCACCTGTCCGAGCCACTGCTGCAGCGCCTGCGCGCGCCGCTCGAACGCGCGATGCGCGATGCGCGCCTGCAGCCCGCGCAGCTCGACGAAGTCGTGCTCGTCGGCGGCGCCAGCCGCATGCCAGCGATCACGCGACTGGTGTCGCGCATGTTCGGCCGCCTGCCGCTGCGCCACGTCAATCCAGACGAAGCCATCGCGCTCGGCGCTGCCGTCGCCGCCGGGCTCAAGGCACGCGACGAGAAGCTCGAGGAAGTGATCCTCACCGACGTGTGCCCCTACACGCTCGGCACCGAGGTCTCGCGCACCGATGACGACGGCCACCACCAGGTCGGCTTCTTCCATCCGATCATCCAGCGCAACAGCACGGTGCCGGTGAGTCGCGAGGATGTCTTCTATCCCGTGCACGACAACCAGACGCGCCTCTCGATCGACGTCTACCAAGGCGAGAGCCCGCTGGTGGCGAAGAACGTCAAGCTCGGCGAACTCGTCGTGGAGCTCGCGCCGCGCACGCCCAAGTCTGGCAACGGCGTGAAGGTGCGCTTCACCTACGACGTCAATGGCGTGCTGCAGGTGGAGGCGACCGTGCTGGCGAGCGGGCGCACGCACGAACTTCTGCTCGAGCAGAATCCTGGCGTGCTGAGTGCTGCCGAGATCCGCGCGCGCCTCGCGGCACTGGCGGACCTCAAGATCCATCCGCGCGACAAGCAGGAAAACGTCGCCGTGCTCGCACGCGCCGAACGCCTCTACGAGGAGCATCTGCGCGCGCGGCCGAAGCTGCAGGAATGGATTGCGCAGTTCCAGGCCGCCCTCGCCTCGCAGGACGAGCACCGCATCGGCGAGGATCGCCGCCTGCTCGAGGAAGCGCTGCAACGCGTCGAGGCAGGCTTCTTCGGATGAGCGATGCGTTCGACTTCCTCGGCCTCGACCGCGAGGCCGACGAACGCGCGATCAAGCGCGCCTACGCGCAGGCGCTGAAGCGGACGCGGCCGGAATCCGATCCGGTCGGATTCCAGGCGTTGAACGAGGCCTACCATCGCGCGCTCGACGGGGTTCGCGAGCGTGCCGAGGCACCACGGCGGGCCGCGCCCGCGCCGTTCGAACCGCAGGCGATGCTTGCGATGGCAGCCGATGCTGCACCCGCCGTCGTGCTGCACGATCCGATGGAGCTTGCCGCGCCCGCCCCGCTCGAACCCCTGCCTGCGACCGTCCTCGACTGGACTGACGAGACGTCCTCGCGGGATGGCGGTGGCGTGCTTCCCGATCCACCGGAGCGGGTCGAGTGGGAAGCGCCGTCCGGGCCCGCGCAGGTGACGTTCCATCCAGCGCCTGCGAACGAGCGCTTCGCCTTCCCCGCTTTCTACGATGCTCTCGCCGCGCAGGCACTGCAGGGCGATGCTTCGCGCCTGCGCGACTGGCTGCAACGCCAGCCGGCACTGTGGTCGCTCACGACCAAGGCCCAAACAGGCGCTGCGACGATGGCGGCACTGCAATCGACATCGACGCCGATGCCGGACCGCTGCTTCGACGCGATCCTCGCCTTCTTCGACCTCGACCATGTGCTCGCCGGCCAGGACGCCCTGAAGCTCGGCCGCCTGCGCCGACGCCTGCACGTCGAGTGGCTGCTGCTGCGCGGAGAGCGGCAGGAATTCGTCGCGGAGCTGCGTTCGGCCAAGCCGCCGGTGAACCTCCCGCCCGATCGGCTCGCGCGACTCCTCTCCGGACCGTTCCGCTGGCGCTCCGTGCTGCTGCAGGCGCTGCCGCCGAACCAGCCGTCGGAAGTGGCCGCGTTCCTGCGCTTCCTCGAGCAGGCGCGTGTGCAGCAGCTGCCGCCCGCGTTCGACGCGCGCCGCATGCGGTTCTGGCGACGCGCCGGCGACCGCAGTGCCATGTCGTGGCCGCGCGTCGCGGTAGGCGCCGCGCGTTGCCTCGCGATCACATGCGTGGTTGCGCTCATCGATGCCATGGAGGCGATCGGCACCGGCGTCGCGGCAGTGACGTTGCTGCCGCTGGCGTGGGGCATATCGATGCTGTGGGCGATGTTCATCGCCTGGGCCGCCTCGAGCCAATGGCAGAACCGCCCGCAGGAGGCGTTCGCGTCGACGAAGCGCGAGGCCGGTTTCTGGCTGCGCCTCGCCTTCATTCCCGCGCTGTGCGCATTGGCGCTCGGGGTGCGCCGCCTGCCGGCGCTGATCGCGGGCGGCACGGACTCCGATGCACCGATGGTCGCCGCAGCCGCAATCGTCGTGCTCGCGATCGCATTCGCGACCCGGCGCTACCGCCGTCGCGCCGACTCGCCGCCGATCGCATGGACCGCGTCGGTCGGCTGGCGCTGGATCCTCATCCTTCCCGCGTTGAAGGCCCTCGTCGTCGTCGCCGCACTCGTCGTGTACTACGCGGAAGCCGGTGCCGCGCTCGCCGGCGCGATCTGGATCGCCGATTTGTGGAAGCAATGGCGACGCCTCTCCGGCACCGCGTAGCCGAGCGCGCGCCGTGCGGCGACCCGTCGCGCTCAAGACGAAACGCATAGTACGAATATCTTCGTTGACAGCTCACGCGATGACGCGCTAGGGTTGGTTCCGCAAGTACCCAGCGGAGCACGCCATGAATACCCAGGCCATGTGGCTGTCAGGTTTCCTGCTGCTGTGCGGCGCCGCACGCGCTGCCGATCTCCCACCCCGCTACGACTCGAGCCACAACGTCGAGCGCCCCGCCAGCGACCGCTACGCGACGCCCGAAGACAAGGGCCGCCCCGGCGAGAAGTTCTACTTCGACGCGGTGCGCGCGATCGCGAGGAAGGACTACTCCTTCGCGATCAACATGTACGAGGTGTCGGCCTCGTGGGCGTACAAGCCCGCGCAGTACAACCTCGGCGTGATCTACCTCAAGGGCGAAGGCGTGCCGGTGGACCGCCCGCGCGCGATGGCGTGGTTCTCGCTCGCCGCCGAGCGCGGCGACGCCGACTACGTGCAGGCCCGCGAACTCCTCTACGCCGACCTCGACAAGGACGAGTTCGCGCAGGCGAACGCGATCTGGCGCGAACTCAAGGCCAAGTACGGCGACGACATCGCTCTCGCGCGCGCGAAGACGCGCTGGGCGCAGGTGAAGTCGGAGCAGACCGGCTCGCGCGTCGGGTCGCCCGGCAACCTAAAGGTCGGCAGCGCGGGCGGCAGCGTGCGCCCGGTGCGCCTGTCGCCGGCCGGGCGCTCGGAGGTGAACGGCTTCGCGAGCTCCGCCTTCGGCGTGCTCGGCGGCAGCAGCGAGGATGGTTCGATCGTGTACCGCCAGTTGCGCGAGAGCGACAACCCGTACGACCCGAAGTTCGAATGGCGCACGACGCCGACGCCCGAGGGCACGGTCATCGTCGATCCGCTGCTCCCTGCGGCCGCGGAAGGAGAGTCCGACCGCGCCGACACGCTGCAGCCGCGCAGCCGTTTTGACTGAGGTTGCCGCAAAGGCGCGTGTCGTCGGACGACGCGCGGCGCATCCGACACCTGCCGGATGCCACCGGATCGCCACCCCTGGTCCGGTCCCCGGCGGTGCGGCCCAGGATGGCGCCGCACCGCATCTTTTTCGCGTCGTCGCGTGGCCGATGGCACTTCGGTTGCATGCAGCGGGCGTTCGTTAAGGACGCAAATATTTCGTTATACTTCAAAATGTTAACGCGCATTTCGTGAGTGACATCACAGGTTCGGGGTCGGCTTGCCGACTACCCTCGGGGCTCCCCTGAAGCGGAGTGCGCAACACCATGGCCATCTTCAACCAGCAGCCATCGGCGAAGAAGGAAACGCCCACCTTTGCCCCTGAGCCGACGCCCGTCGCGACCAAGGAACCCGCACCTGTCGCCGACTACGCGTCGCCATCGCCGGCGTATCGCGCGGAGCGCGTCGAGGCGAAGGAATCGCTGATCGCGTCCGACATCACGATCGAAGGCAAGATCGAAGGCTCGGGCCATGTGCGCATCGCCGGCCGCTTCAAGGGCGACGTCAATGTGCAGGGCGACCTCACGATCGAGAAGGACGCCAAGCTCGCCGGCGGCGTGCGCGCGAAGAAGGTGACGGTCGCCGGTGAACTCGAAGGCAACATCGAGGCCGCGTCCCAGGTCGACCTGCTGCAGAGCGGCGTGCTCGTCGGCGACCTCAAGGCCGGCTCGCTCACCGTCGCCGCGGGATCGCGCATGCGTGGCCAGGTCGAATTCGGCTGGGACGACAAGGCGTCCTCGAAGTCGTCGCGCAACGCGACCGAGAACGCCGCCGCGTGAATGCGCCGCGACCACGCGTCACGCGCATCTGCCCGCATTGCAAGGCGACGATCCTCGCCAGCGCGGCGGTCTGCCCATCATGCCGGCACCACCTGCGCTTCGATCCCGCTGCCGCAGCCGCGCGAGCGCAGCACGCGATCTCGGCGCTGCGCGTCGAAGGCACGGTGCGCCAGCCCGCCGACACCGACGCGTGGGAATACTCGATGGTGCTGTCGATCCGCAACGAACGCGGCGAGGAGATCGATCGCAAGATGATCGGCGTCGGCGCGATGAAACCGGGCGAGCAACGCACGTTCGCGCTCGCGGTGGAGATCTATGCGGGGGATGGCGAGGACGGAGGTGGATCGCCACCGCGGGCGCATTGAGATTGAAAGTCGCCCGCACGCCACCTCGTGTTGCGCTCGCATGGGAGCGACTGTCGCGGTAGGGCGGCTCGAGGCCGCAGGCCGGAGCCGCCGTTCGACGACGCGAAGCGGTGAAAGCGGATCCGCCGCTGCGCGGCTGGATCCGCCCTACTCGTGCCGCGCGGGTGAAGCCGCGATGCTCTCACATGGTGCGCGCCGAGGCGCGCCCTACATGAGGACGAATTCTTCGGCGGACGTCGGATGGATCGCGACGGTCGCGTCGAAGTCGGCCTTGCGCGCACCCATCTTCACCGCGACCGCGAAGCCTTGCAGGATCTCGTCGGCAGCGATGCCGATCATGTGCAGGCCGACGATGCGCTCGTCCTCGCCGACGCAGACGAGCTTCATGCGCGTGCGCTCGTCGCCGTGCGCGAGCGCGGTGAGCATCGGCCGGAATTCGCTGCGATAGACCTTTACCGCGGCGTCGCCATGCTGCGCGCGCGCGGCGTGTTCGGCGAGTCCGACCGTGCCGATCGGCGGGTGCGAGAACACGACCGTGGGTACGTTCGCATAGTCGAACTTCGACTCCGGCCGGCCGCCGAACAGGCGGTCGGCGAGGCGGCGCGACGCAGCGACCGCGACGGGCGTGAGCGCGAGCCGGCCGGTTACGTCGCCCACCGCATGCACGTTGGCGACGCTCGTGTCCTGCCAGTCGTCGACCTTCACGAACCCCTTCTCGTCGAGCTCGACGCCTGCTTGCCCGAGGTCGAGGCCGCTCGTGACCGCATGGCGGCCGGTGGCCCAGATCAATTCGTCGAAATCACCGGCGCTGCTGGCGTCGGCGAAGCGCAGCAGGTAGCCCGCCGCCGTCGCTTCGGCGGCGACGGTCCGGCGCCCGAATGCGAGCTCGACGCCGCGTGCGGTCATCGCCGCCGCCAGCGCATCGCCGAGCTCGCGGTCGAACGCGCTGAGCAGGCGCTCGCCACGCGCGAACAGGCTGACGTCGCTGCCGAGTGCGCGCAGCACGCCCGCGAGTTCGACCGCGATGTAGCCGCTGCCGACGATCGCGACACGGCGCGGCGCGGCGCGCAGTGCGAAGAAGCCGTCCGAATCGATGCCGAGTTCGCCGCCCGGGATCGGTTCGCGCTGCGAATGCGCACCCGTGGCGATGAGCACGTGTCCCGCTTGGAGTTCGCGCGTAGGCGTCGCGATGCGATCGGCGGCGACGAAACGGCCCGGTTCCGCGATCAGCTCGACGCCGACCTCGTCGAAGCGGCGGCGGTACGCAGCATGGATGTTGTCGATGTAGGCGCTGCGGCGTGCGATGAAGTCAGGCCAGCGCAATGCGCCCGGCTGCACGTCGAAACCGACTTCGCGCGCGATCTTCTGCGCTTCGGCGAGTTCGGCCGCGAACCACATCGCCTTCTTCGGCACGCAACCGACGTTGACGCAGGTCCCGCCGAGTGCGCCAGGCTCGAGCAGCGCGACCTTCGCCCCATGGCGCGCCGAGCGCACCGCCATCGCGATACCGGCCGACCCTGCGCCGAGCACCACCAGATCGTACCGCCCGCTCGCCATGCTCTCGCCTCACGCGTCGATGCGCACGAACGGTGGGGCCGCCGTGCGGTGTATCAAGGTGCCTGCCGCGGGTGAAAGCCAAAGCCTGAAACACGAAGGACACGAAGGCACGAAGGAAAGCGGATAAAGCCTGAAACATGGAGCACACGGAGGAACAGCATTTGGAGGAAAAGGCTCCTTCCGCTCTGCCCTACTCCGTGTGCTCCGTGGTTCAAGCTGCTCTTTGCAAAGCTCTTTCTCTTCGTGCGCCCTTCGTGCCCTTCGTGCCCTTCGTGTTTCAGGCTTGCTTGTCGCGGGGTGATTGCTACTTCGCAGCGACCGAAGAGGCAGCGGCGATCGGCACGGTCAGCGCGCTCGGATGCGCGGCGTCGTGGTAGAGCGTGACGGTGACCTTGCGTGCGTCCTTGCCGGATTCGGCGCTGACGACGCCGCCGGCGTTGTAGTTCTTTTCCGCGTACATCGAATTGACCGGCGCGATCATGAGGCGCAGTCGGCTGCCCTTGGCAATGCGGCGCGCGACGAAGCTGAAGCGCGAGAAGTCGTAGCGTTCGATCGCGCCCGGCTTCACCGGCACCGCTTCGCGCAGGCTCTTGCGGTAGCGCGCGCGCAGAGAGTCGCCGGCGAGATAGACGCTGCTGCCGTCCGCCTTGACCTCGGCGATGCCGACCGTGATGTCCGTATCGGGCTGGTCGAGCGAGATCCACGCGCCGAGCTTGAAGAAGCCGGCGATGTCGGTGTCCTTGGTGAACAGCGGCGAGTGGTAGAAGAGCGCCTTGCCCGAGTAGAGCATCGCGCTGCGCTGGTCGAGGAGGCCGTTCGGCGACTCCTCCTGCTCCCATTCCGCCGAACTCGTGTCGAGCGGATCGTAGACGTAGCGGTCCGGCTTGCCGCCGCTCGGCTTGTCGCGCTTGAGGTCGCCCGAGGCGAACACGTCGTTCGCGCGCGCGTCGACCGAATCGAGGTACCAGGTGTCGCCGCGCGCGGTGATCGCATCGAGGCTCGGCGAATAGCGCCACGCTTCCTCGCCGGTCACGTACCAGGCCACCTTGTCCTTGAGGAACTCGGGCTTGCCGGCGCCCTTCATCGTCCAGTCGTACCAGCTCTTGTGCAGGCCGTTCATGTCGAGCATGGAAGCCGGCCCGAACTTGAGCCCGCCGACTTCCGCCTTCGGCGTGCGCGTGCCCGCATGGTCCCACGGCCCGATGACGAGGTAATGGCGCTCCTTCGCCTGCGCCGAGCCGTACTGCATGTGCTCGCGATAGAACGCGAGCGCGCCGGGCTGGTCGCCGTCGTATTGGCCGGAGATCGAAAGGATCGGCAACGCAAGCTTCGCGTACTGCTCGGGCGTGGGGCTGTAGCTGTCCCAGTACGCATCGAGCGTGGGATGGTCGAGCCACGTCTGGAAATGCGGCGACGGGTTGCCGACGTAACGATCGAGTTCGCGGAACGGCGCATGCGCCTCGAACCAGCGACGGAACTGCGCCGCCCAGAACGCGCCATCGCCGAAGATGCCCTCCTGCGACGCGCGGCCGCTGACGAGGGTCAGCCACTGCGTGTCGTAGGAATAGAACATGTTGTGCTGCATCGGGTAATCGATGCCCGGCTTGGGCGAGGCGACCGGCACGATCGTGGCCAGATGCGGCGGGAATTCCTTCGCACTCGCCCACTGGTCGTAGCCCGCGTAGGAGCCGCCCCACATCGTGACCTTGCCGTCGCAGTACGACTGGCCGGCGAGCCATTCGATCACGTCGTGGCCGTCCTTCGCCTCCTGCAACAACGGCGTGAAGTCCCCCTCGGAGTTGCCGCGGCCGCGCACGTCGACGGTGAGGAACACGTAGCCGTGCGCGGCGAAGTACATGCCGCGCTCGTGGTAGCTCTGCGAGATGTACGGCGTCAGCGTGAAAACGCACGGCAGCGGCGCCTGCTGTTCGCGCGGCTTGTACAAGGTCGCGTTGAGGCGCACGCCGTCGCGAAGCGGGATCTTTACGCCCCACTGGAACTCGACCGGATCGCCGGGCTTCTCGTCGGCCTGCGCGGCGAAGCAACCGAGCGCGAGCGACAACGCGATCGCGCGCAGCATGTGTCGATGCAGCGGGGTGGTTCGTTCCATGCGGGCTCCGTGGAAGTCAGTGGAATCGGTTCGGCGCGAACGGCGCCACATCGAGCGAGGGCGGGCGGCCGGCGACGATCTCGCCGACGAGCACGCCGGTGCCGGCCGACATCGTGACGCCGAGCATGCCATGTCCGGTCGCGAGCACGAGGTTGTCGATGCGCGGCGCGCGACCGATCACGGGAAGGTCGTCGGGGATCATCGGACGCCAACCGTACCATTCCTCGACGACCTCGGGCCCTTCGGGCTCACGCAGGAACTCGGCTGCGCCACGCCTCAGCGCATCGAGGCGCACGCGCGTGAGGCGCTCGTCGTAGCCGGAGAATTCCATCGTGCTGCCGAGCCGGTAGCCCGAGCCCCATGCGGTCACGCACACGCTCGGTTCCTTCAACGTCATCGGCACGCGCGGACACAGCGCCGGACGCGTATAGGTGATCGAGTAGCCCTTGCCCGGCTGGATCGGAATGCGCAAGCCGAGCCGGCGCGCGAGCAGCGGCGACCACGCGCCGAGGGCGAGCACGACGTCGCGGCCCGCATGGCGGCCGTTCGATGCGACCACTTCGGCGATGCGCGATCCGTCGAGCACGAACTCCTCGACGCGCGCGCCTTCCTCGATGCGCCCGCCGGCGGTACGCACGATGCGCGCGAGTTCGGCAACGTAGCGGTCCGGCCGCAGCGACGCGTCACCGGGATGGAACAGCCCGCCGACGACGCCGGGTTTCAGCGCCGGCTCGCGCGCCAGCGTCGCGCCGGCGTCGAGCACGTCCACGCCGACACCGAACGCGGCGACGCGCTCGGCGACCGCACGCACGTGCGCGAAGTTCGCTTCGTCGCGGAATACGCTGAGCGTGCCGCCCGGTTGGAATTCGCAATCGAGCGACTCGCGCCGCACGAGGTCTTCGATGAGCGCACGCGAACGCAGCAGCAGCGGCGCCTTCCCGCGGCGGGCCGGGAGGCAGGCGCGCTCCGGGCAAGCGCGCGCGGAGGCGCGCAGCCACCGCACGAGT
>NZ_JBQCFP010000132.1:0-16422 GCF_051958935.1 Dokdonella sp. | reverse complement strand
CTGGTCGTACGCCTTGAACTCGCCGCCGAAGCGCTCCGCACCGATCTTCGTCAGCGCCGCCGTCAGCGTCGTCTTGCCGTGGTCGACGTGGCCGATCGTGCCCACGTTCACGTGCGGCTTCTTGCGCTCGAATTTTTCCTTCGACATGACTTGCAACCTCAAAGCAGACTATTTTTGGACAGTGCGGCCCCGAAGGGCCGCTTCTCGATACTTCCGGCGACCCCGAGGGATCGCGCCGGTCAACCCTTCTTGATCACCGCCTCGGCGATGTTGTTCGGCGCCTCGGCGTAGTGATCGAACTCCATCGTGAACGTCGCGCGGCCCTGCGACATCGAGCGCAGGCTCGTCGCGTAGCCGAACATCTCGCCGAGCGGCACCATCGCGTTGATGACCTTGCCGGACGGCGAATCGTCCGAGCCCTGCAGCACGCCGCGCCGGCGACTCAGGTCGCCCATCACGTCGCCCATGTAGTCCTCGGGCGTCACCACCTCGACCTTCATGATCGGCTCGAGCAGGACCGGGTTGGCCTTGTTGAAGCCTTCCTTGAAGCCCATCGAGCCGGCGATCTTGAACGCCATTTCGTTCGAGTCGACTTCATGGTACGAACCGTCGACGAGCCTGATCTTGATGTCGACGACCGGGTAGCCGGCCATCGGGCCGCTGGTCATCGCTTCGCGAATACCCTTGTCGACCGCCGGCACGTATTCCTTCGGCACCGAACCGCCGACCGTCACGTTTTCGAACACGTAGCCCGCGCCACGCTCCTGCGGCTCGATCTCGAGGACGACGTGGCCGTACTGACCCTTGCCGCCCGACTGGCGCACGAACTTGCCTTCCTGCTTGACGGCCTTGCGGATCGTCTCGCGGTAGGCCACCTGCGGCTTGCCGACGTTCGCCTCGACGTTGAACTCGCGCTTCATGCGATCGACGATGATCTCGAGGTGCAGCTCGCCCATGCCGGCAATGATCGTCTGGCCCGACTCTTCGTCCGAGCGGACGCGGAACGACGGATCTTCCTGCGCGAGACGCGACAGGGCGATGCCCATCTTTTCCTGGTCCGACTTCGTCTTCGGCTCGACCGCCATCGCGATGACCGGGTCCGGGAACGTCATGCGCTCGAGCGTGATCACGTTGTCGGTCGCGCACAGCGTGTCGCCGGTGGTGACGTCCTTCAGGCCGACCGCCGCGGCGATGTCGCCCGCGCGGACCTCCTTGATCTCGCTGCGCTCGGCCGCGTGCATCTGCAGGATGCGGCCCACGCGCTCCTTCTTGCTCTTGACCGGGTTGTAGACGGTGTCGCCCGAGTTCAGCACGCCCGAGTAGACGCGGAAGAACGTCAACGAACCGACGAACGGATCGGTCATGATCTTGAACGCGAGCGCGGAGAACGGCGCAGCGTCATCGGCATTGCGCGAATCTTCCTTCTCGTCCTCGTCGATGCCCTTGACCGGCGGGCGATCCGACGGAGCCGGCAGGTAACGCACGACCGCGTCGAGCATCGCCTGCACGCCCTTGTTCTTGAACGCGGTGCCGCAGAAAACCGGGATCAGCTTGTTGCCGATCACCGCTTCGCGGATACCCGCGTGGATCTCGTCCTCGGAAAGCGAACCTTCCTCGAGGTACTTGTTCATCAGTTCTTCCGACGTTTCGGCGGCCGATTCGACGAGGAACGAATGCGCCTTGTCGCAGACGTCCTTGAGGTGCGCCGGAATGTCGCGATACTCGAACGACATGCCCTGCGACTCGGCGTCCCAGTAGATCGCCTTCATCTTGACCAGGTCGACGACGCCTTCGAACGCGTCTTCCGCGCCGATCGGCACCTGCATCGGAACCGGGTTGGCACCAAGGCGCGCCTTCAGCTGGCCGACGACCTTGTCGAAGTCGGCGCCGGTGCGGTCCATCTTGTTGACGAACGCGAGACGCGGCACGCCGTACTTGTTGGCCTGGCGCCATACCGTCTCGGACTGCGGCTGCACGCCGCCGACCGCGCACAGCACGAACACCGCACCGTCGAGCACGCGCAGCGAACGCTCGACTTCGATCGTGAAGTCGACGTGCCCCGGGGTGTCGATGATGTTGAAGCGATGCTGCGGGAACGAACGGTCCATGCCCGTCCAGAAGCAGGTCGTCGCGGCCGACGTGATCGTGATGCCGCGCTCCTGTTCCTGTTCCATCCAGTCCATCGTCGCGGCGCCCTCGTGCACCTCGCCAATCTTGTGATTGACGCCGGTGTAATAGAGGATGCGCTCGGTCGTGGTGGTCTTTCCGGCATCGATGTGGGCCATGATGCCGAAATTGCGGTAGCGCTCGATAGGAGTGGTGCGAGCCATTGTCAATTACCTTTCCCGGGATCCTGTCCCGCGATGGAGCAGCCGTCCCGGCTGCGGTCGTGTTCATGCGCGGGGCACGGAGCCCCGCATGACGCGATTCGGGCGAATCGCCGTGCGTACGCGAAAACCGCTTACCAGCGGTAGTGCGAGAACGCCTTGTTCGCTTCCGCCATGCGGTGCGTTTCCTCGCGCTTCTTCACCGCGCCACCGCGGTTCTCGGAAGCTTCGAGCAGTTCGGCCGCGAGCTTGCGCGGCATGGTGTTCTCGCCGCGCTTGCGCGCCGCGTCGATGAGCCAGCGCATCGCCAGCGCGGTGCGGCGCGTCGAGCGCACTTCGACCGGCACCTGGTACGTCGCGCCACCGACGCGGCGGGACTTGACCTCGACCGCCGGGGCGACGTTGTTGAGCGCCTTCTCGACCAGCGCGACCGGCTCGGCATGCTTCTCGCCGATGTGGTCGAGCGCGCCGTAGACGATCTTTTCCGCGACCGACTTCTTGCCGCTCTGCATCACCATGTTGATGAAGCGCGCGATCACCTGGCTGCCGTGCTTGGGATCGGGCAGGAGGGTACGAGTCGGGGTTTGACCTTTGCGTGACATGGATATCTTCTCAATGATGCGGCCACGCGGGCCGCTTGATACTCAAGCGCCGAAGCGCCTGTCGTGGAATACGAGCGATCAGCTCTTCGGACGCTTCGCGCCGTACTTCGAACGGCTCTTGCGACGCTTGGTCACGCCGGCCGCATCGAGGCTGCCGCGCACCGTGTGGTAGCGCACGCCCGGCAGGTCCTTCACGCGACCGCCGCGGATGAGCACCACCGAGTGCTCCTGCAGGTTGTGGCCTTCGCCGCCGATGTAGCTGATGACTTCGAAGCCGTTCGTCAGGCGCACCTTGGCGACCTTGCGCAAAGCCGAATTCGGCTTCTTCGGCGTGGTCGTGTAGACGCGCGTGCAGACGCCGCGACGCTGCGGGCAGTTCGCGAGAGCCGGAGACGCGCTCTTGTACGTCTTCGGGCTGCGCGGCTTGCGTACCAGCTGATTGACTGTTGACATGCGTTTGAACCGTGCCTGCGAGATCTTGGAGGAAAACCCGGATTTGCCGGGAAACAAAAGGCAGGCCGAAAGAATTCGGCCTGCCGAGACAAAAGAGTATAACGTGCGCCTAACGCGACGGTCAACCCGCCGCGCGTCCAGCGCCTCGCTTCCTGCCCTCGAACACGAGGCGAATCCTTCGCCTCTTTTCGATGTCGTCGCACTGCCCCGGCCGATCGCCACCCCGCTACGGGGAGATCCGGTTCACCCGGACGCCCGCTCTCGCAGGCCTGGTCGAATCAGCCCGATGGGGCTTGGCCCCATGGGGCCTGGATCAATGCGAATCGCCGTCTTCGGCGACTGCCTCGGCCACCGAACTGGTGGCACCCAGCGTTTCGCGTTCCTGCTCGGTCAGCGCGCCCTGCCTGCTGCGCCGTTGGGCGTGGTAGGCGAGGCCCGTGCCGGCCGGAATCAAGCGCCCGACGATAACATTTTCCTTGAGGCCCCGCAAGGTATCGCGCGTGCCACGCACGGCCGCTTCGGTCAACACGCGCGTCGTTTCCTGGAACGAAGCCGCCGAGATGAACGATTCGGTCGCCAGCGACGCCTTGGTGATACCGAGCAGCACCGGCAGCATCTCGGCGACGCGCTCGTTGCGCGCCTCCGCCCGCGAGTTCTCCTCAACCAGGCGCGAACGATCGACCTGTTCACCTCGCAGGAAACGCGTGTCACCCGACTCGGCGATCTCGACCTTCCGCAACATCTGGCGAATGATCGCCTCGATGTGCTTGTCGTTGATCTTCACGCCCTGCAGGCGGTACACGTCCTGGATTTCCTTGACGAGGTAGGCAGCCAGCGGCTCGACGCCGAGCAGGCGCAGGATGTCGTGCGGGTTGGGCTCGCCGTCGACGATCGTTTCGCCCTTCTCGACGTGCTCGCCTTCGAACACGATCACGTGGCGCCACTTCGGGATGAGCTCTTCGTGCTCATTGCCGTCGGTGTCGCGGATGATCAGACGCTGCTTGCCCTTGGTGTCCTTGCCGAAGCTGATGATGCCGGAGCGCTCGGCGAGGATCGCGGGCTCCTTCGGCTTGCGCGCCTCGAACAGATCGGCCACGCGCGGCAGACCGCCGGTGATGTCGCGGGTCTTGGACGTTTCCTGCGGGATACGCGCTACGACGTCGCCGACGCCCACCTCCGAACCGTTCTGCAGCGAAACGATCGCACCCGCGGGCAGGAAGTACTGCGCGGGGATGTCCGTGCCCGGCAGGCGCAGTTCGCCGCCCTTCTTGTCGACGAGGCGCACCATCGGACGCAGGTCCTTGGCGGTGCCGCCGCGACGCTTCGGATCGGTGACGACCGCGCTGGCGAGGCCGGTCAGTTCGTCGACCTGCTCCTGCACGGTGATGCCGTCCTGGAAGTCGATGAAGCGGACCACGCCGGCGACTTCCGACACGATCGGATGGGTATGCGGGTCCCACTTGGCGACCGTCTGGCCGGCCTTGACCGCCGCGCCGTCGCGCGCGTCGATGACCGCGCCGTACGGCACCTTGTAGCGCTCGCGCTCGCGGCCATGGTTGTCCATGACCGACAGTTCGCCCGAGCGAGACACCGCGACCAGATGGCCGGCGCTGTGCGCGACAGTCTTCAGGTTGGTGAACTTCAGCGTACCGGTGGTCTTCACCTGCACGTTGTCGACCGCGGCGGCCCGGGACGCGGCACCACCGATGTGGAAGGTACGCATCGTCAGCTGGGTGCCCGGCTCGCCGATCGACTGCGCGGCGATCACGCCGACCGCTTCGCCGATGTTGACGAGGTGGCCACGCGCGAGATCGCGGCCGTAGCACATCGCGCAGACGCCGAAGCGTGCATCGCAGGTGATCGGCGAACGCACGAGCACCGACTGCACGCCGGCAGCCTCGAGCTTCTCGACCATCGCCTCGTCGAGCAGCGTGTTGCGCGGCACGATCGGGTCTTCGTCGTTGCCCGGAGCGAACACGTCCTCGGCGACCACGCGACCAAGCACGCGATCCTTCAGCGCCTCGACGACATCGCCGCCTTCGACGATCGGCGCCATCGTGAGGCCGGCCTTGGTCCCGCAGTCGGTCTCGGTGACGACGACGTCCTGCGCGACGTCGACGAGACGGCGCGTCAGGTAGCCGGAGTTCGCGGTCTTCAGCGCGGTGTCCGCGAGGCCCTTTCGAGCACCGTGGGTCGAGTTGAAGTACTGCAGCACGTTCAGGCCTTCGCGGAAGTTCGCCTTGATCGGCGTTTCGATGATCGAGCCGTCCGGACGCGCCATCAGGCCGCGCATGCCGGCGAGCTGGCGAATCTGCGCCGCGCTGCCGCGCGCGCCGGAGTCGGCCATGATGAACAGCGAGTTCATCGACTTCTGCTCGACCACGTCGCCCTTGGAGGTCTTGACCTTGTCCGAGCCAATGCCGTCCATCATTGCCTTGGCGACGCGCTCGTTGGTGCGCGACCAGATGTCGACGACCTTGTTGTAGCGCTCGCCGGCGGTAACGAGGCCGGATTGGTACTGCTGCTGGATCTCGGTGACTTCCTTTTCGGCTTCCTCGAGGATGCCCTTCTTCTCGCCCGGAATCTTCATGTCGTCGATGCCGATCGACATGCCCGCGCGCGTCGCGTAGTGGAAGCCCGTGTACATGAGCTGGTCGGCAAAGACCACCGTGTCCTTCAGACCGAGGCGGCGATAGCACTGGTTGATCAGGCGCGAGATCGCCTTCTTGGTCAGCTCGATGTTGACCAGGGCGAACGGCAGGCCTTCCGGCAGGATCTCGGCGAGCAGCGCGCGACCGACCGTGGTGTCTACCAGGGTCGTCTTCTCGGTGCGCTTGCCATTCTCGTCGAACTCGACCTGGTGCAGGCGCACCTTGACCTTCGCGTGCAACTCGACCGCGCGGTTGTCGTAGGCGCGATGGACTTCGGCGACGTTGGAGAACGCCATGCCCTCGCCCTTCGCGTTCTCGAGCGCGCGCGTCATGTAGTAGAGACCGAGGACGACGTCCTGGGTCGGCACGATGATCGGCTCGCCATTCGCGGGCGACAGGATGTTGTTGGTCGACATCATCAGCGCACGCGCTTCGAGCTGCGCCTCGAGCGACAGCGGCACGTGCACGGCCATCTGGTCACCGTCGAAGTCCGCGTTGAACGCAGTGCAGACGAGCGGATGCAGCTGGATCGCCTTGCCTTCGATCAGCACCGGCTCGAACGCCTGGATGCCGAGGCGATGCAGCGTCGGCGCACGATTGAGCAGCACGGGGTGTTCGCGGATCACCTCTTCGAGGATGTCCCACACCTCGGCACTCTCACGCTCGACGAGCTTCTTGGCCGCCTTGATCGTCGTGGCGAGGCCACGGCGCTGCAGCTTGGAGAAGATGAACGGCTTGAACAGCTCCAGCGCCATCTTCTTCGGCAGGCCGCACTGGTGCAGCTTGAGCGTCGGGCCGACCACGATGACCGAACGGCCGGAGTAGTCGACGCGCTTGCCGAGCAGGTTCTGGCGGAAGCGTCCCTGCTTGCCCTTGATCATGTCGGCGA
Source organism: Dokdonella sp. (assembly GCF_051958935.1). Classification (GTDB taxonomy): domain Bacteria; phylum Pseudomonadota; class Gammaproteobacteria; order Xanthomonadales; family Rhodanobacteraceae; genus Dokdonella_A. The sequence continues at coordinate 9,500 of NZ_JBQCFP010000132.1, read as the reverse complement.
GCGACTTGAGCGGGCGCTTGTTGGTGCCGGTGATCGCGCGGCCGCGACGGCCGTTGTCCATCAGCGCGTCCACGGCTTCCTGCAGCATGCGCTTCTCGTTACGCACGATGATGTCGGGCGCATTGAGCTCGAGCAGGCGCTTGAGGCGGTTGTTGCGGTTGATGACGCGGCGATACAGGTCGTTGAGGTCCGACGTCGCGAAGCGGCCACCGTCGAGCGGCACCAGCGGGCGCAGGTCGGGCGGCAGCACCGGCAGCACGGTCAGCACCATGAACTCCGGACGGTTGCCCGACTCGAGGAACGCCTCGACCAGCTTGATGCGCTTGCTGAGGCGCTTGAGCTTGGTTTCCGAGTTCGTCGAAGCGATTTCCTCGCGCAGGCGGATCAGTTCCTGGTTGAGATCGATCGTCTTGAGCAGTTCGTAGACGGCTTCGGCGCCCATGCGCGCGTCGAACTCGTCGCCGTGCTCCTCGACCGATTGCAGGTACTGCTCTTCATTGAGCAGCTGGCCGCGCTCGAGCGCGGTCAGGCCCGGGTCGACCACGACGTAGGCTTCGAAATAGAGGATGCGCTCGATGTCGCGCAGCGTCATGTCGAGCATGAGGCCGATGCGCGACGGCAGCGACTTCAGGAACCAGATGTGCGCGGTCGGCGAGGCGAGCTCGATGTGGCCCATGCGCTCGCGGCGCACCTTGGCCAGCGTCACTTCCGTTCCGCACTTCTCGCAGACGACGCCGCGATGCTTCATGCGCTTGTACTTGCCGCACAGGCACTCGTAGTCCTTGATCGGACCAAAGATCGCCGCGCAGAACAGGCCGTCACGCTCGGGCTTGAACGTGCGGTAGTTGATCGTCTCGGGCTTCTTCACCTCGCCGAACGACCACGAACGGATCAGGTCGGGCGAAGCCAGCGCGATCTTGATCGAATCGAAATCGAGCGACTGGCGCTGCTGGTTGAAGAGATTGAGCAGGTCTTTCATGTGAATCTCCGGGAATCGGGAATTGGGAATCGGGAATCATTGGATGCGGGGAACCGGGCCTGTGCGGGTTCGTCGGAGCTTCTCGACGATTCCCCATTCCCGATTCCCCTTTCCCGCTTCACCTTTCTTCCAGCTCCATGTTGATCGCCAGCGAGCGGATTTCCTTAACGAGCACGTTGAAGGACTCCGGCATGCCGGCCACCATTTCGTGGTCGCCGTCGACGATGTTCTTGTACATCTGGTTGCGTCCCGACACGTCGTCCGACTTGACCGTCAGCATCTCCTGCAGCGTGTACGCCGCGCCGTACGCCTCGAGCGCCCAGACTTCCATTTCGCCGAAGCGCTGGCCGCCGAATTGCGCCTTGCCGCCCAGCGGCTGCTGCGTGACGAGCGAGTACGGACCGGTCGAACGCGCGTGCATCTTGTCGTCGACGAGGTGGTTCAGCTTCAGCATGTGCATGTAGCCGACCGTGACCGGGCGATCGAACGCCTCGCCGGTGCGGCCGTCGTACAGCGTGGTCTGGCCGGATTCGGGCAGGTCCGCGAGCTTCAGCATCGCCTTGATCTCTTCCTCGAACGCACCGTCGAACACCGGCGTCGCCATCGGCACGCCGTCGGTGAGGTTCTGCGCGAGTGCGAGCAGTTCCTCGTCGGTCAGCGACTTCAGGTTGACGTGGTGGCCGGCGGCGGCTTCCTTGCTCGCATTCGAGTTGTAGACCTCATCGAGGAACTTGCGCAATTCCGCGACCTTGGCCTGCGCCTTGATCATGCGGTCGATCTTCTCGCCGAGGCCCTTGGCCGCCCAGCCGAGGTGCACCTCGAGGATCTGGCCGATGTTCATTCGCGACGGCACGCCGAGCGGATTCAGCACGATGTCGACCGGACGACCGTCCTTCGCGTAGGGCATGTCCTCGACCGGCACGATCATCGAGACGACACCCTTGTTGCCGTGGCGGCCGGCCATCTTGTCGCCCGGCTGGATGCGGCGCTTCACGGCCAGATAGACCTTGACCATCTTGAGCACGCCCGGGGCGAGGTCGTCCCCGGCGGTGATCTTCGCCTGCTTCGCCTTGAAGCGCTGGTCGAACTCCTCCTTGTGGCGCTTGACCTGCTCCTGCGCACGCTCGAGGAACTCGGCCGCGTCCTCGTCCTTCATGCGGATCGCGAACCACTCGTCCTTCTTCAGGCCGTCGAGGTAGTCGTCGGTGATCTCCGCGCCCTTCTTGAGCGAACCGGGGCCGCCGTTGGCGACCTTGCCGACGAGCGCCGAGCGCAGGCGGTTGTAGATGGCGCCTTCGAGGATGCGGAACTGGTCGTCGAAGTCCTTCTTGATGCGCTTGATCTCCATCTCTTCGATCTGGCGCGCACGCTTGTCCTTCTCGATCCCGTCGCGGGTGAAGACCGTGACGTCGATGACGGTACCGTCCATGCCCGGCGGCACGCGCAGCGAGCTGTCCTTCACGTCGGACGCCTTCTCGCCGAAGATCGCGCGCAGCAGCTTCTCTTCCGGCGTCAGCTGCGACTCGCCCTTCGGCGTGACCTTGCCGACCAGGATGTCGCCGGCCTTGACCTCGGCGCCGATGTAGACGACGCCAGACTCGTCGAGGCGCGCGAGCGCCTGTTCGCCGACATTCGGGATGTCGGCGGAGATTTCCTCCGGTCCGAGCTTGGTGTCGCGCGCGACGCAGGTGAGCTCTTCGATGTGGATCGTCGTGTAGCGATCCTCCTCGACCACGCGCTCGGAGAGCAGGATCGAGTCCTCGAAGTTGTAGCCGTTCCACGGCATGAACGCGACCAGCATGTTCTGGCCGAGCGCGAGCTCGCCGAGGTCGGTCGACGAACCGTCGGCGAGCACGTCGCCACGCGCGACGCGATCACCCACGTTGACGAGCGGACGCTGGTTGAGGTTCGTGTTCTGGTTCGAGCGCGTGTACTTGGTCAGCGTGTAGATGTCGACACCGGCATCGTTCTCGCCGATCTCGTCCTCGTTGACGCGCACGACGATGCGGCCCGCGTCGACCTGGTCGATCACGCCGGCACGCTTGGCGGCGACGGTGACGCCGGAGTCGCGCGCCACCGCGCGTTCGATGCCGGTGCCGACCAGCGGCGTCTGCGAGCGCAGCGTCGGCACGGCCTGGCGCTGCATGTTCGCGCCCATCAACGCGCGGTTCGCGTCGTCGTGTTCGAGGAACGGAACGAGCGCCGCCGCGACCGACACGGTCTGCATCGGCGAGACGTCCATGTAGTTGATCTCGCTCGCCGGACGCAGCTCCGATTCGCCGCGGAAACGGCACGAAACGAAGTCTTCGACGAACGTGCCGTCCTTGTTCAGCGGCGAGTTCGCCTGCGCGATCACGTATTCGCCTTCGTCGATCGCCGACAGGTACTCGACCTGGTTGGTGATCTTGCCGCCGTTGACCTTGCGGTACGGCGTCTCGAGGAAGCCGTAGTCGTTGGTACGCGCGTATACGGCGAGCGAGTTGATCAGGCCGATGTTCGGGCCTTCCGGCGTCTCGATCGTGCAGACGCGGCCGTAGTGCGTCGGATGCACGTCTCGCACCTCGAAACCGGCGCGCTCGCGCGTGAGGCCGCCCGGGCCGAGCGCCGAGACACGGCGCTTGTGGGTGACTTCGGACAGCGGGTTGTTCTGGTCCATGAACTGCGACAGCTGCGAGGAGCCGAAGAACTCCTTCACCGCGGCCGCGACGGGCTTGGCGTTGATGAGGTCCTGCGGCGTGAGACCGTCGGCCTCCGCCAGCGACAGGCGCTCCTTGACCGCACGCTCCACGCGCACGAGGCCGATGCGGAACACGTTCTCGGCCATTTCGCCGACCGAACGCACGCGACGGTTGCCGAGATGGTCGATGTCGTCGACGATGCCGCGGCCGTTGCGGATCTCGATCAGCACCTTGATCACGTCGAGGATGTCGGAACCCGCGCCGAACTCCTTCACCAGAGACTTGGACAGCTCGTCGCCGCGCTCGCCGAAGTACTTGCCGTCGTAGAGGATGCCGGGGCCCCTGTCGTCCTTGCGGCCGACGCGGCGGTTGAACTTCATGCGACCGACGCGATCGAGGTCGTAGCGCTCGGCCGAGAAGAACAGGTTCTGGAACAGGTTCTGCGCCGCATCCTTGGTCGGCGGCTCGCCGGGGCGCATCATGCGATAGATCTCGACGAGCGCTTCGAGCGGCGTCTTCGACGGATCGATGCGCAGCGTCTTGGAGATGTAATCACCGCGGTCGAGGTCGTTCACCCACAGCGTGGCGATCTTGTCGACGCCAGCCTTGCGGAATGCCTCGAGGTGCGCGTCGTTGAGCTCGTCATTGGCCGACGCGAGCAGCTCGCCGGTCTTGGTGTCGACGACGTCGTGCGCGAGGATGCGGCCGACGAGGTACTCGTCGGGCACTTCGAGCGACTTGATCGACGCCTTCTCGAGCTGCTTGACGTGGCGCGCGGTGATGCGCTTGCCGGCCTCGACGATGACTGCATCGTCGACGCGCAGGTCGAAGTTCAGCGTTTCGCCGCGCAGGCGCTCGGCGACGAGGTCGAGCCTGGCGCCATCCTTCTTGCCGAGATGGAACACGTTGTGCTCGAAGAAGATCGCGAGCATCTCTTCGTTGGTGTAGCCGAGCGCGCGCAGCAGCACCGTCACCGGCAACTTGCGGCGACGGTCGATGCGCGTGAACAGGGCGTCCTTCGGATCGAACTCGAAGTCCAGCCACGAGCCGCGGTAAGGGATCACGCGCGCGCTGTACAGCAGCTTGCCCGAACTGTGTGTCTTGCCGCGGTCGTGGTCGAAGAACACGCCCGGCGAGCGATGCAGCTGCGAGACGATCACGCGCTCGGTGCCGTTGACGATGAAGGTGCCGGTGTCGGTCATGAGCGGCAGTTCGCCCATGTAGACCTCCTGCTCCTTCACGTACTTGATCGCCTTGTTCGACGACTCCTTGTCGTAGATCACCAGGCGCACGGTCACGCGCAGCGGCGCGCCGTAGCTCATGCCGCGCGAACGGCACTCACGCTCGTCGAACGGCGGCTCGCCGAGGCGGTAGTTGACGTACTCGAGCGCCGCGCTGCCGGAGTAGCTGGTGATCGGGAACACCGAACGCAGCGCCGCGTGCAGGCCCTTGTCGTCGCGCGCGTTGGGGTCGACCTCGGCCTGCAGGAACTCGCGGTACGAGTCGACCTGGATGGCCAGCAGGAAAGGGACACCGAGCACCGGCGGACGCTTGCCGAAATCCTTGCGGATACGCTTCTTTTCGGTGAAGGAGTAGGTCGTCTGAGTCATGAGGGGCACACCTCGTACAGCGCGCGACGGCGGCACGTCGCTGGAAGAAAACCGGCGGGTAAACGGACATCGGAAATGGCGCGGGGAACCCCTTCATATGAGGACTCCATCGCAATTTCCCATGCCCGCTTCGGCGTCGCCGCAACGGGCAAAGCCCGGGAGCTTTCGCCCCCAGGCTTCGGGTTCGTCATTCCGGCGGAGGCCGGAATCCAGTCTTTGCTTTTCGTCTTCCTGTACTCATCAAGAGCTGGACCCCGGATCAACGCACGTCCTGTGCCGTCCGGGGTGACGCCATCCTGGCGTCACTTGACTTCGACGGTCGCGCCGGCAGCCTCGAGATCCTTCTTGAACTTCGCAGCGTCGTCCTTCGACACGGCTTCCTTGAGGACGCCACCGGCCTCGGTGAGGTCCTTGGCTTCCTTGAGGCCGAGGCCGGTGATCGCGCGGACCGCCTTGATCACGTCGACCTTCTTGTCACCCGCGCTCTTCAGCACGACGGTGAATTCGGTCTGCTCCTCGGCCGGAGCGGCAGCGGCGGCAGCCGGGCCAGCGACGGCGACCGGAGCGGCGGCGGAGACGCCGAACTTCTCTTCGATCGCCTTGACCAGCTCCATGACTTCCATGAGGGTCTTCGAGGCGACGGCTTCGACGATTTGTTCGTTGGAAAGGGACATTGATGTTTACCTCGGTGAATATTCTGGAATGGGTTCAGCGTGGGTCGGCGAAAGGACTCAGGCCGTTTCGGCCGGAGCGGCTTCGCCGCCGCCCTGCTTGTCGGCGACCGCCTTGACGGCGCGGGCGAACATGGCTGCCGGTTCGGCGAGCGCACGGGCCAGCATGCCGAGTGCCTGCTCGAGCGTCGGAAGCGATGCGAGCACGTCGACATGGCTGGCCGGATACTGCTGGCCACCCATCGCGACGACCTTCGCCTTCAGCTTGTCGTTACCCTTGGAGAATTCCTTGATCAGGCGACCGGCTGCACCCGGCTCCTCTTTCGAGAAGGCGTACAGCAGCGGACCGACCAGAGAATCCTTGACGCACTCGTATTCGGTGCCGACGACGGCGCGCGAGGCGAGGGTGTTCTTCGCAACCTTGAGGAACACGCCCGTTTCACGAGCCTTCTTGCGCATCGCGGTCATTTGTTCGACCGTGGTGCCCGCATATTCGACGGCAACGAGGGAGTGGGCCTTGGCGGCGACTTCTGCCAGTTCGGCGACAACTTCTTTCTTCTGGGACAGATTGAGAGCCATTAGCACTCCTCCAATTGAACTCCGCGCGCGGCTCACGCCGCTTGCGGTCCTGAACGGCATCCTTCCTGGACGCCGGGGATGCGGAAAGCATCCCGGTGGTGGCCTGTCTGACTGGTCTGCCCAGAGGCGTTGAACCAGGTTTTTCCAGGAGGCGACACCATCTACGCAGGCTGGGCTTTTGAGGCCTCGTCGACAGGATCGGGACGATCCCTGCAATTCACGCATCCTTGCGTCCCGATCGCGCCGTCCCGGCCGCCTGCGGTCTTTGACGGCTCCCGCTCGCGCGGTCGCCCTCAAAATTTGCTGCTACCGGCGATCCCGCGGACCGCCGTCACGCCCTGCCGTCGCGGCAGGTGGAGCGGCGCGGAATACTGCGCCGGCCCCGGTTACTTCGATCAGGAGACGACCGACGACGGATCGACGGCGACGCCGACACCCATCGTGCTGGAGATCGACACCTTCTGCAGGTACTGGCCTTTCGCCGCTGCCGGCTTGGCCTTCTGCAGGTCCGCGAGCAGCGCGCTCAGGTTGTCCTTCAGCGCGCCCGCTTCGAACGAGGCCTTGCCGATCGAGCAGTGCACGATGCCGGCCTTGTCGTTGCGGAACTTCACCTGGCCCGCCTTCGCATTCTTCACCGCGGTGACGACGTCGGCCGCGACCGAGCCGTCCTTCGGGTTCGGCATGAGGCCACGGGGGCCCAGCAACTGGCCGAGCTTGCCGACCACGCGCATCGCGTCCGGCGTCGCGATCACGCGACCGAAGTCGAGATCGCCGCCCTGCATGCGCTCGGCGAGGTCTTCCATGCCGACCGCGTCGGCGCCGGCGGCCTTCGCCGCTTCCGCCTTCTCGCCCGGCGGGCAGAACACCGCCACCTTCACCGTCTTGCCGGTGCCGTGCGGCAGCATCACCGAACCGCGCACGCCCTGGTCGGACTTCTTCGCGTCGATGCCGAGGCGGATCGCGACGTCGACCGATTCCGGGAACTTCGCCTTGGCGCCGTCCTGGACGATCTTCAGGGCTTCGTCGATCGAGTAGACCTTGCCCGGGGTGACCTTCGCGCTGAGCGCCTTGTAACGCTTGCTGATCTTCGTGCTCATGTTCAGATCTCCGACACCAGGCCCATGCTGCGCGCGCTGCCCGCGATCGTGCGGACGGCGGCATCGAGGTCAGCCGCGGTCAGGTCGGGCTCCTTCGCCTTGGCGATGTCCTCGAGCTGCTTGCGGGTGACCTTGCCGACCTTCTCGGTGTTCGGGCGCTTCGAACCGGACGTGATGCCGGCGGCCTTCTTCAGCAGGATCGTCGCCGGCGGCGTCTTCGTGATGAACGTGAACGTACGATCGGAATACGCGGTGATCACGACCGGGATCGGCAGGCCCGGCTCGAGCTTCTGCGTGGCGGCATTGAACGCCTTGCAGAACTCCATGATGTTCAGGCCGCGCTGACCGAGGGCGGGACCGACCGGCGGCGAGGGGTTGGCCTGACCGGCCTTCACCTGCAGCTTGATGTAACCGACTACCTTCTTTGCCATTGTTCGTTCTCCGGGTGCAAGCGCCTGTTGGTCAGGCTCCCCATCGCGCCGGGAATTTCACGTGTCCCGGCTTCACGCATCGAATCCCACGTGCGCCGACGGCCGCGCTGGGCGGCCGGTCGCACTCCCGGCCATGCGGGGAGCCGGAAAGTATAGCAGGTTTTCAGAAGCCGTCGGGAACGCTTCTCAGGCCTTCTCGACCTGGCCGAATTCCAGCTCGACCGGCGTCGACCGGCCGAAGATGAGCACCGCCACGCGCAGGCGGCTCTTCTCGTAGTTGACTTCCTCGACCACGCCGTTGAAGTCATTGAACGGACCCTCGATGACGCGCACCATCTCGCCCGGCTCGAACAGCACCTTCGGCCGCGGCTTCTCGGCGCCTTCCTGCACTCGCTGCAGGATGCCCTCGGCTTCCGAATCCTTGATCGGCAACGGACGATCGGCGGTACCGCCGATGAAGCCCATCACCTTCGGCGTTTCCTTGACGAGATGCCACGACTCGTCGTCGATCTTCAACGCCTTGCCCTCGTCGTGCGTCTCGATCTGCACGAGCACGTAGCCGGGGAAGAACTTGCGTTCGCTGCGGCGCTTCTGCCCGCCGCGCATCTCGATGACTTCCTCGGTCGGCACCAGCACCTCGCCGAACTTCTCCTGCATGCCGGCGCGCGCGACGCGCTCCTTCAGGGAGCGGGCGACCGTATGCTCGAAGCCCGAGTAGGCGTGCACCACGTACCAGCGCTTGCTCATGGCGAGGTCCTCAACTGCCGAGTTTCAGCAGGTGGTCGAGGACGACCCACTTCAGCACGAGATCGATCAGCCCGAGCAGGAGGCTCAGGATGATCACGACGACGACGATGACCAGCGTCGTACGCAGGGTCTCGTCCATCGTCGGCCACACGACCTTGCGCAGCTCGAACTGCGATTCGGTGATGTATTCGCGCACCGAGCGGCCGACACCGGTGAACGCACCGACGGTCGCGGCGGCGATCACGCCGACCACGAGCATGCCCAGCCGCGCCCAGCCGTTCCAGTCCGCGAAGTAGTAGTACGCGACCAGACCCGCGACCAGCAGCGCGCCGGCAAGCACGAGCTTCACGACATCGAGCGCATTCGACGCGCCCGCTTTTTCGACCTTGGCGTTCATATCTCGTGGCGACTTCCCGATGCTGCGACCGCGCCTGCGCGTCGATCAGCGGGTCCCCGCCTGGTTCCTCGTCGTATGGCACGCCAGGAGGGACTCGAACCCCCAACCTGCGGTTTTGGAGACCGCTGCTCTGCCAATTGAGCTACTGGCGTGTGGGTATTCAGGGCTCTTTACTGGATGATCTTCGCGACCACGCCCGCGCCGACCGTACGACCGCCTTCGCGGATCGCGAAGCGCAGGCCCTCGTCCATCGCGATCGGCGCGATCAGCGTCACGACCATCTTCACGTTGTCGCCCGGCATGACCATTTC
>NZ_JBQCFP010000131.1:0-29757 GCF_051958935.1 Dokdonella sp. | reverse complement strand
TGTTCTTGCGCGCGCCCCGCTAGTGCTGCGAGGCGGCTTCATCGGCGGCAAGCCATTGCTCGCCGGCGAGGATCGTGAGCGGAAACGCTGTGACGATGCCAGCAGGGTCACGGTGCGCATCAGCGCGCGTGCCGCGACGGCCCCACGCGATTCGCCACGCGCGTAGTTGACCGATAGCTCCCATCGCGACGTCGACGCGCTGTTCGATCTCAGCGAGGCACGGTATCGGCTCGGTGCAGCATCGCAGGCGAGCTTGACGATGGGATTGGGGGTTTCGACAAGGCCGATCGGGCGCCATTCGGGTTGCATGAATGTCCTCCTCGGTGGATTCGCAGCGCGGACAGTGCCCCGAGGGGCGTGAATTTCGCGTTCAAGAATGCTCAACCGGATGTCGCTGCGCGCGAGGCAGTGCGGGGACTTCCCATCGCAGCCGGGCAACCGATCCGCCGCCTGAACGAGTAAAACTTTCCCGTTGCGGCGGCCCGGGGGGACGGTTACGTTCGCGTCCCGTTGCGAATGACCCAGGGGCAGCGTCATGCACGACATCATCGACGAGCTCGTCTCGCCGCAAAAGTTGGGGAAGATCTCCGCCGAGCCGTACCGCCTCGCGGAAGAAGCGTTCAAGGCCGTGAAGGCGTATCGCGTGCCGACCACCGTGTTCGTCGATCCGGACGGCACCGTATACGCGCAGCCAACCGTCTACGCCGCCGACCACGCGATGGACGAAATCGTCGGCATCTACTCGCCGGGAATCGCGATCCACGACATCGCCGACGACGTGCGCGCGAGCGTCGCGCCGCGGCTCGCCGCGATCGGCATCCTCGTGCCGTGGCAGGATTCACGCCACGCCGCGTAGCTGATCAACGGGCGCACGGCGCGCTTCGACGTCGCTCGGCATTCAGCTCGCGTCTGTTCTCCTGTCCACCATCCCATCGGATTGGAGGAGCCTGCGATGATGCCCCGCTACGTCATGCACCTCGTCCGCAGCGTCGACGACGGCCTGTGGCACCTGAAATACGATGGCCAGTCGGTCGCTTCGTTCCGCACGCGTGAAGAAGGCGAACACGCGGGCGAAGCGCGTGGCCGCAAGGTCGTCGATGACGGCGGCATCGCCGAACTCGTCATCCACGACGATGCCGGCGCGGTCGAAGGAAAGCGCGCGTACGGCTACGACCATCCCGAGCGCGAGCCGGGATGAATGCGGCAACGGGGCGCGAGGCGGGCAACGCACTCACCCGCTTCCCGCTCGCGAGGCTCACGCCTCGCCGTCTTCGTCCGCCGCTTCGTCCTCGCTGAATTCCGGGGACTTGCCGGGTTCCTTGCGACCTGTACGCCGACCGTCGGACACGGACGGTTCTGGGTCGTTCATGCCCGCGTCTCGGTGCGGGCTCACCTGTTCGTCCGACTTACGATGCTTCGTGTTCATGGCGTACTCCTTTGATGAAGGATATGCGGCCGTTCGCCTCCAGCCGCGCCTCGTCGACCTGATGGATCGAATGGATTCCGTGGGTCCTCAGCTCGCGCTCGAACGCAGCCCGCGCGATGCCGTGGCGCTCGAGCCGGCCAGGGATGAGAGCGCCCGCTTTCGCGAGCAATGAGGCGCGGCCCTCGATGAGACGGTTGCACCACGCGCTGCGCGCCGCGAGCCGGGCCAGCACGGTGTCGACGACGAGGATCGCCGCGACCGCGACGAAGGGACCGAGGACCGACGTATCGTCGCCGATGATCGCCGTGCGCAAGGCGCCGCCCACGAGGATGAGCACGACGATGTCGAACGGCGACATCTCGCCGAACGCGTGCTTGCCCGCAAGCCGCATGAGCAGCAGCAAACCGACGTAGGCGACGGCGCCGCGCACGGCGAACGCCCACCACGGCATCGAGAGATGGAACCAGCCGTCCATCGCCGCGCTCCGCCGCGTCAGTGGCGCGTCTGCGCACTGCCCGGCTTGGCGAGCTTGCCGTGGTGCGCGGCCAGGTGCTCGCCCGGCGTGATGTTCGAGAGCGCCGCCTCGACCTTGTTCTTCCAGCCCGCGATCACGTCCGCCTCGCCATCCATCATCGCGTCGTAGCCGACCTTGGCGACCACCGCGGGGTCCATCTTCTTCGCATGCGCCATCTTCGTGTCGAGCAGCCCGGCCCGCTCGAAAAACTCCGTGTCGGTCACGCCCGGCATGAGGCAGGACACGGTGACGCCGGTGTCCTTGAGTTCGTCCCGGAGCGCGAGCGCAAAGGAATCGACGAAGGCCTTCGAAGCGTTGTAAACCGCCTGATAACTCCCCGGCTGGTAGCCGGCGATCGAGCCGGTCACGAGGATGCGACCGTTGCCGCGCTGGCGCATGCGCCGACCGACGCGGTGAAGCAAGTAGAGCGTGCCCGATACGTTGGTATTCACGACGTGCATGATCTCATCGAACGCCTGGTCGAGGAACGCATGGCCGAGCCCATGGCCCGCGTTCGCGAACAGCGCGTCGACGGGGCGGTCACCGGCGAGGGAAAGGAACTGTTCGACGCCTTCCTGGGTCGAGAGATCGACATGCGCCGCGAAGACGTGCGTGCCGAGTCCTTCGAGTTCGCGCACGGCCTCTTCCAGTGGCGTATCCGCGGCGACGACGAGGTCGTGGCCATCCTGGGCCGCGAGCTTCGCGAGTTCGAAACCGATTCCGGAGGATGCGCCCGTGACGAGCGCCAGGGGGCGATGGGTCGTAGTCATGCCGGATCTCCAAGGCGGGACGACGAGGCTAGGTGCGCGGCGTGAAGCACAGCATGAATCCCTGCTGCAGGGGCTTAGGGCTGATTCATCGGCGTGACGCACGATGGTTCTTCTTCAAGGAAGCTCGGAAGGATGACCATGCTGCGATCGAACAGCCTCTCGTTGGCGCTCACGGCGATCTTCGCCGCCTGCCTCGTCGCACAGGTATTGCTCGGTCACGCGGCCTACAACGATGAGCTGCTGCGCGAAGGAAGCAATCCGCTCGGCCTGGTCGCGTACCTCGGTAGCGGCCATTTCGTGTCGGCACTGATGGAGAACTGGGAAAGCGAATTTCTGCAGATGGGCATGTACGTGCTGCTCACGGTACATCTGCGCCAACGCGGTTCAGCCGAATCGCGGCCGCTGGATCCATCGGAGGAACACGAGGAGATCGCCGCTGGCCCGGCGCCGTGGCCGGCGCGTGCGGGCGGTGCGTGGCGCGCGCTCTACGAGCGGTCGCTGTCGATCGCGATGTTCACGCTGTTCGCGATTGCGTTCACGGGGCATGCGATCGGCAGCTGGAGGCTCGAAGCCGCGGAGCGCGCCGCTTCGGGACGGCCGCCCGAAACATTGCTCGATCACGTTACGGGGGCACAGTTCTGGTTCGAATCGATGCAGAACTGGCAGAGCGAATTCCTCGCCGTGCTCTCGCTCGTCGTGCTGTCGATCTTCCTGCGCCAGAAGGATTCACCCCAGTCCAAGCCGGTCGACGCGCCGCACGCGCAGACCGGAAGCTAGGCACCGAGCCATCGCAACGCCGCGCGAGTGCCGATCACGCGCACCGGGCGATCGGTGCGCAGGAGTTCCAGCGCGCGGCGCGTGCGCGCGGACGTTTCTGAGGCGACCGCATCGCGCACGACCGCGACCTCGTACTCGCGCATATGCGCATCGAGCGCCGTGTTGAGCACGCACGAATCCGCGGCGATGCCGACCAGCGCGAGGCGCTTGACGCCCAGCTGGTTCAGGAGGATGCGCAGTGGCGTCTCGAAGAACGCCGAGTGTTTCGGCTTGAGCACGAAATAGTCGAGCATGGACGGCACGATCTCTCGCACGACTTCGGCGCCGGCCGCTCCCTCGCCGGCGCACAGGTCCACGTTGCTGCGGAAATCCGACCGCCACTGGCCGAAATTGTCGTTGCAGTAGATTACCGGCACGTCCGCCGCGCGCGCGCGCCGGAGCACGCGACGCACGTTGGGCAGTATCCGATTCGTTTCGCGCAGCAGCGATGACGCACCCGGGAAGTCGAACGGGTTGATGAGGTCGATCGCGAGGACCGCGCTCCTCGACGCCATGACGTTGCCGCGTCTAACGGAACAGCAGCACGAGCAGGATGATCAGCAGCAGCAGGCCGCCGCCGCTCGGGTAGTAACCCCATCCCGAGCTGTACGGCCAGATCGGCAGCGCGCCGAGGATGAGTAGCAACAGCAGGACGAGCACGATCGTGCGCAGCATGTCGGTTCTCCTTGCGAGTGGTCGCGATGGATCGTCCAGCGTTTCAGCGCTTGTTGCGTGCGCGCGTGCTCGCGGCCTTCTTCGCCGCAGCGGAGCGGCTCGACGAGGTGCGCTTGCTCGCCGACGTGCGCTTGCTGGTGGACGCGCGCTTGCCCGCGGACTTCTTCGGGGCGCGCCCGGCCGGCGACTTCCGCGCCGAACTCCGTTTCGCCGGAGTCTTCTTCGCGGACGTTTTCCTGGCCGACGTCTTCTTCGCGGCCTTCCTGGCGGTCTTCTTCTTCGCCGCAGTCCCCTTCGCGCCGCCGTCCTGCTTGTTGACCGTCGCCCACGCGCGCTTCTGCGCGGTCTTCTTCGAGACTCCGCGTTTCTCGTAGCCTTCCTCGATGTGTTCGGCCTGGCGCTTCTGCTTCGAGCTGTAGCTGGACTTGTCGCCGCGTGGCATGTCGTTCTCCTGCAGATGATGACGGACGCAGGCCAAGCCTTCATGCTCGGACGTGACTCGATGCGGAACGGGCATGGCCCCTGCAGCCGATTCGTTCATCTGCCCGGCGATTCATCCGAGGTTTCGGTGGGGGCGCCATCATCAGTGGTTCGTTTCCGCCGAGGAACTCCTCATGAAGAACATGGCCGTCGATCGCGCACATGCGCGCGAGCGCTTGCTGCAGGCTCTCGAAACCGAGCGCGGCAGCATCAAGGTCTACAGCGCCGCCATACCGGTGGCGATCGACGAAAGCCTGAGCAAGGAATGGCACTCCTACCTCGCGAGCACGCGCGGGCGCGAACGCCACCTCGTGGAACTCCTTTCGGCGCGCGGGATCGATCCGGAGACGCCGTCGCCGGCGCGAACCGTCGTCGCCGAGCGGAGCGAGGCGCTCGTGGCGGCGATCGAACTCGCCGTGGCGAATGGCGATCCTACCGCCGCGCAACTCGTCGCGACGGAGTGCGTGCGCCTCGCCGCACTCCAGGATCATCTCGGCGTGGAGCGCACAGGCACGTTCGACAGGCAAGTGGCGGCGGAAGAACTCCCCGCGGCCGAGCGCACCGCCGAACCCGCTGCCCGCTGGGCCGATGATCTCGCTTTCGGCGAAGCGCAGGTCGCGTGACATTTCACGGATGCCTGCGGGAGCGCCATGCGAGACGCCGCCGGCTCGCTGGGACCCCGATCGCACGCATGCTGCGAGGCCGTCATGCGAGACGGCCCCGCGTTGTCCGCTCAGCGCGGCCGGAACGCCGGCCCACCAAAGTGCATCTCGCGCTCGACCGTGCCGTCGAGGCGATGGATCACGAGGTGCGCCTGCTCGCCATCCGCCTCGCGCGCATGTGCGCGCCGCGCGGCCTCGCGAATCGCGTCGTCGCGATAATCGAAGCGGATCAGCAACTCCCCTTTTTCCTCGAGACGCCAGTCGCGTTCGTCGCGTCCGGTGATGTGCCAGGTCTTCGTCTTCATCACGTCGCTCCTGCTTGAAGGCTCGTCCACGCGATCGACGTTAGGCATGGCGCACGGAGTCGAACATGAATGCTGCGCGGGAGGCTTAGCGGCGATTCATCGCGTGCGCTTCGCTCGATCGCCACCCAGCAGGCGCACCGACCCGCACCGCAATCCCCTTCGAGATCGCGGCGTTGCCGGTGGTTCGTCGTGGGAATATTTTTCCCATTGATGCGGCCCCCGTCGTGGCGTAGCTTGCGTCGCGAGGCCCGCACATCGCCGGCCGCCGACAGGGAAACCGTCGCCGTGAGCATCGCCATGAATCCAAAAGCCGGATGGCAACAGGTCGTCGTGTTCGAGGCGGACAGCGACGCGCAATCCGCAGTCAATGCATTCATCGCGCGCTTCTGGCCCGGTGAGCACCACGAAGCGTGTCGCATCGAACAGGCATCGCGATCGCCTGCGGGTTTTCAGTGGTACGACGGCTACGTCGATTTCAGCATCGGCGAGCGCCGTGCGATCCATCTCGCTTCGCGACTCGTCGACGAGCTCGACCGTGCCGAGCTGCCGCTGTACCGCCTCGTCGCCGGGCGCGAGTGGCTGGGCCTGGCCGCCGCGCAGAATGCACCCGATTGATACGGAGGATTCATCATGCACGCTCGCCTCAGGACTCCGGGTCGCAGTGCCCTGCGCATCGGCCGTCTTTCGGAAGGCGCGGCCGTACTCGCACAGCGCGTGCACGACCAGCTCGCGAAGGGCGATCGGACGGTCTTCGCAGCCGACGACGGCGTCGTCTACGTCGACCAGCCCGATCGTACCGACGGCATACCGCTGCACTGGATCGCCGGTACGTTCACGCTCGGCCAGTCGTACCCCGACCTCGTCGAAGACATCGCCTTCCTCAGCGACAGCCGCAGCAAGGACTGGATCGTCGGCTAGGCCGCCGTCGCCGGCGCACCGCCGTCAAAGCGGGACCGCTTCTCCCCGCGCCGGCGGTTCGCGCAGTCCGAACGGATCCGGGCTCGGCAGGTGATCGAGCTGCGCCAGTTCGGGATCGACGGCATCGTAATCGCCGAGCGGCCGCGTACCGTCGGCCATGCGCCAACCGAGGATGCGCCAGTCTGCTTCGCGGTTGACCGCGTCGCTCGTGAAACGTCCCGCATCGGCATGGAAGCCGAGCACGTTCCAGACGTCACGCGCCTCGTCGACGAGCACGAGTTCGATGCGTGCGCTGCGCAGCGGGGGCCGTGCACGACCCTTGCCATGGATGGCATAACAGCGCTCGACGCGGCGCGAACCCGGAACGGCGAGCGGGACAAGGCATGGGGACATCGGCTTCGTCGGATGCATGGCGGCCTCCTGTTCGTGGGGAGCCGCAGGCTCTGCGAAGCGCGTCTCACGGATGGCGACGGGCCGGGGCATCCTCGCCGCTTCCCGCCGCGCGCCCTTCACCGCTGGCCCGTCGCGTCCTTCACGGATAGATTCACGGGATCACACGCCACCCATCCTGATTGCCCGTGAACGCCGAACCCTTCGATCTCGTTTCATTCTGGAAGCACGCCGGCACCACGAAGTGGTTCGGCCGCGACGATGCGTTCGATGCGGCGCTGCGCGAGCGCTACGCGGCCGCGCATCATGCTGCGGCGCGGCGCGAACTCGACGGTTGGCGCGCAACGCCGGAGGGTGCGCTCGCACTCGTGCTGCTGCTCGACCAGGTGCCACGCAATGTGTTCCGCAACAGCGCGCATGCATTCGCCACCGACGGCCTCGCACGAACGATCGCGACGGAAGCGATCGACGCCGGCCATGACCGCGCGGTCGGACAGGAACTGCGCCTGTTCTTCTACATGCCGTTCGAACATTCCGAAGCGCTCGCCGACCAGGACCGGTCGCTCGCGCTGTTAACCGCGATGGGCGAGGACTACTACCTGAGGTATGCGATTGCGCATCGCGACGTGATCGTGCGCTTCGGCCGCTTCCCGCATCGCAATGCCGCCCTCGGTCGCACCAGTACGCGCGAAGAGCAGGCATGGCTCGATGCGGGCGGCGGCTTCTGAACGGACCGCCCGTTTCAGGGCGGAAGCAGTTCGACGGTATCGATCGCCCACAGCGGATCGTGCCCTTCTCCGCTGAAGACGAAACAGAGATCGTGGACCCCCGGCCGCGGCGCCAACGCGGCCTCGAGCACGCTCGCGCCCGCGTTCGTGCGCGCCCGCTCGAGCGGCAGGATCGCGAGGGGCTCGCCCGCGCATCCGTCGAGGACACGCAGCTCGCCGGAGGGCGTCGCGGGCGACGGCCTGGGCACGATGTTCGCCGTGTCGTCGCCGAGTTGGAAGTTGTACGGCAGCTGGCCGACCGCGACGCGGATGCGCGTGGCACCATCGAGCGGCGCATGCGGCCATGTCCAGCACGGATCGAACAGGTCGACGTCGAAGAACGCGCGCGGGCCTTGCGCCGGGGCGTCGTCCTCGATACGCAGCACGAGCTTGCCGCTGCACTGCGCGAGTTCGTTGCTCGCACGACGCAGCCCGGCGTCCGGCGCGCGTGCGACCACGGGGCCGACGCGCCGGCCATCGAACCAGCTTGCGGCGCGGATGACGGTTGCGGCCGGCGGCGTCAGCGCGCCGCCGGCGTAGATCGGCGAGCGTGCATCGGGCTCGCGCCCGTCGAACGTGTAGCGCATCGGCAGGCCGGCCTGGTTCGACAATACGACGCCTTGCGGCGTGTCGGTGAACCGCACTTCGAACGCGCTCTGCGCCGCGGCGATGCCGTGTGCCCGCCAGCGTTCCATCTGCGGCACGAGGCGCGAGACGAAGCCGCGCCAGTCGTGCGATTCGCGCGGCGACCACAACGCTTCGGAGAGCGCGGCCAGACGCGGGAACGCCGCGTGTTCGACCATCGCGCTCGTGCGCATGTGTTCGCTCCAGAGGTTCGCCTGCGCTCCGAGCACTCGGCCCGCAGCGGACGCGCCCATGTCGGCGGTCGCATCGAACGCATGGACGTCGGCGAGCGTGCGCAGATCCGGTCGGCCGGAGGGCTCGTCGCCCGCATCGCTCTGCAGATGATCGAAATAGAGATCCGGCGAAGGCGCCATCACGACCGGATGGCCCGCGTTCGCCGCCTCGATGCCGCCCTTCGTGCCGCGCCAGGACATCACCGCGGCGTCCGCCGGCACGCCGCCTTCGAGGATCTCGTCCCAGCCGATCAACTTGCGGCCGCGCGCGGCGAGGTGCTTCTGCATGCGCGCGATGAACCAGCCCTGCAGCGCGTTTTCGTCGGCGAGCCCGAGTTCGCGCATGCGCGCCTGCGTGGGCGCCGATGCCTTCCACTGGTCCTTCACCGCCTCGTCGCCGCCGATGTGGATGTACGTCGAGGGGAACAGATCGACGACTTCGTCGAGCACGTCCTGCATGAATGCGATCGTGGGTTCGTCGACGGCGAGCAGATATCGGTGCACGCCCCAGTCGGGCGAGACGACCGGCTCGTCGCGTGAGGCGCCGAGTTCCGGGTAGGCGGCGATCGCCGCCTGCATGTGCCCGGGCATGTCGATCTCGGGCACGATCGTCACGTAGCGCTCGGCCGCGTAGCGCACGATGTCGCGGAGTTCATCCTGCGTGTAGACGCCGCCGTAGCGGACGGGCTTGCCGTCGACATCGGTGCCCGCAGCACCGGCCGGACGGCGCCATGCGCCGATTTCGGTGAGGCGGGGATGGCGCTTGATCTCGATGCGCCAGCCTTGGTCGTCGGTGAGATGCCAGTGCAGCACGTCGAGCTTGGCGAGCGCGAGTTCGTCGATGAAGCGCTTGACGAATGCGGGCGACTGGAAGTGGCGCGCGGAATCGAGCATCGCGCCGCGCCAGGCGAATCGCGGTTGGTCCTCGATGCGCAAGGCCGGCAGCTCGATCGTCGCCGTCGGCGTCATCGTCGCCGTGGCGAGCTGCCACAGCGTCGTGCTGCCGCGGAACAGGCCGCGCGCTTCGCGTGCGGCGAGTTCGACATGCGCCGCATCGACGACGAGGCGATAGCCCTCGCCTGCGGGCAAGGCGGCATCGCCCGGACGCAGCGAAAACGCGATCGCCGCATCGCGTGCATTCGAGGCCGCGGCGACATCGAGATGCAGGCCGCGATCATCGGCCATGCGCGCGGCGAAGCCACGCGCGATCGCGAGCGCCTCGTCACCGCCCCCGGCATCGAGCCGGGCACCTTCACGCAGCATGTAGTGGCCATGCCCGGCCTCGAGCTGCGCCGGCCACGGCAGCAGCGGCGGCAGCGGCGCCGCCGCGCGCGGGGGCGGCGGATTCGTTGCGCAGGCGGCGAGGAGGAGCAACCCGGGTATCGACCATCGGCGCATGTGCAACACCTCCTGCGTTTTTCTGGACTTGTTCCGAATGGGAATGAAGGACTGATGGAACCCGAATCGCCCCGGCCGGACCTTCATCCCTCCCCCACTCCCGCCGGGAGACGGGCGAGCGCGAGGGTTCTACAAAAAAAAAAAGACGGGCCGGGGTGAGCCGGCCCGCGAATGTCGCACGTTGGAGTCGTCAGAAGTTGAAGCGCAGATTCGCCATGTAGCGCCGGCCCGTCGTGTATTCGCCGAACAGCTGGTCCTCGTTGCCAACCGCGTACTGGTGGTATTTCTCGTTGAGCAGGTTCATCGCATCGAACGTGACCATGAAGTTCTGGTTGAACTTCCAGCCGAGGCTGAGGCCGAGGTCGGCGTAGTCGTCGACGACCGCCGGCGGCGCACCGGCGACGTAGCCGCCGGCCAGGTAGTGGTCGCGCCAGTTGTAATTGATGCGCGCGCTGAACGGGCCGTTCTCGTAGTACGGGCCGACGCTGATCGAATTCTTCGACTGGTACGGCATCGGCGTGCCCTGGCTCGTCTCGCCGTCGGCGTAGGTGTAGTTGGCGACCATGCCGAAGCCGGTGCTGCCGAACGCCTGCTGGTAGGTGAGCGTGGCACCCTTGATCTTGGCCGTGCCCGCATTGCGCGGACGCGAGATGTCGTAGTCGCAGAAGCCGTCGGCGGTGCAGCCGTGGCTGCCGACCAGCGAATCCCACTGCGTCGGATCGGTGTCGCGGATCGAGTTGTAGTGGCGCTCGGTCGACGGCATCGTGTCGATGTAGTTGAGCACGTGCTTGAAGAAGATGGAGCCCGCGATCACCGACTGCTCGGCGAAGTACCACTCGGCCGAGAGGTTGAAGTTCACCGACTTGTACGGCTCGAGGTCGGCGTTGCCGCCACTGCCGGTGAGCACGGTGTCGTTGAGGAACGTGTTGTTGACCATCTGGTTGTACGGCGCCCAGGCGATCACCTCCGCGCCGGACAGGCGCAATACGACGTCGGGTGCCGCGTCGTAGGCGATGTTGAACGACGGCAACCAGTTGTTGATCGACGATTCCTTGGTCTGGTACCAGCCCGCCGGCGCCGGCAGCACCGGCGCGACGCTGCCCGGCAGGTTGAAGCCTGAGCCTTCCTGCTCGGTGTGCACGTAGCGCACGCCGACGTTGCCGCGCCAGACGTCGTTACCGAAGTCGACCTGCACGTACGCGGCCGAATTCTCCTGCGTCAGCGCCCAGGTGTTGTTGAGGTAGCTGCCCGGGTCCGGATGCGCGAAGTCGAGATGGCTGTTGCGGATCCAGTTGAGGATGTTGCGCTCGCCGACCTGCAGGTGGTGCGCCTGGTCGGGCGAGAAACCGGAGAACTCGTCGAGGATGTCGGTCGGCGATATCGTGCCGACGTCGGCGAGCGTGCCCGGCGTGACGCCGCCGTAGACGTTGAGGCCGTAGTTTTCGTCGTGCTTGGCGTAGCGCACGCCGACGAGCAGGCGATTGATCCAGCCCCCCGTGAAATCCTTGCCGAAGTCGAGCTGGCCGTAACGGTCCTTCGCATGCGCCATGAACACGCCGTTGTTACCGAGCCAGCCACCGCCCCAGTTGGCCGGGTCGCGTCCCGCGGCGGGGTCGTCGAACGAGTAACCGTGGCGATCATCCCAGCTGAAGCCGCCGAAGTAGACCGGCTCGAGCAGGTACTGGCTGATCTTCGGGTTGTCCGATTTGGTCGAGCCGATCTGGCCCGCGAGGTTCCAGCCTTCGCCGTGATAAGCGCCGCGCAGGTCCAGGCCCTTGGTGGTGACTTCCGACGAACGCAGCTGGTTGTCGTAGATGATGCCGGCGCCCTCGCCCGCGGAGTGCCCGCCTGTGACGAGGCCATGGTTGCCCTGGGTGAAGCTGTCGACCGCGGCCATCGTGGCCGTATTCCAGTGCAGGAAGTTGTAGACCGACTGGTTGTAGTTGTCGAAGCTCTCCTTGATGTAGATCCCGCTCAAGGTCGCATCGAAACGTTCGTCCGGCTTGAACTGCAGGTTGACGACCGCGCTGTTGCGCTTGCGCTCCTGCTGGAAGTACGCCGCGTTGATCTCGTCGGGCACGAGCGCGTTCGCGTCGAGCGAGCCATTCGCGACCTGGGCGGCGATCGCCGGGCTCGCCGCCGCGTATTCGGACACCGGGTGGTAGCCGAAGATCTCGATGCCCTGGCGATCGACCGATTCTTCGTAGTGCTGCGCGGCGATGTTGAAGCCGAACGTGCCCTGGTCGTTCTTCCAGCTGTAGAGCACCGACGCGTTCGGTTTGCCGTCCTCGGCCTGGTCATTGTAGTTGTAGCCGACGGATCCCGCGATCGTGTTCACGTCGAGGTCGAGCGGCAGGCGCGTGTGCATCATGACCGTGCCGCCGAGGCTGCCTTCCGGCAGGCGCGCTTCGGACGACTTGTACACTTCGAGGCGTCCGAGGATTTCCGGCGCGAGCAGGGTGTAGTCGAAGCCACGGTTCGGCTGCTCGCCGTAGAGCCAGATCGCCTGCGCGACGGGGTGGCCATCGATGAAGGACAGGTTGAGGCTCGGATCGGTGCCGTCGATGCTGACGCGCTCGCCCTGGCCGAAGCGGCGATCCAGCGTGACGCCCGGGATCATCACCATCGCCTCGGCGACGTTCGTGTTCGGGAACTTGCCGATGTCCTCGGCGGTGATCGCATCGACGATCGCATTGGCGTCGCGCTTGGTATCGAGCGATGCCTTGAGGCTTTCGCGGATGCCATGCACGACGATCGCGTCCATCTCCTGCGCGCGCGCGTCGTCCTGCGCCGCGCCGGCGGCGCCCTCGGCCGAGGCGTCCGCGGACTCGTCGGCGGCAACCGACGATTCCGCCGCATGCGCCGCGGCGGCGAATGCGAAGGCGGCGAGGATGCTCGCCGACAGCATCGTTTTCCTGCAGGTCCTGCTCTTCACGGTGAACCCCTCCTCCAGTGGTTGGTCTGCGGACGCGTTCGCTGCGCGCCGCTCGCCGGCTCGTGTCAATCCGTCGTCGCTTTCGTCCCGGTTCGTTGCGCAGCCGCCGCTCGGCGGCCGCCGTGGTCGCTGTCGAAGTACCAGCTCGCGGCGCCGATGACACCGAGCTGTGCATGGTCGACGAGGCGTATCGAAGTGCGCGCGAGCGCTTCGCGCATCGCGCCCTTGTCGAGGAAACGCTCGATGAAGCGGCTGCGCACCAGCAGCTCCTTCATCTGCGGCAGCACGCCGCCGGCGAGGTAGATGCCGCCCTGCGCGCCGTAAAGCAGCGCGAGGTCGCCGAGCACGCTGCCGAACCAGCCGCAGAACACCTCGACCGTTTCCGCCGCGAGCGCGTCGCTGCCGGCGAGCGCGCCGGCGCTGATCTGCGCCGGCGTCTGCGCGAGCGGCGGCGCGCCGCGCAGCGCTCGGATCGCCGCATGCAGGTTGGTGAGCCCGGTGCCCGACAGCACGTGCTCGATCAGCACGCGCGGGCTGCGCTTGCGCAGTTCGCGCAGCACGTCGAATTCGAAATCAGTGGTCGCGGCGAGCGTCGCCTGGCCGACCTCGGTTGCGAGGATCACCGGCCGCCCGTCCTGCGCGATGTGCACGGCGCCACCGAGCCCCGTGCCGGGTCCGACCACGAGCATCGGCCCGGGACGGTGTTCGGCCGGGCCGCCGAGCAGCAGCGCGCTCGCATCGTCGACGTGGCCGACCGCGTACGCGACCGCCTCGAAATCATTGACCACCGCGAGGTCGGCGAGACCGAGGCGCGAGCGCAACTCGGAGAGCGAGACCGGCCACGGCAGGTTCACGTTGACGACCGCGTCGTCGACGACGAAACCGGCGATCGCGAGCGCGGCCGAGGCCACCGGCGTGTGCACGTGGCTCGCACGGAACGCCTCGATGATAGCGGCAAGGCTCGGGAACTCCGCGCAGGCGTACTTGCAGTAGTCGCCGATCGCGAACGCGCTGCCGCGCTCGCCGGCGACCGGCACGATCGAGGCGATGCGCGCGTGGGTGCCGCCGACATCGGCGGCGATGAGCGGCTGGCCGGCGGTACGCGAGGCGATGCGGTAGCGGTTCTCGTTCAACCCATTCCCCGGGAACTGACTGGTGAGTGCCGCTCCACCAGGCGGGGGCGACCTCGAGACGCGGGCAGTCTCGATGCGCTTGACAACGTTGTCAACTTGCACTGCAAAATGAACCCGGGAGCCCAACGCAGCTACCATTCGGCAGGCATTGGGGACGCCGACAGATCGCAGGCCAGCGCCATAAATGCCGCAGATTGCGCGTCACCGGCCTCGCCGTGGCGCGAGATGACAACGTTAATACGCCCGCGCCAGACCGGTCAGGGCGAGAGGAGAGTCTCGATGGTCGCCACCGCCGCGAACACGTCCGTGCCGAGCCGGCACGCGCCGATGCTGATCATCGGGCTGCTGTTCTTCATCTTCGGCTTCGTGACCTGGATGAATGGTCCGCTGATCCAGTTCGTCGAACTCGCCTTCGAGCTCGACACGGTCAATGCGTTCCTCGTGCTGATGGCGTTCTATCTCTCGTACTTCTTCCTCGCCCTGCCCGCCGCGGCGATCCTGCGCCGCACCGGCATGAAGCGCGGCATGGCGTTCGGCCTGTTCGTGATGGCGCTCGGCGCCCTCGCGTTCGGCCAGTTCGCGGTGCAGCGCTGGTATCCGGGCGCGCTCGGCGGCCTGTTCGTCATCGGCGCGGGCCTCGCCTTGCTGCAGACCGCGGCGAACCCGTACATCAGCATCCTCGGCCCGATCGAAAGCGCGGCGCAGCGGATCGCCTTCATGGGCATCTGCAACAAGGTCGCCGGCATCCTCGCGCCGTTCGCGCTCGGCGTGTTCGTGCTGCACGGGCTCGGCGACCTCAAGGCCGAGGTGCAGGCAGCCGATCCGGCCACGCGCAGCGCCCTGCTCGATGCGTTCGCCGCGCGCGTGCACCTCCCCTACCTCGGCATGGCGATCGTGCTCGCCGTGCTCGGCGCGTGGATCGTGCGCTCGCCGCTGCCGGAGGTGCGCGCCGCCGAGGCGAACGCGGCCGCCGCCCAGCGCGACGGGCTGCGCGCCTATCCGCACCTCTGGCTCGGCGTGCTCTGCCTGTTCCTCTACGTCGGCGTCGAGGTCATGGCGGGCGATGCGATCGGCACCTACGGCCGCGGCTTCGGGCTGCCGCCCGACGAAACGAAGTTCTTCACGTCCTTCACGCTGAGCGCGATGCTCGCCGGCTACGTCGCCGGGCTCGTCGCGATCCCGCGCTTCGTCTCGCAGTCGCGCTACCTCGCGGGCTCCGCCGCGCTCGGCGTGCTGCTCGCACTCGGCGCGTACTTCACCCGGGGCTATGTCTCGGTCGGCATGGTCGCCGCGCTCGGCTTCGCGAACGCGATGTTGTGGCCGGCGATCTTCCCGCTCGCGATCAAGGGCCTCGGGCGGCTGACCGAGATCGGCTCGGCACTGCTGATCATGGGCATCGCCGGCGGCGCGCTGGTTCCGCAGACGTTCGCGATCCTGCGCGAGCACGTGGACTTCCAGTTCGCGTTCGCCGCGATCATGGTGCCGTGCTACCTGTACATCCTGTACTACGCGGTGCTCGGCCATCGCGCCGGCCGGTCGGATTGACGATGCGTTTGCAGCTACGATGCCGCTTCGCCCAACGGAGCGGACTGCGATGAGCCGACCGACGATCAGGGACGTGGCGCGCCATGCGGGCGTGTCGCTGAAGACCGTGTCGCGCGTGATCAACGGCGAGGCGTCGGTGCGCGACGACACGCGCGAGCGCGTGCAGCGCGCGATCGACGAACTCGACTACGCCCCGGACCAAGCCGCGCGCACCCTGCGCGGCGCGACTTCGCACGCGCTCGGCCTCGTCTACGACAACCCCAATCCGTACTACGTGATCAGCGTGCAGAACGGCGTGCTCGCCGCCTGTCGCGACCAGGATTTCGGCCTGCAGATCCATCCCTGCGATTCGAATGCACCCGACCTCGCCGACGAGCTGCGCGAGCTGGTCGGCCATGCGCGCCTCGCCGGACTCGTGCTCGCGCCGCCGATGTCCGAACGCATGGAGCTCATCCGCTACCTCGCCGAGCACGGCATCCGCTTCGTGCGCATCATCTCCGCCGCCGAGGATCCGGCCGACGGGTATCCGTGTGTCTACGTCGACGACCGCGACGCGGCCTACGACATCACCGAACACCTGATCCAGCTCGGCCACCAGCGCATCGGCTTCCTCTGGGGAGGCGCCGAGCACCGCTCGAGCCCGGAACGCTTCAAGGGCTACGAGTCGGCGCTCAAGGACTACGGCATCCCGCTCGACAAGAAGCTCGTGATCCCGGGCGACTATTCGTTCGACGACGGCTTCCGCGGCGCGCGCCGGCTGTTCGCGCTGCGCGAACCGCCGACCGCGATCTTCGGATCCAATGACGAGATCGCCGCCGGCGTGCTCGCCGCGGCGAAGGCGAACGGCATCGACGTGCCGTACGAGCTGTCGATCGCGGGCTTCGAGGACAGCCCCTTCTCGCGCCAGTCGTGGCCGGCGCTGACCACCGCCAAACAGGCGACCGAAGACATTGCGCGCCACGCGGCGTTGCGCCTCATCGCCGAACTCAAGCCGGCCGGCAGCGGCGTCATCCATCTCAACCGCGGCTTCAGTCCGCAGCTCGTGATCCGCGACTCGACCGCGCGCGTGCGCACGACCGCGCCATGAGTGCCGTGCCCGAGGACTCCATGCCCGACCTGCCCGCTGCCGCCGAATCGACCCGGATGTATCGCGAGGTGCGCGAATCGGCGGCGGCGATCGCACGCCAGCTCGAGGCGAACCGCGACGTGATCGGCGAACTCGCGACGCGGCTCCGGCGCGAGCGCCCGGCGCTCGTCGCGACCGGCGCGCGCGGCAGCTCCGACAACGCGGCGACGTTCGCCAAATACCTCATCGAGACGCGCCTCGGCGTGACCACCGCATCGGCCGCGCCATCGGTGCAGTCGGTGTATGCGGCGCGCACCGGACTCGACGGCGCGTTGTTCCTTGCGATCTCGCAATCGGGCCGCAGCCCCGACCTCGTCGCCCAGGCGGGCGCGGCCCGCGAGGCCGGCGCGCGCGTCGTCGCGATGGTCAACGTCGTCGACTCGCCGCTCGCGGCCGCCGCCGACGTCGTCGTGCCGCTGCATGCAGGCCCTGAGCTCCGCGTCGCGGCGACCAAGAGCTACCTCTGCTCGCTTTCCGCCCTGCTCCATCTCGCGGCCGAATGGGCCGGCGACGCGTGCCTGCGCGACGCGCTCGCGCGCGTGCCGGAAGCACTCGAGAGGGGCTGGCAACACGACTGGACCGCGCTCGTCGACGGCCTAGCCGCGGCACGGAACCTGTTCGTCGTCGGGCGCGGCTTCGGCCTCTCGGCCGCGCAGGAAGTCGCGCTCAAGTTCAAGGAAACCTGCGGTCTGCACGCGGAAGCGTTCAGTGCCGCCGAAGTGCAGCACGGGCCGATGACCCTCGTCGAGCGCGGTTTCCCGGTGCTGTTGTTCGCCCAGCACGACGACAGCTACGACGGCACGCTCGCGGTCGCCGAGCGCTTTCGCGAACGCGATGCGCGCGTGTGGGTCGCCGCGCCCGGCGGCGGCGACCTCGAATTCGCGGTGACCGCCGACCCCGCCTGCGCGCCGCTGCTCGCCGTGCATCGCTGCTACGGCGCGATCAATGCGCTCGCGCTGCGCCGCGGCCGCGATCCCGACGCGCCGCCGCACTTGCGCAAGGTCACCGAGACGCGCTGATGGCGATTGCATTCGTCAACGCCCGCGTACTCGTCGACGACGGCTTGTGCGACGACCTCGCGGTCGTGGTCGAGCACGGCCGCATCCTCGCGCTGGAACCGGCACGCGAGGTGCGTGCAACGGCCGAGCAGATCGACCTCGGTGGCCATTGGCTCGCGCCCGGCTTCATCGACGTGCAGGTCAACGGCGGCGGCGGCGCACTGTTCAACGATGCGCCGACGGTGCAGACGATCCGCCGCATCGGAGCGGCGCACCGGCGCTACGGCACGACCGGTTTCCTGCCGACCCTGATCAGCGACGACGCGGCGACGATGCGCGCGGCGATCGCCGCGGTCGACGATGCGATCGCCGCGGGCGTGCCTGGCGTGCTCGGCATCCACCTCGAAGGCCCGTACATCGCGCCTGCGCGGCGCGGCGCCCACGATGCGGCGAAGTTCCGCGCGCTCGACGACGCCGAACTCGAACTCGTCTGCTCGCTGCGCCGCGGCGTTACCGTGCTCACGCTCGCGCCCGACCAGGTATCGCCCACGCGCGTGCGCGAACTCGTCGCGCGCGGCGTGATCGTCTGCATCGGCCACACCGCCGCGGACTACGCGCAGGCGCGGGCCGCGCTCGACGCGGGCGCGCGCGGCTTCACCCATCTCTACAACGCGATGTCGCCGCTGCAGGGGCGCGAGCCGGGCGTGGTCGGCGCCGCGCTCGAGGACCGCGCGAGCTGGTGCGGGCTCATCGTCGATGGCCATCACGTGCACCCAGCGTCGCTGCGCGTCGCGCTCGCGGCGAAGCCGCGCGGCAAGTTGCTGCTCGTCACGGATGCGATGCCGCCGGTCGGCGCGGAGGTGGACAGCTACGAACTCGCCGGCGTGACGATCCGCTGCCGCGACGGCCGCTGCGAGACGCCCGACGGCGTGCTCGCCGGCTCCGCGCTCGACATGGCGAGCGCGGTGCGCAACACGGTCGCGACGCTCGGCGTGCCGCTCGAGGACGCGCTGCGCATGGCCTCGACCTGGCCGGCCGAGTTCCTCGGCATCGGCGCCGAGCGCGGGCGCATCGCGCCCGGCCAGCGCGCGGAACTGGTCGAACTCGACACCGACCTCCGCGTCGTGCGCTGCTGGCCCTGATCGCCCGCTCGCCGCCGCGCCATCGCGCGGCGGCGAGGCGACCGTCAGCGCCGCGACCCGGCGTACTCGCGCAAGGCCGCTCCCAGCTTGTCGAATTCGGCCGCGAGCGCGGGGTCGAGCGCGCGCTTGTCGATCGCGACGAGATCGTGCTGGTCGCGATTTGCGGCCGCCGGATTGACCGCCCGGTTCGATCCGAGCGGAATCAGCTCGCCTTCGTACAGGACGCGCGCGGCGGTCGCGAGCGAGCCATCGCCGGTCGGCTCGTTGCTGGACAGGTGCACCCAGGCCGAACCGAGGCCGCGGCGGTCGTCCATGCCGAGCACGTAGGAGTGCACGTAGTTGCCGGACTGCGACGCCACGACGATGTAACGATGCGCGGAAGCCGAGTACGTACCCAGCGCGACGCGGCTGAACCCGTCGTCGCTGTGGCCGGCCGCGTAGACCGTGCCGTCCGAGCCCGTGTAGGGATGGTCGAACACGATCCAGTCACCGTCGACGAGCCCGCCGGCATTGAGGCTGAACACCCATTCGCCGTACAGCATGCCCGTGAGCGACGGGAAGCCGTAGTTGAACTTGACGATCTCGAGCGAACCCGCCGGCGTCGTCAGCGTGGCCGACTGGTTGTCGTGGAACTGGATCGAGATCGGCCCCGCCGCCGCACTGTGCACGACCGGCTGCTGCGCCGGGCAACCGAAGCATTGGCCGTTCGAGTAGCTGTCGTAGGTGCTGGTGAACCGCCCCGTGTCATGGTTGTAGAAACCGGAGGAGAGGTACCAGATCGGATCGCCGCTGCCGGTGTAGATGAACGTGGTGACGATCATCGTGTCGCCCTGGATGTCGATGTTGAAGCCGCGGCCACCGTCGCCCGGATGAGCCCACAGACCGACCGACGGGCCGCCGATCGTCGTGGACGCGTGTGCCGCGAAACTGCCCGTCGCGAGCGCGATGGCCGCGACCCATGCCAACCCTTTCATGCCGTTCCCTCCCTCGAGTGAGCCTGCGGCGGCGCGAGCCGCCACCGACCGTGATCGACCGGCTGAAACCACCTTCTCCGCGCCGGCTACGGTCGTATGGAGGAAAACGGCGCATCGCGCCGTTCCAGACAGCGCGGACATGTCGATCCGGCGCGCGGCCGTTCGTCGTCCCGGAAGAGAGCCGCAAACACCGGGGACAGCGGCGCCCCGAGGAGGCGACGATGCGAGTCATGGTGATGGTGCGGGCCACCGAGGCGTCCGAGCGCGGCGATCCGCCGAGCGCGGCGCTGCTGGCGGCGATGGGCCGCTTCAACGAGGAACTGGCGAAGGCCGGCATCCTGCTCGCCGCCGATGGCCTCAAGCCCAGCTCGGCCGGCGCGCGCGTGCGCTTTTCCGGCAAGGCGCGCACCATCGTCGACGGCCCGTTCGCCGAAGCGAAGGAACTCGTCGCCGGATTCTGGTTGTGGCAGGTGCGTTCGCTCGACGAGGCGATCGAATGGGTGCGGCGATGCCCCAATCCGTTCGAACACGGCGAGTCGGAGATCGAGATCCGTCCGCTGTTCGAAGCGGAGGATTTCGCCGTGGATGCCGCTGCGGGTGAGCCGCGGACATGAACGCCGGCCGCGCGCGACCGCGCGATCCGTTGGCTGCGACGGGCGCCGCGCCGCACCGATCGATGCGCGCACGCGCAACTGCGGTGCTTGTGCCGCCCGCGCGGAGATGGTGTGATCGGCGGCCATGCCGACCGATTCCATCCACCGCGCGATCGATGCGATCTGGCGCATCGAGTCGCCCAAGCTCATCGCGAGCCTCACGCGCATGGTGCGCGACATCGGCCTCGCCGAAGAGCTCGCCCAGGACGCCCTCGTCGCCGCGCTGGAGAACTGGCCGGGCGCCGGCATACCCGACAATCCCGCGGCCTGGCTCATGGCGACGGCGAAACGCCGCGCGATCGACCAGATGCGCCGCCAGCAGCTGCAACAGCGCAAGCACGAACAGATCGGACACGATCTCGTCGCCGAACAGGAGGAAGGCCACGCCGACATCGCCGATGCGCTCGACGACGACATCGGCGACGACCTGCTGCGCCTCGTGTTCACGTCCTGCCATCCCGTGTTGTCCCGGGAAGCGCGCGTAGCGCTCACCCTGCGCGTGCTTGGTGGCCTCGCCACCGATGAGATCGCGCGCGCGTTCCTAGTGCCGGAGGCGACCATCGCGCAGCGCATCGTGCGCGCGAAGAAGTCGCTCGCCGCGGCGGACGTACCCTTCGAAGTGCCGCGTGGCCCCGAACTCGCCGAGCGCCTCGCCGCCGTGCTCGAGGTGATCTACCTCGTGTTCAACGAGGGCTATTCGGCGACCGCGGGCGATGACTGGATGCGGCCGGCATTGTGCGAGGACGCGCTGCGCCTCGGCCGCGTGCTGCAGGGCCTCATGCCCGAGCAGGCCGAAGTGCACGGCCTCGTCGCGCTGATGGAGATCCAGGCTTCGCGTTCGCGTGCGCGCACCGGACCGAACGGCGAGCCGATCCTGCTGCTCGAACAGAACCGCGCGCTGTGGGACCGGCTGGCGATCCAGCGTGGCCTCGCCGCGCTCGCGCGCGCGGACCAGCTCGGCGGGGCGCTGGGCCCGTATGCGTTGCAGGCCGCGATCGCGGCCTGCCATGCGCGCGCGCGCGTCGCCGAGGAAACCGACTGGGAGCGCATCGCCGCGCTGTACGGCGTGCGCGCCGGCGGCGCGCCCGCGCCGATCGTCGAACACAACCGCGCAGTCGCGGTGGCGATGGCGAACGGCCCTGCCGACGGCCTCGCGATCGTCGACTCGCTCGCCGGCGAGGCATCGCTGCAGAACTACCACCTGCTGCCGAGCGTGCGCGGCGACTTCCTTGCCAAGCTCGGCCGCAACGCCGAAGCACGCGGCGAGTTCGAACGCGCCGCAGCGCTCACGCGCAACGAACGCGAACGTGCGCTGCTGCTTTCGCGCGCCGCCGCGTGCGCTGCGAACGGCTAGCCGGGAGCGACGATCGCGCGCTCGCGCTGCAGGCAGCGGTACAGCGCCGGCAGCACGAGCAGCGTCAGCAGGGTCGACGACACGATGCCGCCGATAACGACCGTCGCGAGCGGCCGCTGAACCTCCGAGCCGGCACCGACGTTGAAGGCCATCGGCACGAAGCCGAGCGACGCGACCAGCGCGGTCATCAGCACCGGGCGCAGTCGCGCCAGCGCACCATCGACGATCGCGTCGTCGAGCGCATCGCCCTGCTCGCGCAACTGACGAATGAAGGCGATCATCACGAGGCCGTTGAGCACCGCGACGCCCGACAGGGCGATGAAGCCGACGCCGGCCGAGATCGACAGCGGTATGCCACGCACGGCGAGCGCGACGACGCCACCGGTCAGGGCGAGCGGCACGCCGCTGAACACGACCGTCGCATCGCGCAGCGAGCCGAAGGCCGTGAACAGCAGCCCGAAAATCAGCGCGAGCGCGAGCGGAACCACCACGCCGAGGCGCCGACCGGCCGAGATCAGCTGTTCGAACGTGCCACCGTATTCGATCCAGTAGCCCGCCGGCAGCGCCACGTCCGCCGCGACGCGGCGGCGCACCTCGCCGACGAAACCGCCGAGGTCGCGCTCGCGCACGTTCGCACTGACCACCACGCGGCGCTTGCCGTTCTCGCGGTTGACCTGGTTCGGGCCAAGCCACGATTCGATCCGCGCGACCTCGCGCAGGGGCAGCGCGCGCGGCGCACCGCTGGCCCAGGCCGCGGCGCGGCTCGCTTCATCCGCATTGGTCGATGCCGGCAACGGAATCGGCAGGTCGGCCAATGCCGCCGGATCCTGGCGCAGGTGATCAGGCAGGCGCACGACGATGTCGAAACGGCGATCGCCGTCGAACAGTTGGCCCGCGACTTCGCCGCCGACCGCGGTCGCGACCGCGGCCTGCACGTCGGATGCATCGAGGCCGTAGCGCGCGAGGGCTTCGCGATCGGGCACGACCGTCAGCAGCGGCAGCCCACCGACCTGCTCGGTGCGGACGTCGGCGGCGCCCTCGACCGTGCGCAGCACGCGCTCGATGCGTGACGCCGCGCGCGCGAGCCGGTCGAGATCGTCGCCGTAGATCTTGACCGCGACGTCGGAGCGCACGCCTGAAATCAGCTCGTTCGTGCGCATCTGGATCGGTTGGGTCAGCTCGTAGTTGTTGCCGGGAAGGCGCGTGATCGCCGCCTCGATGCGCGCGAGCAGCGCAGGCTTGGGCATGCGCGGATCGGGCCATTGTTCGCGCGGCTTCAGCATCACGAACGTGTCGGCCACCGACGGCGGCATCGGGTCGCTCGCGACCTCGGCGGTGCCGATCTTGGAGAACACGCGCGCGACCTCGGGAAACTCCGCGAGGGTCGCCTCCAGTGTTTCCTGCATCGACACCGACTGGCCGAGGCTGGTGCCGGGAATGCGCAGCGGCTGCACGACGATGTCGCCTTCGTCGAGGCCAGGCACGAACTCGCTGCCGAGGCGCGTCGCGAGCACGCCGCAGGCGACGACCCACGCCGTTGCCGCGGCCACGACCGGAATGCGCAGGCGCAGGGATGCCGCGAGCAACGGCGCGTATGCGCGCCGCACCCATGCGACGAGGCGGTTTTCCTGCTCCGCCGTGCGGCCGCCGAGGAAGATCGCGATCGCCGCCGGCACATAGGTCAACGACAGCGCCATCGCCGCACCGAGCGCGAGCACCACGGTGATCGCCATCGGCCGGAACAGCTTGCCCTCGACACCTCCGAGCGCGAAGACGGGCAGGTAGACCGCCGCGATGATGCCGAGGCCGAACAGGCTCGGGCGGATCACCTCGGCGGTCGCGCTCGCCGCCACCTCGAACCGCTCGTTGGCGTCCATCGTGCGACCGAGCCGCTGTTGCTGCTCACCGAAACGGCGCAGGCAGTTCTCGACGATGATCACCGCGCCGTCGACGATCAGGCCGAAATCGAGCGCGCCGAGGCTCATGAGGTTGCCGGATACGCCACCGCGCAACATGCCGATCACGGTGAGCAGCATCGCGAGCGGAATCACCGCCGCGGTCACCAGCGCCGCCCGCACGTTGCCGAGCAGCAGGAACAGCACCGCGATCACCAGCAGCGCGCCTTCGGCGAGGTTGCGCGCGACGGTGCGGATCGTGCGGTCGACGAGCGCGGTGCGGTCGTACACCGCGGTGGCGTGCACGCCCGCGGGCAGGCTCGCGTTGGCGTCCGCGAGTTTCGCCGCCGCCGCGCGCGCGACCTCGCGGCTGTTGGCGCCGACCAGCATGATCACGGTGCCGAGCACGACCTCGCGCCCGTTCTGCGTCGCCGCGCCGCTGCGAAGGTCCCTGCCGTCGCCGACGCTGGCGACGTCGCGCACGCGCACGGGCATGCCGTCGCGGCGATCGAGCACGATGCGACCGATCGCGTCCGCGTCGGCGACCTGGCCCGGCACGCGCACGAGGTACTGCTGGCCGTTGCGCTCGATGTAACCCGCGCCGACATTGCGCGTGTTCCTGCCGATCGCCGCGACGACATCCTCGAGGGTGAAGCCGAGCGCGATCAGTCGCGACGGATCGGGCGTCACGTGCACCTGGCGCTCGTAGCCGCCGATCGTGTCCACGTCGGTGACTCCGCGCGTGGTGCGCAACTGCGGCCGCACGACCCAGTCCTGCAGCGTGCGCAGGTCGGTCGCGTTCCACGGCGTGCCGTCCGGTTTGCGCGCCGCGGGATTGGCTTCGACCGTGTACATGAAGATCTCGCCGAGACCGGTCGCGACCGGCCCGAGCCGTGGCTCGAGCCCGCCCGGGAGCTGCGCGCGCACTTGCTGCAGGCGCTCGGCGACCTGTTGCCGCGCGAAATACAGGTCGGTGCCGTCGACGAACACGACCGTGACCTGCGACAACCCGTAACGCGACAGCGAACGCGTGTAGTCGAGCCCGGGCAGTCCCGCCATCGCCGTCTCGACCGGGTACGTCACGCGCTGCTCGGCTTCGAGCGGCGAGTAACCCGGCGCTTCGGTATTGATCTGCACCTGCACGTTCGTGATGTCGGGCGTCGCGTCGATCGGCAGCCGGGTGAAGCTCCAGGCCCCCGCGCCGAGCAGGCCAAGCGAGAGCAGCAGCATGAGCCAGCGCTGCCGGATCGAGAATCGGATGATGCGCTCGAGCATGCGCGCCGCCTCAGTGCTCATGCTCGGCGCCGGCCTTGCCGATGTCGGCCTTGACCAGGAAGCTCTGCTCGACCACGACCTGCTCGCCGGCCTTCGCGCCATCTAGGATTTCCACGCGCTGTGCGTCGCGCCGGCCGAGCTTCACCGGACGCATCGAGTAGAGATCGCCTTCGCGCACGTAGACGACATCGACCTCGTCGACGGTCTGCAAGGCGCCGAGCGGCACCGCGATCGCGACCGGCTGGCGATCGACGGTCACGCGAGCGCGCACGGCCGTGCCCGGCCGCCAGCGGCCATCGTCGTTGCGCAAGGTCGCGCGCGCGATCGTGCTCTGGCTCGCCGAGGCGGTCGCCGGCAGGCTTCGCTCGAGCGTCGTCGCGGCGGTCGCGCCGTCGTCGATGCGCGTGACGACGACCGTGGTGCCGGCGCGGATGTGCTGCGCGTCCGCGCCGAACAGGTGCAGGTCGACCCAGAGCTGCGAGAGGTCCGCGATCTCGTACAGCAACGCGCCTTCGGCGGCGACGCTGCCGACGCTCGCAGGACGTTCGAGCACGGTTCCGCCGAGTGGCGCGCGGATCACGTAGGTGGTGAGGCTCAGGTTGCTCTCGATCGTCGCGAGCGCATCGCCCGCGCGCACGGCGTCGCCGATGCCGGCGCTCAAGGAGCGGATCGGGCCGGGAAAACGCGCCGTCACCTTCGCGACGCGCCCTTCGACCGGCGTGAGCAGTCCCTGGATCTCGTGTTCGTCGGCGATCACGCCCGGCCCGAGCGGCGCGACCACGATCCCCGATGCGGCGGCGACATCGGGCGCGATCACCGTGCTCGTTCGCGCTTCGCCGTGGTGGGCCTCGTCGCCCTGCACCGCAGGCGACGTCGGCGGCGGCGTGCGTCCGCAGGCCGCGAGCGTGGCGAGCAGCAGGGCCACCGGTATCCGTGCGTGGATCTTCATCGCGGCGCCTCCGTGGTGTGCGTCGTCGTTGCCGCGGGCGACATCGATTGGCCGGTCAGGCGCTGGATCTCGATCAGGGCACGCTGCGCGTCGACCGCGACATCGAGCTGCTGGCGCAGCTCCGCCGTGCGCGCCGATTGCAACTGCGCCCATTCGAGATAGCTCGCCGCACCGCCGCGATAGGCACGTTCCGCCGCCGCCTCGGCTTTCGCCAGCAACGGCAAGACGTCGTCGCGCACGCGCTCGACCTCGAGCCGGGCGGCCCGGTAGCGGCCATGCGCGTCGAGCAGGGTCGACTGCAGCGCGAGGTCCTTGCCCTCGCGTTCCACCTCGATCGCGGCGAGTTCGGCCTGCGCCGCGCGTTGCGCCGGCTGTGCGCGCGAGCGCGCGCCGAGCGGAACCGACACGCTCGCGATCAACGCGGTGTCGTCGCCCGCCCCCAGCCGGCGCACGCCGAGCTGCCATTGCACGTCGGCGCTCGCCTCGCTGCGGGCGAGTTCGAGGCGTGCCTCGCGGATGCGCCGCTCGTCGGCGAATCGCGACATTTCCGGCGCCTGCTCGAGCAGCGCGGCGAGTGCGGCTGCGTCGCCGATCGGCGGCAGCACGGTAGGGTCGGCGGCAGCGACGTCGAACTGCGGATCGCGCTCGCCCCACAACACCGCGAGGTGCCGGCGTGCGGCATCGAACCGCTGCAGGCCGCGATCGCGGTCCACCTGCGCGCGGGCGAGCGCCGCACGCGCCGCGAGCACGACGGACTCGGGCGATGCACCCGCGCGCAGGCGCACCTCGGCGGCGGCGACCGCGCGTTCGCGTTGGGCGACGTCGATGTCGGCGATGCGCCGGCGTGCGCGCTCGGCAACGATGTCGAGATGGCGGCGCGCGACGTCGGCGAGCAGGTCGAGCCGGCGCGTGGCGCGTTCGACCGCGAGCGCATCGATGCGGCTCTGCGCGAGCGTGCGGCGCGCATCGAGCTTGCCGCCGCGTTCGAACACCGATGCGAGCGTCAGCGACAGTTCGGCCGCGCGCACGCCGCGCGTGTCGCCCGTGCCGAACGCATTCTCGAGCGTCGCGCCCACGCTGAGCGGCGGGCCCTGCGACGCCGCCGCGAGATCCGCGGCGAGCACGTCGCCGCGCAGGTCGACCCAGCGCAGGTCGGGATGCCGCTCGGCGACGCGCGCGAACGCATCCTCGAGCGTGATGACGGAAGGCGCCTGCGCCGATGCGATGTCGCACCGTGCAAACACCAGGGCAGCCGTCGCTGCCAGGCGCAACCACATGGAAAATCCTCCGATGCCGCGGGGAACGCGCCGGCCGTGCCGGCGCGACCACGCGTCAGGAGGCGATCGGCGGACGCAGCGCGACCGGATACGGCGTCGGCCGGAACAGGCGCGCCAGCGACGGCACCGGCGCCGGTGCGCCGGGTTCGATCGTGCTCGCGCGCACGGCCGGCGCGACGGCGGCCACGTGCACGCAGCACTGGCCGCAATGCTGCATCGGGCAGCCATCCGCGCCGCCTGCGTCGGGCGGCGTCGCCGCCACCGCAGCACCTGCGGGCAACGTGGTGAGCTGCAGGTCGGCGATGTCGCACGCGGAGGCGAGCAACGGCTTCGCCACGAGGCCGAACGCGACCAGCGCGAGCAGGAGGAGGCGCAAGGCGGTGTACGGTGGCCGACGCGGCGACATGGCGAGAGGTTAGCGGCGCGCGCGTCGGTTACACAATTGCATCGCGCATGAGCCTCTGGACTGCGGGGGCTTGCTACGCGCGGCGGCGCGCGCTGCCTGTCGCGACTGCTCGGCCAGTTCCACTGAGCGAATTCCCTCAGGTCGGCTGCATGCATGCGTGCGCAAGCGTGGGGGTTCGCGAGCCGCGCTCGGCGTGCAGCGCGGCTCAACTCCAGGCGGTTCGCGCGCGGACGCCGACGCCGCGTCGCGGTGGCAAACTCGCGCGCGTCATGGGAGGAGAGGACGGCATCGCCGTGATCAGTCACGCGATCCCCTGGGTGTCCCTGCTGGCCGCTTGCCTGGCCCTCGCGCCGCTGCGCGAACTTTCCGAAAAAGATGCGGATGGCACGTTCGACGTGCGCGTCGGCGAGCACGTCTCGGTCACGCTGCATGCGCAGCTCGGCACGGGCTACCGCTGGATCGCGCGGCCCGCGCCACTAGTCGCGCTCAGCGAACGCCCGCTGCAGGGCGCCGACCGACCCGGTGGCGAAGAACGCCAGGTGTTCGAGGTGACGGCGCTCGCGAGCGGCACGGCCGAGCTGGAACTGGACTATCGCCGCTCATGGATGCAGAGCGAAGCGCCCGCCAGACGCTGGCACGTCACGCTGCGCATCCACGCGGCGGACGACGACGATCAACGCCCGCACGGGGTGAAGCAGCCATAGGCCGGGAGGCCGTGCGACTACCGATCCGCGTCAACAAGGAGGAGACCATGCATCGCCATGTCGTCCAGCTCGTCGCCGTCGCCCTCGCGGTTTTCGCGATGGGCACCGCGTTCGCCCAGGATCCGCCGTCACGCGAGGACATGCGCGCGACGCTCGCGAAGAAGCCCGACCTGCGCCGCGCATCGGCCGCGGTACGCGAGCAGCTCGCCGCTTCGAACGAACTCATCCGGCGCGAGCGTCTCGCCTACAAGGTGGGCTACACGAGCGCGCTCGACGTGCCGCTGGAGATGCTCGCCGCGACGAAAATCCCGCGCGAGCTGCCACCGGAGGCTTTGAAGATCGCGCAGGCAGGGGCGGAACTCGCACGCATCGATCATGAGCGTTTCGAGGAAGTCGCGCGCCTCAACCCGCGCCTCGTCGATCGGCTCAAGTTCCGCCTCGCCTGCCATGCCAACGCGTCCGCCTGGGACTGGCGCAAGGTCGGCAAGGTGACCCCCGTGAAGGCGCAGGTCTGCGGCACGTGCTGGGACTTCACCGCGCTGGGTTCGTACGAGGCGAGCTACGCGATCCGCAACAACGCGCTCGTCGACACGTCCGAGCAGTACGTGCTCAACTGCGCCAACGCCGGCTCGTGCAGCGGCGGCTGGTGGGGGCCGGTGTACGACTTCCTCGTCACGCACGGCACCGCGTCGGAAACGGCCGACCCCTTCACCGGCAACGACGCGCAGGCCTGCGCGGCCAACGTGGCCACGCCCTACCGTGCAACCGCCTGGGGCTTCGTGAATACCGCGGACTGGACCAAGGTGCCGTCGCCGTCCGCGATCAAGCAGGCGTTGTGCGAGCACGGCCCGCTCGCGACCGCCGTGATGGCCGACGCACAGTTCCAGGCCTACACGGGCGGCGTGTTCTCGTCGAACCAGACCTATCCGTGGATCAACCACGGCATCGTCATCGTCGGCTGGAACGACCAGAAAGGCGCGTGGCTGATCCGCAACTCATGGGGCACGAACTGGGGAGAGACCGGCGGATACGGCAGCGAGCGCGGTTACATGTGGATCAAGTACGGCAGCAACAACGTCGGCGTGGCGACCGCCTGGGTCGATGCGAGCCGGCGCTTCTACGTGTTGCCCGACCGATACCGCGAGCTGCTGCGCGAGCGGCAGATCCCGGTGCCACCGTTGCCGGATCCGGACCCCCTGATCCGCCCGAAGCTCAAGGGGGTCACGCTGCCCGAGCATTGATGCGGGCAACCTCGGGTCCGGGGCGTCGCCCTGCGCTGCCGCGGACGCTTGCCCGGCCTCAACGCTCGGGGAGCTTGATCACCTTGAGCTTCTGGCGGATCAGCGGGTCGGGATCCGGCAGCGGAGGCACCGGAATCTGCCGCTCGCGCAGCAGCTCACGGTATCGATCGGG
>NZ_JBQCFP010000130.1:0-12935 GCF_051958935.1 Dokdonella sp. | reverse complement strand
TGGGGGGGCCTCGCGGGGGCCGACGCCGGCACGGCGGTCTAAGCGCTGGTGGCGGCGCTCGTGCGCGCCCCGCCGCACCCCGCCGTGTTCATTGGCGTCGGCAACGCGCGCCGCGCCCGCGGCGACGACGCCGGCGCACGCGATGCGTACGCGGCGGCGACCCAGGCGCAGCCCGGCCATGTCGGCGCGTGGTGCAACCTTGCCGCCGCCGAACTCGCACTCGGCGACGCCGCCGCCGGCGAAGGCGCCGCGCGCCATGCCCTCGCGCTCGCGCCGGGCCATCCCGAAGCGGCGTTCGTGCTCGGCCACGCGCTCGCCGCCCAGCGGCGCCACGCGGAGGCGGAAGCGGCCTACGCCGCCGGCGAACGCGCCCTGCCCCGCGATGCACGCTTCGCCTATCAGCGCGGGCTCATGCTCGAGGAACAAAAGCAGTTCGCGCGCGCCGCCGATGCGCACGCGCGGGCGCTCGCGCTCGACCCGCAGCTTGACGCCGCACTCGGCCAACTCGTGTTCCTGCGCCGACAGCTCTGCGACTGGCGCGGACTCGACGCGCTGTCGGCACGCCTGCGCGCGCGCGTCGCCGCGGGTGCGCCGGGCCTCGCGCCGTTCGGTTTCCTCGCCGAACCCGCCGGCCCGGACGAACAGCTGCGTTGCGCCCGCACGCACGCGGCGACGATCGAGCAGCGGGTCGCCGCGCTGCGCGCGCGCAACGCCTGGCAGCACGTCGCGGGCGACCCGCGGGCAGCGCTACGGGTCGGCTTCGTCGCCAATGGCTTCGCCAATCACCCGACCGCGCTGCTCGTCGTCGCCTTCATCGAGGCGCTGCGCGCGGAGGCGGTCGAGATCCACCTGTTCTCCACCGCGCCGGCCGACGGCAGCGTGCTGCAGCGCCGCCTGCAGGCGGCGGCGCACGCGTGGCACGCCATGCACGCGGCGAGCGCGAGCGGGCTCGCCGAAGCGATCCATGCCGCGCGCCTCGACGTGCTGGTCGACCTCGACGGCTACTGCGCCGGTGCGATGCCCGACGCACTCGCGCTGCGCCCGGCGCCGTTGCAGGTCAACTGGCTCGCCTACCCCGGCACCCTCGGCGCGCCCTGGATCGACTACGTGATCGCCGATCGCATCGTGTTGCCGGAGTCGCTGCACGCGCAGTTCTCCGAACGCGTCGCGTGGCTGCCACGCTGTTTCCAGCCGTCCGATCCGACGCGCGAGGTGGGCATTGCGCCGCCGCGCGAGGAGTGCGGCCTGCCCTCCACCGGCGTGGTCTACGCCTGCCTCAACAACAGCTGGAAGCTCGATCCTGCGACGTTCGAGCGCATGCTCGCGGTGCTGCGCGCCGTGCCCGATGCGGTGCTGTGGCTGCTGTCCGCGAGCGATGGTGCCGACGATCGTCTGCGTGCGGAGGCGAGGCGGCGCGGCATCGAAGCGCAGCGCCTCGTGTTCGCGCCGAAACTCGACCATGCGAGCTACCTCGCACGCTATCGCCATGCGGATCTGTTCCTCGACACCGCGCCGTACGGCGCGCACACGACCGCGTCCGACGCGATCTGGGCTGGCTGCCCGGTGCTGACCGCGCCCGGTTCGACCTTCGCATCGCGCGTCGCGGCGAGCCTCAACCATCATCTCGGGCTGGCGCAGTTGAACGCGCCCGACGATGCAGCGTTCGTCGCGCTCGCGATTGGACTCGGCCGCGATGCGCAGGCGCGCCACGCGTTGCGCGAAGCCGTCGCGACGCGCCGCGACGACAGCGGCCTGTTCGACATGCCGGGCTATGCGCGCGACTTCGCGGCCCTGCTCGCGCGGATGGCCGAGCGCCGTCGTGCCGGTCTCGCGCCGGCGCCTTTGCACTGACGCGGCGACGCGCTACGCTGGCCGCATGACCGCACAAGCCGAATTCGTCGCGCTCGATCTCTGCGTGCTCACCGTGTCGGACACGCGCACGCCCGACAACGACACCTCCGGCGATTACCTCGCCCTGTCATTGGGGCAGGCCGGCCACCGCCTGCGCGAGAAGCGGATCGTGCGCGACGACCGCTACCTGATCCGCGCCGTCGTCGCCCAGTGGATCGCCGATGCCGGCGTGCACGGCGTGCTCGTCACGGGCGGCACCGGCTTCACCGGGCGCGACTCGACGCCCGAAGCGATCCGCCCGTTGCTCGACAAGGAGATGCCGGGCTTCGGCGAGATGTTCCGCATGCTGAGCTTCGAGGAGATCGGCACCGCGACCATGCAGTCGCGCGCATTCGCCGGCCTCTCCAACGACACCTTCGTGTTCTGCCTGCCCGGCTCGACGTCGGCCTGCCGCACCGCCTGGGAAAAGCTCATCCGGGCGCAGCTCGACGCGACCACGCGGCCATGCAACCTCGCCGGCCTGTTGCCACGGCTGCGCGAACGCTGACG
Source organism: Dokdonella sp. (assembly GCF_051958935.1). Classification (GTDB taxonomy): domain Bacteria; phylum Pseudomonadota; class Gammaproteobacteria; order Xanthomonadales; family Rhodanobacteraceae; genus Dokdonella_A. The sequence goes on along the minus strand of NZ_JBQCFP010000130.1, from coordinate 10,535 downwards.
CGCGGTACCGCGGGTTCGCGATGACGGGCGCGTGACGCGCTGCAACGGAGCGATGCGGTGAAGGAATTGAAGCGCAAGGCCTACGAACGCACGCTCGAGGACCTCTACGAGGACCTCGTCGCCCTGCAGCGCTGGATCATCGCGAACGGCAAGCGCGTCGTGCTGGTGTTCGAGGGCCGCGATGCCGCAGGCAAGGGCGGCGTGATCAAGGCGATCAGCACCCCGCTGAACTCGCGCTACACGCGCGTCGTGGCGCTGCCCAAGCCAGGCGAGCGCGAGTCCTCGCAATGGTATTTCCAACGTTACGCGCAGCACCTGCCCGCGGCCGGCGAACTCGTGCTGTTCGATCGCAGCTGGTACAACCGCGCCGGCGTCGAGCACGTGATGGGTTTCTGCACGCCCGCGCAGTACCGCCGCTTCCTCGAGGACTGCCCGGTGTTCGAGCAGCTCATCACGGCCGACGGGCTGATCCTGCTCAAGTACTGGCTTGCCGTGGACCAGGAGCAACAGGAGCAACGCTTCGCCGAGCGCGCGAGCGACCCCCTCAAGCGCTTCAAGATCTCGCCGGTCGATCTCGAGGCGCGCACGCAGTACGCGGCCTACGGCAAGGCGCGCGACGCGATGATCGCGGCGACCAACACGAAATGGGCGCCTTGGTTCGTCGCCGACTTCAACGACCAGCGTCGCGGCCGCCTCGACGTGATTCGCCACCTGCTCGCACGCCTGCCGGAACGTGCCGCGCCGGACAAGCCGCTCAAGCTGCCCAAGCTCAAGGGCAAGCCCGCGCGAGAGCATCTGGCGGACGGGAAGCTTTGGATTCCGACGACAAAAGCTTGAGACACGAAGCACACTGGGCACACGAAGAATAATCGACGAGCATCGCGGGTTCGTGGCTCGTCGAAGACGGCCATGAAAAAGGGGCGCATCATGCGCCCCTTTTTCTTCCTTCGTGCGCCCGGTGTGCTTCGTGTTTCAATCTTTTCGGGATACAGCGCACACGTATCACGGGCGGCGTTCGAGTTCCGGGTTCTCGCGCGCAACGGGCATGAGGTCGGTCTTCGACACGCCGAGCCAGTAGAGGATCGGGTTGGCGAAGAAGATCGACGACAGCGTGCCGATGACGATGCCGACGAGCATGGTCAGTCCGAAGCCGTGCACGGCGGGACCGCCGACGAAGTACAGCGCGAACATCGACAGCGACGTCGTCAGCGAGGTCATGATCGTACGCGACAAGGTCTGGTTGATTGCCTTGTTGAGGATCTCGTACGGCTCCGCCTTGCGCGTCAGGCGGAACAGTTCGCGCACGCGGTCGAACACGACCACCTTGTCGTTGATCGAGTAGCCGATCACCGCGAGCAGCGCGGCGAGCACGGTCAGGTCGAACTCGAGCTGGGTGAGCGAGAAGAAGCCGAGCGTGAGGATCGTGTCGTGGATTTCGCTCGCGATCGCCGCGATCGCGAAGCGCTTCTCGAAGCGGATGCCGATGTAGATCATGATGCCGAGCATCACGAACACCGCCGCGACGATACCGTCGTTGCGCAGTTCAGCGCCGACAGACGAGCCGACGAGGTCGGGGTGGCGCTTGAGCGAGACGTCGGCGCGCTGTTTCTTGATCGTGTCGATGACGTCGCGTCCGACCTTTTCGGCGTCCTTCTGCTCTTCGGTCGGCTGCAGGCGGATCGACACCTCGCGCGTGCCGCCGACGCTCTGCACCTGGGCGTTGTGGAAGCCGCCCGCCTCGAGTGCGGCGCGCACCTGGTCTGTCTGCACCGGCTCCTCGAACTTCGCCTCGACCAGCACGCCGCCGGTGAAGTCGAGCGCATAGTTGAGCCCGCGCGTGGCGAGCAGGCCGAGCGAAACGAGTATCAGCAGCGCCGAGATGACGATGCTGACCTTGCGGCCGCCGAGGAAGTCGATCTTGCTGTTGGGATTGAACAGTTCCATGGGTGTCGTCCGTCAGGCCGCCGAGCCGCGGGTGTAGCCGCTGCCGATGGAGAGGCCCTTGAGCTTCTTCTTGCCGCCGTGGATGAGGTTGGTGACCGCGTGCGTGACGGTGACCGAGGTGAACATCGAGGTGAGGATGCCGATGAACAGGGTCACGCCGAAGCCGCGGATCGCACCGGAGCCGAGCGTCATCAGCGCGAGCGCCGCGAGCAGGTGGGTCACGTTCGCATCGAGGATCGTCGCCCATGCCTTCTCGTAGCCGGCGCGGATCGATGCGAGCGGCGTCGAACCGTTGCGCAGTTCCTCACGGATGCGCTCGCAGATCAGCACGTTCGCGTCGATCGCCATGCCGAGCGTGAGCACGATGCCGGCGATGCCGGGCATGGTCAGCGTCACGCCGATCGCGCTCATGATCGCGAGCAGCAGCACGAGGTTGAAGAACAGCGCGAGGTCGGCAATGAGGCCGAACAGCCAGTAGTAGAACGCCATGAACACGAGCACTGCGCCGAGACCGAGCAGCACCGCGTAGATGCCTTTTTCGATGTTCTCCTTGCCGAGGCTCGGGCCGATCACGCGCTCCTCGACGATATCGGTCGGCGCGGCGAGCGAACCGGATCGCAGCAGCAGCGCGAGGTCGGACGCTTCCTTGTTGCTGCCGAGACCGGTGGTCTGGAAGCGGCTCGAGAACACGCCGTTGATGCGCGCGCTGCTGATGACCTCCTCGGTCACCTTCGTGCTTCGCACCTCCTGGCCATCGACGATCTTCGTTTCGGGCGTGCGCTCGACGTACAGCACGGCCATGGGCTTGCCGACGTTCTGCGTGGTGAAGTCGAGCATCTTGCGCCCGCCGTTGCCGTTCAGCACGACCGACACCGCCGGCGAGCCGGACTGCGGATCGGGCTGGCTCGACGCATCGACCATCTCGTCGCCACTGACGATGATCTTCTTCTTGAGGAGGATCGGCACCTTGCTGCCGTCGGGCGCGCGCTGGCGCATGTAGTAGAGCTTGTCGTCGGGCGGCACGATGCCGCTGCGCATCGCCTCGAACGCATCGCCTTCGGTGTCGACGGCGTGGTATTCGAGGGTCGCCTGCGCGCCGAGCACCTTCTTCGCCTCGGCCGTGTCCTGCACGCCCGGGAGTTCCACCGCGATGCGCGTCTCGCCCTGCTGCTGGATCAGCGGTTCCGCCACGCCGAGCGCGTTGATTCGATTGCTCAGGGTCGCCTGGTTCTGGCGGATCGTGTTGAGCGCGATCTCGCGGATCTTCTCCGGCTTCACGCCGGCGTTGAGCGTGTACGAATCGCCGACCTGGTTGCCGTTGGAAACGACGACGTCGGGCACCTTCGACTGGATCGCGGCGTACGCGGCGTCGCGGTCCTCGGCGCTGCGCAGTTGCACGACGACGCCCTGCGGGCCGCGGCCGACCGACTGGTAGCGGATGTTCTTTTCGCGCAGGACACCGCGAATGTCGTCGGAATAGCGCTGCAGCTGCTTCTCCATCACGTCCTTGTCGTCCACTTCCATGAGGAAGTGCACGCCGCCCTGCAGGTCGAGGCCCTTGGGCATTTCGCGCGCGCCGATCGCGCGCATCCACGCCGGAACCGTGGAGGCGAGGTTCGGGGCGACGACGTACTGGTCGCCGAGATCGGCCTTCATCGCTTCCAGCGCCTTGCTCTGCTCGTCGTTCGCGCCGACCGGCAGGCGGACCATGAGCTGGTCCTGCGCGAGGTCGATGCGCTCGAACGGGATCCTGGCCTTCTCCAGCGTGCCCTGCACCTTCTCTTTCAGTGCGAGATCGATCGTCGCGCCACGGTTCGGGTTGACCTGCACGGCCGGCTGCTGCACGTACAGGTTCGGCACGCCATACAGCACGCCGAGCAGCAGTACCACGACGACGATCGCGTACTTCCAGCGGGGGAAATCGTTCATAGGCTCTTCATCGACAGTGCGACCACGGAGGGCCGCTTCTTGATTCTCGTGATCGGGACGACGGCGCGGGCCGCGCGCATCAACTCGACTTCAGCGTGCCCTTGGGCAGTACCGCCGAAACCGCGTCGCGACGCAGCTTGACGGTGACGCCGGCGGCGATCTCGAGCGTGATGACCTGCTCGCCGAGTTCGTCGATGCGGCCGAGCAGGCCGCCGTTGGTGAGCACTTCGTCGCCCTTGCTCAGCGCCGAGATCATCGCGCGCTGTTCCTTGGCGCGCTTCATCTGCGGCCGGATCAGCATGAAGTAGAAGACGCCGAACAGGATGATCAGCGGCTGGAACGACATGATCGGGTTCGGCGCGGCGGCCGCCCCGCCCGCTGCCGCCTGGGCGTGTGCGCTGGCGATGAAGAAATCCATGGATGCTCCGGAAACGGCTGGTGTCGGGAAAACGGCGCGGCGCCCCCGCAGGGGAGACTTCGCGCCAAAAGGCCGCGGATTATGCCACGGCACCGGGCGATTCGCGCATTGCGCCGCAAAATCAACGGGATCCGCGGCACGCTCGGGCGCGGGCGGCGGGTCCGGCGCGTGCGATCCGGCCCGGCGCACGCCGCGGGCGGCCTTGGCCGCGCTATTCGCGCGCCGCGTAGAACGCCGCGACGAAGTCGGCGAGCCGGCGTTCGGCGATCGCCGCGCGCAGGCCGGCCATGAGCTCCTGGTAGTAGTGCAGGTTGTGGATCGTCGCGAGCATCGGCCCGAGCATCTCGCCACAGCGGTCGAGGTGGCGCAGGTAGGCGCGGCTGAAACCGGAGCGGCAGGTGTAGCACGCGCACTCCTCGTCGAGCGGGCGCGTGTCGCGCTCGTACTTCGCGTTGCGGATGCGCAAGGTGCCATGGCGCGTGAACAGGTGCGCGTTGCGCGCGTTGCGCGTCGGCATCACGCAGTCGAACATGTCGACGCCCCGCCGCACCGCTTCGACGATGTCTTCCGGCCGGCCCACGCCCATGAGATAGCGCGGCCGGTCGCGCGGCAGCAGTGGCTCGACGCGTTCGAGCGTCGCATTGCGCTCGTGCTCGGGCTCGCCGACCGCGAGGCCGCCGATCGCGTAGCCGTCGAAGCCGATGCCGATCAGCGCCTCGGCCGAGCGCCGGCGCAGCTCCGGGTGGACGCCGCCCTGCACGATGCCGAACAGCGAATTGGGGTTGGCGCGCTCGTCGAACGCACGGCGCGAGCGCTCGGCCCAGCGCAACGACAGCTCCATCGAGTCGCGTGCCTGCTTCTCGGTCGCCGGATACGGCGTGCACTCGTCGAAGATCATCGCGATGTCGGAGTCGAGCACGTGCTGGATGCGCATCGATTCCTCGGGCGACAGGAACACCTTCGCGCCGTCGACCGGCGAGGCGAACGTCACGCCCTGCTCGGTGATCTTGCGCTTGTGCGCGAGGCTGAACACCTGGAAGCCGCCGGAGTCGGTGAGGATCGGCCGGTTCCAGCCGATGAAGCGATGCAGTCCGCCGAACTCGCCGATCACGTCGAGTCCCGGGCGCAGGAACAGGTGGAACGTGTTGCCGAGGATGATCTCGGCGCCGATCTCCGACAGCGACTGCGGGGTCATCGCCTTGACCGAACCGTAGGTACCGACCGGCATGAACGCGGGCGTCTCGATCGTGCCGCGCGCGAACGCGAGGCGCCCGCGTCGCGCGGCACCGTCGCTGCCGAGGAGTTCGAAACGCATCGCGCTCATGCGGGCACGCGCGGCGGCAGGATCAGCATCGCATCACCGTAGGAAAAGAACCGGTAGCGCCCGGCGACCGCATGGCGGTAGGCCTCGAGCATGAACTCGCGCCCCGCGAACGCGGACACGAGCATGAGCAGGGTCGACTCGGGCAGGTGGAAATTGGTCACCAGCGCATCGACGCTCGTGATGCGATAGCCGGGCATGATGAAGATCTGCGTCTCGCCCGCGAACGGCGCGACGGCTCCGTCGTGGAGCGACGATTCGAGCGCGCGCACGACGGTCGTGCCGACCGCGACCACGCGGCCACCCCGCTCGCGCGTGCGGCGGATCTTCTCGACGAGTTCGGCGCCGACATTGAGCCACTCGCGATGCATCACGTGGTCTTCGAGCCGTTCGCTGCGCACCGGCTGGAACGTGCCTGCGCCGACGTGCAGGGTCAAGTAGCCGACGTCGATCCCGCGCGCCTCGAGGCGGCGCAGCAGGTCGGCGTCGAAGTGCAGGCCCGCGGTCGGCGCCGCGACCGCGCCGCTGTGCCGTGCGAACACGGTCTGGTAGCGCTCCTCGTCGGCAAGCCCGGCCTCGCGCTCGATGTAGGGCGGCAGCGGCATGCGGCCGAGCCGCAGCAATACCTTCTCGATCGGCTCGACGGTTTCGAAGCGCAGCAGGAAGAATTCGCCGTCGCGGCCGAGCACGCTGACCTCGCTGCCGTCGGCAAGCACGATGCGACCACCCGCTTTCGGCTTCTTGCTGACGCCGAGCTGCGCTCGCGCCTCGTGCGAACCGGTCACCCGCTCGACGAGGATCTCGACGAGTCCACCACTCGGCTTGCGCCCGAACAGGCGCGCCGGCAGCACGCGCGTGTCGTTGAACACGAGCAGGTCACGCGGCTGCAGCAGCTCGACGAGGTCGGTGAAACGCCGGTCCGTGATCGAACGGGTGCGCGCATCGGCGACGAGCAGGCGGCTCGCCGACCGCTCGGGCAACGGCGCCTGCGCGATCAGGTCGGGCGGCAGGTCGAAGTGGAAGTCGGATTTTTTCAAAGCGGCAAATGGGGAATGGGGAATAGGGAATGGTAGAAGCGATCAGGGCTCCGGTGTGAACCATTCCCTATTCCCCGTCCCATTCCCGCTCAGAGCCACCCCTTCTGCCGCGCCAGCCGGTACGCCTCGATGCGGTTGCCCACTCCGAGCTTGCCGATCGCCTCGGACAGATAGTTGCGCACGGTGCCCTGCGACAGGCCGAGCCGGTCGGCGATGTCGCCGGCGGACAGGCCTTCGCCGGCGAGGCGCAGGACCTGACGCTCGCGGTCGTTGAGCGGGTCGGCGTCGGACCAAGCCTCCACCGCCAGCTGGGGATCGATCGCGCGCCCGCCGCGGTGCACCTTGCGCAACGCCTCGGCGAGCTGTTCGGCCGGCGCATCCTTGAGCAGGTAACCGCCGACGCCGGCTTCGAGGGCGCGGCGCAGGAAGCCCGGACGCGCGAACGTCGTCACGATGACGACCTTGCACGCGAGTTCGTGGCGCTGCACGCGCTGCGCGAGTTCGAGCCCGGTGAGGCCCGGCATCTCGATGTCGGTGACGAGTACGTCCGGCTTGTGCTGCTGCAATGCGCGCCACGCTTCTTCGCCATCCGCGGCGCCGCCGACGACGTCGATGTCGGATTCGAGCCGGAGCAAGGCCGACAATGCGCCGCGAACGAGCGCCTGGTCTTCGGCGAGGAGGACGCGGATCACGAGCGAGCGGTTCCCGTTGTCATGGCGGACGTGGCGCCGCGACGACGGACTTTAGCAAGGATGCCGGCCCGTGCATGCGCCGGCGATGCGCGTTCAGCCGGCCGCGACGGTGTTCGCGACGCCGGCCGCTTCGGGTGGCAGCGGCACGACGACGACGACGCGCGTGCCGCGGCCGCGCGCCGACTGGATCTGGAGGCGCCCGTCGAGCAGGGCGAGACGCTCGCGCATGCCGCAGAGCCCGTTGCCGGGCACGATGGTCGCGCCGATGCCGTCGTCGCTGATCGCCAGCCGCGCCTCGCCGCCGGCGACGACCACGTCGACGCGGGCACGCGTCGCCCGGGCATGCCGCTGGATGTTGGTGACCGCCTCGCGCACGGTCAGCGCGAGCACGGTTTCGATGTCGGCCGGCAGCGGCGCCTGTGCGAGGTCGTATTCGAGCCGCACGTCGCTCGACTCGAGCAGCAGCCGCGCGGAGGCGAGTTCGGCCGACAGGCCCGCGGTGCGGATGCCGGTTACCGCGCGCCGCACCTGGCCGAGCGCGTCGCGCGCGACGCGCTCGACATCGGCAATCTCTCGCCGCGCCGCGTGCGGATCGCGCTCGAACAGCTTGACCGCGAGTTCGGACTTCAGCGTGATCAGTGACAACGTATGGCCGAGCAGGTCGTGCAGGTCACGGCCGATGCGCTCGCGCTCGGCGAGCGCGGCGAGCCTGCGCACTTCGTCGTGACTGAGCTTGAGCTCCGCCAGGCGCAGGCGCTTCTCGTGGTGGAAGTGGTTCGCCGCGCTGATCGCGAGCCCGACCATCGCGGTGATCGCGACCGACAGCGCGATGTACTCGCCGGGCCAGCCGAGCAGCCACAGTTCGAGCGAAAAGAGGACGAGGGCGCCGGCGATGATCTCGATGAGGCGGCGCAGGCTGATGCCCGCGGCACTCGCGCAGGCGCCGGCATAGATGAGATACGTGTTGGCGCCGGTGTTGACCGCGATGAGCGCGTAGCCGAGCAGTGCGATCGCCGCGCCGTAGTAGAGCCGGCGCCGTCCGCACACCTGCAACGCGCGAAGGTAAAGCGGCAGGAATACGCAAACGCTGAGCATGGTCGGCGGCAACCAGGTCGACGTGGGCCGGCCGTTGTAGTTGAGGAACAGGAAACCGAGGTAGAGCAGGCTCCACAGCGGCGCCCAGCCCTGCTCGGCGAGGTCCGGCGACAGGCGCGTGCGAAACCAGCCGAACGTTGCCTTCCGCGCCATCGTGCCACCCGCGAGCCATCGATCACCCGGCATGATACGCCCCCTCCTCTTCAGACGTGCGCGCCGAGCATGTCGGCGACCACGATCAGCGCATAGACCACCGCGGTCACGAACAACCGGGCATGGATCGTGCGCATCGGACTCCTCCTCAGGCGCGCGCGAGGCGCCGGCGTGCGAGCGCGACGAAGACGAACGTGAACGCCATGAGCGCGGCGACGTGCGGCGTGATGGCTTCGCCGGGCGCCTGCCCCACTGCCGCGAGTGCGATACGGCCGAGGTGCCAGGACGGCCAGAGCGGTGCGATCTTGCCGACGAACGTGGGCAGCATCCCGAGCGGCATCCACAAACCGGACAGGAACGACATCGGCAGGTAGATGAGATTGGCGATGGCCGGTGCCGCCTGTCCGCTGGCGACGCTGCCGAGCCAGAGGCCGAGCGCGCACAGCGGCAACACGCCGAACAGATCGGCCGCATACAGAGACAGCCATGCATCGGCGGGCAGGCGCACGTCGCCGAGCGTCGCCGCGAGCACCCCGAGGATCGCGAAGATGATCGTCGCGAACAGCATCGCCATCGCGAGCTTGGAGGCGAGATAGGCGCCCGGCGGCATCGGCAGGGCGCGCTTGAGCGCGAGCCAGCCGCGTTCGCGGTCGAGCGCCACGGTGACGCCGAAACCGAACAACGCCGGACTCATGACGCCGAATACACCGTAGGTCGCGAGCAGGTACACATTCGCCTGGAAACCGGCGCGCTCATGGAACAGCACCGCGAACAGCACGTAGAACATCGGCGGAAACAGCAGCGTCGGCAGCGCGAACGACGGCGCACGCAGCAGGCGAAGGAATTCGTTGCGCGCCTCGAGCGCGTAACAGCGCAGGCGCGGCACGAGTGCCACGTTCACAGTGGCTGCGGTCATCAGGCGGCCTCGCGCGTGATTTCGACGAATGCCTCGGCCAGGCCGGCGCGTTGCACTTCGAGCTGGCTCAAGTCGCTGTCCTCGAACAGCAGCTGGCGCACGACGGTTTCCGCCTCGTCGGTGACGATCTCGATGCGCTCGCCATCGCGACAGACGCTGCGCACTTCCGGCCAGGCGCCGACGCGCGCGGCGTCGAGCGCGCTGACGCAGCGGATGCGTCGCTGCGAGACGCGCGCGCGGATCTGCTGCACGCTGCCGAAAGCGACGATGCGCCCGCCGGCGAGCACCGCGACACGGTCGGCGAGCGCTTCGGCTTCTTCGAGGTAGTGCGTGGTGAGGACGATCGCGCAGCCCTCGCCGACCATGCGGCGCAGGGTGGCCCAGAGCGCGCCGCGAGCCTCGTGATCGAGGCCGGTGGTCGGCTCGTCGAGGAACAGCAGGCGCGGCTTGCCGCAGATCGCCAGCGCGAATTGCACGCGGCGCTGCTCGCCACCGGACAGGCGTCCGTAGCGGCGGTCCATGACGCCGCCGAGGCCCGCCATCGCGATGCAGTCGTCGACCGATCGCGGCGCGGAGTAGTAGCTGCGCGTGAGTTCGAGCAGTTCGCGCACCTTCAGCGATTCCGGCAACCCGGCCGACTGCAGCATGACGCCGCAATCGCGGCGCGCTTCCATGGCGCCGGGCACGTGACCCAACACGCGTGCTTCGCCGCCGTCGGCCGGCTTGAGGCCGAGCGCAATGGCGATCGCGGTACTCTTGCCCGCGCCGTTGGGACCGAGCAAGGCGAGCAGCTCGCCCGCGCGCACGTCGAGGTCGATGCCGTCGAGCGCGGTCACCCGGCCGTAGCGCTTGCGGACGGCGTGCCAGGCCACTGCGGCGGACTGCGCCTGCTGCATGGAACCTCTCCCGTGCCGGATCGCGGGGCCACTTTCGGCGGCATTCGAAAAACCCCCCAGAATCAGGCGTGAGGCCGTGCTGTTGAGGCTTGTAACGTGGTTCAGCCGCGCCGGGTGCGGGGTACGGGGGTGCC
>NZ_JBQCFP010000129.1:0-68342 GCF_051958935.1 Dokdonella sp. | reverse complement strand
GGGTGCGCAGACGTTGCCGATCTCGGCCAATGGCGCATTCACGTTCCCGAGTGGCATCGCCAACGGCGCGGCGTACGCGGTCACGGTCGGCACGCAGCCGAGCGGCCAGACCTGCTCGGTCGCCAACGGCAGCGGCACGGTGTCGGGTGCGAACGTCACCAATGTCGCGGTGACCTGCACGGTGAACACGTACACGGTCGGAGGCACGGTAGCGGGCTTGTCCGGTTCCGGACTCGTGCTTTCGCTCAACGCGGGTGCGCAGACATTGCCGGTCGCCGCTAATGGCGCATTCGCATTTCCAAGCGGCCTCGCCAACGGTGCGGCGTATACCGTCGCGATCGGCTCGCAGCCGAGCGGCCAGACCTGTTCGGTCGCGAACGGCAGCGGCACGGTATCGGGTGCGAATGTCACCAATGTCGCGGTGACCTGCACGGTGAACACGTACACCGTCGGTGGCACGGTCGGCGGGCTGCTCGGCAACAGCGTCACGCTCTCGCTCAACGCGGGTGCGCAGACGCTGCTCGTCGCAGCCAATGGACCGTTCTCGTTCCCGACCGGTCTCGCCGACGCCGCCACCTACACGGTGACCGTCAGCGTGCAGCCGAGCGCACCGGCGATGACGTGCACGATCGCCAACGGCACCGGCACGATCGCTGCGGCCAATGTCACGCAGGTCGCGGTGACGTGCTCCGATTCGATCTTCACGTACGGGTTCGAGGCGCCCTGACCACCGCGCCCCCGTTACCGCGGGGGGACTGGACGTACAAAAGCCGCGGCCGATGGCCGCGGCTTTTTTCGTTCTTGTCCTCATCGCAGCAAGGCAACGCCGTCGTTCCGGCGAAACCGGAATCCTGCTCTGCGCGGCACGAAGACACTGGGCCCCGGCCGGGAGGACGACGCGGAAGCTTGCGCCTCTGCTCTTTCTGCTCTCTCGTGCAGCACCGGAGTCCCCCGGCGCTGGCGGGCGCGGCCGATAAGGCCCGAAGGGGGCGCGTGAGGAATCGCGCGCCGCCGAGGCGCGCGGAACATGCGACGACGCTCCGCCACGCGAAGGAAGCCTTACGCGGCTACATGCATCGGAATCCAGCCGTGTGTGCCACCCTACGCGAGCCGACTCACACCACGCGCGCGAGCTCCATCGCAACCTGCCTCGCCGCGTCGAGCGTCGCGGCGATGTCCTCGCTCGTATGCGCCGTCGAGACGAACAGGTTCTCGTACGCGCCCGGGTGGAACAGCACGCCCTTGCCGAGCATGCCCTGCCACCAGCGGCGGAAGATCTCCTGGTCCGCGTGGCGCTCGGCGTCGCGATAGTTGTGGATCTCCTTCCGGGCGAACCATACCTGCATGAGCGGACCCACGCCGACGACGTAGGCCGGCAATCCGGCATCGCTCATCACCTTGCCGAGCCCGAGGCGCAGTTCGTCGGATACCGCGTCGAGCTGCGCGTACAGGCCCGGCGTGTTCAGTTCGTCGAGTGCCGCATTCGCAGCGGCGATCGCGATGCCGTTGGCGCTGTACGTGCCGGCCATCGATACCGTGCCGTTCGCGACCAGCGCCATGATGTCGGCGCGTCCGCCCATCGCTGCGACCGGGAAGCCGCCGCCGATGCCTTTCGCGAACACCGACAGATCCGGCCGGATGCCGAGCCGCCCCTGCGCGCCGGCGAGGCCGAGCCGGAAGCCGGTGATGACTTCGTCGAAGATGAGCACGATGCCATGCTTCGACGTGAGTTCGCGCATCGCTTCGAGGTAGCCGGGCCTGGGCAGGATGCAGCCGGTGTTGCACATCACCGGCTCGGTCAGCACGGCCGCGATCGAATCGCCTTCACGCGCGATCGCGTCGGCGAGCGCCTGCGCGTCGTTCCACGGCAGGATGATGAGGTTGTCTTCCACGCCCTTGGGCATGCCCGGTCCCTGCGGCACCGCGACCGGGCGGTCGTCGGGCCCGGCCTTCTCGATCGACGGGTGCTTGCTCCAGTACACGCCGTCGGAGAAGCCGTGGTACATGCCTTCGAAGCGGATGATCTTGTTGCGCCGGGTGAACGCGCGCGCAAGGCGCGTCGCGTACAGCACGGCTTCGGTGCCGGTATTGCAAAGGCGCACGCGCTCGACGCTCGGCACCGCGTCGACGATCTTTTGCGCGAGCAGCGCTTCGTCGGCGGTCGGCAACGCGAACACGGTGCCACGTTGCTGGATGAAGTCGACCACCGCCTGCGTCACGCGCGGCGGCCGGTGGCCGAAGATCATTGGGCCAAGGCCGAGCAGGTAGTCGATGTACTCGTTGCGGTCGACGTCGCGCAGGCGCGAGCCCCGCCCGCTTTCGACGAACAGCGGGTACGGATTCCAGCCCGACCAGGTCGCGCGCGCGGTGCTGTTGACGCCACCCGGGATGAGCTTGCAGGCGGCATCGAACAGGTCGGCGCTGCGCGCGGTGTCGAGGCCGTCGACGAGACGTGCGACGGAGGAAGGCTTCGAGGTATCCATGTTCAAGGAGGGGACTCCGGAAGGCCGATCACCGCAGGAGGGGCGGCGGGATGTCTTGAAAAAGCGCCGCGGATGAAGCGTTCCTGCGGCGGTGGCGCAGGAGCCGCTGCGGCGCGACGGTATCGATGCGTCAGGCGACCTGCGGCGACGGGGCCGGGGCCGCCTGGCCGTGCGCCGCCAGTTCGCCCGCGAGCAGGGTCGGCAGCAACTCGAGCGCGTCGGCAAAGCCGGTGATCGGCACGTACGGGATGCCGGCCGAGCGGCAGTGTTCGATCAACCGGTGCTTGGCGAACACGAGATCGGCTTCGCCGGCGACGCAGAAGTCCGAAGTGCCGTCGCCGATCAGGAGCACGCGCTTGCGATCGGCATGCGCATCACCCGCGCTCGCGCACTTGCAGTTGCCGCTGCGGCAGTTCGGCCGGCCGTGCGGGAACTCCAGGCGCCAGCCGCTCTCGCCGACCGCCTCGAGGCGATTGGCGACGATCGGCAGGTCGTCGAGTCCGTGCTGGCCGAGCACGCGGCGGATCGCGTAGTCGAGGCCATCGCTGAGCACCGTCAGCGGCACGCCCGCGTCGCGCGTCGCCGCGACGAAAGCCGGGAACGCGCGATCGATCATCATGCCGTCGAGATGCGCGTCGAGCTCGGCGTCACTCGCATCGAGCAGGCCGACCTGCTGTGCCATGCAATCGCGCGAACCGATCTCGCCGCGCTTCCATGCCTGCTCCAGCGCCTGCCAACCGGGGCGGCCGAAGCGTTCGAGCAGGGAGTCGGTGATGTCCTCGACGGAGATCGTGCCGTCGAAATCGCAGAGGATGGTCCAGTGGGACACGGGTTGCTTCCTGCGGCCCGTCGGAGGACCGCCACGGTTACAGCGTAGCGGGGGTGCCTTTCGGGGTGGTTTCGGGTCGCGAAGGCGGAGGCTTGGGGCTGAGGGCTGACGGCTGCGCGGAGTTGGCCGCATCGCTCGATGTGATCGTACCGCTTGTTCGATACCGCACATCGTCCACGTGTTGCGGAGTGCGGTCCGATGGAGCCAGTACGGCTCCGTGCAAACCGGCGGTTCAGCCCTCAGCCCTGCACCCTCGGCCCTCGCTTCTCGGCCCTCAGGCCTCGCTTCACGCCGTCAGCCCTGCCTGATGAAGCGCACCAGCACCCGCTGGCCAATGCGGAACGTGCCGCCGTCCAGGCGCAGCACGCACTCGACGTCGTGCGCGCCGGCGCGTTCGACCGGGTCGTCGGTGAGGCGGCTCGGTCCGAACACTTCGCCGACGCGCAGCACTTCGGCGGGGATCGGCGTGCCCTGGTCGGTGTCGCGCACGACCTCGGCGCGCATGCCGGGCGTGACCAGGTCGACGTAGGCCTCGTTGAGTTCGGCGCGCACGATGCGCGGGCGGTCGGGCAGCAACTGGAACAGCTCGCTTGTCGCCTGCGTGGACACCGCGTCGCCGACGTGCACCGAGCGGCGCACGATGCGCCCCGCCGACGGTGCGGTGATCGTGCGCGCGTCGAGTTCGGCGCGCGCTTCTTCGAGATGTGCATGCGCGGCCTTCGACGCCGCTTCGGCGACCGCGACCTCGGCCTTCAGCACGGCGAGCGCGGTCCCTGCATCGTCGGCGCTCTGCCCGCTCGCCGCGCCGGCCGTCGCTGCCGCAGCCGTTCGCTCGGCCGCCTGCGCCGCGGGCGCGAGCTTCGCTTTCAGGACGCCGAGCTGCGCGTTCGCCTGCGCGACGCCGGCCTCGGCGACGCCGAGCGCGATGCGCGCCTGGCGCTGGTCGAGCCGCGCGAGTACGTCGCCCTGCTTCACGACGTCGCCGTCCTCGACGCGTACTTCTTCCACTCTTCCATCACGCGACGCCACGACGCGGATGAGGCCACCCTCGACATCGACCTGGCCGCGCGCCATCGCGATCCAGCTGCCGTTCGCGGGCGCCGCCGATGCCGTGCGGTCAAACACATCGTCGGAACACGCGGCCAGCAGCAACATCGGCACGAACAGCAGCGGTATCCAGCACGCACGCATCCTCTTCGTCATTCCACCCCACCTCCGACCGGCGCGAGCGCGTGCGCCGAGCATATACGAGCGTTTCACGACGCGAGCATCGCGCACGCGACGCAACCGGCAACGACCGCGAGCGGCGGCACCCGCGCCCCCAGCAGCACGAGCGCGCCGAGCGCGATCATCGCATCCGCGGTGCCGTGCACGGCGCCGGTGAAGACCGGATCGTACAACGCCGCGGCGAGCAGGCCGACCACCGCCGCGTTGACGCCGGCCAGCGCGGGCGCCACGCGCGCGCGCGACGCCGCGCGGCCGAACAGGTGATGCGCACCGACCGCAAGCAGCATCCCGGGCAGGAACAACGCGAGCAGCGCCAACGCCGCCATCGCGGCGATGCCGCCCGGCGGCGACGCCACCGCGCCGAGATACGCGGCGATCGCGAACAGCGGCCCCGGCAGCGCCTGCGCGAAGCCATAGGCCGACAGGAATGCGTCGTCGCCGATCCACGCAGGCACGAGTCCGTCGCGCAACAGCGGCAGCACGACGTGGCCGCCGCCGAACACGAGCGTGCCGGCGCGGTAGAACACGCCGAGGAACGCCGCCGCGCCGTGCGGCGCGAATGCGGCGGCGGCGAACGCCCCGACGACGCCGGCGAGGGCGAGCGCGGGCGCGAGCAGCGCCGCGCGCGACGTCGTCACCGCCGCCGCAGCGCCGCGAGGCAGGGTCGCGTCGCGGCACGCGAGCATGCCGAGCACGGCGCCCGCGGCGAGCACGACGAACTGCAGCGCGGCGCTGCCGTGAAGCAGCATGGCGAACGCGCCGGCACCGGCGATCGCCACGCGTGCAACGTCCGTGCAAAGCCGTCGTGCCATGCTCGCCACCGCCTGCGCGACCACCGCGACGGTCGCAAGGGCGAGGCCGTGCAACAGCACCGCGGGTGACGCGGAAAGGCGTGGCAGCGTCCACGCGAATGCGAGCATGAGCAGCGCCGACGGCGTCGTGAAGCCGAGCCAGGCAGCGAACGCGCCCGCCCACCCGGCGCGGCGCAGGCCAATCAGGAAGCCGACTTGGCTGCTGGTCGGGCCGGGCAGCACCTGGCAGGTCGCGACGAGGCTTGCGTATTCGTCCGCGTCGAGCCAGCGCAGGCGGCGCACGTAGGTGCGCTCGAAATCGCCGCGGTGGGCGATCGGCCCGCCGACCGAGGTCGCGCCGAGGCGCAGCGCCTGCGCGAACACGTCGCCTGCGCGCTCCGCGCTCACGCCGGCGCCGGCGCGCCGACGCGCCGGTCGGCGAGGATGCGTCCGTCTTCCATCGCGAGCACGCGGTCGGCGTGGCCGACGAGGCGAGGATCGTGGCTCACGCAGAGCACCGTCGCCCCATGCGTGCGCGCGATCCGATGCAGGGTATCGATGACGATCTGGCCGTTGGCCGCGTCGAGCGCGCTGGTCGGCTCGTCGGCGAACAGCAGCTGCGGCTCCTTCGCGAGCGCGCGCGCGATCGCGACGCGCTGCTTCTCGCCGCCGGACAGTTCCGCCGGCTTGAGCTGAATGCGGCTGCCGAGGCCGACCTCGGCGAGCGCGTCGCTCGCGCGCCGTCGTGCGCTGGCGTCGTCGATGCCGAGGTAGCCGAGCGGCAGCATCACCTGCTCGAGCGCGCTGAGCGCCGGGAACAGGTTGAAACCCTGGAACACGAAACCGGTGTGGCGCAGCCGGAACCGCTCGAGTTCCGCCGGCGCAAGACGCGCGAGGTCCTGGCCAAGCGCGAACGCTCGGCCACCGTCCGGGCGCAGCAAGCCGCTGAGGATCGCCAGCAACGTGCTCTTGCCGCAGCCGGACGGACCCGAGACGAGCGTGAGCTCGCCGGCCATGATCTCGATCGACAGGTCGCGCAGCACGTCGGTACGCACCGCGCCGGTGGTGAACGACTTCGACAACGCATCGGCGACCAGGGCGGCGTTCATGTCAGCGCAGCAGCAACGCCGGATCGGCGTGGCGCAATGCGCGCACGGCGGCAAGACCGGACAGCAAGGCGATGCCCATCACCAGCGTCGCACAGACCGCGACGGTGACGATGTCCAGTTGCACGGGCACGTCGCGCCGGTGCGCGAGCAGGACCACGACGGCGGTGGCGACGCCGCCGACGAGAAGGCCGAACGCGCCGACCCATGCGGCTTGCTCGAGCACGACGCGCCGCAGGCGCGCGAAACCGACGCCGAGGGCATGCAGCGTCGCATACTCGCGGATCGAGCCGGCGACCGCGCCCATCAAGGTCTGGCTCGTGATCAACGCGCCGACCACGACAACGACGATCGCGAGCAACACCACGCCGAGGCCCGCGCCGGTCTCGAACATCCAGTAACTGACCGCGCGCCGCGCGAACGCGTCGCGCGTCCACACCTCGAACGTGCGCTGCCCGTGCGGCTGCAGGCGCTTGCGCACGGCCGCCGCGTCGCTGCCGGCGCGCAGCTTGACCACGTAGTAGGCGACGCGGCCGCCGCTGTCGCCGTCGGCGAGGCGGCGTGAGGTCGCGAGCGAGGTGACGATGTTGACGCCACCGAGCGCACGCAGGCCGCTGCCGACGCCGACGATCCGCACGCGATGACCGTTGACGACCGCCTGTCCGCCGACGTCGAGGCCGAGCTTGGGGAGATCTGCGCGATCGACGATCACGCCGTCGGGCTCGTCGAGCCGCGCACGCAGCCCGGGCGTGAGCGCATCGGCGAACATGAGCGCATCGGCGCGCGTGTCGATGCCGGACACGAACACCGACACGCCCCCCTTGTCGGCGGGACCACGCCAGTCGCCGTCGATCCAGTCGAACGGCTCGACCCGCTCGACCGCCGGGTCCATCAGCGCGGCGATCTCCGCCTGCTGCGGGATCGGCCGGCCGAGTTCGATGCTCTGCGTGCCGGGATAGCCGAGCCAGAGATCGCCGCCGGACTTGCGGATGTACACCGCGGAGCTGTTGAAGATGCCGAACACGAGCGCCGCCTGCACGAGCAGCAGCAGGCCCGAGAACGCGACCGCGAGCGCGGACGGCAGGAAGCGCCGCCATTCGTGCACGAGCGTCTTGCGTGCGAGCGGCACCATCAGCCGGTACCGCCTTGAGCGGACGGCAGCGGCGCGCCGCCGAGCGCCTTGTACAACGCGACGAACGCGAGGCTGCGCTCCTGCTCCGCCGCGAGGAGATCGAGCTGGGCCTGCAGCGCGGCCGTGTCCGACGCGGCGGTGTCGATGCCGTCGGCGAGCCCGAGGCGCTGCAGTGCCGCGGTCGAGTGCGCCTCGTCGCCGAGTGCCGCCGCGCCGTCGCGCAGTGCGCCGGCGGCACGCGTGCGTTCATGCAGCGCGGCCATCGCCGTCTCGACCTCGGCGACGCCATCGAGCACGGCCTGGCGATAGGCGAGCACGCTGGCCTGCAGCGCCCTGGCCCTCGCATCCTTCGCAGCGTGGCGCGCGCCCCAGTCGAACAACGGAATCTCGATCGCGGGGCCGAACGTGACGATGCCGTCCGCGTTCGACAGACGCGTGTGGCCGATCACGCGCGCGGCGTAGGTCAACGCGCCACCAAGGCCGATGTGCGGATACAGATCCGATTCGGCGATGCCGAGTTCGCCGGCGGCCTTCTCGACTTCATGCTCGGCGCGGCGGATCTCCGGGCGCGTGCGCAAGAGATCGGCCGGCAGCACATCGATCGCCGCCGCCGTCACGCCGAGCACGGGTGGTGCGCCGCTGGCCACCCCCTCCTCGTCGTCGCGCGCGAGCAGGGCGGCGAGCTGCCGGCGCGCACGCACGATCGCCGCACGCGGTTCGGCCAACGCCGCCTGTGCGGCCGCCTCGTCGTCGCGCGCATGCGCGACTTCGCGTGCGGCAGCGAGGTGCAATCGCTCGCGCGTCGCCAGCAAGTCGCGCCTGCGTCCGGCCTGCGCCGCGATGCGTTCGAGCAATTCGAGGCGGCGTTCGGCGCCGCGCAGCTCGACGTACGTGCGCACGACTTCGGCGACGACGCTCACACGCGCGGCCTGCGCCTCGCTCTCGGCGATGCCGAGATCGCCGGCGCACACGCGCGCGCGGCTTTGCGCGCGACCGAACAGGCCGAACTCCCATTTGGCGTCGAAGCCCGCCTGGAAATAACTCGCGCTGCTGTCGGGCGTCGGCTCGGCGTAGGTGCGGAAGCCGAACTGCGGCAACGACGCGTCGTTCGCATGCGCATCCAGCAGGCGCGCGGCCTCGATCCGGAGGCGGGCCTGGGCGATGCCGAGATTGTCGGCGAGCGCGGCATCGACGAGGCGATCGAGCTCGGTGTCGCCGAATGCCTTCCACCAGCCGCGCAGGTCCGGCGCCGGCGCGTCGACGCGATCCGCGTGCTGCCACGTGCTCGGCGCATCGCGCTGCAGCGGCGGCAACGGCGCCACTGCGCATCCGCCGAGGAGGAGCACGGCGACGAGCGGCGCACGGCGACGAAGCGGGGTGCGCGGCGTTTTCGGCGTGCGGGGATCGGGCATGCGGTGCGGTCGACGTGCGGGCAGCGGCCGCCAGTGGCGGCCGCACGCAGTCTAACCGAACCGCGCTGTCCCACGGCGCGCCCGCAGGCACGGCGCGGCGTCGCGCCGCGCCTGCAGGCGACCCCGCGGGCGCAAGGTCCGTCGTGTCGACGTCAGTTGAAGCCGTTCGCGAAGATGAGCTCGGAGTTGATCTGCAGCGCGCCGATCTCCGGCCAGTCGGGTGGTGACTGGCGCGGATAGCCGACGCCGCGCTGGTCCCATGCCCAACCGAGCACGTTGTTGCCACCGAACGTGTCCCAGATGCCCGGTGTCGGTCGGCGCGTGCGCGTCGAGCCTCCCTGGTCCTTGAGCGGGCCCAGGCCCGGATCGTCGTGCGTGGTGTCGTTCGGGCAGGGCGCGCCGCAGAGCATCACGTTGTTGTGGCCGCCGTTGAAGCCCGCCCCTGCCTTGCCGGTCAGGTCCACGGTCGGATACTGCAAGGGCGCAGCCGTGTTGACGTTGTTGGCGATGATCGTGCTGTCCATTTCACCGGGGACGCTGATGTGCACGCCGGCTCCGAGGTAGTAGCCGAGGCCGACGTCCCACTCGTGCGAGGTGTTGAACGCGATCGTGCTGTTGTAGAGGTTGAGCTTGCCGACCGAGAAGATGCCGCCGAACCGGTTGGCGACATTGTCGGACACGGTGCTGTTGACCATCGTCAGCGTGTAGCTCGGATCACCCTTGGTGGCGATGCCGCCCATGCGCGCGGCCTGGTTGCCGGAGATCGTCGAGCCGAGCACGAGGCCGCCGTTCCAGATGAACAGGCCACCGCCGAACGAGGGCGTCGCGCTTTCGCTGATCGCGACGTTGTTGGAAATCGTGCTGTACTTGCTGACCAGCCCGTCGCGCGCATAGACGGCGCCGCCGCTGGCGTAGCCCCAGCCCGTCGCCTTGGCCATGCTGCCAGTGATGACGCTGTCCTGCAGCACCACCCCTGCTCCCGCCCATACCGCGCCACCGAGCGCGGCGCGGTTCCCGGTGCTCAGCGCGTTGCAGTTGCGCATGAGCACGCGGTCGAGCACGACGCTACCCTGCGCATGTACGCAACCGCCGAGCGCGTCGTCGGTCGTGCGGTACTTGAAGCTGTTTTCCATCATGACGCCCGATACCTCGACCGTACCCGTGCCGAGGTCGACGAAGATGCCGTCATGCAGATCACCGTCGATCACGAGCCGGTTCGCGCCCGGGCCCTGTATCGCGAGATTGTTCTGCGCGAAGTAGATCGCGCCGCTCGTGAGGGTGATGCGGCTGCACGTGAGCTGCGTGAGGTCGATCGTATCGTCGGTGAGCGCCGCACCGATCGTGTCGCGCAGGCTGCCTGCGCCGCTGTCGTCGCAGTTGGTGACGACCCGCGTCGACGACGGCCGGGCGGGCGCCGCGGACTCGGCCGTGCCGAGCAGGTGTTGCAGCAGGGCCGGCGGCACGACGACGCGGCCATCGCTCACGTGCGCGCGCAAGGCGTCCAGGCGCGAACCCGCGTGCAGCGCGGGCGCGGTGACGGACAGGCACGCGGCCATGCAGGCGGCGAGCGGGCGCAGCGAGGAACTGGGCGGAACGACACGGGCGTTCGAAGTCTTCATGACGCGGATTCCTGAGTGCGGACGGTGACGGGGAACGCCGAACCGGTTGCGGTTCGGACATGCCGCGCCGGCGCCGCTCAGGCCGCGCGCGCGTTCAACGCGTCGAGGAAGGCTTCGCCGTAGCGCTCGAGCTTGCGCTCGCCGACGCCGCTGATCGCGCCGAGTGCGCCCAACGTCTGCGGACGCTCGCGCAGCATCGCGAGCAGGGTCGCGTCGTGGAAGATCACGTAGGCAGGCACGCCCTGCTCTTTCGCCAGTCGCGCGCGCAGGCCGCGCAACGCGTCCCACAGCGGCGCCTCGTGCGTCGCAATGTCGAGGCTCGTGCGTGCGCGATCGCCGCGCGCCTGCTGCCGGCGTGCGCGCCGCTCGCCGCGATCGGCCTGCCGGCGCAGGTGCACCGGCTGCTCGCCGCGCAGCACCGCGCGGCTCGCCGGGGTGAGTCGCAACGTGCCGTAGCCCTCGTCGTCCGGCGTGAGCAGGCCGGTCGCGACGAGTTGGCGGAACACGCCGCGCCATTGCTGCTTGTCGAGTTCGGTGCCGACGCCGTACGTGCTGAGCCGGTCGTGCCCGAGGCTCCGCACCCGGTCGTCGGCTTCGCCGCGCAGCACCGCCGTGAGATGGCCGACGCCGAAGCGTTGGCCGGTGCGATACACGCACGAGAGCGCCTTCTGCGCGACGATGCTCGCATCCCAGGTCTCGGGCGGATCCAGGCAGTTGTCGCAATTGCCGCATGGCTCGCCGAGTGTCTCGCCGAAATAGGCGAGCAGCCGCTGGCGCCGGCATGCGGTCGTCTCCGCGTAGCCGAGGAGTTCGTCGAGCTTGCGCCGCTCGACGCGCTTGCGTTCCTCGCCCGACTCGGACTGCGCGATGAACTGCGCCAGTGTGACGACGTCGGCGAGGCCATAGCAAAGCCACGCGTCGGCGGGCAGGCCGTCGCGTCCGGCGCGCCCGGTCTCCTGGTAGTAGCCTTCCATGCTCTTGGGCAGGTCGACATGCGCGACGAATCGCACGTCGGGCTTGTCGATGCCCATGCCGAACGCGATCGTCGCGACCATCACGACGCCGTCCTCGCGCAGGAAGCGCTGCTGGTTGCGCGCACGCAGGCCGGCATCCATGCCGGCGTGGTACGGCAGCGCGGTGACGCCCTCGCCGGCGAGCCATTCGGCGATGTCGTCGACCTTGCGGCGCGACAGGCAATAGACGATGCCCGACTCGCCCGCATGCGCGCCGAGGAAATCTTTGAGCTGTCGACGCGCATCGTCCTTCTCGACCACGCGATAGCGGATGTTGGGTCGGTCGAAGCTGGCGACGAATTCACGCGCGGACTCGAGCGCGAGGCGCTCGACGATCTCGCGCCGCGTCGGCGCGTCGGCGGTCGCGGTGAGCGCGATGCGCGGAATCGACGGGAAGCGTTCGTGCAGCAGGGTCAGCTGGCGGTATTCGGGGCGGAAGTCGTGCCCCCACTGCGATACGCAATGCGCCTCGTCGATCGCGAACAACGCGACCCCGGCACGCGCGACGAGGTCGAGGCAACGCTCGGTGAGCAGGCGCTCGGGCGCGACGTAGAGCAGTTTCAGCGCTCCCTCGGCGAAGCGCCGCTCGACCTCGCGCTGGGCCGCGGCGTCGAGGCTCGAATTGAGGAACGCCGCTTCGACGCCGAGCTGGCGCAGCGCGTCGACCTGGTCCTGCATCAGAGCGATCAGTGGCGACACGACGATCGCGCAGCCGTCGCGCAGCAGCGCGGGAATCTGGTAGCACAGCGACTTGCCGCCGCCGGTCGGCATCAGGACCAGCGCGTCGCCGCCACCGGCCACGTGTTCGATGATCGCCTGCTGCTCGCCGCGGAACGCGGGATAACCGAAGACGGACTGGAGAACCTGTTCTGCGCGCGATGCCATCGCGCAATGCTAGTGTGCCGCCCCGCAAGTTGCATCAGGCAATCGCGCACGCGCGCGCAGGAATGTTCCGCCGTCGCGAGAGCGCGCGCCGGGCCGCGACGACGGCACCCGCTGCCGTCGCCGCAGTGGCGCGGTTCAGTCGACGCGCACGAGGTCGAGGCGGCGCCCGAGCGGCCGCGCCTCGAGTTCGGCCTCCAGCCGCGCGAGGGTGCGCAGGCGCGCGCACACGCTGCTGGCCCGCGTTTCGAGCTCCTTGCTGCGCTTGGCGACGATGCGCTCGACCTTGTCGTCGATGCCGTCCGCGCGCGCCTGGAGTTCGGCGGCGGCCTTTTCGTCGCCGCTGAGGGCGACGCTGACGGCCTGGCCGGCGACGTTGCCGACGACTTCGGCGACGAGCGTGCCGACGCCCTCGGCGATGAGCCGATCGAGATCCTCGTACTTCCACGCCGAGAGGTTTTCGTTCGCGTCGATCTGGCGATGGACGTCCGCCGACACGCGCGCGAGTCGCTGTGCGCTCGCGCGCGCGGTCTCGGCGTCCTTGGCGAATGCGCCCGACACTTCGGTGACGGCGTCGAATGCGATCTGGATTGCGTCGTGCGCGATCTCGCGCACCTGCGGCAGCACGTCGCGCACGCCATGCTCGATGCCGAGCACGCGCTCGCGGTCGGCGGTGCCGAGTTCGATCTCGCGACCGTCGACGCGCAGGGTGCCGTGCGCGATGACGATTTCGGCCGCCGGCCCGCCATTGCGCGTGAACACGAGCGCATCCGGCTTGATCGCCATCGAGTAGTCGCTGTGCAGGCCGCAGTCGGCGCCGTGCAGGTCGATCCCGGCATGCGCGACGGAAATACCGGCGAGCGCGAACGCCGCCGTGCAGGCAAAACGGAACATGCGCAATCCTCCTCTCGGGTGTCGGCCCTTCGATGCAGAGGATCGCCGGATGGTTTAACGCGCGCGCGTGCCTTCGGTCGGGGTGACGGACGGCACCCTGCCTGAAGGCCTGGCCCGGCCGGAATCGTGCATTTGCTCCACCCATCCGTGGCATACCGTGCGGATGGACTCGAACGCGACATGGCTGCGTGGCGCGGCCCAGCTCGCCGGTGAGGGCTTGATCGGGGCCATCGCGGCCGTCGAACAGACGCATCTGGCGATCGCCGGCGGCATTGCCGACCGAGTGCCCGGCGGCACTCTCCTGATGGGCGCGACCCGCTTCACCTATGCGCGCGTCCGCGACGTCGCCGCCGTCGTCCGCCGCGGCAACGAGGGGCTCGCCGCCCTGCTCGGGGATGCGCGTGCACCTGGCGCGGACCGGCGGGTCGGCGCGGGCCCCCTCGCGTGGCTCGCCGCACTCAACGGCGCGATCGGCGACCACCTCGAAGCAAGCGCGAATCCACTCGCATTGCCGATGAGCCTGTGCCGCGACGGCGATGTCCTCGATGCCCGTTCCGCACGACTGCAACAGGCGATCGATGCGGCAGGCGGCAGCATCGTGCTGTTCGTGCACGGCCTCGGCATGAACGACCTGCACTGGCGCGGCGCCGATGGCGCGGGGTTCGGCGAACGTCTCGAACGCGATCTCCCGGCCCACGCGCTGCAACTGCGCTACAACAGCGGGCGGCGTATTTCCGCCAACGGCCGCGACCTGTCGCTGCTGCTGCAGGCATTGCACGAATCGCGTACGCGCCTGCCGCGACGCCTGCTGCTGGTCGGCCACAGCATGGGGGGCCTCGTCTGCCGCAGCGCGTGCGAACACGCACGGCGCCACCGGCTCGACTGGGCAGGCGACCTCGACGCCGTCGCCTGCCTCGGGACGCCGCATCGGGGCGCTCCACTCGAGCGCGTCGGAAGCTCATTCCCGAGGCTGCTCGCCGCAACGCCCGTCACCCGCGCGCTCGCCGCGGTCGCGGACGTGCGCAGCGCCGGCGTCAAGGACCTGCGCGCGGGCTGGGCGAGCGACCTCGATCGCGAAGACGGCGCCGGCACGCAGGCCCCGTGCCCGTTGCCGTTCGCCGACCGCGTGCGCTGGCATCTCGTCGCCGCGACGCTGGCCGCGCGGAGCGCCGGCGCCGTCCCCGAATGGATCGGCGATGGCCTTGTTCCCATATCGAGCGCGCTCGCAGGCACCACCGCACGGCATCGAGCGGCGCTTCCGGAAGGGAGCCGCACGGTGTTCACCCGCATGGGCCACATGGAGCTCACGACCGACCCGCGCGTGTACGAGCAGCTCCATGCATGGTTCGCGCAAGGCTGAACCCCGGGGCTGCGCAGGCGTGCCTGCGCACCCCTCGTGCAGGTTGCCCGCGCGTGTTCAGAACTGGATCTGCGCGCGCAGTTCGAAGATGCGAGGGTCGAGCGAGAGGTTGCCCTTGTCGCTGGTCGCCTGGATGTAGTTCGCCTGGAACTTGAAGTGCTGGGTCAGGTACCAGTTCGCACCGAGCGTCCAGTCGTGTTCCTTGCCGCCGCGGACGGGGCCATCGTTCAGATCGAGCGCGCTGTAGCGCAGCAGCAATTCCCACGCGCCCCAGCGGCCTTTCGGCTTGATGTTGCCGACATTCCCGCCACTGTACGGTCGTGACTCCCCGGTGAGCACCCAGCTGCCGAACACGTAGCCGCCGCTGGCCGCGAAGTCCGGGTTGCCGCCGAAGCGCGACACGTCGGCGCGCAACAGCTCGCCCTGCACCGACCACGGGCCTGCTATCCACAGTGCCTCGAAGCCGCTGCGATCGACTCGGTCGGCTTTCGACAGCGAGCCCGTGTCGACCAGGCGCACGGGCGTCAGTCCCGTCTCCGGCGGCGTCGACAGGCGCACGCTCGGATCGTGGTGCACGCCGCGCCCATCGGTGGTGCCGTCGCGATCCTCGCGCGATGTCGAGAAGCCGAGGTGGACGACGTCGCCCTCGGCCTTGCGCGGCGTCCACGCGACGCGACCGCCGACGGTCGTGCCGTCGTTGTCGCCGAGCAGGTCCTGGCCCCAGTAGTAGCCGAGGTTGACGATGTAAGCGGGGCGCTCGAACTGCCAGTCGATGCCCGTGCGACGGCCTTCGAAGATCGCCTGCGCAGGCAACGCGAGTTCGAGGAACGAGGTCGCCTTGGTGCCGGTCACGCCTTCGAACGACACCGGCGTCTTCGAGTAGCCGAAACGGAATGCGCCGATGTCGGTGCCGAGGAACGGCCTGGACTGCACGCGCACGTTGGTGTCGAGCCAGCTCTTGCCCTGGTACTCGTAGTCGACGATCGCCTCGTACACGCCCTTCTTCCTCAGGGTGAGGCCGAGTTCCTTGCGCCGGTTCGTGTGCGAATCCTCGAACGCGGCGCTGCCGCCGGCCCGGCGATCCTCGCTGAACTGGTTGATGTCGTAGCGGTAGACGGCGGTCAGGCCGACGTCCGTGCCGTCGCCGAACGTGTAGTGCACCGGCCAGTCTTCGCGGTCGTAGGCGCTCGCCGGCGCGGGCGCGGCGGCGAGGAGTAGCGCGATCGTCGCGCGCAGGCTTGCCTGGTTCATGGCGCTCGTGTCCCCGTGGAAGTGCGAAAGATGCTGTGCCGCGGCACGCCATGGCGGAACTGACCGCTGGTTCTAACGACATGCCGGTCGACCTTGCGATATGTTCGCACGGATATATCGCAAGGCACGGCGATGCGCGCCTCTGCCGCGGTCGAATGTCGCGCGGTCAGTCGTCGCGTGCGACGAGTCGCCGCAGGGCGGCGAGGTCGGTCGCTACGGCCGCGTCGGCGGCCACGCGCATGCGCTCGTAGCGGTCGAGCACGCTGTCGCCGAGGCGCGTCAGGCGCGCGCCACCGCCACCGCTGCCGCCCTTGCTCGCCTCGACCAGCGGGCCGCGGAAACTCCGGTTCAGTTCCTCGACGAGCTGCCACGCACGGCGATAGCTCATGCGCATGCGCCGGCCTGCGGCCGCGATCGACCCGGTCTCGCGGATACCCGCGAGCAGGTCGCATTTGCCGGGCCCGAGCGCGACGCCGGGCGCCGGCATCACGCGCAGGTGGATCGATGCAGGCGGCTTCGTGCGGGCCATCGCGGCGCTCGTGCGGACACGGAAGGGCGATCATGCGCGCGCGTCGCGAGCGCGTCCACGCCGCCGCGCGGATGCCGGCCGCTCGTCGCCGCATCGGCGCACGGTGGCGACTCGCGCGCCGAGCCGACTGGCGTTATGTTCTACCGGGAATATCGAAAAGGAGCACGCCGGATGCGTCACGCACCACGCCCGGGCCGCCTGCTGCGCCTCGCCCTGCACGGCCTGCTCGCATTCGCGTTGCTCGCAGGATCCCCTGCGCGCGCGGACGAGCTGCTGGTGTTCGCCGCGGCGAGCCTCAAGCCGTCGCTCGACGCGATCCTTTCGACGCCGCAAGCCGTGGCACTCGGCGCGAAAGCGAGTTACGCGGCGAGTTCGCAGCTCGCAAGGCAAATCGAGGCGGGCGCGCCGGCCGCGCTGTTCGTCTCCGCCGACCAGGACTGGATGGACCATGTCGAGCAGCGCAAGCTCCTCGTCGAGGGCACGCGCGCGAATCTCGTCGGCAACGCGCTCGTGCTGGTCGCGCCGAAGGAGCACACGGTGAAACTCGACGTCGCGCCCGGCTTCGCGCTCGCGGCCGCACTCGGCGAGGACGGCCACCTCGCGCTGGCCGAGCCGAACAGCGTGCCCGCGGGCAAGTACGCCAAGGCCGCGCTGACGCGACTCGGCGCGTGGGACGCGGTCGCCGCGCGCGTCGTGTCGGCCGACAACGTGCGCGCCGCGCTCAACTTCGTCGCGCGCGGCGAGGCCGCGCTCGGCATCGTCTACCGCTCCGACGCGGTGTCCGAGCCCGCCGTGCGCGTCGTCGCGACCTTCCCGGACGCGACCCACGCACCGATCGTCTACCCCGCCGCGATCCTCGCCGGCCACGACACGCCTGCCGCACGCAAGCTGCTCGAGCTGTTGCACGCTCCGGCGGGACAGGCGATCTTCCGCGACCATGGCTTCGATGCACCGCCGAAGTAACCGGCAACCGGTCCGGGTGCCCGCCCAGCACGGCGCCGCTCGCGCGGCGGGCCGGACGACGCGGCCGTGAACATGCTCGCGCCCGACGAATGGCAGGCACTCGCGCTCAGCCTGCGCGTCGCCCTGCTCAGCGTGCTTGCCTCGCTGCCGTTCGCGCTCGCGCTCGCCTGGATGATGTCTCGCCGGCGTTTCCGCGGCCGACTGCTGCTCGAATCGCTGCTGTTCCTGCCGCTGATCCTGCCGCCGGTCGTCACCGGGTATGCGCTGCTCGCTCTGCTCGGGCGCCACGGACCCCTCGGCGCATTGCTCGAGCAGGCCGGCATCGTCGTCGCGTTCCGCTGGACCGGTGCGGTGATCGCGGCCGCGGTGATGGGTTTCCCGCTGCTCGTGCTGACCGTCCGCGTCGCGTTCGACAACGTCGACCGTCGCCTCGAGGCGGCCGCCGAGACGCTCGGTGCAGGTGCCTGGCGGCGCTTCGCGACGATCACGCTGCCGTTGTCGCTGCGCGGCATCGCGGCCGGTTGCGTGCTCGCATTCGCGCGCGCATTCGGCGAGTTCGGTGCGACGATCAGCTTCGTGTCGAACATCCCGGGCGAGACGCGCACGCTGCCGATCGCGATCTACGAACTGCTCAACACGCCGGGCGGCATGCCCGGCGTGCATCGCCTCGCGCTGGTCTCGCTCGTCGTGGCGCTCGGCGCGAGCGCGGCCGCCACCTTCATCGCGGGCGGCGCGCCGTGGCGGAGGACGCCGGCTTGATCGAACTCGCGTTGCGCCACGCCTACGCCGACCTCGAACTCAATCTCGCGTTCCACTCCGACGCGCGCACGCTCGCACTCTACGGCGACTCCGGCGCCGGCAAGACGAGCGTGCTCAACGCGATCGCCGGGCTGCTCGCCCCGCAGTCCGGGCGCATCGCGATCGACGGCGAGGTGCTGCTCGACACCGAACGTGCCATCGCCGTGCCCATGGCGCGGCGGCGCATCGGCTACGTGTTCCAGGACGGCCGGCTGTTCCCGCATCTGGACGTGCGGCGCAACCTGCTCTACGGCGTCGTGGGACCGCACGCGCAGTTCGCGATGATGGTCGAGCTGCTCGGCCTCGGCGCCTTGCTCGGAAGGCGGCCGGACAGCCTTTCGGGCGGCGAGCGCCAGCGCGTCGCGATCGGGCGCGCCCTTCTTTCCGATCCGCGCGCGCTGCTGCTCGACGAGCCGCTGACCGGCCTGCACGCGCAGGCGCGGCTGCAGGTGCTCGATCACCTGCGCCGGCTCAAGCACGAGCTGCGCGTATTCACCGTGCTCGTGAGCCATCATGCCGACGAAGTCGCCGCGCTCGCCGACGAGGTCGTGCGCATCGATGCAGGCCGCGTCGTGCGCCAGCAGCCGGTCGCCGAGTTCGCCTCAGGCCACGCACGTGCGACCTCCGTGGGCTGAACATCCGTTCCGGCTGGCCGCAGGCGGGCGCATTCGCTAGGCTACGCGTCCGATGCAACGATCGTTCGAGGTCGCCATGTTGCTGCGCCGCGCTTTCCTCGTGATGCTCCTGATCGGCCAGCTCGCCGCCTGCGGCAGCGGCGGGCCGCCGCGCAAGGTGCATCCTTCGACGGCGTCGATCCAGCAACTGGCCGTGCAGCCGGATGGCAGCTGGAAGCTCGCGTTGCGCATCCAGAACTACAGCACGTTCCCGATGCGATACAGCCGCATCGACGCCGGCCTCTCGATCGACGGCAAGGAAGTCGGCCGACTCGAAGCCACGCCCGACATCGACATCCTCGGCAACAATGGCGACGTCGTCGAGGCGACGTTCCGCCCGAACGCGAAGGTCGCGTTCGGCACCGACATCGCTTACGCGCTCAAGGGCACGATCGAGACCAGCGAGCCGAAGGAAAGCTTCAAGTTCGAGACGGCGAGTCGGTTGACGCCGGTGCCCGGCGTGCCGAACACCTACCGCTGAGGGACGCGCGGCGCACGTCGCCTCGGCGCGACGCGCGCCATTACCACAGCCTGCCCTGCCGTCGGACGGCGGACAACCATGACGGTGCCGTAGCCCCGGCGGCGCGCCCTTCCTGCTCCGATGGACCTAGTCGCGATCCGCGCAATTGGTTAGGCTAGCCGCTGATTCAAACGATCGTTCGAATCCGTCCGCCCGCTTCGGCCGCCCGCGCGAAGCGCTTCCGAGGAACCTGCCATGAGCCGCTACACCGCCCCGCTCGCCGACCTGCGCTTCGCGCTGCACGACGTGCTCGACGTGACGACCACCTACGCACGCCTGCCCGGCTGCGCCGATGCGACCCGCGACGTCATCGATGCCGTGTTGGAGGAGGCGGCGAAATTCGCCGAGCAGGTGCTCGCGCCGCTGAACCAGAGTGGCGATGCCGAGGGCTGCAGCTACGACAAGGCGACGCAGAGCGTGCGCACGCCCAAAGGCTTCAAGGACGCATTCGCCAAGTACGTCGACGGCGGCTGGATCGGCCTCACCGCGGCGCCGGAGTTCGGCGGCCAAGGTCTTCCCGAAACGCTCGGCGCGTCGCTCAAGGAAATGGTCGACTCGGCGAACCTCTCGTGGGGCAACTATCCGATGCTCTCGCACGGCGCGTCGTCGGCGCTCGAGCACCACGGCGAGGACTGGCAGCGCGAGGTGTTCCTCAAGCCACTCGTCGCGGGGACCTGGACCGGCACGATGTGCCTGACCGAGCCGCATTGCGGCACCGACCTCGGCCTGCTCAAGACGCGCGCGGAGCCCGCCGCCGACGGCAGCTGGCGCATCAGCGGCACGAAGATCTTCATCACCGCGGGCGAGCACGATTTCGTCGACAACATCCTGCATCTCGTGCTCGCGCGCCTGCCGGACGCGCCCGCGGGCGTGAAAGGCATCTCGCTGTTCCTCGTGCCGAAGTTCAAGGTCGCGCGCGACGGCACGGTCGGCGAACGCAATGCGCTCGCCTGCGGCTCGATCGAACACAAGATGGGCATCCACGGATCGGTCACGTGCGTCATGAATTTCGATGGCGCCGAAGGCTGGCTCGTCGGCCAGCCGAACAAGGGACTCGCGGCGATGTTCACGATGATGAACACCGCGCGCCTCGCGGTCGGCCTGCAAGGGCTCGGCCTCACCGAACGCGCCTACCAGAACGCACTCGCTTATGCGCGCGACCGCCTGCAGATGCGCTCGCTGTCGGGGCCCAAGTTCCCGGACAAACCGGCCGATCCACTGATCGTGCATCCCGACGTTCGACGCATGCTGCTCACCCAGAAAGCATTCGCCGAAGGCGAACGCGCGCTCGCGCTTTACGCCTACCTGCAGGAAGACATCGCCAGGCACTCGACCGATGCGGCCGAGCGCGAACGCGCGCAGGCGCTGGTGTCGTTCCTCACGCCGATCGTGAAGGGGCTGCTCACCGAAACCGGCATCGAGTGCACCTACCATGCGCTGCAGGTGTTCGGCGGGCATGGCTTCATCGTCGAGCACGGCATGGAGCAGTTCGCGCGCGACGCGCGCATCACGACGCTGTACGAAGGCACGACGCAGATCCAGGCCATCGACCTGCTCGGCCGCAAGGTCATGCAGTTGCAAGGCGCCGGGCTCAAGCACTTCCTCGCCGAGATCGGCGCGTTCTGCGCGAAGCATGCGGGCAACGCCGCGCTCGCCGAGTTCATCGCGCCCCTCGGCGCCGCGGCGAAGGAATGGGGCGAGCTCACGCTCGAACTCGGCAAGCGCGCGGCGGCGAATCCGGAGGAAATGGGCGCGGCTGCATACGACTATCTCTTCTATTCCGGCTACATCGCGCTCGCCTACCTGTGGGCACGCAGCGTCGCCGCCGCCGATGCGTCCACGCATGCCGCCGAGTTCAAGGCGGCCAAGCGTGCGACTGCACGCTTCTTCTACGCGCGCATCCTGCCGCGAACGCAGGCGCACGCGGCGGCGATGCGCAGCGGCGCTGCGAATCTGCTGGAAATGGAGGACGGGCAGTTCGGGTGAGGGCTTGGGTCAAGGGTGAGGGCTGAGGGCTCGCTCGTCCCGGGTTCGAATTCCCTTCCGTTCGCCCCGGGGCGCAGGCCCGCAGGGCCGGCGTCGAAGGCTCACGGGCACGCGGGCGTTTCGACGCCTCGATGCGCGAATCGCGCCCGACGCGAACGGCTCCCGTGTGCGCATGCGAAGACTGCGAAGACGGCTTGCCGACCCGTGGAGCGCACAACCTGCGTTGTCGTACCATCGATCGCAGACTATCGTCCGCCGAACCACTCCATGGCCTCGACCCGCGACGTCCGCACCGATCTGTCGATCCGCCTCGCGGCAGCGGACGACGACGCGTTCATCCTCGGCCTCGTCGGCCGTTTCGTCGAATTCGAACTGCCGCCCTGGCGTCGGCGCGGTGAATGCGCGCAAGGCATCCGCAGCGACATCGAACGCCATCTCGCCGAACAGCCGCCCGGCTCGCACGTATTCGTCGCCGAGAACGAGGACGGCGAGCGCGTCGCATTCCTGCACCTGCAGGTGGTGACCGACTACTTCACTGCGGCGCAGAACTGCCACATCTCCGATCTCGCCGTCGCGCCGGGCTTCGATGGCCAAGGCATCGGCGCCACCCTGCTCGCGCACGCCGAAGCCTGGGCGCGCGCGCATCATTGCCGCCACCTCACTCTCGCCGTGTTCCCCGGCAATGCGCGCGCCCGCGCGCTGTACGAGCACCACGGCTTCGGCGTCGACGTGCTGCGCATGGCCAAGCCGGTCCGCTGAAACCGGACGTCAATTTCCTGCCATCTCCCTTTTGTTCTATGCTCCGGGCGGTCCCGGCCGGCACGGCGGGGCTCGCCACCGGTTTCGTATCGAGAACGGAGGTCACGATGCTTGCGGAAGTCAGAACTTCCGGCGACATCCACAGCACCCGCGTCCTGTCCCTGGACGCCACCGGGCGCATCCTCGACTGGATGAGCTGGCAGGATGCGGTGTGCCTCTACGTACGCGGCGCGGTCGCCTGGACCCTCGGCGATCCGTGCCTGACGATCCACGGCGGCTACAACCAGCGCAGCGGCGAGCAGAGCGTGCTCGACCTGCATCCGATCGTCGCCAGTACCGGGCATGTGCGCCCGCACGCCATCGATCCCGCGCCCGCGCTGACCAATGCCGCCCTGTTCGCGCGCGACCGCATGCTCTGCCTCTACTGCGGCGAGCACTTCAGTCGCGGCGAACTCACGCGCGACCACGTGCAGCCGGTGTCCAAGGGCGGCCGCGACACCTGGGTCAACGTGGTCACCGCGTGTTGGTCGTGCAACGTGAAGAAAGGCAACCGCACGCCGCAGCAGGCCGGCATGCCACTGCTCGCGGTGCCGTACCGGCCGAGCTGGGTCGAACACCTGATCCTGTCGAACCGCAACATCCTCGCCGACCAGATGGAATTCCTGGTCAACCACCTGCCGCGCGACCGCCGCCCACAGTAGCCGTGCCGACCGACACCGCCGCGCGCTGGGCGCGCCTGCGCCTGCTCGCGCGCATCGGCCAGCATCCTTCGGCGATCCTGCTGCTCGGGCAGCTCCTGGCGCTGCTCGCCTATCCGTTCGTCGAGGGCACGCCGGCCGGCGCCGCATGGTTCGGCGCGTTCGGCGCGGTCGTGCTGCTGCTGGCGATGCGCATGGTCCATCGCACCGCGGGCCATGCGCGCTTCATCGTCGCGCTCGCGCTCGCGGTGCCGGCGGTCGCCTCCAACCTCGTCGCGACGGCCGGCGGCGTGGCCTGGCTCGCGCCGTGGTCGGCCATGCTCGAAGCGCTGTTCTACTTCCATGCGGCCGCCTGCCTCGTCGCCTACATGCTCGCCGACCGGCGCGCGACCAGCGACGAACTGTTCGCTGCCGGCGCCACCTTCACCCTGCTCGCGTGGGCGTTTGCACATGTATTCATGGCCTGCCAGGCGCTGCAGCCGGGCTGCTTCGGCGCAGTGATCGATGCCGCGGCGCCGCGCAGCTGGACCGAGCTCCTGTTCCTCAGCTTCGTGCTGCTGTCGAGCACCGGCATCGGCGACGTCGTGCCGCTCACGCCGCATGCGCGCGCACTCGCGAGCCTGGAAATCTTCATCGGCGTGATGTACCTCACCCTCGTCGTTTCGCGGCTGATCGGGCTGACGGTGCTGTCGCGCTCGGAACGCTGAGCGGAACGCGGCGCTATGATTGCGGGCTTCCCGCCCGCTCGCTGCCCGCCATGACCGAACCGAACCCGCATCCGCCGCGCATCGAGGCGCTCGCGAGCACCGACGCGCTGCCGGTCGCGCCGTCGCTCGGCGACAGCCTCGACGCCGCGCGCATGCCGCGGCGCTCGACCCTCGTCGATCGCCGCGTCGTCGTCGTCAGCCTCGTCGCTGGCGTGATCGCCGCGGCCGCCGCACTGATCGCGCAGCTCCTCACCGCGCTGATCGGCGTCGTCACCAACCTCGCGTTCTACGGACGCTGGTCGACCGCCTTCAGCTCGCCGGCCGCGCACCATCTCGGCGCGTGGGTCATCGTCGTGCCGGCCGTGGGCGGCCTCGTCGTCGGCGTGATGGCGCGCTGGGGTTCGCGCGCGATCCGAGGCCACGGCATTCCCGAGGCGATGGAGCAGGTGCTGCTCAACGAATCGAAGATCCCGCCGCGCATCACGTTCCTCAAGCCGCTGTCGTCGGCGGTGGCGATCGGCACGGGCGGCCCGTTCGGCGCCGAGGGGCCGATCATCGCCACCGGTGGCGCGCTCGGCTCACTGTTTGGCCAGTTGCTGCGCGTGACCGCTATCGAGCGCAAGACGCTGCTCGCGGCCGGCGCCGCGGCGGGCATGGCCGCGGTGTTCGGTTCGCCGCTGTCGGCGATCATCCTCGCGGTCGAGTTGCTGCTGTTCGAACTCAAGCCCCGCTCGCTGATCCCGGTCGCGCTCGCGACGGTGGTCGCGACCGGCGTGCGGCACGTGCTGGTCGGCTCCGCGCCCGTATTCCCGATGCCGCCGCTGCCCGAACCCGGCGGCGTCGCGCTCGCGTTCTACGTCGCGCTCGGCGCGCTGATCGGCCTCGTCAGCGTCGGCACCACGCGCATCGTCTACGGCATCGAGGACCTGTTCGAGAGACTGCCGATCCACTGGATGTGGTGGCCGGCGATCGGCGGGCTCGCGGTCGGGCTGATCGGCTGGCATGCACCGCTCACGCTCGGAGTCGGTTACACGAACATCGAGGACATCGTCGCCGGCCGGCTCGGCATCGCGGTCCTCGCCTCGCTGTGCGTGATGAAATTCCTGTCGTGGTCGATCGCGCTCGGCAGCGGCACCTCGGGCGGCACGCTCGCGCCGCTGTTCACGATCGGCGGTGCGCTCGGCGCGCTCGCCGGCATCGCCGTCGCGGCACTCGCGCCGCAGCTCGGCGTCGATCCACGCATCGCGGGCCTCGTCGGCATGGCGGCGATCTTCGCCGGAGCGTCGCGCGCGCTGCTCGCCTCGATCGTGTTCGCGTTCGAGACGACGCGCCAGCCGGTCGGCCTGCTGCCGCTGATCGGCGGCTGCACCGCGGCCTACCTGATTTCCGCATTGCTGATGCGCAATACGATCATGACCGAGAAGATCGCGCGTCGTGGCGTGCGCGTCCCGAGCGAGTACGCAGCGGACTTCCTCGAACAGGTCACGGCGGGCGAGGCGTGCACGCGCGACGTCGTGTCGCTGCAAACCGGCGACCGTCTCGGCGACATCCGCCGCTGGCTCAATTCCGGCAAGCCCGAGGCGCAGCACCAGGGCTATCCGGTCCTCGACGGCGAAGGCCATGTGCATGGCGTGCTCACCCGGCGCGACCTGCTCGACGTGAAACTGCCCGACATGCACCGCGTCGGCGACATGGTGCGGCGCGAACCGATCCTCGTGCGCGAGGATCATTCGCTCCGCGAGGCCGCCGACCACATGGTCGCCCAGAACGTCGGCCGGCTGATCGTCGTCGCGCCCGGGGCTCCGCACGCGATGGTCGGAATCCTCACGCGCGGCGACCTGCTGGCGGCGCATGCGCGGCGCCTGCGCGAGGCGAACGAGGCCTCGCGCCACCTGCGCATGCGTGCACGCAAGGCCTGACGGCGAATCCGGCAGCCGGCGCCGGCCAGCCGCAAGGCCGATTCAGACCCTGTTGTTGCCGGAAAAACGCCGGTGGCCGACAATATCACGCTTGCATACTGGCGTTCCCATGATCGACCCGCAGCGCTATCCGCGCCTCGCCCGCATCGAAACCCCGGCGGACCTGCGCACCTTCCCCGAATCCGAGCTCGGCGACGTCGCGCGCGAGCTGCGTGCCTACCTGATCGAGTCGGTGGCGGCCTCGGGCGGCCATTTCGGCGCGAACCTCGGCGTGATCGAGCTCACCGTGGCACTGCACTGGCTGTACGACACGCCGGTCGACCGGCTGGTCTGGGACGTCGGCCACCAGGGATACCCGCACAAGATCCTCACCGGACGTCGCGACCGCATCACGACGGTGAAGAAGAAGGACGGCGTGGCGCCGTTCCCCAAGCGCGACGAGAGCGAATACGACACGTTCGGCGTCGGCCACTCGTCGACGTCCATTTCGGCCGCTCTCGGCATGGCGATCGCCGCGCAACGCAAGGGCGATCCGCGCAAGGTCGTCGCCGTGATCGGCGACGGCGCGATGACCGCGGGCATGGCGTTCGAGGCACTGAACCACGGTGGTGACGTCGAGGCCGACCTGCTGGTGATCCTCAACGACAACCAGATGTCGATCAGCGAGAACGTCGGCGCGCTGACCAAGATGCTCGCCCGCCTGATGGCGAGCCGCACGCTCAACAACATCCGCGAGCGCGGCAAGCAGATGATGAGGCGCGGCGGCTTCCTGTGGCGCTTCGCCAAGCGCTGGGAAGAACACGCCAAGGGCATGTTCGTTCCCTCGACGCTGTTCGAGGAACTGGGCTTCCACTACACCGGCCCGATCGACGGCCACGACCTGCCGCAGCTCGTATCGACCCTGCGCACGCTCAGGGACCTCAAGGGTCCGCAGCTGCTGCACGTGATCACGACCAAGGGCAAGGGTTACGCGCCGGCCGAGCGCGAGCAGATCGAGTACCACGCGGTCGGCCCGTTCGATCCCGAGGCCGGCGTCATCAAGAAGGGCGGCGCGTCCAAACCCACCTATACCGAGATCTTCGGCGACTGGTTGTGCGACATGGCCGCCGCCGACGAGCGCCTGTACGGCATCACGCCCGCGATGCGCGAAGGTTCGGGCCTCGTGCGCTTCTCGAAGGAATTCCCGCAGCGCTACTTCGACGTCGGCATCGCCGAGCAGCATGCGGTCACGCTCGCCGCGGGCATGGCCTGCGAAGGCGCCAAGCCGGTCGTCGCGATCTACTCGACGTTCCTGCAGCGCGCGTACGACCAGCTCGTCCACGACGTCGCGCTGCAGGATCTGGACGTGCTGTTCGCGATCGATCGCGCCGGCCTCGTCGGCCCCGACGGCGCGACGCATGCGGGGAGCTTCGACCTCTCGTACCTGCGCTGCATCCCGAACATGCTCGTGATGGCGCCCGCCGACGAGGACGAATGCCGGCGCATGCTCACGACCGGGTTCCTGCACCAGGGTCCGGCTGCGGTGCGTTATCCGCGCGGCAGCGGCACCGGCGCGGCGATCTCGAAGGAACTGCTGCCGCTGCCGGTCGGCAGGGCGGACCTGCGCCGCCACGGCCACGGCATCGCCGTGCTCGCATTCGGCGCGATGGTCGCGCCGTGCATGAGGGTGGCCGAAGCGCTCGACGCCACGCTCGTCAACATGCGTTTCGTGAAGCCGCTCGACGAGGCGATGCTGGTCGAACTCGCGGGGTCGCATGCGGCGTTCGTCACGGTGGAGGACAACGCGATCATGGGCGGCGCCGGCAGCGCGGTCGCCGAGGCGCTCTCGACGCACGCGATCAGCCTGCCCGTGCTGCACCTCGGCCTCTCCGATCGTTTCCTCGAACACGCGAGCCGCGAAGAACTGCTCGCCAGCGACGGCCTCGACGCCGCCGGCATCGAAGCCGCGATCCGCCGCCGCTTCCCCAACCTCACGCTCGCCCCGCCGCTGCGCAGCGCAGGTTGACGGGCGTCGCGAGCACGCGTGGAAAGCGAAGCAAGCAAAACCTGAAACACGAAGCACACGAAGAGAAGCAGCAGCTTCTTCGTCAAGGCCCGCACGCCGTTACCCTTCGCACCGACCGACGCAAATGCCATGCTGCGGGGAAAGGCCCGATCGCCCTTCGGCTCTCTTCTTTCGTGTCCTTCGTGTTTCAGGCTTTTGCTGCCGTTCCCACCCGACGGTCTACGAAGCGGCGTAGCCGCCGGGGACGCCCTTGGTCGCGATCGCGACGGCGTCGTGCGGGTGGAGGCTTTCGTAGTGTTCGGCGCGCAGCCAGAAGTCGGCGATGCGTTCGTCGGCGTCGAGCACGCGACGGATGCGCCGCGCGGCGTCCTCGCAGAACATGAGGTTCTGGCCGTTGGCGAGTGCGAATGCCTGTTCGTCCTCGCGCTTCACCGCGGTCTGCACCGGCGTCTGCAGCGCGTGCTCGACGCTGTCGATGAGATCCTCGACTGGAGTTTCGAAGCCGGGCGCGAGGCGCAGGCGCAACGTCGCGGCGCTGCGCTGGCTGTGCGGCGTCGCGACGATGCCTTCCGTGCGACCGAGCCAGGCGAGCACGGAATCGCGCTGCAATGGCCCGTGTCCGTCGAAATCGGCGGCGAAGCGGTCCTGGATGAGCTGGCGCGCGAGTGCCGCCGAGGCCGGGCACGTGCTCGAATACTGCACCTCGAGGCCGAGCTCGAGCGTGAACTCGCCGGCGTGCAGGGACGCCCTGAGTTCGACCGGGTACGCGCGCCAGCCGCTGTGCGCGCTCGCGAGCGCGGAGCGGCGCACGAGATGGTCGTATCGCACGCGCACCCAGGCGCGATCGGCGAGGCCCGCATGCGATTCGAGGAAGTCGCGCAACAGGCGGCGCAGGCTCGCCGGTGTCAGCGGCTCCGCCGAAAGGTGGCGATCGAGGTGCAGGTACAGCCGCGACATGTGGATGCCGCGGGCGTCCTCGCGCGCGAGGTTCACGAACGCGTCGACGCGCGCGCTGACGCGCTGCGCGTGCCCGTCCGCCCCGAGCAGCAGCACCGGCATTTCGATGCGCTGCATGCCGACGCCGTCGAGCGCGCCGGCGTGGCCGGCCTGCGCTTCGGTGGCAATGTCGGGCAACAGGCGCTGCGGGCTCGTCGGTGAGGACACTGGGATTTCCTGCGGGCGGTGCGGGTCACACATGGTGGCCGCGCAGCGCGGGTTCAACAGTTTACCGCAGGCCGGCGGCGCGCCGGCCGGGGGCGGCCTACGCGCGCGCGAAGCGGCGCCCGGCCAGCCAAGCCGCCCACGACGCGCGCAGCGGCAGCCGCGTCGTGCCCGCCTGCAGCACGGCGAGCGGATCCTCGGCCCTGGCCGCGGCCCGGAGGCGCCAGCGATCGGCACTCGCGCCCGCCGCGGCGAGCGGCCCGCTGCTGGTCGCATCGAGCGACGCGTATCGCCCGCGCAGGACCTCGAGCCAGTCGCGCAACGCCGCGGCCTGGGCGGGCGATGGGTGGGCGAGATCGCCGCGCGCGAGCCGGTGCCGCGCGAGCAGGTCGAGCGGCAGTGGCAGGCGCCCGTCGCGCAGCGCATCGGCGAGCGTCGCCGCCTCGCGCACCGCGCGCGAATTGGCGCGCACGCGCGCGATCGTCGCCGCATCGAGTGGCGGGAACAGGGCCGCCTCGAGCGCGGCGAGCGGGTGGTACAGCGCCGCGTAACCGTCGAGCAGCGCGGCCGCGTCCGCCGCGGGTTCGGGGTCGCGCTGCGCGAACGCGCCGACGACGACCGCGTGCCATTGCGCGAGCGGCACCGCGATGCCGCCCGGCCGGGTGGCGAGCGCGTGCGTGAGCGGATGGCGTGCACTGCCCTCGCGCATGCGCGTGAATTCCTCGGCCCACCATTGCAGCTTGAGCGCGGCCGGTTGCGCCTCGCGAATGCCGAACGCGGCGTGCTCGATCTCGTAGCCGATGCAGGCGAACGCCGCATACGCCGCTCGCAACGGCGCCGGCACGAAGCCGAGCGCGAGCCGGAACTCCGGATGCGCGCCTGCCCACTTCGCCTCGAAGCTCGCGAGCGGTACTTCGTGGAGGGCGTCGTTCATCAGCCGATGCCGAGCGCGTCCAGCAGGCCGGAGGGCCGATCGACGACGAGGTCGGCACCCCAGGCATGCGGGTCGCCGCCGTCGAGATAGCCCCACGCGGCGGCGACCGTGCGCGCGCCCGCGGCGCGTCCGGCGAGCACGTCGCGCAGGTCGTCGCCGATCATGACCGCCCTGGCCGGATCGATGCCGGCCTGCTCGCAGGCGAACAGCACGGGCGCAGGGTCGGGTTTGCGCACCGGCAGGCAGTCGCCGGTGACGAGCGCGGCTGCACCGCGATGGAACTGCATCTGCTCGAGCATCGGCCGCGCGAGCCAGCCCGGCTTGTTGGTGACGATGCCCCAGGTGATGCCGCGCGCCTCGAGCCGGTCGAGCACGTCGGCGACGCCGTCGTAGAGGCGCGTATGCACGGTCATCGCCACCGAGTAGATGTCGAGGAAACGCGGCAGCCACTGGTCGATCATCGCGTCGTCGGCGCCGGGCAGGCCCTGGCGCAGCATCGCGCGGCCGCCCGCGGAGACGACGCGGCGCACCGCCTGCGCATCCGGCGGCGGTGCGCCGAGTTCGGCGCACAACGCTTCGACCGCGGCGACGAGGTCGGGCGCGGAGTCGACGAGGGTGCCGTCGAGGTCGAAGAACAGCGCGCCGGGTACCACGGCGCTCACGCGGTCTTGGTCGCGCAGGCGAGATAGTTCACCGCGACGTTCGCGGTGAGCCACGCGCGCCGCGTGATCGGGTTGTAGGCGAGCCCGGAAAGATCCTCGAGCACGAGGCCGCTTGCGCGAAGCTCCGCGGCGATCTCGCTGGGTTTGAGGAATTGCCCGTACTGGTGGGTTCCGCGCGGCAGCAGGTGCAGCAGGTATTCCGCGCCGAGGATCGCGGCGCCGAATGCGAGCGGGGTGCGGTTGAGCGTGGAAAGGAACAGCTTGCCGCCGGGCGCGAGCAGGGTCGCGCAGGCGCGGATCACGCTGGCCGGGTCGGGCACGTGCTCGAGCATCTCCATGCAAGTGACGACATGGAACGCGCCCGGCATGTCCGCCGCGAGCGCCTCGACCGCGATCTCGCGGTAGTCGACCTCGACGCCGCTTTCGTGCAGGTGCAGGCGCGCGACGTCGAGCACGGCGGGCGCGAGGTCGATGGCGGTCACGTCCGCGCCAGCGCGTGCGAGCGCTTCGCTGAGCAGGCCGCCGCCGCAGCCGACATCGAGCGCGCGTGCGTTGCGCAGCGTGACGCGTTGGGCGACATAGGCGAGGCGCACGGGATTGAGGTCGTGCAGCGGTCGCGATTCCCCGTCGGGGTCCCACCAGCGCGAGGCGAGGCGATCGAATTTCGCGGTTTCGCCGCGATCGACGTTGGTCGAGGTCATGGTTGCATTCGCGATTCGAACATGGGCGCCATCATGCACTGGCCCGGTCGAGGCCGCGATGCTCGGACGAACTCCATTTCAGCCCGCCAGCCGCTCGCGCCAGCGCCGCGCCTTCTCGCGCACTTCGCCGAGGTCGATGTCGGGCAGCACGCGTTCGCGCAGCTTGCGCGCGCCGGCGATCCAGACGTCGCTGACCTGCTGACGCCCGGTCGCATAGACGAGCTGCGAGACGACGTTGTAGAGCGGCTGCGTCTCGATGTCGTCGAGGCGCACCGCGGCAAGGTCGGCCTGCTTGCCGGCCTCGATGCTGCCGATGCGCTCGCCCCAGCCGAGCGCGAGCGCGCCGCCCAGCGTCGCCGCGCGCAACGCGCTGGCGGCATCGAGCGCGCTCGCGTTTTCGGCGACCGCCTTGGCGAGCAGCGCGGCGGAGCGCATCTCGCCGAACATGTCGAGGTCGTTGTTGCTCGCGCAGCCGTCGGTACCGATCGCGAGCTTCACGCCGGCGCGGCGCAGCTTCTCGGCCGGGCAGAAGCCCGAGGCGAGCTTGAGGTTCGATTCCGGGCAGTGCACGACCGCGACGCCGGATTCGGCGCACTCGGCGATCTCGGCGTCGGTGAGCTGGGTCATGTGCACGGCGATGAGGTGGTCGTTGACGATGCCGAGCGCCTGCATGCGCGCGAACGGGCGCGCGCCACGCTCGCGCTTGGCCTCGTCGACCTCGTACGCGGTTTCGTGAAGGTGCAGGTGCACCGGCACGTCGAGCTGATCGGACAGCAACCGGATGCGCTCGAAGCTTTCGTCCGAGACGGTGTACGGCGCGTGCGGCGCGAAACTCGTGCCGAGCAGCGGCTCGCCGCGGAATTCGTCGTGCACGGCGAGGCCGCGGTCGAAGTACTCGTCGCGCGTCGCGGCCCATGCACTCGGGAATTCGATGATCGGCAGGCCCACCATCGCGCGGAAGCCGAGCCGGCGATAGGTCGCCGCCTGCACGTCGGGGAAGAAGTAGTTCTCGTTGCAGCAGGTGGTACCGCCGCGCAGCATCTCGGCGACCGCGAGCTCGATGCCGTCGCGGACGAATTCGGGGCCGATCGCCTTCGCTTCGGCCGGCCAGATGTGTTCTTGCAGCCAGCGCATCAGCGGCAGGTCGTCGGCGAGCCCGCGCATGAGCGTCATCGGGTTGTGCGTGTGCGCGTTGACGAGGCCGGGTATCAGCGCGTGTTCGTCGAGCACGACGACTTCGCGCGCCGCGTGGCGCGTGCGCGCCTCGGCGATCGGCAGCAGTGCGACGATCCGGCCCGCATCGACTGCGACCGCATGGTGCTCGAGCACGACGCCGTGGGGCTGGACCGGCACGACCCAGCGGGCTTCGATGAGGAGGTCGATGGACTGCATGGGGCTGACGGCTGAGGGCCTGGGGCTGAGAAGCACATCGGGCATGAGCAAGCCTGCTTTCCGGCCCTCAGCCCTCGCTTCACTTCACGCGCGACATGTACTCGCCGGTGCGCGTGTCGACCTTGATCTTCTCGCCCTGGCCGACGAACAGGGGTACGCGCACGACCGCGCCGGTTTCGAGCGTGGCCGGCTTGCCGCCACCGCCCGAGGTGTCGCCGCGCACGCCCGGGTCGGTTTCGGTGATCTCGAGCTCGACGAACACCGGCGGCGTCACCGTCAGCGGCGCGCCATTCCACAGCGTGACGATGCAGACCTCGTTGCCCTTGAGCCACTTCGACGCATCAGCAACCGCGCTCTTGTCGGCGGCGATCTGCTCGTGCGTATCCGGATGCATGAAGTGCCAGAACTCGCCGTCGGCGTAGAGGAACTCCATGTCCGTGTCCATCACGTCGGCGGCCTCGACCGAGTCGGTCGACTTCATCGTCATTTCGACCGTGCGGCCGGTCTTGAGGTTGCGGTACTTGACGCGCGTGAAGGCCTGGCCCTTGCCCGGCTTCACGTATTCGGTGTCGACGATCGTGCACGGATAGCCGTCGACGATGATCTTCTGGCCGTTCTTGACGTCGTTCATGCCATAGCTGGCCATGGGTCAACTCCTGCTTGGATGGTGTCGGGGCGCCGGACCGCCGAACGCGAGGCCGCCGGGACCTGGCACGATCGTCGGGGAAGGCGTTCGGCAAAACCGGTTAGAATGGCCGGTTCCTGCGAACGCATCGGACGTATCCGCCCATGATACCTGCTAACCGGCTGCCGGCGCAGCCCGTGCGCTGGCAGCAGCTCTGGCGCGAGGCCGTCACCGACCCGCGCGAACTGCTCGCCCTGCTCGGCCTCGCCGACCGGGCCGGCGAGCTGCTGCCCGCAGCCGATACCGGCTTCGCGCTGCGCGTGCCGCGCGGTTTCGTCGCGCGCATGCGCCATGGCGACCCGGCCGACCCGCTGCTGCGCCAGGTGCTGCCGCTGGCCGCCGAACTCGGCGAGGTGCCGGGTTTCACGCGCGACGCGGTCGGCGACCTGGCCGCACGCAGCGGCAACGGCGTGCTGCACAAATACGGCGGGCGCGCGCTGCTGATCGCGACCGGCTCGTGCGCGGTGCACTGCCGCTACTGTTTCCGTCGCCATTTTCCGTATACACAAGAAACCGCAGCGGCGAACCGCTGGAGCGAGGCGCTCGGGCACCTGCGGGGCGATCGTTCGATCGGCGAGGTGATCGTGTCGGGCGGCGACCCGCTGTCGCTGTCGACGGCGAAGCTGGCCGAACTCGGCGACGCGCTCGCGTCGATCCCGCACGTGCGGCGGCTGCGCA
Organism: Dokdonella sp.; assembly: GCF_051958935.1. GTDB lineage: Bacteria > Pseudomonadota > Gammaproteobacteria > Xanthomonadales > Rhodanobacteraceae > Dokdonella_A. Next base: position 34,572 of record NZ_JBQCFP010000129.1, on the reverse strand, counting down.
TCCACACGCGCCTGCCGATCGTGCTGCCCGAGCGCGTCGATGACGAATTCCGGCACTGGCTGGCGGCGCTGCCGCTGCAGCGGGTCGTCGTGTTGCACGCCAACCATCCGGCAGAATTCGACGCGGCCGTCGACGCCGCCTGCGCCGGGCTGCGCGATGCCGGTGCCAGCCTGCTCAACCAGGCGGTGCTGCTGCGCGGGGTCAACGACGACGCCGACGTCCTCGCCGGGCTGTCCGAACGTGCATTCGCGGCCGGCGTGCTGCCCTACTACCTGCACCAGCTCGACCGGGTTGCCGGCGCTGCGCATTTCGAGGTCGCCGACGAGCACGCGCTGGCGCTCGTCGACGCGCTGCGACGGCGGCTGCCGGGTTACCTCGTCCCGCGCCTCGTGCGCGAAATCGCCGGAGAACCGTCCAAGACCCCGTTGTAAGCCTGTTGCAAGGAGGCGAACGGCCCATGGAAATGAATAGCCGAATCCGGTAAATAACACCCAGCCGTCCGTGGGCTCGCACCTCCGGAACTCCGTCGCGACGCGTGCCCCTGGCGCGGAGCCGGCAGGCCCCACCACCGCCGCACCCGATACACGCCCCGATGACCCGAGCCGACAACATCATCAAGCTGCTGCTCGTCGACGATTCCGTCGATGATGCCGAACAGACCATCAGCATCCTGCGCAACGGCGGCATCGCCGTGCGACCGGCGCGGGCGAGCAGCGAGGCGGAACTCGAGGCGGCGCTCGAACAGCAGACGCCGGACCTCATCATTGCCGATCTCGGCTGCAAGGACCTGCCGCTGCAGCGCGTGCACGAGCTGGCCGAGCGCGGCGGGCGCGACATCACGCTGATCGCCTGTGGCCGCGGCGTGACCGAGGCGGCGATCGTCAAGGCGTTCCGCGAGGGCGCGCGCGCGATGATGCTGCGCGACTCGCACGAACACGTACAGATGATCGTGCGGCGCGAGTTCGAGGCGCTGACGATGCGCCGCAACGTGCGCCGCCTCGAAGCGTCGCTGCGCGAATCGGAGCGGCGCTGCGAGGCCCTGCTCGATTCCTCGCGCGATCCGATCGCCTTCGTGCACGAAGGCATGCACGTGCGCGCGAACAAGGCCTACCTCGAGATGTTCGGCTTCGACGATTTCGAGGACGTGGAAGGCATGTCGATCCTCGACATGATCGCCTCGCAGGACGCCGACGATTTCAAGTCGCTGCTCAAGCGCCTGTCCAAGGGCGAGAAGCCGCCGCAGCGCCTCAATCTCAAGGCGCAGCGCTCGGACGGTTCGACCTTCGACGCGACGATGGAATTCACCGAGGCCAGTTACGAAGGCGAGCCCTGCCAGCAGATCACGTTCCGCCTGCAGACGGTCGATCCGAACCTGACGCAGGAACTGGAGGCGATGCGCCAGAAGGACCTCGTCACCGACCTGTACAACCGCCAGTACCTCATGACCCAGCTCGAGGAAGCGGTCGCCAAAGCCGCGAACGGCAAGGCCGACCAGGCGCTGCTGCTGCTCGAGCCCGACAACTTCAAGCAGGTCCTCGACACGGTCGGCCTCGGCAATGCCGACGTGCTCCTGGGCGACATGGCAACGATGCTGCGCCGGCATGCCGGTGAGGACCTCGTCGCCGGGCGCGTGTCCGAACACACCTTCGGCCTGCTGCTTCCCGCGCACGATGCCGAAGCGACGCGCAAGCTCGGCGAGAAGCTGCGCAACGCCTTCGGCGAGAAGATCTTCGAAGTGGGCAAGCAGTCGATCAGCCTGACCGTGAGCATCGGCGGTGCCCTGCTCGGCGAGAAGAATGCGAACGCGGCGACCGTGCTCAACAGCGCGATGACCGCGTTGCGCTCGTCGCAGAACGAAGGCGGCAACCGCCTCAACGTCACCGACCCGTCCGAGCAGGATAAGGCCGCGGTCGAGAGCACGCGGCGCTGGCTCGAGGCGATCGACCACGCGCTCGCGCACAACGGCTTCGTGCTGTACTACCAGCCGATCATCAGCCTGCACGGCGCCGAAGGCGACTACTACGAAATCCTGCTGCGCATGGCCGGGCCGAAGGGCGAGATCCCGCCGGCGCAGTTCCTGCCGATCGCCGAACGCAACGGCCGCATGCCGGCGATCGACCGCTGGGTCATCGCCAATGCGATCCGCGCGATCGCCGAGCGCGAACGCTCCGGCCACAAGACCACGTTCTTCGTGAAGCTCACGCCGCAGTCGCTCGAGGACCAGACCCTGTTGCCGTGGGTCGCGCAGCAGCTCAAGACGGCGCGACAGCGCGGCGACTCGCTCGTGTTCGAGATGCCCGAAAGCAAGGTCGTGACGAGCCTCAAGCCCGCGCGCGCATTCGCCAAGGGGCTCGAGCAGATCCACTGCGGCTTCGCGCTCGAGCAGTTCGGCTCGGGGCTCAATTCCTTCCAGTTGCTCAAGCACATCCCGGTCAATTACCTGAAGATCGACCGCAATTTCATGGCTGAGCTGCCCAAGCACAAGGAAAACCAGGAGAAGATCAAGGAGATCTGCGACCAGGCGCACCATGCAGGCAAGCTCACGGTGGCCGAGTTCGTCGAGGACGCGGCGAGCATGTCGATCCTCTTCAGCTGCGGCGTCAACTTCGTGCAGGGCAACTTCCTGCAGGAGCCGGAGAAGATCCTCAGCCACGCCGCGGCGTGAGGCGGAGGGCTGGCGCGCATCGCGGCTTTCACCGCCACCCGGAATACATGAAAAGGCCCGGATCTCCGGGCCTTTTTCGTGTCATTGCAATCGACGGGGAGCGGCTTCAGCCGCGACGCGTCGCGACGATCACGCAGCGGCGCGCAGCGCCGCGACGCGCTCGGCGATCGGCGGATGGCTCATGAACAGGCGCGCAATGCCGCCCTCACCCGAGATGCCGAACGCCTGGATCGCCTTCGGCAGCGTGCTCTCGCCATGGTTCGCGTCGAGGCGCTCGAGTGCGGAGATCATCGCCGCACGCCCTGCGAGGCGCGCGCCGCCCGCGTCGGCGCGGAACTCGCGCCAGCGCGAAAACGCCATCACGATCAGCGACGCGAGCAGGCCGAGCACGAGCTGCAGCACCATCACGATCGCGAAGTAGGCGAAACCGCCGCCACCGCCATCGCGGTTGCCGCTGATCGCACGATCGACGAGCGTGCCGATCACGCGCGCGAGGAAGATCACGAAGGTGTTGAGCACGCCCTGCAGCAACGCCATCGTCACCATGTCGCCATTCGCGACGTGGCTGATCTCGTGGCCGAGCACGGCATCGACCTGCTGGCGGTCCATGTTCTGCAGGAGCCCCGTGCTCACCGCGACGAGCGAGCTGTTCTTCGACATGCCGGTGGCGAACGCATTCATCTCCGGGCCGTCGTAGATCGCGACTTCGGGCATGCCGATGCCGGCCTTCTGCGCATGCGCGCGCACCGTGTCGACCAGCCACTGCTCGGTCGGGTTGCGCGGCTGGTCGATCACCTTGGCGCCGACCGACATCTTCGCGATCCACTTGGACATCGCGAGCGAGATGAAGGAGCCGCCCATGCCCATCACCGCGGCCATGATCAGCAGCCCCTGCAGGTCGAGGCCGCCGCGGCGGTAGGCGTAGACGTCCAGCCCGGTCAGCTTCACGACGATGGCCAGCAACGCCATCACCGCCAGGTTGGTCAGGACAAACAGTACGATGCGCAGCATGGCCTTCCTCGATGTCTTCCACGAACGAATATCGCGCCGGCGCCGCGAGGCGCGCGTCGCACGGGTGCCCTTGCGGGCGGCACGCCCCGGCGCCGCGGGAACCTCGAGCTCCCTCGAGCTTCCCAGATGGGGGCGCCCGCCGCGTTTGGAAGCCTATCGGTTTCGCGGCGCGGCGGGGAGTGCGCCTTGGACCACGAAATGCGCGCCGGGTTCGCCATGACTTCCGCGCGCGGCCGCTTCGCGCCGTCGCCGACCGGGCGCCTGCATTTCGGCTCGCTCGTCGCCGCGCTCGGCAGCTGGCTGTTCGCGCGTTCGGCGGGCGCGTCGTGGATCATCCGCGTCGAGGACCTCGACCGCGAGCGCGAGATGGAGGGCGCCGCCGGGGACATCCTCTCCACGCTCGATGCGTTCGGTCTGGCCAGCGACGAAGCGGTCGTGCGGCAGAGCGCGCGCACCGCGCTGTACGCCGACGCCCTCGCACGACTCGCGCGCGCGGGCCATGCCTACCGCTGCTGGTGCAGCCGCAGCGATCTCGAGCCCTTCGGCGGCATCCATCCGCCCGCCTGCGTCGCACCCGCGCGCGACCGCCCACCGGCCTGGCGGCTGCACGTGGGTTCCGCGCGGATCGGCTTCACCGACCGCGTGCAGGGCACGCAGCAACAGGACCTTCCGCGGGATGTCGGCGACTTCGTGATCTGGCGTGCCGACGGCGCGTGCGCCTACCAGCTCGCGGTCGTCGTCGACGATGCCGCGCAGGGCATCGGCGAGGTCGTGCGCGGCGCCGACCTGCTCGACTCGACGCCGCGGCAGATCCTGCTGCAGCGCCTGCTCGGCCTGCCGCAGCCCGCGTACGCGCACCTGCCGCTCGCGCTCGGCGCCGACGGCCGCAAGCTCAGCAAGCACGAGGCGGCGCTCGCCGTCGACGGACGCGAGCCGCTGCCCGCGCTGCACGCGGCGCTGCGCTTCCTCGGCCAGTCCGCGTCGACGGAACGCAATGTGCACATGTTATTGTCGCGGGCTGCGTGCGAGTTCGATGCCGCGCGCATCCCGCGCGCGGCGGCGGTGCCGCCGGCGTTTGCGGCGGCGCGCAATGCAACCGCGTGAGGCTCAGGCACAATCGTGTCGGGCGCCGCGCGCGCCTTCCCGCTCGACCCTTCGAAATGGAGTACACGTCATGACGGCACGCGTCGCCCTCGTCACCGGTGGCACCGGCGGTATCGGTACCGCCATCTGCAGACACCTTGCCCAGCTCGGCCACAGGGTCGCCACGAACTACCGCGACGAGGCGAAGGCGAAGGCGTGGCAGGACGCCCAGCGCAAGGAAGGCTTCGAGTTCGCGCTCGCCAAGGGCGACGTCGCCGACGCCGCGACCGCCGAAGCGATGGTGCGCGAGGTCGAGAAGCAACTCGGCCCGGTCGAGATCCTCGTCAACAATGCCGGCATCACGCGCGACACGACGTTCCACAAGATGACGGCGCTGCAGTGGCAGGAGGTCATCGCGACCAACCTCGGCTCGTGCTTCAACGTGACCCGGCCGGTCATCGACGGCATGCGCGAGCGCAAGTGGGGCCGCATCGTGCAGATCAGTTCGATCAACGGCCAGAAGGGCCAGTACGGCCAGGCCAACTACGCGGCCGCCAAGGCCGGCATGCACGGCTTCACGATCTCGCTCGCGCAGGAGAACGCGAAGTTCGGCATCACCGTGAACACCGTATCGCCGGGCTACGTCGGCACAGACATGGTGATGGCCGTGCCCGAGGACGTGCGCGCGAAGATCGTGGCGCAGATCCCGATCGGGCGCCTCGGCGAGCCCGACGAGATCGCCTATGCGGTCGGCTTCTTCGCCAACGACCAGGCACGCTGGATCACGGGAGCGAATCTCGCGATCAATGGCGGCCAGTACATGGGCTGGTAGTCCGCCCGGCCACGCGCTCGGGCCAGGGCAACTTGGCCCGTCGCTGGGTGCGGTGTCCAGGTCGGCGCTGCAAGCGCACCCCGGCAAATACGCCGTCATTCCCGCGAAAGCGGCAATCCATTGTGCTCTTGCTGTCGAGGCGTCGGACAACCTGGATTCCCGCTTTCCGGGACGACATTGGAGCCGAAGGCGCTGCGTCCCGGCGTTCGCCGGGACGACGATGACGGCATGCATCGACTGCGCGTGCGCAACGAGCCACGGTTCGGCGCCGCCGCAGCGCCGGCGGGGTGCGCCGAGGCCCACCAGCGCCCCGCGGTTCCAAGTCCCGCCCCACGCCGCGCGCCGTGGCCGGACACGCAGGGCCGCGCCTTTGCTGCGCAACATCCCCAACTGGTGCGCCGCATCACATTCTGCTAGCGTTGGCCGATGACCACGCCCCGCATCATCAAGAAATATCCGAACCGTCGCCTGTACGACACGGAGATCTCGAGCTACATCACGCTCGAGGAGATCCGCCAGCTCGTGCTCGACGACGAGGAGTTCGAGGTCCGCGACGCCAAGACCGGCGAGAACCTGACCCGCTCGGTGCTGCTGCAGATCATCGCGGAGTACGAGGAACGCGGCCAGCCGATGTTCACGACCAAGCTGCTGTCGCAGATCATCCGCTTCTACGGCGATTCGCTGCAGGGTTTCATGGGCGGCTACCTCGAACGCAGCCTGCAGGTGTTCCTCGACCAGCAGCAGCAGTTCCGCAGCCAACTCAACAACATGCTCGGCCAGGGACCGTGGTCGATGCTCAACGACCTGACCGAGCGCAACATGGACATGTGGAAGTCCCTGCAACAGGGCTTCCTCACCGCCGCAGCGAACAGCGTGCGCGGCGCTCAGGACGCGAACAAGAAGAAGGAAGGCAAGTCCTGACCTGACACCGCCTTGCCGGCACGCGGCAGGGCGACGCATCGCAGCATTTTCGCGCGGCAGCCGATGCCGCATTGCACGATCCAGGGGTTTTTCCATGAGCAAACGCGTTGCCGTCGTCACGGGCGGCATTGGTGGACTCGGCAGCGAGATCTGCAAGTACCTCGCGCGTGCGGGCCGTCAGGTCATCGCCGCCGATCTCTCCTCGCGCAGCGAACGGGTCGAGGCGTTTCGCGCCGAAATGGCCGGCTTCGACGGCGCGATCGCCTTCGAACCGCTCAACGTCGCCGACCATGCCGGCTGTGCCGCATTCGCCGAGCGCATTGCCGCGCAGTACGGCCCGATCGCGATCCTCGTCAACGCGGCCGGCATCACGCGCGACACGTCGCTGCGCAAGATGAGCGCCGAGCAGTGGGGCGACGTGCTGCGCGTCAATCTCGACGGCGTGTTCAACATGTGCCGCCCCGTCGTCGACGGCATGACCGCGCAGGGCTTCGGCCGCATCGTCAACATCTCGTCGGTGAATGGCCAGACCGGCCAGTTCGGCCAGACCAACTACTCCGCCGCGAAAGCGGGCATGCACGGCTTCACGATGGCGCTCGCACGCGAAGTCGCGAAGAAGGGCGTGACCGTCAACAGCGTTTCGCCCGGCTACTGCAACACCGCGATGGTGCAGGCGGTGCCCGAAGAGATCCGCAACCAGATCATCGCGAACATCCCGGTCGGCCGCCTCGGCGAACCGCGCGAGATCGCGCGCACGGTCGAGTTCCTCACCGCGGACGACGCGGGCTTCATCACCGGCGCGAACATCCCGGTGAACGGCGGCTACTTCATGGATTTCTGAAGTTCTCGGTCGCGCCGCTCCGCATGCGCCTCGCGCCGGAACGCGCGACGCATGCGGCAGCCCACTCCGCTGTCGAGACCCTCAGTAGTCGTAGCCGTCGATGTAGATGAAGTCGTCGGGCGTGCGCTCGCAGTCGTAGCTGACCGTCATCGGGTCCCCCGCTTCGACCACGTCGAAGTCGGTCGGGCGCAGGCCGTACAGCGAGTGCGAGTCGATGGCGACGTCGGCATCGTCCCACTTGTGCGTCGTGAAGCGGTCCGACTCCGCGGTCAGCGGCACGCCACCGCCGTCGGAGAGGAACATGCCGTACTTCTGCAACGTGCGCAGCAGCACGCGCACCGACTCGTTGGTGCTGAACGCATCGATGTTGAACGACTGCTTGAGCTTGAGGCGCGAGCCGTACGGCACCGCGTTCGGGTCGTTGTCGGACGTGGTGAACGTGCCGTGCGACGCCGGATGCACGTACTTGTCGTTCGCCATGCGGTTGTTGCCGAGGATGAAGCGGATCGCATGACCGAGGTCGCCGTGCGCCTGGGCCGCGGCCCACACCTCGTCGGCGTTGAACAGCAGCGGCGCGATCGGGAAGCCTGCGCCGTCGGCGCTCGTGCAGTGCTCGCCGCGGCCATGGCGCGGATAGACCTTGGCGAGATCCCAGCGCAGGCCGCAGATCGCGTGCACGCCGGTCGCGTCGGCCGACTCGGTCGCGTAGGCCTCGTAGAGGATGTTGCTCGCGTCGTTGACGACGAGCAGGTGGCAGTCCTCGCCGCCCGCGTCGCACGCGTACGCGGGCGGATCGGTGCCTTCGATGCCGCCGCCCGCAGGCACCGGGAACGGCAGGCCGGGCGCGTCGCAGTCGGGGCTGTAGTAGTCGTCCTGCGACGGCCAGGCGACGATCGGTCGCGTCGGCGTCAATGCGTTCGCGTGCAGCACGTAGAACGAGAAATCGATGTGGAAGTCGAAGTCGCGGTCGTCGCCCCAGCCGTGCGGCGAGAACGCCGCGAGGTGCGTCATCATCTGGGCCGAATTCGAGCGCAGCGTCGCATGGCTGACGTCGACGTTCCAGATCGCGTTCGGCTGCGTGAAACGCGGTAGCGGCGCCGCCGGCGCCAGGGCCGGCAACACCGTCAGCAAACAGGCCAGCGTGATCGATCGGCGCATCGGACTCCCTCCCTTCGGCGACGGCGCATCCTCGCGCGCACGCGCGCGGATTTCCGCGCACTGCGTCGCAACGGAAGGACTACCAGACGAGGTCGGCGGGAATGTCGTCTTCCTGCGCGGACGCGTGCGGATCGCACAGCAGCACCAGCGCGTCGGGGTCGATCGCTTGCGCGGCGAGACCCGTTTCGCGGCTCACGAGGAGGTACCGGCCAGCCAGCTGCACGACCGCGAGTTCGCCGCCGTTGAGGCGCGGCAACTGCTCGGCGGTGACGTAGATGCGGCGGATCTTGTTCGCGTGCGGGAAATGGCGCGGGATTTCCGCATTCGCGTCGTTGAATGCGACGCCCTGCCCCTGCAGCAACGCAGTGAGCTTCTGCTTGCGCTCGCGCTTCTCGCGCGCACGCTGCTCCGCCTCGCGCTGCTCGCGCTCGCGCTGTTCGCGTTCGGTGCGGTCGCGCAGCGCGTAGGCCTTGGCGAGGTCGATCTCGCCCCGCTCGCGCGGCGGCGACGACGGCTTGCCCGCATGGCCACGCCCCGGTTTTCCGGACGGCTTTCCCTGCGGCCGCACGTTCGGCTGCCCCTGCGGCCTGCCCTGCCCTGGCCGCTGCTGCGGCTTCGGACGGATCTCCACTTTCGGCGGGGCAAAGCCGGCCTTCAACAACTGGTCACGCAAAGAATCGGACATGACTCGGACACTCGAAACAGGAACGGAGCATGGTCATCAGGCGCATCGTGCATCTTCATTGAAAGTGCGGCCATGGATAGCCGCTTCTGGAATCCATCCAAGCCAGCGCATCCAAGCACCCGAGTCCTACCGACAAGCAGCGATCAAGGACGATCGCACAAGCTTCCTTGAAAGTGCAGCCATGGATGGCCGCTTCTGGAATCCATCCACGCCAGCGCATCCAAGCACCCGAGTCTACCGACAAGCAGCGATCAAGGACGATCGCACAAGCTTCCTTGAAAGTGCGGCCATGGATGGTCGCTTCTGGAATCCATCCACGCCAGCGCATCCAAGCACCCGAGTCCTACCGACAAGCAGCGATCAAGGATCGATCGCACAAGCTTCCTTGAAAGTGCGGCCATGGATGGCCGCTTCTGGAATCCATCCACGCCAGCGCATCCAAGCACGCGAGTCCTACCGACAAGCAGCGATCATGGATGGTCGCACTAGTAATGCGGCGGTGGGGGCTCATCCTGCGCCGCCTGTCCCAACGTGCCACGCACCGCCTGCAGGTCGATGCGCAGCGCGTCGAGCGCGTTGCGCAGCGCGTGCAGCTGGCGATCGTGTGCCGCAACCGTGTCGCTCAGCGCGACGATCGTGTCGTCGACGAACGACAGGCGCACTTCGAGCTCCGTCAGGCGTTCCTCGAGCGAGTCGGCCATGGCTTATCCGGGCAGTTTCTCGATCAGGTGGCGGCCGTGGCGCGCGCCGTTCGCGCCATTCGCCTCGCGCTCGGCGAGGGCGAGGTCGGCCGCGGCCATCTCGCGCACGAGCTCGGCGAAACTCGTCTTCGGCGTCCAGCCGAGGCGCTCACGCGCGAACGTCGGGTCGCCGAGCAGCGTCTCGACCTCGGCCGGGCGGTAGTACTGCGGGTGGATGCGCACGACGACGTCGCCGGCCTTCAGCTTGAGCTTCGCATTCGAGACCTTGGCGACGATCGCGTGTTCGTCCGCGCCGCTGCCGCGGAACTCGAGCTCGAGCCCCATCTCGCGCGCGGCGAGCACGACGAACTCGCGTACCGAATGCTGCAGGCCGGTCGCGATCACGTAGTCGGCCGGCTGGTCCTGCTGCAGGATCAGCCACTGCGCCTCGACGTAGTCGCGCGCATGGCCCCAGTCGCGCTTCGCTTCGAGGTTGCCGAGGTAGAGGCAGTGCTGCAGGCCGCAGGCGACGCGCGCGAGGCCGCGCGTGATCTTGCGCGTGACGAACGTCTCGCCGCGGATCGGCGATTCGTGGTTGAACAGGATGCCGTTGCAACCGTAGATGCCGTACGCCTCGCGGTAGTTGACGGTGATCCAGTACGCGTACAGCTTCGCCACGCCATACGGCGAGCGCGGATGGAACGGCGTCGATTCGCGCTGCGGGGTTTCCCGCACGAGGCCGTAGAGCTCCGAGGTGGACGCCTGGTAGAAGCGGCAGCGGTCGCCGAGGCCGAGGCTGCGCATCGCCTCGAGCACGCGCAGCGTGCCGATGCCGTCCGCGTTCGCTGTGTACTCCGGCTCCTCGAACGACACCGCGACGTGGCTCTGCGCGGCGAGGTTGTAGATCTCGTCCGGCTTCACCTGCTGGATCACGCGCAGCAGGCTCAGCGAATCGGTGAGGTCGCCGTAGTGCAGGTGCACGCCGGGACGCGTGTCGTCCAGTTCATGATGCAGGTGGTCGATGCGCTCGCTGTTGAACGACGAAGCGCGGCGCTTGAGCCCGTGCACTTCGTAACCCTTGGCGAGCAGCAGTTCGGCGAGGTACGCCCCGTCCTGCCCCGTGATGCCGGTGACCAGCGCTCGTTTCTTTTCCATTGACCTTGAATGTGAATTCCACAAGCGGGCGATGGTAGCGCAAAAGCCGAGGCGCAAGCGCCGCGGCCGTGCTCAGGGCGCGATGATGCTGCGGCCGCGGCCGATGCCGTAGTAGGCGAGACCCGCGCCCTCGACCGCCTTCGGTTCGAAGATGTTGCGGCCGTCGAACACGACCGCGTCCTTGAGCGAAGTGCGGATGCGCTCGAAATCCGGGCTGCGGAACGCCTTCCATTCGGTCACGATCACCAGCGCGTCGGCGCCTTCGAGTGCGGCGTACTGCTGGTCGCACAACACGAGGTCGGCGCGCTCGCCGTAGATGCGCCGGGTTTCGTCCGACGCCTCCGGGTCGTATGCGCGCACGCTCGCACCGGCCGCCCACAGCTGCTCGAGCAGCGTGCGGCTCGGCGCCTCGCGCATGTCGTCGGTGTTCGGCTTGAACGCGAGGCCCCACAACGCGATCGTGCGGCCGCGCAGCGCGCCGCCGAAATGGCGCTCGACGAGCGAGAAGAGCTTGCGCTTCTGCGCCGCATTCACGGCTTCGACCGCACTGAGCAGGCGCGGCTCGTACGCATGCGCCCGCGCGGTGTGCTCGAGCGCCTTGACGTCCTTCGGGAAGCACGAGCCGCCGTAACCGGCGCCCGGATAGATGAAGTGGTAGCCGATGCGCGGGTCGGAGCCGATGCCCTTGCGCACCTGCTCGACGTCGGCGCCGACCTGCTCGGCGATGTTCGCGATCTCGTTCATGAAACTGATCTTGGTCGCGAGCATCGCGTTGGCGGCGTACTTGGTCAGCTCGGCCGAGCGCACGTCCATGAGGACGAAGCGCTCGTGGTTGCGGTTGAACGGCGCATACAGCGCCTTCAGGGGTTCGACCGCGCGCGCGCTGTCGGCGCCGATGACGATGCGGTCGGGCCGCAGGCAGTCCTGCACCGCGTCGCCTTCCTTGAGGAATTCCGGGTTGGAAACGACGTCGAATTCGACCGCCACGCCGCGCGCGGAGAGTTCCGCGGCGATCGCCGCGCGCACCGCGTCGGCGGTGCCGACCGGCACGGTCGACTTGTTGACGACGACCGCGTGGCGCGAGAGGTTCGCGCCGATCGTGCGGGCGACGGTGATGACGTGGCTGAGATCGGCGCTGCCGTCCTCGTCCGGCGGCGTGCCGACCGCGATGAAGATGATCTGCGCATGCGCGATCGCGCTCGCCGCGTCCGTGCTGAAGCGCAGGTGCCCGCTCGCATGGTTGGCGCGCACGAGCGGCTCGAGGCCGGGCTCGTAGATCGGTACCTCGCCGCGCTGGAGGCGCGCGATCTTGTTGGCGTCGACGTCGACGCAGACGACGTCGTTGCCGACTTCCGCCAGGCAGGTGCCGGTGACGAGGCCTACGTAGCCGGTTCCGAAGATCGTGACGCGCATGCGGCCTTCCTATCTTGGTGGCACGCGGGGAGCGGAGTCGGAAGGGACCTGCCGGGCCACCCGGCTTCGCCAAGCGGACAAGCCCACTTCGAAGCCGATTCCCGCGGCGCCGGGCGGGGGATTTTATCAGGGCGCGCCGTTCGCCCGGCAACGCGGTCGCCGCGCAACAAACGCGAAAGGCGCGCCGGTTCGCGGCGCGCCTTTCGTCCGGTTGCGGCGACTTACTTCTTGTCGGCCGGCTTGGTCGCGGCCTTGTCGGCCTTCGGAGCCGCCTTCATCGCGGCACCCGGCTTCGCGTCGCCGGCCTTCTCGGCCTTCTCGCCGGCCTTTTCGATGTCGAGCAGTTCGACTTCGAAGATCAGCGTCGCGTTCGGGCCGATCTGGCCCGGGCCGTTCTCGCCGTAGGCGAGTTCGGCCGGCACGAACAGCTTGTACTTCGAACCGACCGGCATCAGCTGCAGGCCTTCGCTCCAGCCCTTGATCACGCCGTTGAGCGGGAAGGTCGCCGGCTGGCCGCGGTCGTAGGAGCTGTCGAACTTCGTGCCGTCGATCTTCGTGCCGAGGTAGTTCACCTTGACCTTGTCGGTCGCCTTCGGCTTGGCGCCGGTGCCTTCCTTCTCGACCATGTACTGCAGGCCCGAAGCGGTCGTCTTCACGCCCGGCTTGGACTTGTTCGACGCGAGGAACGCCTCGCCTTCCTTCTTGTTCTTGTCCGCGGCGGCCTTCTGTTCGGCGACGCGCTTGGCCTGCAGGGTCTTCATGAACTCCTGGCGGACCTGCAGCGCCTCTTCCTGCGTCAGCGAGGTCTTCTCGCCCTTGAGCGTCGCTTCGAGCGCCTGCTCGACGATCTTGACGTCGATGTCGTCCTTGATCTGCGTGAGGCCGCGACCGACGTCCATGCCGACCATCGTGCTGATGGTGTTCTTGTCGACCTTGACGGTCGGAGCGGGCTTCGCATCCGCCTTGGGCGCGTCCTTGTCCTGCGCGATCGCGCCGATCGCGAAACTGGCCGCGAGGGCGGCAACGAGGGTCTTCTGCACGAAACGCGTCATGTCTGCTCCTGAAGGTTTGCGATTGTCTAGCCGGTGAGTGCCCACGGGCGTCACGGCGTGACCGGACCCGGCCATCATGCGGGGCCGCGTATTGTGAACACGGCACCCGATGTTGGCAAACGGCCCCCGTCCGCGCTCCGGACCACCGCCGGGCCCGCTGGGCGGGACTCGACGGCTGCCCCTACACTCTCCGGATGCTGCGCTTTGACAACGTCCACGTGCGCCGGGGTTCCCGGCTTTTGCTGAATGGCGCGAACTTTCTCGTTCATCCCGGCTGGCGCGTCGGCCTCACCGGCCGCAACGGCAGCGGCAAGAGCAGCCTGCTCGCGCTGATCGCCGGCGAGCTGGCCGCGGACGCGGGCGATTTCGCCCGCCCGCGCGACTGGGTGCTCGCCCATGTGCGCCAGCAGGCCGAAGCCTACGCCCACTCGGCGCTCGACCACGTACTCGACGGCGACGCGGAATACCGCCGGCTCGAACGCGAACTGGCGCAAGCGGAGGCTGTGCACGACGCCGCTCGCCAGGCGGCGCTGCACGACCGGCTGCATGCGATCGGCGGTTATGCGGCGCGCGCCCGCGCGGGAGAACTGCTGCATGGCCTCGGCTTCGCAGCGGGCGACGAATCGCGCGCGGTGGCCGAGTTCTCGGGCGGCTGGCGCATGCGCCTCAACCTTGCGCAAGCGCTCATGTGTCGCTCGGACCTGCTCCTGCTCGACGAGCCGACCAATCATCTCGACCTCGATGCGGTGCTCTGGCTCGAGGATTGGCTGCGCCGCTACGAGGGCACGCTCGTCGTGGTTTCGCACGACCGCGAATTCCTCGATCGCGTCGTCACCCATGTGCTGCACATCGCGGACGCGAACGCCGAACTGTTCGCCGGCACCGTCAGCGCATTCGAACGCAAGCGCGCCGAGCGCCTCGCCCAGCAGCAGGTCGCGCACGAACGGCAGCAGCGCGAACGCGCGCGCCTGCAGCGCTTCGTCGACCGCTTCAAGGCGAAGGCGACCAAGGCGAAACAGGCGCAGAGCCGCGTCAAGGCGCTCGAGCGCATGACCGAGATCGCCGCGGTGCGCGTCGAGTCGGGCATCGAGTTCGAATTCGCCGCGCCCAACGCGTTGCCCGACCCGTTGCTCGGCCTCGACGAAGTCGCGGTCGGCTACGGCGAGCGCCGCGTGGTCGAGCGCGTGCGCCTTTCGCTGCGCCCCGGTGACCGCATCGGGCTGCTCGGCGCCAACGGCGCCGGCAAATCGACGCTGATCAAGACGATCGCGGGCAGCCTGCCTGCGCTCGCCGGCGAGCGGCGCGCGAACAAGGGCCTCGCGATCGGCTACTTCGCGCAGCACCAGGTCGAGCAGCTCGATGCCGATGCGACGCCGGTGCAGCATCTGCTGCGCCTGGATCCCGCGCTCGGCGAGCAGGCCGCGCGCGACTTCCTCGGCACGTTCGGCTTCGCCGGCGAGCGCGCGCTGGCGACCGTGCGCGGCTTCTCCGGCGGCGAGAAGGCGCGCCTCGCGCTCGCGCTGATCGTGTTCGCGCGGCCGAACCTGCTGCTGCTCGACGAACCGACCAATCACCTCGATATCGACACGCGCGAGGCGCTCGCCGAAGCGGTGCAGGAGTTCGCCGGCGCAGTCGTGCTGGTCGCGCACGACCGCGCCCTGCTGCGCGCGGTCTGCGACGACTACCTGCTCGTGCAGGGCGGCCGGATGCAGGCATTCGACGGCGATCTCGACGACTACGCGCGCCTGGTACTCGCCGCCTCGCGCACGCCGGCCACGCCGACCGTCGCCGCGGAAGGAGATTCCCGCCGCGAAGCGCGCCGTGACCGGGCCGGGCAGCGCGCACGCCTCGCACCGCTCAAGAAGGAAGTCGTGCGCATCGAGCGCGAACTCGCCGCGCTCGAGGCCGAGCGATCCGGGCTGGAGCGCGAACTCGCCGACCCCGCGCTGTACGCCGCCGCGGACGGCACCGCGGTCGCCACGCGCGTGCGCCGGCAGGGCCAGCTCGCGCTCGAGATCGACGCGCTCGAGCAGGCCTGGCTCGAGGCCCATGCGGCGATTGAAGCCGCCGAAACAGGCTAGCCAGTCCCGAACGCTTCCGAGCGACGAAAGACCCCTGCCAGGATGTTGAAAAAGGCGCTATCCAGCGCTTTTTTCAACTCAGCGCGTCCGGCGCATGTCCGGACTCGCTTCCGCGATTCAACGACGTGCGTCGTCGACGCGCGAGCGATTCCATCCCTGGATCGCGTCCGCAAGCTGTTTTTCAACAGCCTGCTACGCACCCTATCCCCCATCGGTCATGGGTCCGGGCGCTTGACCTTGGGCTTTTTGGTGTTATAGTTAACTACAACACTAGTTCATCGAGCGCCTCACGGAGGCTGTCATGAGGAACCACCCCACCCCCCTGTCGATGGATCTGGCCCGCGCGCTGTTGCCGCGTCGTGGCGTCCATCTGCTGGCCCTGGCCTTCGCGCTGTCCCTGACGGGCGCGTCGATGGCCTTCCTGTCGAAGGGTCTTGCGGCTGACGAGCCGGTCGCCACGGCTGCCGCGCAAGCGGCCGACGAGCCGGTGATGCTGCCTACCGTCGTCGTGCGCGCGGAACCGGAGATCCCCACGCTCGCGACGGTCACCGTGCGCGCGGGCGACGCCGCGTCGGGCGGCCCCGACCGCACCGCGCGTCCCGGCTTCCAGCCGGTGCACGCGGTGACTTCATTCGCCTCCGCCGGCTCGGCCGGGGCGGGATTCGGCATGCCCTACTATTCCTTCGGCAAGCCCCTGCGCCACGGCACCGAGGAATGACGCTGATGAGCATCGCGTGGAACGATTCGACGCCGATCTACCGCCAGCTGCGCGACCGCGTGGTGGCGATGATCCTCGACGGCGTCCTCAAGCAGGGGGATCCGTTGCCCTCGGTACGCCAGGTCGCCGGTGATTTCCAGATCAATCCGATCACCGTGTCCAAGGCCTACCAGGAACTGGTCGATGAGAATCTGGTGGAAAAGCGGAGGGGACTTGGCATGTACGTGACCGACGGCGCGCGCGACGCGCTGCTGAAATCCGAGCACGAACGCTTCCTGCGCGAGGAATGGCCCACCTTGTCGGCGCGCCTGGACCGTCTTGGCCTGAGCCTCAAGGAACTGATGGCGGCGGTGGGCAGGGAGGAGAGCCGATGAGCGCGATCATCCATGCCCGCCGGTTGAGCAAGCGCTACGGCGCGACCAAGGCGCTCGATGCGGTCGACTTCGAGATCGAGGCAGGCCGCATCGTCGGCCTGATCGGACCGAACGGCGCGGGCAAGACCACGGCGCTGAAGGCGATCCTCGGCCTGACCGACTACGAGGGCGAGCTCAAGGTGCTCGGCCTCGACCCGCACACCCAGCGCACGCAACTGATGGAACAGGTCTGCTTCATCGCCGACGTCGCGGTCCTGCCGCGCTGGTTGCGCGTGCGCGAGGCGATCGAGTTCGTCGGCGGCGTGCACCCGCGCTTCTCGCGCGAGAAGTGCCTCGCCTTCCTATCGCGCACGAAGATCGGCCAGGACATGCGCGTGCGCGAACTGTCCAAGGGCATGATCGTGCAGCTGCACCTCGCGCTCGTGATGGCGATCGACGCGAAACTGCTCGTGCTCGACGAGCCGACCCTCGGCCTCGACATCCTCTACCGCAAGGCGTTCTACGAGAGTCTCCTGTCGGATTACTTCGACGAGCAGAAGACGATCATCGTGACGACGCACCAGGTCGAGGAGATCGAGCACATCCTGACCGACCTCATGTTCATCCGCGACGGCAAGGTCGTCCTCGCCGCGACGATGGACGAAGTGGGCGACCGCTACGCCGAGGTGATGGTCAACCCGGACAAGGCCGATGCGGCGCGGGCGCTCAAGCCGCTCAACGAACGGCAGATATTCGGCAAGTCGATCTTCCTGTTCGACGGCATCGACCGCGCGCGCCTTGCCGGACTCGGTGAATTGCACAAGCCAAGCGTCGCCGACCTGTTCGTCGCGACGATGAAAGGAACCTACGCATGAAGACCCTTCCCCTACTGGTCAAGCGCGAATACTGGGAACATCGCGGCGGCTTCCTGTGGACGCCGGTGTGGGTCACCGGCATCACCCTGCTCCTCACCGTGCTCGGCCTCATCACCGCGGAGATCTTCCGCAGCCGCGCGCACGTGCAGGTCGGTTTTTCGCTCGACATGCTGCGCCAGAACATCGACGCGAAAGACTGGACGGACGCGGGCTACGGCCTCGACGTCGTGCAGTTCATGTTCGGCGCGCTGCCGTGCATTGCCCTCTTCTTCGTGCTGTTCTTCTACCTGCTCGGCACGCTCTACGACGATCGCCGCGACCGCAGCGTGCTGTTCTGGAAGTCGCTGCCGGTGTCCGACCTCGCGACGGTCGCGTCGAAGGCGTTGACGGCGATGTTCGTCGCGCCGCTGATCGCGCTGGCGGTGTCCACGATCGCCTACGTCGCATTCCTCGTCATCGTCGGCACCTGGCTGTCGCTGCACGGGCTCAACGTGCTGCCGGCGATCGCCGCGTCGCATCCGATCCGCACGGCCTGGCGCATGCTCCTCACGATCCCCGTCGACGCGTTGTGGGCACTGCCGGCGATCGGCTGGCTGATGTTCTGGTCCGCCTGGGCGCGCAGCAAGCCGTTCCTGTGGGCCGTCATGCTGCCGATCCTCGTCGTGTTCGCGAACTGGTGGATCGGCGTGCTCGGCGGCCCGCACTTCGGCGGCGTGCTCGACGTCGCGAAGATCCTCGGACGCCTCCTGCTCAGCGTCGCACCGGGCGGCTGGATGAGCCTCGAGGGCGCCGAAGGGATCCGCGAATGGATGCCCCACCCCGGCGTCGACAGCGGCGGCCTGCTCGCACCGGAACGCTTGCTCGCCGTGATCACCTCGGCGAACCTGTGGATCGGCGTCGCCGGCGGCCTCGTCCTGCTCGCCGCAGCGGTGTGGGTGCGCGGCCGGCGCATCGAGGTGAACGCCTGACGCGCCGACCCGGCCGGCAACGAAGAAGGGCCGCTTTCGCGGCCCTTTTTTTCCGGCGATCCGCGATGCGATCAGCGCAGCGTGTCGTTGAGCACCTTGTACTTGTTGGTGCCGTCGGCCTGCAGGCCCGCCTGTTGCAGGTCGAGCGTGCCGACCAGCCAGAATCGCACGATGTCTCGGCCCATGCGGCGCACGACGGCAGCGGCATCGCCACTCACGTAGATCACGTCGCCGCTCTTGAGCTTGGCCGGCTCGATCGTTTCGCTGATCGGATGGCCGTCGTTGAGGCTCTTCTCCAGCGACGTGCGCGCAGGCGCGCCTTCGGCCGGTTCACGCGCGGTCAGCGAGGTCGCGCCGGTCGCGAATTCCTTGCGCAGCACACCTTCGCCGCGCACCGACGAGAGCACCTGGTAGCGATCGGCCGCGAGCGGCTTGAGTTCGGAACGGCGCACGTCGATGTCACCGTCGAGCCAGTACAGCGCGAGGCGGCGGCCTTCGCGACGCGTGACCGCCCGCACCGGACCGTCGACGTAGAGCGTGTCGCCCGACTGCAGGGCGGCAACGCCGAGGTTGCCGTCCGCGGTGCGACCGTCGTTGAGCGTCTTCTCGAAGCGCGCCCGGATCGCGTCGGCGTCGTTCGTCGACGCGGGCTTCGCCGCGGCGGCGACGGGCGCAGGAGCGGCAGCAGCCGGCGCCGGCGTCGCCGCACGGGCGGCGGCGGCCTCGGCATCGGCACGCGCCTTCGCGGCTTCCGCCTCGGCGCGAGCCTTTTCGGCTTCGGCGCGGCTCTTGGCGAGCTCCGCTTCGGCCTTCGCCTTCTCGGCCTCGGCCTTCACGCGCTCGGCTTCGGCCTTCGCCTTCGCCGCTTCGGCCTTGGCCTTCTCCGCGTCGGCCTTGCTCGCGTCGGCGACCTTCGGTGCCGCCGCGGCGGCGGCCGCAGCGGCCTTGCTCTCCACGCGCACGAGCACGTTCTCGTAGAAGCCTTCGCGCATCACGACGTCGGCATTGCCGCCGGCCTTGACCTTGGCCGCGATCTTCGAATGCCACTCGGCCGGCGCGGTGATCACCAGCCGGCTGCCGGACGCGGCCGCCTGCTTGCCGAGCGCGGCGAGCGTGCCGTCCGCCTTGCCACTCTGGAAGTTCGCGCCGCTGATGTCGGTGTTCTCCTGCGCATATGCGCTGCCGGCGGCCGCCAGTGCCGAGGCGAGGATCAGTCTTTTCAACATGTCAAAAACTCCAATCGGTACTCGTCTTGGGAAATCCGGAGGGGCCCTGGCTCGACTCGGATGTCCGCGTCCACGCCATGGCGAAGCCGGTACACCCCTGCAGCCGATCGCCACGACGCAGTCCTTCGCGGCCAGTGCTTCCCGTCAAACGACGCAGTCTGCTGAGCGGTTCGTCGCAACGGCATGTGCCGTTCGCCACGGCCGCACCCCACCTTTACCTTTCTTGTCCTTTCAGCCGCCGGCGGAGCCGCCGTGGATGCCGCCCTTGGCCAGTGCGGCCGGGTCGAGCAGCTCCTCGAGCTTCCTGCGCGGCAGTCCGGTGGTTTCGAGCGCGACGTCCAGGATCGGCCGGCCCTCCTTGTAGGCCTGCTTCGCCGTCGCCGCGCCCTTGTCGTAACCGATCACCGCGTTGAGGGCGGTGACCAGGATCGGGTTCTTGTCGAGCGCTTCCTTGATCTTGTCCTCGCGCACCTTGAAACCCGCGATCGCCTTGTCGGCGAGCAGGCGCGATGCGTTGGCGAGCAGATCCACCGACTGCAGCAGGTTGAGCGCGACGACCGGCAGCATCACGTTGAGCTGGAAGTTGCCGCTCTGCCCGGCGATCGTGATGGTCGTGTCGTTGCCGATCACCTGCGCGCAGACCATCGCCATCGCTTCCGGAATCACCGGATTGACCTTGCCCGGCATGATCGACGAACCCGGCTGCAACGCCGGCAGTTCGATTTCGCCGAGGCCGGCGAGCGGGCCGGAATTCATCCAGCGCAGGTCGTTGGAGATCTTCATGAGCGTGCAGGCGAGCGTCTTCATCTGCCCTGACAGCTCGACCGCGGCATCCTGCGAGCCGATGCCTTCGAAATAATTGTCGGCCGACTCGAACTTCACGCCGGTGAGCCGGGTCAGTTCCGCCGCGACGCGCGGACCGAGCTCGGCGTCGGCATTGATGCCGGTACCGACGGCGGTGCCGCCCTGCGGCAGCTTGCGGATGCGTTTGAGCGCATCCTGCAGGCGTTCGATGCCCGAGCGGATCTGCGCGGACCAGCCACCGAGTTCCTGGCCGAACGTGACCGGCATCGCATCCATGAGATGGGTGCGGCCGGTCTTGGCGACCTTGCGCAGTTCCTTCGCGCGCAGGTCGATCGCCTTCTTGAGGTGCGCGAGCGCGGGCAGCAGCTTCTCGCTGACCGTGAGCGCGGCGCTGACCTGGATGGCGGTCGGGATCACGTCGTTGGACGACTGGCCGTTGTTGACGTCGTCGTTCGGGTGGACCTTGGTACCCGCGGCCGCGCACAGGTGCGCGATGACCTCGTTGGCATTCATGTTCGACGAGGTGCCCGAGCCGGTCTGGAACACGTCGATCGGGAACTGCGCGTCGAACTCGCCCGCCGCGACGCGCGCGGCCGCCTTGCGGATCGCCTTCGCACTGGTCTTCCCGAGGTGGCCGAGGTCGGCATTAGCCTGCGCCGCGGCCGACTTGATCAGGCCGAGCGCGCGGATGAACTCGCGCGGCATGGTCAGGCCCGAGATCGGGAAATTGTCGACGGCGCGCTGCGTCTGCGCGCCATACAGCGCATCGGCGGGCACCTTCAATTCGCCCATGCTGTCGCGTTCGATCCGGTACTGGCTCATCGAGGATTCTGCTGCGGAAATGGAATTCCCGATTATAGCCGGTCGCCGCCGCCCCCGCCGGACGGCCGTCACGGCGACGATGGTCGGATCGGCCGCCGCGCGCCCGGATGCTACAATCGTGGGCCGTTCCCCCCGACCGGCACATGCTGCAGAACCTGCTCTACGTCGGCGCGGCGCTGCTGCTGGTGCTGCTCAACGGCTTCTTCGTCGCCGCCGAGTTCGCCCTCGTCAAGCTGCGCCAGACCCAGGCCGCGACCCTCGCCGACAGCCATGGCTGGCGCGGCCGCCTGCTCGCCGACGTGCACGGCCATCTGGACGCCTATCTGTCCGCCTGCCAGCTCGGCATCACGCTCGCCTCGCTCGGCCTCGGCTGGATCGGCGAGCCGGCGTTCGCGCGCCTGCTCGAACCGCTGTTCGCGCGCCTCGGGATCGGCCCCGAGACGACTCAGGTCGTCGCCCTGGTGATCGCGTTCACGCTGATCTCCTACCTCCACATCGTGCTCGGCGAACTCGCGCCGAAGTCGATGGCGATCCGTCGCCCGGAACGCTACTCGCTGTTCACCGCGGCGCCGCTGTACGCGTTCTACTGGCTCATGTACCCGGCGATCCGCCTGCTCAACGCCAGCGCGAACGGCATGCTCGCCCTGTTCGGCCTCGGCGCCGCCGGCCACGGCGACGACGAACACCACTACTCGCGCGAGGAACTGCGCCTCATCGTGCACGCCAAGCATGCGAGCCGGGCCGGCGAGGAGTACTCGATGATGCAGAACGCGCTGGACCTGCCCGAGCTCGTCGTCGGCGACGTGCTGCGCACGCGCGACCAACTCGCATCCTTCCGCGACGGCATGGATCGCGACGCGGTACTGGCCGAATTCCGCCGCAGC
The DNA here is from genome assembly GCF_051958935.1 of Dokdonella sp. Classification (GTDB taxonomy): domain Bacteria; phylum Pseudomonadota; class Gammaproteobacteria; order Xanthomonadales; family Rhodanobacteraceae; genus Dokdonella_A. The sequence goes on along the minus strand of NZ_JBQCFP010000129.1, from coordinate 12,345 downwards.
CGCTACAGCCGCTATCCCTGGTTCGAGGCCGACGGCGACCGCGTGCGCGGCGTGCTGCACATGAAGGACCTCTTGCGCGCGATGGCCGAGCACGGCGACGCCACCGACCTCGTCGGCCTGCTGCGGCCACCGATCCTGCTGCCGCTGCATGCGCCCGTTCTCGACGTGCTCAAGCGCTTCCGCACCGGCGACACGCACCTCGCGCTCGGCGTCGAGGAATCGGGCCGGGTCGCCGGCTTCTTCACCCTCGAGGACATCCTCGAAGTGCTCGTCGGCGACATCGAGGACGAGCACGCGCGCAGCGGCGGCAGCCTCGCGCCGCGGCCGAAAGGCACCGAATTCACGATTTCCGGCGGCACGCCGATCTATCGGCTCGAGCGCCTGCTGGAACGCGACATCGACGCCCCCGCCGACGTCAATTCGGTCGGCGGCCTTATCATCCATCGCCTCGAACGCCTGCCGCACGAGGGCGAGACGCTCGCCTTCGACGGCTTCGAGCTCACCGTGCGCACGATGCAGGGCGCCCGCGCCAAGACCATCCTCGTCAAGCCCCGGCTTGCCGACACGAACGACCGCAAGGAAACGCAATGAGCCCGACCCTGACCGCCCTGTCGCCGCTGGACGGACGCTATGCCGGCAAGACCGTCGCGCTGCGGCCGATCTTCAGCGAGTTCGGCCTCATGCACCGGCGCGTGCTGGTCGAGCTGCGCTGGCTGCTCGCGCTCGCCGACGAGCCGAAGATCGGCGAAGTGCCGGCGCTGTCGACCGCCGCGCGCGCGGCGCTGCTCGCGATCGGCGATGCGTTCTCGGAAACCGACGGCGATCGCATCAAGGAGATCGAGCGCACCACCAACCACGACGTCAAGGCGGTCGAATACTTCATCAAGGAGAAGGTCGCCGGCCACGCCGAACTCGCCGCGGTGAAGGAGTTCATCCACTTCGCCTGCACCAGCGAGGACATCAACAACCTCGCCTATGCGCTGATGCTGCGCGATGCGCGCGACGGCGTGCTGCTGCCCGCGTTCGACGCGACCGCCGCGAAGCTGCGCGCGCTCGCGCACGAACACGCCGCGCTGCCGATGCTGTCGCGCACCCACGGCCAGACCGCGTCGCCGACCACGCTCGGCAAGGAAATCGCCAACGTGCTCGCACGCCTCGAGCGTCAGCGCCGGCAGATCGCCGCGGTGGAACTGACCGGCAAGATCAACGGCGCGGTCGGCAACTACAACGCGCACGTGGTCGCCTACCCCGAAGTCGACTGGCCGGCGTTCGCGCGCCGCTTCGTCGAATCGCTCGGCCTCGTGTTCAATCCCCACACCACGCAGATCGAACCGCACGACTGCGTGGCCGAGATCGGCGACGCGGTGCGCCGCGCGAACACGGTACTGATCGATTTCGCGCGGGACGCCTGGGGCTACATCTCGCTCGGCTACTTCCGCCAGCAGCTCAAGGCCGGCGAAGTCGGCTCGTCGACGATGCCGCACAAAGTCAACCCGATCGACTTCGAGAACGCGGAAGGCAACTTCGGCCTCGCGAACGCGCTGTTCGAGCATTTCAGCGCGAAGCTGCCAATCAGCCGCTGGCAGCGCGATCTCACCGACTCCACCGTGTTGCGCGCGCTCGGCACCGCGTTCGGTCACACGCTGATCGCCCTCGACGCGCTGCAGCGCGGCCTCGGCAAGCTCAATGCGGCGCCGGAACGGCTAGCCGCCGACCTCGACGCGAGCTGGGAAGTCCTCGCCGAGGCGGTGCAGACCGTGATGCGCCGCCACGGCCTGCCCGAGCCGTACGAGCAGCTCAAGGCACTCACGCGCGGCCAGGGCATCACGCGCGATGCGCTGCGCGACTTCGTCGCGCGACTGGACCTGCCTGCCGATGCGAAGCAGCGCCTGCTCGCGCTCGTGCCCTCCGGCTACGTCGGGCTGGCGCCCGAGCTCGCACGCGGGATCTGATCGATGTTCGGTGCGCGCTCCATCGCTTCGTCCGCGCGCGCCGACGCGATGCCCCGGTGTGTGCGCGCCGGCCGCGCGCGGGTCGCCCTCAACGGCGGAGCGGCACGATGAAGATCGAAGTCCAGGCCCGCTCGAACCAGCCGCTCGGCATGTCGCCGGCGACGTTCCTGCGCGACTACTGGCAGAAGCGGCCGCTGCTCGTGCGGGGCGCGTTCCCCGGTTTCACCAGCCCGGTCGCGCCTGATGATCTCGCGGGCCTCGCCTGCGAAGAGCTCGCGCTCTCGCGCATCGTCGTCGAGACACCGGCGAGGGCCGAAAACAGACGGGCGACCCGGGCCGGCAGCGCCGACGCGGCAGCCCGCAGCCGCTGGGAATTGCGCACGGGTCCGTTCGCCGAAACCGATTTCGCCATGCTGCCGAAGACGCACTGGACCCTGCTCGTGCAGGACGTCGACAAGTGGGACGCCGACGTCGCGGCCCTGCTCGACGCCTTCGCATTCCTGCCCCGCTGGCGCATCGACGACGTGATGATCAGCTACGCCGAGGACGGCGGCTCGGTAGGCGCGCACGTCGACCAGTACGACGTGTTCCTGCTGCAGGGGCTTGGCCGCCGCCGCTGGGAGATCAGCACGGACCCGGCCGCGCCGAGCGCGTTCCGCGATGACGTCGAACTCAAGCTGCTCGCCGAATTCGCGCCGACCCACGAGTGGGTGCTCGAACCCGGCGACATGCTCTACCTGCCGCCCGGCATGCCGCACCACGGCGTCGCGCTCGGCGCCTGCATGACCTACTCGATCGGCATGCGCGCGCCCTCGCAGGCCGACCTCATCGGCGACTTCGTCGACCACCTGATCGAGACCCTGCCCGAAGAAGCACGCTACGCCGACGCCGATCTCGCGCCGGCGAACGGCGACGGCGAGATCGACGATGCGGCGATCGCGCGCGTGGCGCGGGCGATGCCATGGTTGCGGATCGACCAAGGCGTCGTTCCCGGCCCGGCGGCGGAGCCGGAGCGCAAGCGCATTTCCGCATCGAAGGACGCGACGCCAGGGCCCGATCGAGAGACTGGCGGCTGTTCGGGCAGCGTTGGCGCGTCGTCGCTTCGTACGTGGTTCGGCAAGTTCATCACGCGCTATCGTGCCGCGCAGCTCGCTGCGCCACCGCCACGGCGGCTCGGCGATGCGGCGTTCGCGCGCGCGATCGCCGAGGGCGCGCGCGTGCAGCGCAACCCGTGGTCGCGTTGCGCGTGGATGCGCGAAGGCCGCCGCGCGCACCTGTTCGTCGCCGGCGAGGCCTACCCGTGTTCGCTCGCGCTCGCCCGCGCGCTCGGCGGCGACCGCTCGCCGTCACTGGCCGACGTGACCGACGCGCGCGACCGCGCGCTGCTGCGCACCCTCGTCGACGCCGGCCATTTCGCACTCGCGCGCGAGCGACGCGGTGGAGGCCGCCCATGAACACCCCGACGATCCGCGACGACTTCCGCGTGGAGCCCGCATCCTGGGACGCCGACTTCGAGGACCTTCGCAGCGTGCGCGAACAGGTGTTCGTAGTCGAACAGGCGGTGCCGCGCGAGGACGAGATCGACGAGCTGGATCCGAAGTCGCGCCACGTACTCGCGCGCGACGCGGATGGTCGCGCGATCGGCACCGGGCGCCTCGCGCCCACGCAGGCGATCGGCCGCGTCGCGGTGCTCGTCGGGTGGCGCGGGCGCGGCGTCGGCCAGGCGATCATGCGCGTCCTGCTCGAACAGGCGCGCGCGCTCGGCTACCCCGCGGTCGAACTGCACAGCCAGGCACATGCGATCCCGTTCTACGCCGCGCTCGGCTTCCGCAGCGAGGGCGAGCCGTTCGTCGAGTGCGGCATCCCGCACCAGACGATGCGACTGGATCTCGCGCCGAACGCGGCGCGCGAGCCACCGCCGCTGCCGCCGGTTCCGGCGGCACGCACGCTCGTGGTCGAGGACCGCGAACAGGCGCTCGCGGCGGTCGGCGAACTCCTCGCCGACGCGAAGTACGAGCTCGCGATCTACACGCGCGACCTCGACGCCGCGCTGTTCGACGTCGCCGCATCGCTCGATGCGATCAAGCGGGTCGCGCTGTCGGGACGCCATGCGCAGATCCGCATCCTCGTGCAGGATCCGCGCAAGGCGATCGCCGATGGCCATCGGCTGGTCGCGCTGGCGCAGCGCCTGCCGAGCGCGATCGCAATCCGCACGCCGGTGGAGGAGCAGGACCTGCAGTATCCGGCCGCCTTCCTGCTGAACGACCGCCGCGGTTACCTGTTCCGGCCGCTCGGCAACCGGCTCGAAGGCGAAGGCTCGACCTATGCACCGGGACGGCACGCGCAGCTCGTCGCGCTGTTCGACCAGATCTGGGAGCGCTCGGTGCCGAGCGAGGACTTGCGCGTGCTTGCGATCTGAACGCAAAGCCCCACTTGGGCACGTGTGCATCTGCAACAAACCCGCCTGAACGGGCTATACTTCCGACGTTGTGCCGGCCGGCCGAGCAACGGCCGCGGCGAGCACACCCCGAGGCGCGCAACCGCGCGCTTTTTCGTCTGCATGGTGGCAGCGTGAGCGCAAATCCTTCCCAGCCCAGCCTACTCCAGCAATTCCAGGCGACTTCGCCGATTTCCGGCGGCAATGCCGCATTCGTCGACGACCTCTACGAGTCATGGCTGGCCGATCCTTCCAGTGTCGGCACGGGCTGGCAGACGTATTTCGCGTCGCTCAAGGGCCGCGAAGCCGGCGACGTGCCTCACTCCGCCGCGATCGCTCGCATCGAAGCGGCGCAGAAGCTCGGCCCGCGCGCGGCCGCACCGCTGGCCGCCGTCGCCGCCGGTGACGCGCCGTCGCAGAAGCAGGCGGGCGTGCTCAAGCTCGTCACCGCCTATCGTTCGCGTGGCCATCGCGCCGCGCGGCGCGATCCGCTCGACATGGAACATGCGTTCCCGGGCTCCGACCTCGAGGCGATCGGCCTGCTGCCGCGCCCGTCCGCCCCGGATCTGGAACCGGGCTTCCACGGCCTCGGCGCCGGCGATCTCGACAGCGAATTCAGTACCGGCTCGCTCGCCGGCCCGCAGCGCCTCACGCTGCGCGACCTCGTCGCGCGCCTCAAGGCGACCTACGCCGGCAGCATCGGCGCCGAGTTCATGCACATCTCCGACGTCGAGCAGCGCCAGTGGGTGCACGAGCAGCTCGAACGCGCGGCGGGCGACTACGGCCTCGGTGCCGACGACAAGAAGCGCGTGCTCGAAAAGCTCGTCCAGGCCGACGGCCTCGAGCGCTACCTGCACACCAAGTACGTCGGCCAGAAGCGCTTTTCGCTCGAAGGCGGCGACAGCCTGATCCCGCTGCTCGACGAGCTGATCCGCCGCGGCGGCGCCGACGGCATGAAGGACATGGTCATCGGCATGGCCCATCGCGGCCGCCTCAACGTGCTCGTCAACGTGCTCGGCAAGTCGCCGCAGAAGCTCTTCGCCGAGTTCGACGGCAAGTTCGACCATCCGGACGACCCGGCCCATTCCGGCGACGTGAAGTACCACATGGGCTTCAGCGCGGACGTGAAGACGCCGGGCCGCACCGTGCATCTCGCGCTCGCGTTCAATCCCTCGCACCTCGAGATCGTCAATCCGGTCGTGTGCGGCTCGGTCCGCGCGCGCCAGACGCATCGCCGCGACACGGCGCGCGAGCACGTCGTGCCGGTGCTCATCCACGGCGACGCCGCCTTCGCGGGCCAGGGCGTCAACATGGAGCTGCTCAACATGTCGCAGGCGCGCGGCTTCGCGGTCGGCGGCTCGATCCACGTCGTGGTCAACAACCAGGTCGGCTTCACGACGTCCAACCCGCACGACGCACGCTCGACGCTGTACTGCACCGACGTCGCGAAGATGGTCAATGCGCCGGTGTTCCACGTCAACGGCGACGACCCGGAAGCCGTGTTGTTCGTCGCGCGCCTCGCGTTCGACTACCGCCAGAAGTTCAAGCGCGACGTCGTCATCGACCTCGTCTGCTATCGCCGCCATGGCCACAACGAGGCGGACGAGCCTGCCGCGACGCAGCCGCTCATGTACCAGCTCATCCGCGCGCGCAAGACCGCTCGCGAGCTGTACGCGCAGAAACTGATCGCCGAGGGCGTGATCGCCGAGGGTGATGCGCAGCAGCTCGTCGACGCGTACCGCGCCAAGCTCGAGGCCGGCACGCCGATCGCCGAGCTCGATCCCGCGTTCAAGGACGAATTCGCGATCGACTGGCGCCCGCACGTCGGCGCCAGGCTCTCGCAGGCGGTCAAGACCGGCGTCGCCAAGGACGCGCTCGCCGCGCTCAACCGCACGATCCTGACCCTGCCGCAGGGACTCACCCTGCAGCCGCGCGTCGCGAAGATCTACGACGACCGCCTCAAGATGGCCGCGGGCGAGCAGCCGATGGACTGGGGCTTCGCCGAGAACCTCGCCTATGCCTCGCTGATCGCCGACGGCTGCGACCTGCGCCTGGTCGGCCAGGATTCGGGGCGCGGCACGTTCTTCCATCGGCATGCGGTACTGCACGACCAGGGCAGCGGTGGCGAGTACGTGCCGCTCTCGCGCGTGCGCGATGACGCCGACGTCACCATCATCGATTCGCTGCTCAGCGAGGAAGCGGTGATGGCGTACGAGTACGGCTACTCGACCGCGCAGCCGAACACGCTCGTGCTGTGGGAAGCGCAGTTCGGCGACTTCGCCAACGGCGCCCAGGTCGTCGTCGACCAGTTCATCTCGTCCGGCGAAGCGAAATGGGACCGCCTGTCCGCACTCGTGCTGCTGCTGCCGCACGGCTACGAGGGCCAGGGCCCTGAGCATTCGTCCGCGCGCCTCGAGCGCTACCTGCAGCTGTGCGCACTCGACAACATGCAGGTGTGCGTGCCGACCACGCCCGCGCAGATGTTCCACCTGCTGCGCCGGCAAATGCTGCGCGACTGCCGCAAGCCGCTGATCGTGATGACGCCGAAGTCGCTGCTGCGCCACAAGCTCGCGGTGTCCTCGCTCGACGAACTCGCCAACGGCGGCTTCCAGCTCGCGATCGGCGACACGACCGCGAAGAAGGGCGCGAAGGTGCGCCGCGTCGTGCTGTGCTCGGGCAAGGTCTACTACGACCTCGTCGAGGACGCGGCCAAGCGCAAGATCGACGACGTCGCGATCGTGCGCGTCGAGCAGCTCTATCCGTTCCCGCGCACCGAAGTCGCCGCGGAGCTCGCCAAATACCCGGCCGCGCAGGACGTGGTCTGGTGCCAGGAGGAGCCGATGAACCAGGGCGCGTGGTACCAGATCCAGCATCACCTCAACAAGGTCGTCGGACCCAAGCAGAACCTGCTGTACGCAGGCCGCGCGCGTTCGCCCGCACCGGCCGCGGGGCACTTGTCCACGCACGTCGCCGAGCAGGCTGCGTTGCTGGAACAGGCGCTCGTCGCGCCCGCAGGCACCGATACCATCGCGGAGTAAACCCCTCTCCCGGCGGGAAGGGCTCGAGAGAAAATTTTCCAAGGACAACCCCATCATGGCCACCGAAGTCAAAGTTCCCGTCCTGCCCGAGTCCGTCTCCGACGCGACGATCGCGACCTGGCACAAGAAGCCCGGCGACGCGGTCAAGCGCGACGAGAACCTGGTCGACCTCGAGACCGACAAGGTCGTGCTCGAAGTCCCGGCGCCGGCGGACGGCGTGCTGAAGGAGATCAAGTTCGACACGGGCGCGACGGTGACCAGCCAGCAGGTGCTCGCGATCCTTGAGGAAGGCGCCGCCGCTGCTGCGGCGGCCCCGGCCGCGAAGGCCGCGGAACCTGCGAAGGCGGAAGCGCCGAAGGCGGCCGCGGCTCCCGCGTCCGCTCCGGCGAAGTCGGCGGATCTCTCTCCGGCCGGCCAGCGCGTCGCGACCGAGAACAAGCTCGACCCGTCGCAGGTCGCCGGCACCGGCCGCGACGGCCGCGTGACGAAGGAAGACCTCGTCAACTTCATGCGTTCCGGTTCGCCGGCGGCGACGCCTGCCCCGTCCGCGCCCGCCTTGAAGCCGATGCCCGGCGCGCGTCCGGAAGAGCGCGTGGCGATGACGCGCATGCGCTCGAAGATCGCCGAGCGCCTGATGCAGTCGAAGAATTCGATCGCGATGCTGACCTCGTTCAACGAGATCAACCTCGCCAAGGTCAGCGCGATGCGCAAGGAACTCGGCGAGCAGTTCGAGAAGGCGAACGGCATCAAGCTCGGCTTCATGAGCTTCTTCGTCAAGGCCGCGTGCGAAGCGCTCAAGCGCCATCCGATCATCAACAGTTCGGTGGACGGCAGCGACATCATCTACCACGGTTACCAGGACATCTCGGTCGCGGTGTCGACCGACAAGGGCCTCGTCACGCCGGTGCTGCGCGACGCACAGAACATGGGCTTCGCCGAGATCGAGAAGGCGATCGCGACCTACGCGAAGAAGGCGCGCGAAGGCGGCCTCACGCTCGACGACCTGCAGGGCGGCACGTTCACGATCACCAACGGCGGCACGTTCGGTTCGCTGTTCTCCACGCCGATCGTCAACCCGCCGCAGAGCGCGATCCTCGGCATGCACACGATCAAGGAACGCGCGATCGTCGAGAACGGCCAGGTCGTCGCCGCGCCGATGATGTACGTCGCGATCAGCTACGACCACCGCATCATCGACGGCAAGGACGCGGTGCTGTTCCTCGTCGACATCAAGAACCAGCTCGAGAATCCGCACAAGATGCTGTTGGGCCTGTAAGGCCCGACAGCACGTGATTGGTGATTCGTGATTGGTGATTCGCCAAGGCGACGCCGGTCAAGCCCCTTCGGCTTCTTCGAATCACGAATCACCAATCACCCATCTCAATGAGCGAAACGACCCCATGAGCGACCAGAATTTCGACGTCATCGTCATCGGCGGGGGTCCCGCCGGCTATCACGCCGCGATCCGCGCCGCGCAGCTCGGCCTCAAGACCGCCTGCATCGATGCCTGGACCGGTGGCGACGGCAAGGCCGCGCTCGGCGGCACCTGCCTCAACGTCGGCTGCATTCCGTCGAAGGCGTTGCTCGATTCGTCCAAGCAGTTCTGGAACCTGACCCAGCACTTCGATGTGCACGGCATCACGACCAAGGGTGCGGCGATCGACGTCAAGACGATGATCGGCCGCAAGGACAAGATCGTGAAGCAGTTCACCGGCGGCGTCGCGATGCTGTTCAAGCAGAACAAGATCGCCTCGTTCCTCGGCAAGGGCAAGCTGCTCAAGGACCGCCAGGTCGAGATCACCGCGCCCGACGGTGGCAAGCAGGTCATCGCGGGCACCAACGTCATCATCGCGACCGGCTCGACTCCGATCGAACTGCCGTTCGCGAAGTTCGACGGCAAGGCGATCGTCGACAACGCCGGCGCGCTCGCGTTCGATGCGGTGCCCAAGCGCCTCGGCGTGATCGGCGCGGGCGTGATCGGCCTCGAACTCGGCAGCGTGTGGAAGCGCCTCGGCGCGGACGTCACCGTGATCGAAGCGCTGCCGGATTTCCTTGCGGCCGCCGATGCGGACGTCGCCAAGACGGCCGCGCGCGAATTCGCCAAGCAGGGCCTCAAGATCGAACTCGGCGCGAAGCTGTCGAAGGCCGAGGTCAAGGGCAACGAAGTCCATCTCTCGTACGCGGGCAAGGATGGCGAGAAGCAACTCGTCGTCGACAAGCTGCTCGTCGCGGTCGGGCGCCGCGCCTATACCGACGGCCTGCTCGGCGACGGCACCGGCGTCAAGCTCGACGAGCGCGGTCGCGTCGTCGTCGACGAGCACTGCTGGGCCGGCGTCGAAGGCGTGTGGGCGGTCGGCGACTGCGTGCGCGGCCCGATGCTCGCGCACAAGGGCTTCGAGGAAGGCATCGCGGTCGCCGAGCTCATTGCGGGCAAGGCCGGACACGTCAACCTCGACACGATCCCATGGGTGATCTACACCGAGCCGGAAATCGCCTGGGTGGGCAAGACCGAAGCGCAGTGCAAGGCCGAGAACATCCCGTACAAGACGGGCAGCTTCCCGTTCGCCGCGGTCGGGCGCGCGGTCGCGATGAACGAGCCGGCCGGCTTCGTCAAGGTCATCGCGCACGCGGAAACCGATCGCATCCTCGGCTGCCACATCGTCGGCGCGAACGCGTCGGAACTCATCGCCGAATGCGTCGTCGCGATGGAGTTCAAGGGCTCCGCCGAGGACCTCGCGCGCATCGTGCACGCGCATCCGACCTTGTCCGAAGCGGTGCACGAGGCGGCGATGTCGGTCGACAAGCGGGCGATCCACAAGGGCAACTGACGCTCCTTGCCGTCATCCCGGCGAAAGCCGGGATCCAGCCCTTCGAGAGGTCATCAAGCAACCGCGTGTCTACATGCTGGCCAGCATTTGGAATGGCGCCCTCCAAGTGGGAGTGACGACCGATCTGATCAAGCGCGTATGGGAACGCAAGAGCGATTTCGTCGAGGGTTTCACGGAGCGTTATCGTGTGCACGATCTCGTCTGGTTCGAGCAGCACGAGACGATCGAGTCGGCGATCCTGCGCGAGAAGCCCTCAAGGAATGGAAGCGGCGCACGGAAGACCAGGACGATCGAAACCATCAAACCGCGATGGCGTGATTTCTATCCCGATCTCCTTGCCTGATCGGCGTGGAAGGCTGGATCCCGGCCTTCGCCGGGATGACGAGCAAAGCAGCGAGCGATGACCATGAGCGCGATTTCTTCTTTCGAGGCCTTCCGCATCCGCGACGACGAGCGCGGCTACCGCGCCGGTATCGAGACGATGCGCACGAACGACCTTTCGCCCGGCGAGCTGCTGGTCAAGGTCGCGTACTCGTCGGTCAACTACAAGGACGCGCTCGCCGGCACCGGCAAGGGCAAGATCCTGCGGCGCTTCCCGCTCAATGGCGGCATCGACGTCGCGGGCTATGTCGCCGCGTCGACGGATCCTGCATTCAAGGAAGGCGATGCGGTGCTCTGCACCGGCTGCGGGCTGTCGGAGACGCGCGATGGTGGTTACGGCCAATACGCGCGCCTCGAATCGAAATGGACGATTCCGTTGCCCCAGGGGCTGACCCTGCGTGAGTCGATGGCGCTCGGCACGGCAGGGTTCACCGCGGCGTTGTCGCTGTTCCAGCTCGTGCGCAACGGCCAGACGCCGGAGATGGGCCCGATTGTCGTCACGGGCGCGACCGGCGGCGTCGGTTCGCTCGCGATCGACATCCTCACCCGCGCCGGCTTCGAGGCACATGCGATCACCGGCAAGGTCGAGCAGTTCGACTGGCTGATCGGCCTCGGCGCGAGGCAGTGCATCGCCCGCGAAGGTCTCTACTGGGGCCAACGTCCGCTCGAGACCGCGCGTTGGGCCGGCGCGATCGACAACGTCGGCGGCGACATGCTGGCGGGCCTCACCCGCGTGATCCGCCCTTACGGCAACATCGCGAGCTGCGGGCTCGCCGCGTCCGCCGACCTCGCGACCACGGTCATGCCGTTCATCATCCGCGGCCTGAGCCTGCTCGGCGTCGCCTCCGCCGGCACCGCGCGCGCGATCCGCGACCAGGTCTGGGAGCACCTTGCGAGCGACTGGAAACCGGCGCATCTTGACGTCATTGCCAACCGCGAGGTCGCCCTCTCGGAGCTGCCCCCGGTTTTCGATACGATGCTGGCCGGCGGGTCCCTCGGCCGGACGGTCGTGAGGATTGCCTGAGCGGTCTTTGCCGGCGACTCGCCGGCGTCTAGAATGAACCCTTCAACAGGGGAAACTGCAACATGTCCAGAGTACTGATCGTCGACGATTCGCCGTCCCAGCTCGTTGGTATGAAGCGTACCGTCGAGAAGCTCGGTCATCAGGTCATCACCGCCGAAGATGGCGCCGCCGGCGTCGAAGTCGCCAAGCGCGAGCTGCCCGACCTGATCCTGATGGACGTCGTGATGCCGAACCTCAACGGTTTCCAGGCCACGCGCACGATCTCCAAGGATCCGAAGACGAGCCACATCCCGATCATCCTCGTCACCACCAAGGACCAGGACACCGACCGCGTCTGGGGCATGCGCCAGGGCGCGAAGGCCTACGTGACCAAGCCGATCGACGACGCCGAGCTCACGCGCGTCATCAAGGAATACCTGCCGGCCGGCTGAGTCCGCGCGCCCGCTCCGGGCGCGCAGCACACGCCCTGTGGAAGCGGCCGAAGCCGCGATGCGCTTGCACCCGAGCGCCGGGCTGGTCGCGCGCCGCGTCCAAGAGCATCGCGGCTTCGCCCGCTCCCGCGAAGAACGCGTGCGTAGGCAGGATCGAGGCGCGCAGGGGGGAACCGGCGCTGGCGCGCCAAGATCCCCCCTGCCTGAAGACAAAGGCGCGTGGATCGTACTCAGGGTACGCCCGCGCGCGTTGT
>NZ_JBQCFP010000128.1:0-17351 GCF_051958935.1 Dokdonella sp. | reverse complement strand
CCGAACATGACCTCCGCGCCGCGCTCATCGAGGCGCGCGTCCATGGCGCAATGCACAACCAGGTCGCCGCGCAGCGGGCGCAGCATCATGCCCGCGAACTCGCCGGCGAGCGGCCGATCGACGCCGCCGTGCGATAGGCGCCGAACGAGCTAACCCGGTGCACCGCCGTGTTCATGGGAATGAAACGGAATTCAATGCCGTCTGTATCCGGCCTACTCCGTTTTTGCGTCCGTTTTCATGCTCGATGCGGGCGCCGGCACGCCTGATCGGCGATCGTGGTCCGTCGCCGACAGGCGTGACCCGCGCACCCGGGCCGGTTGCGCTCCATCACCGAGGCAGCGCCGGAAGGATCAGTGGGCACTGCACCATCGGGAACGCAGAACGGTGTCGCGACTTGGACGGCGGTCGACCTTCGATCGCCGCCGGCCGGACGTGTACGGCGCGTTCGCGTGAAAACACGAGGAAACGATCGACCATGAATGGCCTTGCTTGCACCTTGCGTACGCGCATCCAGCGAACGCTCGCGTCCCTCACCTGCGTCGCGTCGCTGGCCTGCGTCGTGCCGCTGCACGCCGCGACGCCGGACACACTCGCGCTCTCCCGGTCCTCCGTCCCGGCCGACTTGCGCGCGGCGATCCGCCACGCGCTCGATGGCGAAGGCTGGGTGCAGACACAGCAGGTCACCGAGGCCGATCCCGCGTTCGATCCGGAATTCGGCGTCTCGGTCGCCGTCCACGGCAGCGTCGCGATGATCGGCGCGCAACAGGCGCGGATCGACGGCAACGACGGCCAAGGCGCGGTGTACGTGTTCGAAAAGTCGAACGGCGTATGGAGCCGCACGCAGAAGATCGTCGCGAGCGACGGCCAGGCGTACGACACGTTCGGCAACGCGATCGCCTTCGACGGCGACACCGCGTTGATCGGTGCCTACGGCACGATGGTCGACGGCAACTTCTCGCAAGGCGCCGTGTACGTGTTCACGCACGCGAACGGCACATGGACCCAGACCCAGAAGATCACGGCCGCCGACGGCCAGATGTTCGACAATTTCGGCTATTCGATCGGGCTGGTCGGCACCACCGCGATCATCGGCGCCGACGGCGCAACGGTCGGTGCCAACGGGACGCAAGGCGCGGCGTACGTCTACGACGGTTCCTCCGGCACCTGGACCAACACGCAGAAGCTCACCGCGAGCGACGGCGGACCCGGCGACATCTTCGGCTACTCGGTCGCGTTCGACGGCTCGCGCGCGCTGATCGGCGCGTACGGCAACCACGGCTACCAGGGCGCGGTGTACGCGTTCGGCCAGAGCGGCGGGACGTGGAGCGAGAGCCAGAAGCTCGTCGCCGCCGACGGCGCGCCGAACGCGTACTTCGGCTATGCGACCGCGCTGTCGGGGTCGACCTTGCTCGTCGGCGCGTGGGGCGCGCAGCCCGGCGGCGTCGGCATGCGAGGGTCGGCGTACCTCTTCACCGAATCGAACGGCACCTGGACCCAGACCCAGCAGTTGTTCGCGAGCGATGGCGCGCTCCAGGACAAGTTCGGCCATTCGGTCGCGCTGCAAGGCACGACCGCGCTGATCGGCGCGGACGGCTGGAGCGCCGCGACCGCGCAGGGCGCCGTCTACGCGTTCGACGGCTCGTCCGGCACGTTCGTCGAGACCCAGCGTTTCGTCGCGAGCGACGGCGCGCCCGCCGACCAGTTCGGTTTCCCGGTGACGCTCGACGGCGGCACGGCGCTGGTCGGTTCGTGGCTGTGGCGCTCGCCGGGCGGTTCGATGCCTGGCGCGGCGTACTTCTTCGAGTTCAATCCGACGCCACCGACGACGTACACGATCGGCGGTTCGGTCAGCGGCCTCGTCGGCAGCGGCCTCGTGCTGCGGCAGAACGGCGGTGACGATCTCGCGATCGTCGCGGACGGGAGCTTCACGTGCCCGATGCCGATCAGCGACGGCAGCCACTACGCGGTCGCCGTGTCGGCGCAGCCGGGCAACCCGGCGCAGACCTGCACCGTCGCCAACGGCAGCGGTACCGTTGCCGGCGCGAACGTCGCCGACGTGGCAGTCACCTGCACCACGGACGTCGTCGATCGCATCTTCGCCGACGGATTCGAATCGGACGCGGCCACGCTCGCGCAGACCGCGGACCACACCCCCGTGGCGCAGAACTCGGTGGCCTGCGGGCACTCCAACGACGGCACCACGGCGGACAACCAGTACTGGCGTCGTTATGACTTCAGCGAATACGGCATCACCACCGCCGCCAATATCGCCAGCGTCGAGGTATCGATCGAGCAGGCCACCGGCGCACCGGGCATGACCGTCAGGCTGTACACGATCCCGCACACGGTCACCGTCGACACGATCGACGTCGGCCAGCCCACCCCGATCGGCCAGGCCGCGTGACGTCGCCCGTGAACGCGGAGGTGACATCGGTCATCGTGCCGGCCTCGGGCAGCGTCGACGACCCGGCCAACAACGACCTCCTCGTCGAAGTGTCGGCCGACGACGGCAGCGCGGCTGGCACGGCCTTCTACATCGGCTCGACGACCGCGGCCGAGACGCATCCGAGCTTCATCAGCTCCACCTCGTGCAACATCGCCGGCCCGACCCCGATCGCCGCGATCGGCTACCCGGACATGCACGTCATCGAGGCCGTCTACATCACCGACTGAGCGGACGGCCATTCCCTCGCGCCGCCCCCGCGGCGCGATGTCCGCAGGTTGCCCGCGAACCGTCGCTCGTTTCGTTCGCGAGAGCGCGCACGAGTCCGAACGGCCAACGGCATCATCCGCGCGAACTGGGTGGAGCCGGCGGTGTCCACGCCGTTCGTAGCTCACGGGCAGGAGCTTCCAGACAGGAAGCCAATGCACTTCGCTCGTTTTCCATGCGTTGCGTTCGCCACGCGCGGGGCTGCCCGTTCTCGCGCCTGCGGCGCGACCCCGCCCGCGGGGTGGCGAGGTGACGGCGACGCGACACGGCGGCAGCGATGCGGCGGAGCTCGCAGGGTGCTGGACGTCACGCCTTGTCGTCCCCCCCCCCGGCTGTCGCACTCGGCGCCGTTTTGCGTTCCTGTCTTTACCCCCCAGCGATACCGGACGGACCCCATGAAGAGCGCACTGCTTTGTTACGCGTGCTCGGCCGCGCTTTTGGCCGCCGCCACGCCCACCCTCGCCGCCGATGGCGACCTCGACCCGACGTTCGGTACGGGCGGGCTCGCGCTCGCGGGCCTCACCGATGCGTACGGCGGTGCGACGGCGTGCAGGCCGGTGCTGCAGCCGGACGGCAAGGTCCTCACGTGCGGCACGCGACAGATCGGCTCGACGGCGGACTTCTTCGTCGCGCGCTTCGATGCCGACGGCCAGCTCGATCCGAGCTTCAGCTTCGACGGCAAGGTCACGATCGATTTCTCCGGCGACAGCGGCACGGACCGCGCGACGGGACTCGCACTGCAGTCGGACGGCAAGATCGTCGTCGCCGGCACCACGAATGCCGACCGCGGCCCTGATCACGACAATTTCGCGGTCGCGCGGCTCAATGCGGACGGTACGCTCGACACGACGTTCGGCGCCGGCACCGGCAAGAAGGTCGTCGCGTTCGACCTCGACGGCGGCACCGGCGACGACAACTGCGCGGACGTCGCAATTCAAGGCGATGGCCGCATCGTCGTCGCGGGCACGGTCATGACGGCGGCCAACGGCGCAGACATCGGCGTCGCGCGCCTGCTTTCCGATGGCTCGCCCGACGCGAGTTTCAATCTCACGGGCAAGGTCAGTTTCGGCTTCGACCTCCCCGGCAGCTCGAGCAAGGACGACGCCGCCACGCGCGTCGCGATCGACCATGCGGGCCGCATCGTCATCGCCGGCGCGGCCGACGCCGGCGACAGCACGGTCGGCAGCGATTTCGCGGTCGCGCGCGTCCGCGCGAACGGCACGCTCGACCCGGACTTCGACGCCGACGGACGCGCGACGGTCGCATTCGACCTTGGCCTCAGCAAGGCGGAAGCGGCGTACGGAGTCGCGATCGACGCCGACGATTCGATCGTACTGAGCGGCAATGTCGAAGTGTCGCCGTCGGCCACGGTGAACCAGGACATCGGCATCGCCAAGCTGCTGCCCGACGGATCGCCCGACACGATGTTCGGCGTCGGCGGGCGGACGGTCGTCACGTTCGACCAAACGCCGAGCGGCGCCGACTTCGGTCTCGATGTGAACATCCGCGACGACGGCCGCCTCGTCATCGCGGGCGCAGCCGTCTACACCGCCAGCGATCTGCACGGCACGCTCGTGCGACTGCTGCCGGATGGCGCACTCGACGGCAGTTTCGGAGCGCTTGGCCGGCGCAGCTACGATTTCGGCCAGACGACGCCGTCGTCGCAAGCGTTCCTCGGCCTAACGCTGCACGGCGATGCGATCTACACGGGTGGCATCATCGTCGTCCCGGGCAGCGGCAATCCGGTCGATGTGTTCGTCGCGCGCATGTTCGACGACACGATCTTCGCCAACGGATTCGACGGCTGAATCCAGGCACCCGGCGACGCGAACGGCTCGAACCGACCCGCTTCGTGTCGCCGCCTCGATGTGCGGGCGCGTCGGCGCGACGCCGATCGCCCAGCCCCTGTCCGCGCCGACCGATCCCATGGCCGAGACGGGGCCTTCACGCACCCGTGCGAGGGCGGGCTGCACGCGATCGGCGACGCCGATGTCAGAAAACCCATCGCTCCCGCGTTTCCCTCAGGCACAAGGAGAAGCCCATGACCGCGAACCACCCGATTCTCACGACCTCCCTCATCCTCGCGTGCGCCTTCGCCGGCGCCACGGCGAGTGCCCACGACGGCGACCTCGACCCGACCTTCGGCACCGGCGGCTACACCGTCATCGACTTCGGCACGACCGCGACCGCCTACGGCCTCGCGATTGCGCCCGACGGCAAGGTCGTCCTCGGCGGCGTCGTCGACGGTGGTGCCTCGACCGGCGACGACTTCGCGGTCGTGCGACTCCACCCTGACGGCCATCCCGATACGGGCTTCAGTTTCGACGGCAGGACCTCGGTCGCCGTCGGCGCGGGCGCTGCCACGGACACCGCGCTCAACACCATCGTGCAGGCCGACGGCAAGATCGTGCTCATCGGCAACGGGCCGGACACCGGCGTCAATGGCGACGACACCGACATGGAGCTCGTCCGCTTCAACCTCGACGGCACGCTCGACACCTCGTTCAGCGGCGACGGCAAGGCGTTCATCAACTTCGATGCCGGCGGCGCCAACAATGATCGGGCGCTCGACGGCGTGCAGCTCGCCAACGGCAAGTTCATCGTCGTGGGCAACGCGGAAGTCACAGGGCAAGGCTCGGATTTCGCGGTCACGCGCCTGAACGCAGACGGCAGCCGCGACACGAGCTTCGACGGCGACGGCCGCCTTACGTTCCATTTCGACCTCGACGCGACCTTCAAGGACGAGACCGCCTCGAGCGTCGCGATCGACCCGGACGGCAACATCCTCGTTGCGGGGATCGCCGCCCACGGCGGCGCGAACGCCTTCGACTACGCGATCGCGCGCCTTACGCCCACCGGCGCACTCGACCCGAACTTCGGCGGCGATGGCCGCGTCACGGTCTCGTTCGACATCGCCGGCAACTTCGACGACGAAGCGCTCGAGCTTTCGATCGGCCCGGACGGTGCGATCTACGTCACCGGCGTGGCGACCGACAACGGCTACGACTTCGCCGCGGTCAAGCTGCTGCCGGACGGCACGCCGGATCCGTCCTTCGGCAGCGGCGGCAAGGTGACGGTACCGTTCGATCTCGGCGATTCGAACAGCGACATCGCCTACGGCTCGGCGCTGCAGCCGGACGGCAAGCTCGTGCTCATCGGTTTCGCGGCCATCACGAGCGGCAACTCCGACATCGCGCTCGCGCGCTTGGGCGCCGACGGCCAGCTCGATCCGACGTTCGGCTACGCGGGCAAGCAGGTGATCCCGCTCGACCTCGGCGGCTCGCTGTTCGATGCGGGCGTGCGCGGTCGCATCGACGGCGGCCACCTCGTGATCAGCGGCGTGACCACGGGTACCGGCGACTACACGCAGTTCCTCGCCGCACGCATCGTGATCGACACGATTTTCGACAACGGCTTCGACATGCCGCTGTGACGACCGCGCCGCCGCCGGCATCGCGAAGGGCCGTAGGCGCGCGCGCCGTGCGCGAAGCGATCTGTCGCATGGCTCCGAGCGGACCGCGCGGCTTCCTCGGTCGCCGGGAGGGCGGGCTCCTACAGGAGATCCCATGGCTCGTCACATGCCTGTAGGAGCGCACCCCTGTGCGCGACCGTCGCCTCGAACCCCGCCGCGCGATCGGTCGCCCACAGGGCGGGCTCCTCCAGGAGATCCCATGGCTCGTCGCATGCCTGCAGGAGCGCACCCCGTGGGCGACCGTCGCATCGAACCCCGCCGCGCCATCGGTCGCCCACAGGGTGGGCTCCTGCAGAAGATCGCTCCGCACTCCGCAAGCCGCTGACATTCGCCGGCCGACCTGCGACCATCGGTCCTTCGTGCCGCGCTGCGGCCCACTGGGGTGTTTGCATGTCCGACCATTCCACCATCCGCCGCGACGTCGGCCCGTTCGCGCTGATGCTGACCGGCCTCGGCTCGATCATTGGCTCGGGCTGGCTGTTCGGCGCCTGGAAAGCCGCCGGCCTCGCCGGCCCGGGGGCGATCTGGGCGTGGGTCATCGGCGCCGCCGTGATCACGACGATCGCACTGACCTACGCCGAACTCGGCGCGATGTTTCCCGAATCGGGCGGCATGGTCCGCTACAGCCATTACTCGCATGGCTCGCTCGTCGGCTTCATCGGCGCGTGGGCGAACTGGATCGCGATCGTCTCGGTGATCCCGGTCGAAGCCGAGGCGTCGGTGCAGTACATGGCATCGTGGCCGTGGGAATGGGCGCAGTGGACGCAGGATCTCTACGTGCATACCCCCGGCGCCGCGCATGGCGAGTTGACGGTGCCCGGCCTGTGCATCGCCGCGGTGCTCGTGATCGTCTACTTCTTGCTGAACTTCTGGAGCGTGAAGCTGTTCGCGCACTCGAACACGGCGATCACCGTGTTCAAGCTCGTCGTGCCCGCGGCGACCGGCGTCGCCCTCATCGCAAGCGGCTTCCATACCGCCAACTTCTCGGTCGGCATCCATCCGGGGTCCCAGCACACGATCGACTGGGCCGCCGTGCTCACGGCGGTCGCGACCGCCGGCATCGTGTTCAGCTATAACGGTTTCCAGAGCCCGGTGAACCTTGCCGGCGAAGCGCGCAATCCGGGCCGCAGCATCCCGTTCGCGGTGCTCGGTTCGATCGCCCTCGCGACCGTCGTGTACCTGATCCTGCAGGTCGCCTACATCGGCGCGGTGCCGCCCGAGATGCTTGCCAAGGTGGGCTGGAAGGGCATCGACTTCCGCTCGCCGTTCGCCCAGCTCGCGCTGCTCGTCAACCTCAACTGGCTCGCGATCCTGCTCTACGTCGACGCGTTCGTGAGCCCGAGCGGCACCGGCATCACCTACACCGCGACGACTGCTCGCATGATTTATGGCATGGAGCGCAACGGCACGATGCCGAGAATCCTCGGCCGCCTGCATCCGGTGTGGGGCGTTCCGCGCCCGGCGATGTGGTTCAACCTGCTCGTGTCGTACGTGTTCCTGTTCTTCTTCCGCGGCTGGGGCACGCTCGCCGCGGTGATCTCGGTCGCGACGATCATCTCGTACATGACCGGGCCGGTCAGCGCGATGAGCCTGCGTCGCACCGCGCCGGACCTGCATCGTCCGTTCCGCCTGTCCGCCCTGCCCGTGCTCGCCGCCCTCGCGTTCGTGTTCGCGACCGAACTGCTGTACTGGGCAAAGTGGCCGCTGACCGGCGAAATCATCCTGCTCATGGTGGTCGCGCTGCCGGTCTACTTCTACTACCAGGCGCAGGCGGGCTGGCGCGACTTCGGGCGCCAGCTCAGCGGGGCCTGGTGGCTCATCGCCTACCTGCCGACGGTCGCGCTCATCTCGTGGGGCGGGAGCGACCGCTTCGGCGGCAAGGGCTACCTGCCGTACGGCTGGGACCTCGTCGTCGTAGCCGGGGTCGGCCTGGCGTTCTACTTCTGGGGTGTGCGATCCGGCTGGCGCACGCCGGAGGTCGAAGCCGCGCACGGCAACGTGCCGACCGAATAGCCGCGCCGCGGCTTGCAGCTCGACGCGCGCTGGCGGTAGGAGCCCACCCTGGGGCGACCGGTCTCACGCAATCGCTGCAATGCCGCGGAACGCCTGCGACGCTGCGGTCGCGCACAGGGTGCGCTCCTGCACGAAAGCAGCTCGACGCGCGCGGGCGCTGCAGGAGCCCACGCTGCGGGCGACCGGTGTCGCGGCATCTCTCCAATGCGGCAGTATCGCTGCGGCGCTGCGGTCGCGGACATCAGCCGCGCAGGAACGCGGCGAGCCTTTCGCGGTCGAATGGCCAGTCGAGTTCGCGCCCGTCGCGCTCGTCGCGCAGCACGGGCACGCGCGCGCCGTAGCGCTGTTCGAGCGCAGCATCGGTGTCGATCCATACGCTGGCGAATTCCGGCGCGCGCACGGCCGCGAGGAGCGCGAGCGCGTGGTCGCACAAGGCGCAGTCGTCGCGCTGGTAGAGGACGAAATGCATGCGCATGAACCTGTGGTCGTGCCGACGACGCGTCGGAGATGCAGTGTAACGGACGCGAGCGCGCCGCCTCGTGCGGAGCGGCGTCGGAGTACACTGCGCGTTTCCTATCCAGCCCGTCATCACCATGGCCGTCAGCGTCTTCGACCTCTTCAAGATCGGCATCGGCCCTTCGTCCTCGCACACGGTCGGACCAATGCGCGCGGCCGCGCGGTTCGTCGAGAAATGGCTCGTCGAGAGCGGCGATCTCGTGCGCACGAAGCGCGTGCGAGCGGAGGTGTTCGGCTCGCTCGCGCTGACCGGGCGCGGCCACGGCACCGACAAGGCCGTGCTCATGGGCCTGGAAGGGCACTGGCCGAACGAGATCGACCCCGACCTCATCCCGCCCGCGCTCGAGCGCATCCGCAAGAGCAAGCGCATCCGCCTGCATGGCGACCATGAGATCGCGTTCGACGAGAAGTCCGATCTCATCATGAACAAGCGGCAGAAGCTGCCGTTTCACACCAATGGCATGCGCTTCACCGCGTACGACGGTGACGGCAACGTGATCGCGACACGCGATTACTATTCGGTCGGCGGCGGCTTCGTCGTCAACCAGGACGAAGCGGCGGAAGACCGCATCGTCGCCGACGAGACGCCGCTGACCTATCCGTTCCGTTCGGGCGAGGAACTCCTGCGTCGGTGCGAGGAAAGCGGCCTCACGATGGCCGCGATCATGTACGCGAACGAACTTGCCTGGCGCACGCGCGAGCAGATCGATGCCGGCCTCGACGAGATCTGGCGCGCGATGCAGGCCTGCGTCGCGCGCGGCATCCGCGAGGCGGGCACGCTGCCGGGCGGCCTGCACGTCGCGCGCCGCGCGCCGGCCCTGCATGCGGAACTCTCCTCGCGCCCGGAAGCGGCGATGCGCGACCCGCTGACCACGCTCGACTGGGTCAACCTCTACGCGCTCGCGGTCAATGAAGAAAACGCGGCCGGCGGGCGCGTCGTGACCGCACCGACCAACGGCGCGGCCGGCATCATCCCCGCCGTACTGCACTACTACGATCGCTTCTGCCCGGGCGCGACGAGCCAGGGCGTGCGCGATTTCCTCATGACGGCTGCAGCGGTCGGCATCCTCTACAAGGAAAACGCGTCGATTTCCGGCGCCGAAGTCGGCTGCCAGGGCGAAGTCGGCGTCGCCTGCTCGATGGCTGCCGCAGGCCTTACCGCGGCGCTCGGCGGCAGTCCGGGCCAGATCGAGAACGCTGCCGAGATCGGCATGGAACACAACCTCGGCCTCACCTGCGACCCGATCGGCGGCCTCGTGCAGATCCCATGCATCGAGCGCAACGCCATGGGCTCGGTCAAGGCGATCAACGCGTCGCGCATGGCGATGCGCGGCGACGGCAAGCACAAGGTGAGCCTCGACAAGGTCATCAAGACCATGCGCGATACCGGCCGCGACATGCAGGACAAGTACAAGGAAACCAGCCGCGGCGGCCTCGCGGTGAACGTCATCGAGTGCTGATGACGCGCAACTCGCACGAGCGGCTTCAGCCGCTCAGCCCTGGGAGCATCGCGACTGCCAGCGCTCCTGCAAAGCCCCGCCACCTGCGCTTACCCGTGGCGCTTGAAGTACTGGACCTCGC
The DNA here is from genome assembly GCF_051958935.1 of Dokdonella sp. Lineage (GTDB taxonomy): Bacteria > Pseudomonadota > Gammaproteobacteria > Xanthomonadales > Rhodanobacteraceae > Dokdonella_A. The sequence goes on along the minus strand of NZ_JBQCFP010000128.1, from coordinate 7,059 downwards.
GCTCGTGCTTCTCCGCCGCCGCGCGGCTGCGAAACGTGCCGAGGTTGCGGCGCTTGCCGGTGCGCGGGTCGGTCTTGCGCGAATAGAGACGGTACTCGCCGGATTTGAGCTTGCGGATCATCGTGTGGACTCCACCGAGACGGGAGCCGATGCTCGTCGCGCATGGCTGAGCGGCGGCTGTCCGTGACGCTGGTCAGGCGCGTTCGAGCGTCGCGACCAGCGGCAGATGGTCCGACGCGACCATCGCGCTGCGGCTGCGATGCGTGCGCACGTGCGATACGCGCAAGCCAGGCGAAACGAACAGGCGATCGAGCCGAGCGACCGGGCAAGGCGACGGAAACGTCGGCGGTGTCGGCACGCGCGCGAGGCGACGCTCGAGTGTCGCGAGGCAACCGTGCAGGCGCCATTCGTTGAAGTCGCCGAGGAGCAGGGTCGGCGTGTCCTCGTCGAGCAGCGCATCGAGGCGCCCGATCTGCTCGATGCGCTCGGCGCGCCGCAGGCCGAGGTGCGTCGCGAGCACGCGCAGCGGGCGGCCGTCCCAGTCGACGCGCGCGTCGATCGCGTTGCGCGGTTCGCGCCGCTCGAGTGCGAGCTCGCGCGCCTCGACCGATACGATCGGCACGCGGCAGAGCAGCGCGTTGCCGAACACGCGGCCGCGCTTGAGGAACGTCGGCATCACGACGAGGGTCGCTCCGGTGGCATGTTCGAGCTGCGCCGAGAGTTCGTCGACCGTGCTCCGGCGCGGGGAGAACTCCTGCAGCGCGACGACGTCGGCATCGAGTTCGGCGAGCACGCGTGCGATGCGCACGGGCAGGCAGCGCCCGTCGACCCCGACCGCCTCGTGCAGGTTCCAGGTCGCGATGCGCATCAGCGGACGCCGCGTGCGCGATGGCGCGAACGCGCGAACCAGGCGAGCGCGACGATCACGAGCACGACCCCGACCAGCGACAGCCACGCGAGCGGATGCGGATCGCGCAGCGCCGCCTCGGCGCGATCGGCGAACGCCGCGTAGAGTGCGATGCCGGGCGCCATGCCGAGCGCGGTGCCGGCGACGTAGTCGACGCGCTTCACGCGCAGCATGCCCGCAGCGAGGCTGACCACGCTGTACGGCGCCACCGGTACGATCCGCACCGTCGCCACCGCGAGCACGCCGTGGGCGAGGATGCGTTCGCGCAGCTTGCGCCAGCGCGGGTCGGCGAGGCGTGCATGGAAGCGCTCCGGCAGTGCGCGACCGATCTCGTGCAGCGCGACCGCGCTCAGCAACGCTCCGACGAGCGCGCACGGCGCGCCGGCCCAGGGACCGAGTACGACGACCGCGAGCGCGATGAGCAGGTTGACCGGGAACGCGACGAACCCGCCGAGCAGGAATGCGGCGAGCAGCAGCGGCGCCGCCCAGGCCGAATGGCGCCAGCGTTCCGCCGCGGCGAACACGTCGGCGAGGGTCGCGTGCGTGGCGTGCGGCGCAAGCTGCCACGCCGCCGCGGCCGCCCCCGCGAGCGCAAGCACGCCGGCGATCGCGAGCAGGCGCCTGCGCATTACAACAATCCTTCGATCGGCAGCAGCCGCAGCACGCGCAGTTTCGCGCGCTGCCAGCGCGACGCGCCGGGGTCGTGGTCGTATTCGACCACCTTGCCGTCGTCCTTGCCGGTCCAATGCAGGCGTCCGTCGACGAGTTCGACGTGGTAGGCATTGTCGGGCGCGGTCGCGTGCGCGAAGAACTGCTCGATCGCATCGGCGAGGCCGGGGCTGTCGACGATCACGCCCATCTCGGTGTTGAAGGCGACCGAGCGCGGATCGAAGTTCATCGACCCGACGAACACGCGGCGGTGGTCGATCACCATCGTCTTCGCATGCAGGCTCACGCCCGAGGACGTGCCATAGGCGCGCTGGATGCCGGCGCCGCGCAGTCCCTCGAGTTCGTAGAGTTCGACGCCGGCGCGCAGCAGGTCCTCCCGATACTTCGCGTAGCCCGCGTGCACTTCGGGTTCGTCGGTCGCAGACAGTGCATTGGTAAGCACCTTCACCGTGGCGCCGCGTGCGACGAGCGCGGCGAGCAGCGCGACGCCGTCGGCACCCGGGATGAAGTACGGCGAGACGATGAGCGCCTGCGACTGCGCCGCATCGAGTTCGCGCCGCAGCGCCGGCGCGATGCGCCGCAGCCGGCGCTCGTCGACACCGGGCGAGGGATCGACCTTCGCCGGATCGTCCGCGGCGAGATACGCCTCACCCCAGAACCACGCGCCCTTGCGTTCGGCGCTCGGGCCGTTCGGCAGATCCTCGGCGACGACCTCGGCGTACTCGCTTTCCGTGAACGCGCGCGCATCGCGCAGCAGGCGATCGCGAAGCACCGCGAGGTTCGCGTTGCTCACGTCGTTGTCGCTGTACGCAGTGACGGGGAACGCCGCATCGCTGTTCCAGTAGCGGTCGAACATCGCGGCGACCTGCGCCACGACCGGCCCGATCGCGAGCACGTCGAGATCGCGGAAATGCACTTCGTCGCCGGCATCGAAATAGGCGTCGCCGATGTTGCGGCCGCCGACGATCGCCTGCATGCCGTCGACGATGAACGACTTGTTGTGCATGCGCCGGTTGAGGCGCGGGCCTTCGAGCAGGAATTGCCCCGCCTTGGCGAGGATCGATCGGTGGCGGAAGCGGAACGGATTGAACAGACGGACCTCGATGTTCGGATGCGCGTGCAGCGCGTCGAGCAGATGGTCCTCCTTCGAGATGTCGATATCGTCGAGCAGGATGCGCACGCGCACGCCGCGATCCGCCGCCGCGAGCAGGCGCTGCGCGACGAGGCGCCCGGTCGCGTCGTTCCTGAAGATGTAGTACTGCAGGTCGATCGAATGGCGCGCGGCGTCGGCGAGCACGACGCGGCTCATCAGCGCATTCGCATTGCCGAGCAACGGGCGGAAACCCGACTGCCCCGGGTGGGCGGCGACTTCGCCGGCGACGTAGCGCGTGGAAGCGGAATCGGCGACCGGCGGCAACGAAGTCGTCACCGGCTTCGGGGCATCGGTGCGCAAGGTCGCGCATGCGCCGAGGCAGAGCGCGAACACCACCGTAAGGCCATTGCGAATGGATGGGCGCCGCATCGCGCCATGATCGCACGCACCCGGCCGAATGCACTCTGAATGATCGCTCCGGGCGGCGCGGGATGGGTCCCCGGCCGCATTCGAATGCGGCAGAGGTGAACGCAATAAAGAGGCCTCCCGAAGGAGGCCTCTCGAAATGACTACGACAGCGATGCGATCAGTGCAGCGTACGCAGTGCCGCGGAGACCGGACCGGTCGGCATCGCCGGCGCCGACGTCGGCTGTGCCGAGCAGTCGAGCGTGATGTCGTCGATCATCGCGCCACGCAGCGCGGTGCCCGTCTTCGCGTACTCGAAACTCACCGTATGCGAACTGCCGTTGAGGTACTGCGCCGGAACCTCGAGCGTCATGGGCGCGTACGTCGTGGCCACGGCGCCCGCGGCCACGGTACCGACGGTGTTGCCATCGATCTTGATCGTGAACGTCGCGTTCGTGCCCGTGGCACCGCCGAGCTGGTTGATGAACCAGTAGTTGAGCCAGCGCGGCTGGCCGCTCGGGAACACGACCGCCTGGCTCAGGCTGCCGGTGCCCGCGGTCGTCGTGCCACCGAACCACACGAAGCCATCGCCCGTGTGCGCGGTGACCGTGCCGCTGTCGTCACAGGTGGAGTCGCAGAACGGCGAACCGAAGACGCTGTCGGTGCCGGTCCACGGCGCGCCGCCGTTCTCGAGGCTCGGATCACCCAGCAGCTGCGCCGGGGCGCAGGTCGGACCGCCGGAGGTCACCGTGAGCGTCACCGGGACCATCGTGATCGGATGCGCCACGTCGTTGCTCGCGATGCACGCGTTCGCCGTGTAGGTACCGGCGGCGAGGCCCGTGCTGTTGAACGTGACCGTCACCGGGTTCGACGCACCGCCCGCGGCGCTGCCGCTGGTCGGGGCAAGCGAGAGCCACGGCGCACCGCAGTTGATGGTGCCCTGCAGGTTGAACGCCACGTCAGGCCAGCCGACGAGGCCTTGCAGCGCCGTCCAGTTGGCAACACCGAACAGGTTACCGGTCAGCATGCCCGGGCCGCCCTGCAGCAGAGCCTGGCTCCAGTTCCAGCGCGCGCTGCCCGCCGGACCGATCGGGCCCGTGTAGGTCGGGAACACCGACAGCCAGTACGTACCGGCCGGCAGGTTGAGCGACTGGCCCGCCGCCGCCAGGTCGAGCGTGATGTCACCCGAACCCGAGATGGTCACGCCCGCTCCCGTGGGGGCGGTGTCGAACTGCCACACCGGCGTGCCCGCGCCCGTATCCGGGTTGCCCGACGGCATGCCGGGGGCATCGCTGTAGATGCGCCAAGAGATCGTCGGCTGCGCGAGCAGGCCGTTGGTGTTGTCGAAGCCGAACGTGGTGATCTTCGTGATCGCCGTCGACGCGCCGCTGACGCTGAAGTCGGCCGCCGTGAATCCGCCGCCATTGTCGCTCGTCGAGTAGTCCGAAACGATGCCACCGGTGGAGTTCTTCGGCTGGTTCCAGACCGAACCGACGCCGGTCGCCGAGACGTTCCAGGTCAGCGTGCCACCGCCCGCGTTCGCGACGGTGAGCGGCAGCGTGGTGGTCGTGCCGGCAGCTTGCGACTGCGCCAGCGTCGCCGGCGTGACCGAGATCGTCGGCACGGCGCCCTTCACCGCGACCGTGAGGTGCTGGTCGGGCGACTGGTTGGCCGTCTCATGCAGCGTGACTTCACCGAACGCGAGGTTGGCCGACGTGCCCGTCGCCGTGATCGTGACCGTCTGCGTCGCGCCCGGAGCGAGCGAGAACGTGGACGGGCTGAACGACAGCGCGAAGCCGGCCGGATTCGTCGCGGAGAGCGACCAGTTGCCGGTCGTGCCGAGGCGGTTCTTGAACGTGCGCGTCCACGAGCACGTGCTGTTGCAACGCACCTGGCGCAGCGACGCGAGGTTCAGCTGCGTCTGGTCGATCGAGCCACCGGTCGGGTTCGCGTTCTGGAAGTTGGTCACGGACTCGTCGAGCGTGAGGCCGGCCAGCGCCGCCTTCGACAGATCGACGCGGCCGCTGCCGACATCGTCGACGTTCCACTGCGTCACTTCGTCTTCCTTCAGGCCTTCGAGCTTCGCGGTCGTCTGGATCGCGGACTTCACTTCCATCGGCGTCCAGTCCGGATGCGCCGCACGCACGAGCGCGGCGGCACCCGCCAGGTGCGGCGACGACATCGACGTACCGCTGTCGAGACCGTAGCTGCCCGAGGCCGTGTCGAACGCGGCGTAGATGTTGACGCCAGGCCCGGTGATGTCCGGCTTGGTCAGGTTGTCGTACGGTGCCTGGGTCGGACCGCGGAAGCTGAACTTCGCGAGGATGTCGCCCGGGACTTCGCCGATCGCGATCTTGCGATATTCACCGACCGCACCGGCGGAGCCGTCGAAGCCGTCCGCGAACACCTGGTCGGCCGGAGGCGTCGGGCCGAGATTCGCGTTCACGAACGCGATCAGCGCATCACCCGGACCCTTGTACGTGCTGAATGCAGCCACGTCGGTCGGCGAGCCCGTGGTGTCCATGTTGATGGCGCCGGGCTGGTTGTTGGTGATGACGACCACGCGCGCGCCTGCGTTGTAGGCGTTGGTGATCTTCTCGGAGAAGTTGCAGTTGCCGCGCTGGATGATCGCGACCGCATTGTTGAAGTAGCCCGCCGGGAAGGTGCCGGTGGCACTGCAGCCGTCGATGTTCGTCGGATAGGTGCGCAGGGCCATGCCGGCGAAATCTTCCGTCTGGTCGACCGGCAGCGTCGTGCTGCCCGCGATCAGCGCCACGTTCTGCGTCGCCGGCGGCGGCGTGCCGGGGCCGGTCGCGGAGAGCACGGGAGCTGCGATCTGGTCCTGCGTGGAAGCGGCGACCGTGAGCATCCACGGACCGTTGTTCGCGACCAGGCCGGTCGGATTCGTGCACGAAGCGCGCGTGTTGCCGGCCGACGCCGCGACGAACACGTCAGCACCTTCGGCTTCGAGGAAGTCGAGGCTGTCGTTCCACGGGTTGCCGCCACCGCAGGTCGGGCCGATCGAGTAGTTGACCACGTCGACCTGGTCGACGATCGCATTCTGGATCGCCGCGGTGATCGCGTCATCGGTGATGCCGCCGCTCGCGTTGGCGACCTTGTACGTGTAAAGGCTCGCGCACGGCGCCACGCCCGACATCGACACGCCGTCCGGCAGGAGCGGAGCCGGAGTGACGGTGTTGTCGATCATGTTGCCCGCAGCGGTGCTGCTCGTGTGCACGCCATGGCCCTGGCCGTCGCCGGCGTTCGGGTTGGAGCCCGTGCAGGTGGTGCCGTTGTTGCTGTTGCAGTCACGCGGGAAGAGCTTCGGATTGGCCGCGCTGAAACCGCACGTCGCGTCATCGGTGAAGGACGGGTGCCCGATGTTCGTGCCGGTGTCGATCACGCCGACCTTGACGCCTTGCCCACGCGTGCCCGTACCGCCCGGCACGGCCGTGCCGTTCCAGATCGTGTCGGCGCCGATGAACTTCGGGCCGCGGAACGTCTCGGTGCGCTTGTTCATCACCGGGGAGACCGAGGCCACGCCGGCGATCCGCGCCACCGCGGCGGCTTCCGCCGGGCTCATTTCCGCGGAAATCGCGCTGCGCGTGACGTCGTAGGTGTAATGGATGGCAAGCGGACGGCCGAGCGCCTGCTCGATCGAGGTGATGTGTTCGGCGCGCTTGCTCTGCAGATACGACTTGTAGGCCTGCGCGGCCGACGAGCTCGCATCCAGCTTGCGGGAAGCACCGGCCATGAACAGGCGGTCGTCCGGCGCGGTGCGCGCGAGGCCAGCGACGTCACCCTTGTAGGAGACCAGGCCCGGTTCGCTGAACGTGATGATGTAGCGGCCGGTCGCGCTGTCGAACTGGCCGGCCTGGGCAACCAGGTCGTTTGCGGGCGCGCGTGCTTCCAGGCGGGTAGAAATGCCCGCTCCGACCAACGCAAAACCGACCCCGGACGCCCAGGCGGTTAAGGTTGGCAACAT
>NZ_JBQCFP010000127.1:0-112877 GCF_051958935.1 Dokdonella sp. | reverse complement strand
GAGGCACGCGGTCACGTGCGCCTTGCGCGGCTTCTTGTCCATCGGATGCAGGCGGTTCCAGCGCTCGGCGTCGAAACCGTCCTTGCGAAGTTCCGAGAAACTCGGGCACGACCAGATGTCGCTCGCGACGCCGAAGTCCTTCTCGAGCAGTTCGGCCGCGGCGATCACCTCGCGCAGGATCGTGCCGGAACCGAGCAGCTGCACGCGCGGCTCGTTCTTCTTCGGCTTGCCGCCGTCCTTGAACAGGTACATGCCCTTGACGATGTCGGCCTCGACGCCGGCCGGCATGTCCGGATGCACGTAGTTCTCGTTCATCACGGTGACGTAGTAGTAGACGTCCTCCTGCTCCTGCAGCATGCGGCGCGCGCCGTCCTGCAGGATCACCGCGACCTCGTAGGAGAAGGTCGGGTCGTACGCGCGGCAGTTCGGGATCGCGCCGGCGAGCAGGTGCGAATGGCCGTCCTCGTGCTGCAGGCCTTCGCCGTTGAGCGTGGTGCGCCCGGCGGTGCCGCCGACGAGGAAGCCGCGCGTGCGCATGTCGCCCGCGGCCCAGGCGAGGTCACCGATGCGCTGGAAGCCGAACATCGAATAGTAGATGTAGAACGGCAGCATCGGCACGTCGCTGACCGAGTAGCTCGTGCCCGCGGCGATCCACGCGCTCATCGCACCCGGTTCGCTGATGCCCTCCTGCAGCACCTGGCCCTTCTGGTCCTCGCGGTAGTACATGAGCTGGTCGGAATCGACCGGCTTGTACTTCTGGCCGAACGGCGCGTAGATGCCGATCTGGCGGAACATGCCTTCCATGCCGAACGTGCGCGCCTCGTCGGCGACGATCGGCACGACGTGCGGCGCGAGCGCCTTGTCGCGCAGCATGAGGTTCATGCCGCGCACGAACGCCATCGTCGTGGAGATCTCGCGCTCGCCCGTGCCCTTGGTGATCTGCTCGAAAGCGCCGAGTTCCGGCACGGCGATCGACGAGCTCTTCGTGCGCCGCTGCGGCAGGAAGCCGCCGAGCGCGCGGCGCCGCTCGAGCATGTACTGCACCTCCGGCGAGTCCTTGCCGGGGTGGTAGTACGGCACGTCCTTGAGCTTGTCGTCGGGACTCGGGATCTGGAAACGATCGCGGAAGTGGCGCACCGAATCGTCGTCGAGCTTCTTCTGCTGGTGGGTCGGGTTCTGCGACTCGCCGGCCGAGCCCATGCCGTAGCCCTTGACCGTCTTGGCGAGGATCACGCTCGGCATGCCCTTGGTGTTCGTCGCTTCGTGGTAGGCGGCGTACACCTTGTGCGGGTCATGGCCGCCGCGGTTGAGGCGCCAGATGTCGTCGTCGGAAAGGTTCGCGACGAGCGCGGCGGTTTCCGGGTACTTCCCGAAGAAATGCTCGCGCGTGTACTTGCCGCCGAACGCCTTGCAGTTCTGGTATTCGCCGTCGACCGTTTCCATCATGAGCTGGCGCAGCTTGCCGGTCGTGTCGCGCGCGAGCAGCGGGTCCCAGTAGCTGCCCCAGATCGTCTTGATCACGTTCCAGCCGGCGCCGCGGAACACGCCTTCCAGTTCCTGGATGATCTTGCCGTTGCCGCGCACCGGGCCGTCGAGGCGCTGCAGGTTGCAGTTGACGACGAAGATGAGGTTGTCGAGCCCTTCGCGCCCGGCGAGCGAGATCGCGCCGAGCGTCTCCGGCTCGTCCGATTCGCCGTCGCCGATGAAGCACCAGACCTTGCGGTCGCTCGGCGCGATCAGGCCGCGGTGCTCGAGGTATTTCATGAAATGCGCCTGGTAGATCGCCTGCAGCGGGCCCAGGCCCATCGAGACGGTCGGTACCTGCCAGTATTCGGGCATCAGCCAAGGATGCGGGTACGAGGACAGCCCGCGCCCGCGGCCTTCGACCTCCATGCGGAACAGGTCGAGCTGCTCCTCGCCGATGCGTCCCTCGAGGAACGAACGCGCATAGATGCCCGGGCTCGAATGGCCCTGGTGGAACACGAGGTCACCCGGGTGCTCGGCGCCCGGCGCGCGCCAGAAGTGGTTGAAGCCGACGTCGTACAGCGTCGCGCTCGAGGCGAAGCTCGCGATGTGGCCGCCGAGTTCGCCCGGCTTGCGGTTCGCGCGCACGACCATCGCCATCGCATTCCAGCGGATCAGGCAGCGGATGCGCCATTCCATGTTCGGATCGCCCGACATGTGCGCTTCGCGCTCGGGGGGGATCGTGTTGATGTATTCGGTCGTCGGCGCGAACGGCAGGTGGCCGCCGGCGCGACGCGTTTCTTCGACCATGCGCTCGAGCAGGTAGTGCGCACGGTCGGTGCCGTCCGCCCTGATCACGCCGTGCAGCGCCTCGGTCCACTCGCGCGTCTCGCGCGGGTCGAGGTCCTGGTCGAGGATGTCGTTGAGCTGGTTCATGCGTACTCTCGATGCAGCGTGCGGGCGCGCTGCGCTGTGACCGCGGGCGGCGCCGACGACGCCGCGGGCTGTCCAGTTTAGTCGTCCGGCGCGCCGCTTGCATGCTGCGCAGCCGTGCGGTGGCGCACGGGCGCATGGATCGCGGTCACTGGCTGGTATCGTCGCGATCCGGCGTACCGGGAGTTGCACCCACGAGGAGAACGGCCATGCGCAACGCGAACCCCGCTCTCGCCGCGATCGTCATCGCGGCCATCGCCGGCTTCGCCGCCCCGCCGCGCGCATGCGCCGCGGACGCGATCTTCGCCGACGGTTTCGAACCGGCACGCTGGGTACTCGGCTACTACGTCGGATACGAACGCGCGCTGCTCGCGCCCGCGGACATCCCGTTCGATGCGGTCACGCACCTCATGGTCGGCCGCGTGCGCCCGCTCGCGGGCGGCGTGGTCAGCAACGACTTCGACATCGACGACGTGAACGGGCCGGCCTTCGCCCACGCGGCGGTCGAAGCAGCGCACGCCGCGGGGCGCAAGGCGATCCTCATGGTCGGCGGTGCCGGCGAAGTCGACGGCTGGCGGGATGCGGCGAATGCTGCGCACCGTCCGGCGTTCGTCGCGAACCTGCTCGGGCGCATGGACCAGTACGGTCTCGACGGGCTCGACCTCGACTGGGAGCCGCTCGAAGACGGCGACAAGCCCGCTTTCCAGGCGCTCGCCGCGGCGCTCCGCAGCGCGCGCCCGCACATGCTGCTGACCGTGCCGGTCGGCTGGTTCAACCCGAACTACATGGAACCCGATCCGTTCTGGGCCGAGATCGCGCCGCTGTTCGACCGCATCGACATCATGACCTACGACATGGCGGGCGCCGCTTCGCAGGGCTGGGACGGCTGGCAGAGCTGGCACAACTCGGCGCTCTACAACACCGACCCGCCGACCGCGAGCGCGCCCTCGGCGGTCGACGTCAGCGTCCGCCTCGGCTTCCTGCCGACCGGCGTGCCGGCATCGAAGCTCGGCATCGGCCTCGCGTTCTACGGCTACTGCTGGCAGGGCGTGACCGGTCCTCACCAGGATGGCGGCAGCATCTCGTCGAGCGACGGCACGATGAGCTACGCGACGATCGCGACCCAGTATCCGGTGGCGACGACGCGCCAGTGGGACGCGACCGCACACGTGCCCTATCTCTCGTCGGTCGCGGGCGTCGGCCCGCAGGCCTGCAACTTCTTGAGCTACGACGACGCGCAATCGGTCGCCGACAAGGGCGCATACGCGAAAGCGCACGGCATCGGCGGCGTGATCATCTGGACGATCGGCCAGGGCCATGTCGCCGCCAATCCGCCGGGTTCGCGTGACCCGCTGCTCGATGCGTTGCGGGGGAGCTATCTGCAATAGGCGGGGCTTTGGCTCGCCGGGGGATGGGGGCGTGGCGTGTGGTGGCTCACGGTGGGACTCGCGGCCGCGCGTCGCTGCAGGCCGGTGTGCCTCGCACCGCTGCGTCCCACCCTACCCGCCGCGCCGCGCGCCGGCCTTGTCGCACGCCGGCATGTCCGGCGCCACTGCGCACCATCCTGACGGCTGCAAGACTTGCCCCCGATCGCGTAGCCTGCGCGCTCCCGCGAACGGCTCGCCATGACCCTCGACCTTCCGACCCTGCTGCAGGACATCGCCGCCGACGTGCGCCCGCTGCTCGACGAAGGCGACGTCGCCTCGTACATCCCGGCGCTGTCGCGCGTGCCGCGCGCGCAATTCGGCATCGCGGTCGCGACGGTCGACGGCCACGTGCACGGCGCCGGCGGGAGCGAGCAGCGCTTCTCGATCCAGAGCCTGTCGAAGATGTTCGCGCTCGCGCTCGCGTTGCAGCGCGAAGGCGACGCGCTGTGGCAACGCGTCGGCCGGGAACCGTCGGGCACGCCGTTCAACTCGCTCGTGCAGCTCGAGCGCGAACGCGGCGTGCCGCGCAACCCGTTCGTCAACGCCGGCGCGCTCGTCGTCACCGACGTGCTGTGCCGGCGTTACCTGCAGCCCGAGCGCGCGGTGCTCGAGTTCGTGCATCGCCTGCTCGGCGAGGCGAACGTCGCGATCGACGGCGAGGTCGCGCGCTCCGAACGCGAGCACAGCGACCGCAACGCGGCGATCGCGCATTTCATGCGCAGCTTCGGCAACCTGCACGGCGACGTCGGCGCGGTGCTCGACGCGTACTGCGCGCAATGCGCGATCGCGATGTCGTGCCGCGAGCTCGCGCGCGCGAGCCTGTTCCTCGCCGCCGACGGCGTGCAGCCACCAGGCGAGCGCGTCGTCGACGCGCTCGCCGCACGACGCATTGCCGCGCTGATGCTCACCTGTGGCGCCTACGACGCCGCCGGCGACCTTGCCTGCCGCATCGGCCTGCCGGTCAAGACCGGCGTCGGCGGCGGCATCGTTGCGATCGTGCCCGGCCGCCTTTGCGTATGCGCGTGGGCCCCTGGGCTCGATGCGAACGGCAACTCCATCGCCGCAGCCGCGGCGATCGAACGTTTCGCCGCCGCGATCGGCGCGTCGATCTTCGCTGCCGACACGCCTCGCAGCTGACAGGCGCGAGGCGTGCTGCGACCGGCATGGCGCGGCGCCATGGCGGGCGCATGCACGTTCCGGCGTATAGCAGGCGGCACACGCCACGAGCGCCGTCGCCGCTATGCTGGACGGGCCGAGCAGGGGGTACGCGATGCCGTCCACGCCACGGGCAAACGAAGTTCACGATTTGCTGGAGCGAGCGCTGGCCGAAGCCGCGGACCGTCGCGACGCGTTCCTCGATCATGCCTGCGCCGACCGGCCCGCGCTGCGCGAACGTGTCGAACACCTGCTGCACCTGGCCGCGTGCGATACGGGTTTCCTGGATCGCGGCGCGATCGAACGTTCGCCGCCCGATCCGCTCGCGAGCGCCTATGCCCCGGGCCAATCCATCGCCGCGTACCGGCTGCTGCGGCCGCTCGGCCGTGGCGGCATGGCCGAGGTGTGGCTGGCCGAGCGCAGCGAAGGCGGGTTCCGCCAGCAGGCCGCGCTGAAACTGATCGCGCACGCTCACGGCGCGCTCGGCGAGCGCTTCGCGGGTGAACGCGACATCCTTGCGGCGCTCGTGCATCCGCATATCGCGCGACTCCACGACGGCGGTGTCGCCGCGGACGGCACCGCGTACATGGTCATGGAATACGTCGAAGGCGAGCATCTCGTCGACTACGTGCAGGCGCACGCGTTGACGCTCGCCGAGCGCCTCGACCTCTTCATGCAGATCTGCGACGCGGTCGCTTATGCGCACATGCACCTCGTCGTGCATCGGGATCTCAAGCCATCGAATATCCTCGTCACGGCAGCGGGCCAGGCGATGCTGCTCGACTTCGGGATCGCGAGGCTGATCGATTCGCACGACGGGCCCGAGCACACTCGCACGGTATACCTGTCGCCGTCGTATGCGGCGCCCGAGCAGCTCGCCAGCGGCGCGATCAGCACGGCAACCGACGTGTATGCACTCGGCGTGATCCTGTTCGAGATGCTGACCGGGCGGCGGCCATGGGCCGGCGACGAGGCTCCGATGCCGGCGGCGGTCAAGCGCCTGCTGGACGAACCATTGCCCCGGCCGAGCCGCATCGCGGATGCGGGTTCGCCCGTGCCGAAGCGCCTCTTGCGCGGCGACCTTGATGCGATCGTCGCCAAGGCGCTGCGGCGTGAGGCCGACCAGCGCTACCCGGATGCGCGCGCGCTCGCCGACGACATCCGCCGCCATCGCGCGCACCAGCCGGTGCTCGCACGATCCGGTGCGCGCGCCTACGTGGCGCGCCGCTTCCTGCGCCGCCACTGGTTGCCGCTGGCGAGTGCAGCCGTATTGTTCGTCGCGCTGGCCTTGGCTGCGCTCGCGGTCGCCTGGCAGGCCGGGCAGGCGCGCGCGGCGGCGAAGCAGGCCGAGGCCGTGCAGGGCTTCATGATCGACCTGTTCAAGACCAATTCGAGCCGGCAGAAGGATCCCGTCAAGGCGCGCCAGACCACCGCGCGCGAGCTGCTCGAGATCGGTGCCGGCCGCATCGATGCTGGTCTTGCCGATGCGCCCGAGGCGAAACTCGCGCTGCTGCGCACGTTCGGCAGCCTGCATGAGGATCTCGCCTTGCACGACCAGGCACGGCGGTTCCGCGGGCAGGCGGCGGCACTGAGCGCATCGATCTTCGGCGGCGATTCGCACGAGCACGTCGACGACCTGCTGGACCTGGCCACCTCGATGTTCGCCGCAGGCGCGTTCAAGGACGTCGAGCCGGTCCTGCAGGACATCGGCTCGATCCTCGACCGGCGCGGGGATGCCCGCTCGGTCCAGCGCGGGCGGTTGCTGATGAACGCGGCGTTCGCGCACCGATCCGATCTCACGCGCGCGCACGACGAGGCGGTGCGTGCGGTGCGCATCCTCGGCGCGTTCCCGCCGTCCGCCAGCCTCGCCGAAGCGCTGTATGCGCAAGGCATGAACGAATACCGCATGCACCGGGCGGACGAGGCGGTCCTGTCGCTCGATCGCGCGATCGCGATGTCGCGCGCCACAGAGGGCGTGCCGAACGCGAACCTGCCGACCTATTACTACCTGCTGGCTTCCGCGCAACGCGACCTGCTCGATTACACGCGGGCGGAGGCGTCCGCGCGACAGGCGCTAGAAGTTTCGATGGCGATCAATGGCGAAGACCATGCCGATGCGATCCGTGCGCGTTCGATGCTCACGCTGGTCCTGGCCGAATCGGACCGCATCAAGGAAGGGCTGTCGCAGGCGCGGCAGACCCGGCTCGCGGTCCAGCGCGTGCTGGGAGACAAGGACGCGGTGCATGGCATGGTCGCGATGCAGTCGTGCATCTACGCGGAGCTGCGCGCGGGCGAACTCGACATCGCGGCGGCCGACACGGACGCGAACCTCGCGCAGGCGCATGCGTTCGCGCCGATGGTCGGCAACCTGGCCGCCGCGCTCGATCGCGCTGCGGAGGTGTCGATCGAAACAGGGCGGACGGCACAGGCACTGCAGCGTCTCGACGAGGCAGCCGCCGAGCGGCAAAGGCTGCAGCAGCCGCCGAACGGAAGGAATGCGCTGCTGCGCATCCGCCTCGCACTCGACGAGGACGATCTGGACCATGCACGGTCGCTGCTCGACGCCTTCGCGGCGACGGGTGCGGGCTCCGCCGCCATCGTGGTCGCGAGCCTGCAGCGCGATCTCTACCGGGCCGAACTCGAGCTGCGAGCCGGCCGCATGGACGACGCGGTCCGCCTTGCCGGCGCTGCGAGCGCGCGCGCGGGCAGCGGCGATCTCGCGCCCTACCTGCGTTCGCTCGCCGCCGATGGCGACCTGATCGAAGGCCTGGCGCGGTTGCGCGGCGGCGATGCGACGGCGGCGCAGCCGTTGCTCGAACGAGCGCTCGCGACGCGCAACGACCTGTACCCGGCCGCGAGCCCGAAGATAGCCGAGGCACAGCTCGCCCTCGCCGAATGCGAACTCGCTCGCGGCCGGCGGGCACAGGCCGTCAGTTACGTCGAGCAGGCTGCGGCGATCGAAGCCGCGCACACGGCCCTGTCGGCGCGCTACACGACACCGTTGCAACGCCTGCGGGCACGCCTCGCGCGCGGCTGAGCGGATACCGGGGAATCAGACCCCGAGCGCCTCGTACAGCAACGCCTTGGCCATCACCCAGTCGCGTTGCACGGTGCGCTCGGCGATGCCGAGCGCGAGCGCGGTTTCCTTCTCCGAGTAGCCGGCGAAATAGCGGCACTCGACGACGCGCGCGAGTCGCGGCGACACGCGTTCGAGCGTGCCGAGCGCTTCGTCGAGCGCCACTACGCGCTCGTCGCTCTCGGCGAGGATGTCGACCGAATCGATGTCGACCGTGCCGCGGCCCTCGCCACGCTTGACGCGCATGCGCGAACGCGCGTGCGAGACCAGCGCCTGCCGCATCGCCAGCGCCGCCGTATTGAGGAAATGCGCCTGGTCGGTGAACACGCTGCGACGCGCGAGCTTGAGGTAGGCCTCGTGCACGAGCGCGGTGGTGCCGAGCGTTTCGGCCGGCGCGGCGACGCGGCCGCGCTCGCGCTGCGCGAGGCGCTGCAGGTCCGCGTAGAACACTTCGACCAGCAGTTCGACGGCTTGGTCGTGCGTCGTTGTCGGTGGCTCGGACATGCGCCGATTGTGCAGGAATTCGCCGCAGCCGGGGACGGCGGCGATCCCTCGTCCCACACGGCCAGGCGATCGGCCCGACTACGGGAACAGGAGGCCGCCCGACGCTGCTGCCGGGCTGAACAACGGGTCGAAGCCGTCATCGAACAACCGGTCGAGCTCGCAGGCGCCGATGTCGACGTGCGGACCGGCGAGGCGCGGGCCGCCGTCGGCGTCCAAGGCGGTGAGCCCGTCGATCGGCGTGTCGTAGCCGGCGTCGATCAACGGCGAACTCCGACGCAGGCGAAGGTTGGTGGCTGAGACGAACTGCGGATTCACCTGCACATTGCCGACGCTGATGGCCGGCGCCTCGCCGCCGCCGAGGCCGGCGAGGTCGTTGTGATGGAGGCGCGCGCCCTCGGCGTACAGCGCGAGATCGAGCCCCGTATTGCTCCAGAGGATGTCGTTCGCCACCTCGACCAGGCAGTCGCCGCCGATGTACACGCCCGAGGCGTCGGTCGCGCTGCCGGTCGACGCCTCGTTTCGGGTCACGGTGTTGCCGACGATGCGCGCGAGCAGCCCCTCGCAGTGCAGCAGTGCGGCGCCGCCCCAGTTGCGTGCGTAGTTGTCGACGAACACGTTGTTGCTGATGACCAGCGTGCCATCCGCCACCGTGCGCAAGCCCCCGCCACCGCCGTTGATGCTGTCGACGGCTTCATTGCCGGCGAAGCGGTTCGCGTCGATCGTCACGTCCAGATGCACGGCCACGTAGGGATTGGCGGTGAGGCCGCCGGCATGGATGCCGTCGCCGAGTCCGTCGACGAAGTTGAGGTGGCTGACCGACAGGTGGCCTTCGGACGTGCTGGTGCCGAGGAGGACCATGCCCGGCCGCAGGCCCTGGCCGTCGATCGTGCTGCGCGCGCCGCGCAGGCGCGCGATGCAGCCGGGATACCAGCCACCGCTGATGTCGAGGTCACCGGGCGCATCAAGCTCGGCGAAGAAGCCGTTCACCGAGGTCGGCGCGTAGACGCCCATGACGACGTGGATCGCGTCATCGGCGCTGCTCGCCGCCGCCGCGTTGAGCGCGGACTGGAGTTCAGCGGCCGTGTCCACGCAATGCACGAGCGCGTGCGCCGGCGCTGCGCCAGCGAGCGCCGCGCACGCACCGAGCCTTGCCGCCCATCCGGCGTTGCCGCGTCGCCTGTCCGCCATGTCGCCCGCCGCCGTGTCGCCGTTCCTCGCTCGTCCACGGGGGAAGGCGGCGCGCGGGGCCACGGGCTAGCAGGATGTTGAAAAAGGCGCGATCCAGCGCTTTTTCAACTCAGCGAGTCCGAACTCGCTTCCGCGATTCAACAACTGGATCGCGTCCGCAGGCTGTTTTTCGACAGCCTGCTAGCGGCCCGTCGCTTGGGCGCGGATCTGCGCTTCGACCACCGCGAGCGCGGTCATGTTGAACACGCGCCGCACGGTGGCCGCGGGCGTCAGCACGTGCACGGGCTTGGATGGCCCCATGAGGATCGGGCCGATCACGACGCCGTCGGTCATCACGCGCGTCATGTTGAACGCGATGTTGGCCGCATCGAGGTTCGGGCAGACGAACACGTTCGCGCCGCCGGACAGGCGCGAGTGCGGGAACAGGCGTTCGCGCACCTCCGCGTTGAGCGCGGTGTCGGCGTGCATCTCGCCTTCGATCTCGACCCGGGGCAGCCGCTCGCGCAGCAGCTCGACCACGCGGCGCATCTTCAGCGCGCTCGCGTCCTCGTGGCTGCCGAAGTTGGAGTGCGACAGGATCGCGACCTTCGGTACGATGCCGAAATACTTGAGGCGCAAGGTCGCCTGCGCGGTCGCCTCGGCGATGCGCTCGGCATCGGGGTCGATCGCCACGTGCGTGTCGAGGAAGAAGAACACGCCGCGCTCGTTGAACACCGCGCTCATCGCCGACATGGAGGCGACGCCGGGGTCGAGCGGGATGATCCCGCGCAGGTAGCCGAGTTTCTTGTGGAAGCGGCCGACGATGCCGCAGATGAGGCCGTCCGCCTCGTTGCGGCGGAGCATGAGCGCGCCGATCACGGTCGCGCGCGAACGCACGATCTGCTTGGCGCTTTCCGGCGTCACGCCGTTGCGCTGCATGAGTTCGTGGTAGAGCGTCCAGTAGTCCTTGAAGCGCGGGTCGCTTTCGATGTTGCACAGGTCGAAGTCGACGCCGGGGCGGATGCGCAGGCTGAGCCGCTCGATGCGCGACTCGATCACCGAAGGGCGGCCGATGAGGATCGGTCGCGCGATGCCTTCATCGACGACATGCTGCACCGCGCGCAGCACCGTCTCCTCTTCGCCCTCGGCGTAGGCGATGCGCCGTGGTTCGGCCTTCGCGCGCGCGAACACCGGCTTCATCAGCAACGTCGTGCGGAACACGAATTCGTTGAGCTTCTCGGTGTACGCGCGCAGGTCGGCGATCGGCCGCGTCGCCACGCCCGATTCCATCGCCGCGCGCGCGACCGCGGGCGCGAGCTCGACGATCAGGCGCGGGTCGAACGGCTGCGGGATGATGTAGTCCGGGCCGAAGCACATCGTGCGGCCGCCGTAGGCGCGGGCGGCGACGTCGCTCGCCTCGCGCCGCGCGAGCGCGGCGATCGCGTGCACGCAGGCGATCTTCATCGCCTCGTTGATCGTGGTCGCGCCGACGTCGAGCGCGCCGCGGAAGATGTACGGGAAGCAAAGCGCGTTGTTGACCTGGTTGGGGTAGTCCGAGCGGCCGGTCGCGATGATCGCGTCCGGGCGCACCGCGCGTGCTTCCTCGGGCAGGATCTCCGGCGTCGGGTTGGCGAGCGCGAGGATGATCGGCCGCTCGCCCATGCGCGCGACCATCGCGGGCTCGAGCACGCCCGGCGCGGAGAGACCGAGGAACACGTCGGCGCCGTCGATGATCTCGTCGAGCGTGCGCGCGTCGGTGTCGCGCGCATAGCGGCACTTGTTCGGGTCCATCTCCTCCTTGCGGCCCTTCCAGACCACGCCGAGGCGATCGGCGACCCACACGTTCTCCATCTTCACGCCGAGGCTGACCAGCATGTCGAGGCAGGCGATGCCCGCCGCGCCGGCGCCGGTCGAAACGAGCTTGATCTTGCCGATGTCCTTGCCGGCGACGTGCAGCGCATTGACCAGCGCGGCGCCGACGATGATCGCGGTGCCGTGCTGGTCGTCGTGGAAGACCGGGATCTTCATCCGCTCGCGCAGCTTCTTTTCGACCTCGAAGCACTCGGGCGCCTTGATGTCCTCGAGGTTGATGCCGCCGAAGCTCGGCTCGAGGCTCGCGATGATCGCGACCAGCTTGTCCGGATCGTTCTCGGCGATCTCGAGGTCGAACACGTCGACGCCGGCGAACTTCTGGAACAGCACGCCCTTGCCTTCCATCACGGGCTTGGCCGCGAGGGGGCCGATGTTGCCGAGGCCGAGCACCGCGGTGCCGTTGGTGATGACCGCGACGAGGTTGCCGCGCGCGGTGAGCGAGGCGACTTCGGACGGGTCACGCACGATTTCCTCGCACGCGGCTGCGACGCAGTGCGAATAGGCGAGCGAGAGTTCGCGCTGGGTGACGACGGGCTTGGTCGGGGTGACCTTGATCTTTCCGGCCGGCGCCTTGCGGTGGTAATCGAGGGCTGCCTTCTTGAGTTCTTCGATGGTCGACATGGGTCGGGCGGCGCGCGCCGATGTCCGCGCGGATGGAATGGGATCACCGGACTATAGCATCGCGCCGACGCCGGCCTGGCGCCGATCGGCGCGGCACGGGGCCGCACCGAACGGGCTCGCGGACCGCGCTACGGGCGCGCCGTATCGCTGCCGAGGAAGTCGAGCGCCGCCTGCAGCATCGCGCTCGTGCCGACGCCGAGCGCACCCTCGTCGAGGAAGAACTTCGGCGAATGGTTGGTCGGCGCGGCAGCCGGGTCCTGTCCCACCGGCGTCGCGCCGACGAAGAAGTAGACGCTCGGCGCGCGCGCCCCCTGGCCGAGCTGCGGGAAGTCCTCCGACGCCGTCCAGCGCTGCGCCTCGAGCACGTGCTCGCGGCCGACCGCCGCCTCGAGGCTCGCGCACACGCGCGCGGTCAGCGCGGGATCGTTGTAGTTGACCGGGTTGCTGCCCGGCGCGGGAATCTCCGCATCGACAGTCGCACCGTTCGCGGCGGCGACGTGCTCGGTGATGTCCTTGAGTGCGGCGAGGGCCTGCTGGCGCATGTCCTCGTCGAACGCGCGCACCGTGCCTTCGAGGTGCGCGGTGTCGGAGACGATGTTGAAACGCTGGCCGCCGTTGAACACGCCGAACGTGACGACCGCCGGATCCTTGTTGATGTCGAGCCGGCGGCTCACGATCGTCTGCGCGTGGGTCACGATCTGGGCCGCGGTGACGACCGCGTCGACGCCCTTCCACGGCGTCGCGCCATGCGCCTGGCGGCCGTGCACGGTGATGCGGAACGTGTCCGAACTCGCCATCGCGCCGCCCGCGCGAACGGCGACGTCGCCGACCGGGTAGGCGCTGACGACGTGCATGCCGAACACCGCGTCCGGCTTGAAGTCGTTGAACACGCCGTCCTTGACCATCAGCGGCGCGCCACCCTCCTCACCCGCGGGCGCGCCTTCCTCGGCCGGCTGGAACACGAACATGACTTCGCCCGCGAGGTCCTTGCGCTGCCTGGCGAGCACGGAGGCGACACCGAGCGTCATCGCCGTGTGCGCGTCGTGGCCGCATGCGTGCATGACGCCGACGGTCTTGCCCATGTACTCGCCCTTCGCCTTCGACGCGAACGGCAGGTCGACTTCCTCGGTGACCGGCAGCGCGTCCATGTCGGCGCGGATCGCGAGCTTCGGCCCGGGCCTGCCGCCCTTGAGGATGCCGACCACGCCGGTCTTCGCGATGCCGGTGCGCACCTCGAGGCCGAGCTTCTTCAGTTCGGCGGCGACGAGCTTCGACGTGCGCACCTCGCGATTGCTGAGTTCCGGATGCTGGTGCAGGTCGCGCCGCCACGCGGTGATCCGCGGCAGCAGCGGTTCGACCTGCGCGCGCGCGTCGTCGGCGGCGTGGGCGGGCGCCGCCGCGAAGGCGGTCGCGAAGGCGGCGGCGAGCAGCGGGTTTTTCACGTTCGGATTTTCCTCGAGGTGGCGTGTCGCCGCGAAGCGGCGGCGGATGAGCGATGCAAAATATCCGGCGCGCGTTCAAAGGCCAAGCACGAGATCGTCCGCCTCGACGCGGTCGACGCGGATGCGGTTGGCGAACAGCGAGAACGCGAGCATGCCGGCGAGGCCGTGCGCGTGCTGCACCCACGGCGGCAGGTAGCGCGGCTGCGCGATGTAGCCGTCGGCGAAGTGCGGTTCCAGCGCGATCACGTCGTGCAGCGCGAACTTCCCCGCGAACAGGTTGCGGCACAGCGCCATGCGCTGGTTCTTCAGCGCCCAACGGAAGAACGTGTGCACCGAGAGCAGGCCGCGCAGGTACACCGCGTCCTTGGTGAACGCCGCACCGCCGCCGACCGGCGCGCCGCGGAACACGCGCTGCGCCGAGGTGAAGCTGTCGATCTCGCTCTGTCCCGCATCCATGAAGAAACGGAACACCTCGATGAAATCGGCGCCGCGGATCGCCATGTCGATGCCGAGGATGCGCAGGCTGATGCGCTTCATGCGCGAGATGTCGATCGAACCGGACATGAGCTCGGCGAACACGGCGAGCCCCTCCTGCGTCGCGGTGATGCGCGGCGACGAGCGTGCGAGCGATTTGAGATGCGGCTGCGCGCGGCCGTTCAAGGCGGTGAGCGAATGCACGAACGCCTCGTGCGCGAGCAGCTGGTCGCGGTCGTAGTTGGAGAACGTCGTCGCCGAGCGCAGGCGGATGCGGGTCGCGCCGGCAGCCGCCTTGGCGATGAGCTCGGGGTCGACCTCGACGCGGATCGCATCGACGCCGAAGAAGCCGTCGAGCCGCTGCTTGAGTTCGATGCGCAGCAACTCGGCGGGAATCCGCGTCTCGATCTCGTCGAGCGGCGCACCGCTGTTGTACTCGTCGGCGATCGCGATGAAGTGGCGCGCCGCGTCGACGTTGGTGAGGGTCGCGCCGGGCACGCGGTCGCCGGGCAGACCGTACAGCTTGGCCGAGTGCGCGGTGACCGCCGGCGTGCCCATCGCCTCGAGCAGGTCGGTGGCGACGCGCCACGATTCGGCGGTGCGACGGATGTAGTCGCCGACCGGGTGCGCGGCGTCGGCGGCGGCGGAGATCGCGTCGAGTTTCGCGCGCGTATCCCCGAAGTCGAGGCGTGGGTAGGCCACCTCGGGCAGCTTCGCGCGCCCGGCCTTCCACGCCGCGATGAAGCCGAGTTCGATCGATGCCGGCCAGCTCACCGAATCGAGCAGGCGGATGCCGCGCGTCGCCTCGACGAGGCGCGCGTCCAGCGTCGCATGCAGATCCGCGGCAACGGCAGCCATGTCCACCCATGCTTCGTTCAGCGCAACCTTAGCAGACCTCTTGCACGATGGGCCGTGGTGACCGGGGGGGTCCGCGTCACGCCACAGGGAGATCGACATGACGCGCCACCTTCGCCTGCTCCGTCCCGTCCCGCTCGCCGCGGCGCTCGCCTGCGCCCTGCCGGTCGACGCCGCCGTACCGGCCACGCCGACGAAGGGCGTTTCGGCGCGCCATGCGCTGCGCCTCGAAGCCCGGCGTCGCCCGCCGCACGCGCGCGCCCCGCATGCGCCGGCCCCGCGCGGCGCGACGCTGCCGGTGACCCACTGCCTCGACGACGACAGCCCGGGCAGCCTGCGCAGCGTCCTCGCCAGCGCAGCCGAAGGCGACGTGGTCGACCTTTCCGCGCTCACCTGCAGCACGATCACCTTGACCCAGGGCCCACTCGACACGAGCGTGCTCGGCGAGCATCACCTCTACGACGTGACGTTGCAGGGCCCGGGGCGCCATGCGCTCACGATCGAAGCGGGCGGCCAGTCGCAGGTGCTCGTGATCGGCGGATTCTCGAGCAACACCGGCACGTTCACCGTCAACGACCTCACGATCGCCAACGGCAGCTACGCGGGCAGCCTCGCGGCCTGCATCGAAGGCTTCGGCGGCACGCTCGCGCTCAATCGCGTCACCGTCACGAACTGCCACGCGAGCGGAACCTACTCGCTCGTCTTAGGCGGCGCGGTCGACGTGACGACCCTCGTGATGACCGACAGCTCGATCACGAACTCGACCCTGACCGCGACCGGCACACACGGCACCGGCGCGGGTGGCGGTGCGTACGCGAGCGACGGTGCGACGCTCGTGCGCAGCACGATCTCGGGCAATTCGGTGACCGCGCCGTACGCGTCCTACGACGGCTACGCGAGCGTCGGCGGCGGGCTCTATTCGCGCGGCGAGCTGTCGCTCGTCGACAGCACGATCTCCGGCAACACGATCACGGCGACGCTGGACGGCGAAAACGCCAACGGCGGTGGCATCTACGTGCGCGGCACCGCGACGATCAGCGGCTCGACCATCGACGGCAACGTCGCCGACGGCCACGGCGGCGGCCTGCACAAGGCGCTGTTCAGCGTCTACGGCGAACCGCCGCCGCCGCAGGACACCGCGCTCGCCATCATCAACAGCACGATCGACGGCAATACGGCCGACGGCGGCGCGGGCGTGTACTCCGTGCGGCCCGTGACGATCTCCAACAGCACGGTGACATCCAATTTCAGCACCGTCACGAGCGGCGCCGGCCTGCTGTTCGCCGACGCGTCCCAGCCGTTGTCGATCATGAGCACGATCTTCGCGGCGAACACCGTCTGCGAGACCTGCTCGCCGCCCGAGCCGAGTGACATCGCGACGTTCGACATCCAGTCGCCGCTCGCCGTGACCGGTTCGAACAACCTCGTCCAGGCGGCCGCCGCGAACGTGTCGCTGCCGAGCGACACGATCGACGCCGACCCGCTGCTGTTCCCGCTCGCCTGGAACGGCGGCCCGACGCGCACGCGTGCGCTCGGCGCCGGCAGCCCCGCGCTCGACGCCGGCGGCAACCCCGCCGCGCTCGTGACCGATCAGCGCGGCGGCGTGTTCGCGCGCGTATCGGGCGCCGCCGCCGACATCGGCGCGTTCGAAACCCAGCAACCTCCGGCCGACACGATCTTCGCCGACGGCTTCGACGGCCCCATCGTGCCGATCGCGATCGACCACGCCTACGACGACGGCGATGGCGATACCAACCAGGGACCGCCGTCGACGTTCGATCCGGACATGCTCTGGGGCAACTATTTCGCTGCGGCACCCGGCGGCGAGATCGTCACGCGCATCTCGGTCGCGTTCGGCCCGACGTTCCCCTCGCTCGCGAACGGCTCGGTCACGTTCTGGCTGCTCGAGGACGACGACGGCGACGGCGACCCGCGCAATGCACATGCGGTGGCTAGCGCGACCGCGACGCCGGACGTATTCAACGACACGTTCTTCGTCGTCGACCTGCCACCGACGTACGTGCAGGGAGGCTTCTTCGTCGGCGCGAGTGCGAAGCTCGACGGCGGCGCCGACAGGCCGGCACGCGTCGACACCGGCGCTTCCGGCCACGACTCATGGTTCTTCTACGCGCCCGACATCGCCGCGACCATCGACGACCTCGCCTCCGCACCGTTCGGCACGCGCAACGACGACCCGCAATACGTCGTGCTGCCGGGCGCGTTCATGGTGCGGGCCCACGGGACGACGGTGCCATGAGGTGAGGGCCTAGGGCCGAGACAGCATCGGCTTCCGCCAGGGCTGGATCGATGCGCGAAGCGGCGATCCGGCGCTGACGCGCCTTGATCCGCCCTACTCGGGAATTTTCTTCTGTGGGAGCGGCTTCAGCCGTGATGCGTTCGTTCGTGCGGACGAAGGGCATCGCGGCTGGCCGCTCTACGAAAAGCCGGCGCGCGGAAGGCGGCTCAGTGGCGGCCGTACTTCTCGTTGAGGCGCTTGCCGAGCGCTTTCGTCAGCACCTTCGCCTCGCTGCGGCGACGCATCTGCGCCTCGAGCGCATCGGCGGTCGCGGCGAGTTCGTCGCGGAGCTTCAAGTAGTTGCGCCAGCGATCCGGATCGAGGCGGCCATCGGCGAGCGCGGCCTGCACCGCGCAGCCGGGCTCGCTCGCATGCATGCAGTCGCCGAAGCGGCAAGCCTGCGCGAGTTCGTCGATGTCGGCGAACTGGCCCTGGTCGATCTGCTCCTCGCCCGTGAGTTTGAGTTCGCGCATGCCGGGCGTATCGATGAGGCAACCGCCACTCGGCAGCAGGATCAGCGCGCGGTGCGTCGTCGTGTGGCGACCGCGGCTGTCGTGCTCGCGCACGCTGCCGGTCGCCTGGCGCGACTCGCCGAGCAGCGTGTTGGTCAAGGTCGACTTGCCCGCGCCGGACGAGCCGACGAGCACCGCGGTGTGCCCCGGCCCGAGATGGGCGAGCAGCGGTGCCACGCTCCCGGCCGACTTCGCATTGATCGCGTGCACTTCGACGCCGGGCACGCGCCGCCGCAGGTCGTCGGCGACAAGGTCGACTCCGTCGGCGCGATCGGCCTTGGTGAGCACGAGCACCGGCGTCGCGCCGCTGCCCTGGATCAGCACCAGGTAGCGCTCGATGCGCGCAGGGTTGAAGTCATGGTCGAGGCCACTCAGCACGAACACCGCATCGACATTGGTCGCGATGAGCTGGCGCTGGTGGCTCTCGCCGGCCGCGCCGCGCTTGAGTTCGGTGCGCCGCGGCAGCACGCGTTCGATCGTCGGCGGCGTGCCCGCGGCGACGACGACGAAATCGCCGACCGCGGGCCGCCCGGTCGGGGCGAAATCGCGCTTGAGGAAGCGCGCGGCCGGCTGCGCGTTGAAGGTCTCGTCGCCGTCGTGCAGCTGGTAGCCGGTCCGGTGCTGCGCGACGACGCGCGCGATCGCGGCGGCATCGACGTCCTCCGGCAGCACCTGCGTACGCCAGCCGATGCGGGCGAGGCGCTGTTGGGGATCATCGATCGGCATCGGCCGGATTCTAGCAAAGGCCACATCCCCGCCCGTGCGCCCGCCGGGCAGCCGGCGTGGATGCGCGGACGACGGCGCGCAGGTACCCGAATCGGGCGCGCCTCGCGTGCGGTGCAGCAAACGCGCTGCTAGGATCGGTCGACGTACACCATGCCGGGAAAGGGACATGCCGCATCCAACGGTCGCGACCAGCCGCCGCCTCGAAGACGTGCGTTACGACATCCGCGGACCGCTCAGCCGGCGCGCGCACGAGCTGGAGGCCGAAGGCAAGGCGATCCTGCGCCTCAACATCGGCAATCCCGGCCTGTTCGGCTTCCGCGTGCCGCAGCATCTGCGCGACGCGATCGCGACCGCGCTGCCCAGGAGCGAGGCGTACTGCCACCAGCAGGGCCTGCTCGAGGCACGCGAGGCGGTCGCCGCGCAGCATTGCCGCAACGGTGCCGAAGCGAAGGCCGAGCAGGTCTTCATCGGCAACGGCGTCAGCGAACTGATCGACCTCAGCCTGCGCGCGCTGCTCGACGCGGGCGACGAGGTGCTCGTGCCCGCGCCGGATTATCCGCTGTGGACCGCGGCGACACGCCTCAACGGCGGCGTGCCGCTGCACTACCCGTGCCCGCCCGAGCGCGCACACCTGCCCGACCCGGCCGAGGTCGAGGCGATGGTCACGCCGCGCACGCGCGCGCTCGTGATCATCAACCCGAACAATCCGACCGGCGCGGTCTATCCGCGCGAACTGCTCGTCGCGCTCGTCGACGTCGCGCGCCGCCACCGGCTCGTCCTTCTCTGCGACGAGATCTACGACAGCGTGCTCTACGACGGCGCCGCGTTCACGCCGCTCGCGCCGCTCGCGGGCGACGCGCCGTGCATCAGCTACGGCGGCCTGTCGAAGGTGCACCTCGCCTGCGGCTACCGCGTCGGCTGGCTCTCCGTCACCGGCAACGAGCGCCGCGTGCACGACCTCGTGCGCGCACTCGACCTGCTCGCAAGCCTGCGCCTGTGCAGCAACGTGACCGCGCAATGGGCGATCAAGCCCGCGCTCGAAGGGCCGAATGAAATCGGCGCGCTCACGCGCCCGGGCGGCCGCCTGCACTCGGCGCGCGCGGCGGTCGTCGACGCGGTCGAGCGCAGCGAATTCCTGCGCATGGTCGCGCCCGACGGGGCGCTGTACGCGTTCCCGGGCGTCGATGCCGAGCGGCTGCCCGGCTTCGACGATGCCGCGTTCGCGCTCGACCTGCTCGAGCACGAACAGATCATCCTCGTGCCCGGATCGAGCTTCAACCTTGCCGCGCGCAACCATTTCCGCCTGACCCTGCTGCCCGAACCCGCCGTGCTCGCCGATGCGCTCGCGCGCAGCGAGCGCGAACTCGCACGCCAGGCGCAGGCCTCCGCCCGCCGCGTCGCGTAGGGCGGTACGCGCGACGCGCGTGCCGCCGTGTCGACGTCGGGACTCGCGCTTCGCGCTCGACCCGCCCTACATGACCGTGCCGCGATCGCGTACGCTTCGCTGCGCGGTGTGCTTGGTACTTCGATCTTTGCCGTCGCCGTCGTCCTTGCAAGGAGCCCGATGAACACCGCGACCTATCTCGCCCTCGGCGACTCCTACACGATCGGCGAGGGCGTCGAAGCCGACGAGCGCTGGCCGGCGCAGCTCGCACGCCGGCTGCGCGCACTCGGCGTCGCGCTCGGCGATCCCGAGATCGTGGCGACCACGGGCTGGACCACCGACGAACTCTCCGCGGCGATGGATGCGGCACCGCTCGCGCCGTCGTATGCACTGGTCAGCCTGCTCATCGGCGTCAACAACCAGTATCGCGGCCGCGCGCTCGACGACTATCGCGAGGAGTTCCACGCCCTGCTTGCGCGCGCCATCGCGCTCGCGGGGTCGCCCGCACGCGTGTTCGTCGTGTCGATTCCCGATTGGGGCGTGACGCGCTTCGCGCGAGAGCAGGGGCGCGACGCCGCGCACGTCGGTGCACAGATCGACGCGTTCAACGCTGCCGCGCGCACGATCGCCGCGGACGCCGGCGTCGCATTCGTCGACGTCACCACGGCGTCCCGCGACGCCGGCGGCGGCGAGGCGATGCTCGTCGCCGACGGCCTGCACCCATCGGCCGCGCAGTATGCGCTGTGGACCGAGGAGATCGTCCCGGTCGCACGCGCGCTGCTCCGGGCCGGCGCCGGGGCGCCCTCCGGCGCCTGATTCCGCTACCCGGTTGGCAGCCCGAAGCGGAACCGCGTCACAAAAATCCGTCGAAATCGCCGCTCGCTTAACGCGAGCCAAACAACTCCGCAAAAAGCCTTTGCTACTTTCACCCCTCCACGGGGGTGGGCCGGACTGCACATGCGGTATCGCCTCCCTGTCCGTATCCGGAGCGTACCGATGCCATTCCAGCGAATGACGGCCTTGTTTTTGCTCGCTTTTGTCGCGACGCAGGGTGTCGACGCCGTGGCCGCTCCGTCGGCCGTCGATGTGCGGCCCTGGCAGCTCGAGTCCGCCTCCGCGATCGCCTCGACCGCCTGGCCGACGTCGGGCGAGTTCCTCGTCAGCCCCATCGCACCGGTAGCCGAGGCGGTCGTGCCGGAGAAGCCGGAGGCCACCGGCCCGGTCGGCGGCCTGCGCAAGCTGCTGGCCGACTTCTCACTGACGCTGCAGAACATCCGGTATCGCCGCGGCGGCCGAGACCCCAAGACCGGCTTCGACTGCAGCGGCTTCGTGCGTTACGTGTTCCGCCACGGCGCCGGCGTCGACCTGCCGGTCGACTCGGCCAGCCAGTACCGCGCCGGCATCAATGTCGCGCGCGCCGACCTCAAGGTCGGCGACCTCGTGTTCTTCAAGACCCGCGGCAAGCGCGTCTCGCACGTCGGCATCTACCTCGGCGAGGGCCGTTTCATCCACTCGCCTTCGAGCGGCAAGTCGGTCAGCATCAGCCGCCTCGACGAGAGCTACTGGACGCGTCGCTACGCCGGCGCGAAGCGCCCCGAAGTCCTGTCCTGATCACGGCTCGCCGGCGTCCGGCGCGGCGACACGGATGCGCGCCCCTGGCGCGAATCCCATCCACTGCGATGCGCGCCTCGGCGCGAATCCCGTCCACCGCCCAGGAGTCCCGTGCGATGAATCCACGTCCGCTCGGCCGCTCCGGTCTTTCCGTCTCCCCGCTCGCACTCGGCACCAACGTGTTCGGGTGGAGCGTCGATGAAGCCGGCGCGTTCGCCGTGCTCGACGCGTTCGTGGATGCCGGTCTCGACCTCCTCGACACCGCCGACGCGTATCCGGCCTGGGTGCCGGGTAACCAGGGCGGCGAATCGGAAACCATGATCGGCCGCTGGCTCGCGCGCAGCGGCAAGCGCGAGCGCGTCGTCGTCGCGACCAAGGTCGCCAAGTGGTCGCGCCATCGCGGGCTCTCGCCCGCGAACATCGAAGCGGCCGCCGACGAATCGCTGCAGCGCCTCCGCGTCGACACGATCGACCTGTATTTCGCGCACGAGGACGATGCGAGCGTGCCGCTCGCCGATACGCTCGGCGCGTTCGCGCGGCTGATCGAGCGCGGCAAGGTGCGCGCGATCGGTGCATCGAACTACACCGCGGCCCGCTTCGCCGAAGCGCTCGCGACGAGCGAACGGCTCGGCCTGCCACGCTACGAAGTGCTTCAGCCCGAGTACAACCTCGTCGCGCGCAAGTACTACGAGACGAATCTCGCGCCGCTCGTCCTCGACAGCGGCGTCGGCGTCGTCTGCTACTACGCGCTGGCGAGCGGATTCCGCACCGGCAAGTACCGAAGCGAAGCAGACCTCGGCAAGAGCGCCGCGCGCGGCGGCGCCGTGGGCAAATATCTCAACGGCTACGGCCTGCGCGTGCTGGCCGCGCTCGACGACGTCGCGCGTCGGCACGATGCGACCCCGGCGCAGGTCGCGCTCGCCTGGCTCATCGCCCGCCCCGGCATCACCGCGCCGATCGCGAGCGCGACGACTCCCGCGCAGGTCGCCGAACTCGCCGGCGCCGTGCGCCTGCGCCTGTCCGACGAGGACATGCAACGCCTCGACGTCGGCGCCTGACCGAACCCATCAACGTCCATGCCCGCCCGCGTCTTCGCCGGGCATCGTGCGGCCGATGAAGCGGAAGTACGGGACGCGCGCGAACGGCAGGTACGGCACGCGTGCGCGAGCCTCGACAAGGGAATGCGACGGCAGCATCGCGAGCAGCGTCGGGAGATGCGCGGGGTCGAGGCGCACGCCGTCGTGGCTGAACCAGGACGGCCAGAATCGGCGTTCGAGCGGGCCGTGCTGGGCGCACCCCTCCGCACTGCGCGCGGGCGACACGTGGAAATCCACGACCGCGAGAACGCCTCGCGGCTTGAGCATGTCGACTGCATTGGCGAGCGCCGCGCGCCAGTCCGGGATCATCGTGAGCGCGTACGACAGGATCACGGCGTCGACCGGCTTGCACGGCCGCCACGTCGTTGCGTCGGCCTCAATCGCGCTCAGCTGCGGGAACACGCGGCGGCGCTCGCACGCGCGCGCGAGCAGCGGTGCGCAGAGGTCGACCACGTCGTAGCGCGCGATGCGCGCCGCACGCGCGCCGAAGAACTCGAGATTGCGGCCGGTTCCGCCGCCGAGTTCGACGACGTGCGCGCCGTCGCCCAGCTCGATGTCGGCAACGAGCTCCGCGCGACCCTGCAGCAGCCGCTCGCGGAAGTGGTCGTAGTGTGCCGACTGCGGGCCGTAGAACGCGCCGAGTGCCTGCGCGTGCGACCCGGCGCGCGGCATGCCGCGCACGAGGCGCGCGAGCACGGCGAGGTCACCCTGCAACGCTTCAAGCCGGAACATCGGCGATCATGAAGCCGGCGTAGGTGTGGACGCGGTCGTACCGCTGCAGTGCATCGGCTTCCGAATCCAAGAAGCGGAATGCATCGCGCAAGCGCTCGCGTGCCGGGCCGATGCGGATTGCGTCGAGGTAGGCGGGACGCGCCTGCGCGCTGCGCAGCAGGATGCGCGCATTCGGCGCGGCGCGTTCGCGGATCGCCTCCCATTCCTCGATCAGCGCGGCAGGATGGTACGAACTCATCCAGTCCATGTGGTCGAGCAGCACGAAACGCGTGATCGGCGCATCGTGCGTTCGCAGGAAGGTCGTCACCGTCGTCGTGTGCGGCACGATGCGCTCGACCAACCCGCCCTTGAGGCGCTCGAAGTTGTCCCGCTTGAGGTACTCGGGACAGCAGTCGGGGCGATAGCGACCGGTCATGTATACGTGCCAGAAATAGTTGTCCGCGAGCGGCAGTTGACGGAACACGTATTGCACCGCGCTGCGGATGAACCCCGCCACGCCGCGCTCGTGCTGCGCCTCGACAAGGCGGCGCTGCGGGTACGGTACGCCGAGCAGGCTCATCACGAACTGGCGCGAGATCACCCAGTTGACGGGCGCGCTCCACAGCTGGGGCGCAACGCGACCATCGTAGATCGCGCGTTGCTCGTCGACGTCGCGCGCGAGGAACAGGTCTTCCATCGCGCGCCGCAGCCGCGGTCGCGTCGCGAAGTACGCGCGCACGCCACGTGCCACGCAGCCGGAAAGGCCGTGGAAATAGAAGCTGCCGTGACGGCTCGTGAACCAGCCCGCATGGCGATCCCACCAGGCGCGCGCGAACATCGAAAGTTCGTCGCGCAACACGGCGCGATAGATCTCGGCGAACCGCGCGCTCCGCCCCTCGCCGAAGATCGAGAAGTAGTCGTCGAATTCCAGCCTGCGGATGCCGGCGAGCTTGAGTTCGAGCAGTGCAGTCTGGCGCGGATTGGCGTCGACCGCATGGATGCTGTGCGGCGCCTGCAGCGCGTAATCGAGCGCATTGCAGCCCGCGCTGGTGATCACGAGCACGCGATCGTCGGGACCGAGCGCGAGGGCGCGGCGATCGACCGCGGGGTCTTCCCAGCAGGTGTTGTAGACGAGGCTGCGCGTATAGATCGCATCGAAGATGGCCTGGTCGAACTTGTCGCGCAGGTTCGGGATCGGCATCGGCGTTCGCGGTGGCGGGGGACTGCGCACGGATGCTAAGCCGGCGATGTGACACGCACGTGTTGCGATGCGGGCTGCGCCGCGCATTCACTGTCACCGTCGTGCAACCGCGGCGCAACCCGCGCGAGACGTACGGAGCCGACACTGCATCCGGCTTCCCGCGAGGATGCGCGATGTCGCGACTCTCGTTCCGCAGCGTGTTCATCTCCGACGTGCACCTGGGCTACGCCGGCTGCAAGGCCCGCTACCTGCTCGACTTCCTGCGCACGCTGCGCTGCGAGCGGCTCTACCTCGTCGGCGACATCGTCGACTTCGAGAACATGGCGAAGCGGCCGTACTGGCATGCGAGTCACGCCGCAGTGATCCGCGAGCTGCTGGCGATCGCCGCGCTAGGCACGCGCGTCGTCTACATCCCGGGCAATCACGACGCGGCCCTGCGCCGCTTCGCGGGCATGCGTGTCGCCGGCGTGGAGATCAGCCTCGACGCGGTGCACGTCGGCACCGACGGCCGACGTTACCGGGTCAGCCACGGCGACGAGTACGACCGTCATCGCGATGCGCCACGCTGGCTGCTCGCGCTCGGCGACGTGCTGCAGGATGTCGTGTGCGCCTCGAACCGGCGCGCGAATGCGTTGTTGCGGCTGCTTGGCCTCGGCTATCGCCCGCTGTCGATCCTGCTGAAGATGCGCATCGGCGCCGCCCGCCGCTTCATCGCCGATTTCGAACGCCGCGTCGCCGCCCAGGCCGGCGCCGACGGGTTCGACGGCCACATCTGCGGCCACATCCACTACGCGAACATGCACGATCATGCCGGCGCGCTCTACATCAATGACGGCGACTGGGTCGAACATTGCACCGGCCTCGTCGAGCACCACGACGGCTCTTTCGAACTGCTGCACTGGAGCGACCGCCGGCTCAGCCTGGCGCGCAGTGGCACGGCCGCCGAGCCATGGCCGTTGCCCGCCGCGGCCTAGCGGGACGCGACAGCCAACACCGCGGAGCCGCGCCGGGCCTGTACCGGGCGCGGCGAACGGATCCCGGGCAGGATGCCCGGTCATCCGCATGAGCGCCTCATATCGGCGGCGGAATCTCGTACACGTGCACCGCGATCGTGCCGGTCGCCGTGCCGCCCTTGCCGTCGGACACGGTGTACTCGAAGTAGTCCTGGCCGAACCAGCCGTGGATCGACGTGTAGTGCACGGTGAAGTCCGGGTTGATCGTGACCGTGTTGTCCGGCAACGGCCCGGTGTGGTTCACCGCGATCACCGTGAGCGGGTCGCCATCGGGATCCGACGCCGCCTGCAGGACGGGGATGTCGATCGATGCGCCCTTGAGCACGCGCACCGACAGCGGCCCCGCCACCGGCGGATGGTTCGGCGTCGTGACGGTCACGTGCACCGTCGCGCTCGCGCTGCCGCCACGGCCGTCGCTGATCGTGTAGGTGAAGCTGTCGTCGCCGACGTAGCCGGCGGCGGGCGTGTAGTCGACGCCCGCGGGCGTCGCGACCGCACTGCCGTGCGACGGTGCGCCGACGCTCGTCACGGCCAGCGTGTCGCCATCGGGGTCGCTGTCGTTGGCGAGCACCGCGATCGGCGTCGCGGGCGCATCCTGCTCGAGCGCGATCGCGTCGTCCTGCGCGACGGGCGGATGGTTGGTGTAATTGCGCGGGCCGAGTGTCGTCGTCTTCGTCGTCTTCTCGAAGCGGTACACGTCGACCGTGCGCTTGTGCTCGGCCGGATTGCGCAACGCACGCTCGATCCAGGCCGGCGGCGCGGCGACGGGCTCCCTCACCCATTCGACCTCGGGGGTGGGCGCGGGCGGCGCCGGTTCGATCGTCTCCTCGATCGTGAGGAACTCGACGTCGACGCGGCGGTTCTTCTGGCGATCGGCCGGCGTGTCGTTCGGGTACGACGGGTTGAGCTCGCCTTCGCCGCGCGCGTCGATCTCGGCGGCGTCGACGCCATGCGCGACGAGGTAACGCTTGGCACTCGCTGCGCGTCGTTCCGACAGCTTCTGGTTGTAGGCGACCGTACCGACCGAGTCGGTGTGGCCGACGACGGCGACGCGGCTCACGCGCGAGGTGGATTTCAGCTTGTCGATGAGTGCGTCGAGCGCGGCGCGCGCGTCGGCGCGCAGGTCCGAATGGTCGAAGTCGAAGAACGCATCGCCGTCGAGCTTGACCTCGTTGCGCACCACCTGCGGCGCCGTCGCCGCGGCGGCCGGGGCGGGACGCTCGACCTGAACCATGCGGTACGGCTCGCGTGCGCGGTAGTTCTGGCCGATGTCGTAGCGCAGCAGCAGCCAGCCACGCGTGTCGCTCCTGTCGCGCTCGAACTCGCCGCCCTTGTGCAGGCTCTCGCCGAGCAGCGACACGCTGAAACCGGTGTTCGCGAAATACTTGTCGAGGCCGAGCGACAACGTCCACTGGTCGGAGTCGTACTTGCCGCGCTCGTAATCGAGGCCGCCGCGCACGCGCAGCAGCGGCTCGTCGAAATACCGGCCGAAACGCACGCCGACGCCGTCGTCGTACGGATGCTCGAACGCTTCGGTGAGCGTCTCGATCGTCTGCGTCTGCGTGTAGTCGCCGTGTTCGTCCGTGCCCGCCAGCTGGGTCACGTCGGTGGCGAGCGTCGTTCCGGCCAGACGCGATCCGGAGGTCGCGTGGCTGAGGTATGCGTCGATCGAGAAATCGTTCCGCTCCCAGCCGACGCCGAGCGTCGCCTTGCGATCCTTCCACGCGTTCTGGTCGAACGCGCCGAATGCCTTGAGCACGCTCGTGCCGCCGGCGCCTTGCGCGCCGGGATCGCCGCGCAGCCAGTGGTAGTCGACCTGCGCGCCGCCGGCGCCGCCCTGTCCGAGCCACAGTTGCGCGAGCCAGGCATGGTCGTCGGTCTTGCCGAGGATGCCGAGGATCTCGCCGAGCACGTCGCCGTCGTCGTCGATGCCGAGCGACACGCGCGCGTTGGCACCGACGTAGGTAATGGGCACGACGCCTTCCGCGGGCGGCGCGGGTTGCGCTCGCGCCGATCCGGCAATGGAGACGACCGACAATGTGACCGTGGACAACGCGGCCCCGATCGCGACCGCGAGCGACTTGCGACGAACCATGACACCCCTCCCGAGCTTTGTGCCGATCCATGCGGAATCCCGGGCGCCGCCGGCGATCGCCTCGCGACGAATGGATTCCGAGCCTGTGCTGCATTCGAAGGCCTCGCGGCCCTGCCCCTGCCCTGGCCGCCACGCGTCCGGCGCGGCGTCTTGCATCGCATGATTATCGCCCATAAATTCCCGCCCGTCCCGCCCGCCCCACATCCCGCACGGGCGTATCATCACCGACCCGCCCCACGGAACCCGCCATGTCGCTCTCTCCCGCCACGCGCGCGCGCATCGAATCGCTGCTCGCCGACCATCACGTCGTGCTGTTCATGAAGGGCACGCGCCACGCGCCGCAGTGCGGCTTCTCGGCGGCCGCGGCCGACCGCCTCAACGCGCTGCTCGAGGACTACCACAGTGTCGACGTGCTCGCCGACGAGGAGATCCGCGCAGGCATCAAGGAATTCGGCCAGTGGCCGACGATCCCGCAGCTGTACATCGGCGGCGAACTCGTCGGCGGCGCGGACATCGTGCAGTCGATGTTCGACTCGGGCGAACTCCATCGCGTGCTCGGCGTCGCCGCACCTGACCGCACACCGCCGCAGCTGACGATTTCCGACGCCGCCGTCGAGAAGGTGCGCGCCGCGCTCGCCGACGCGGGCGACGCCAAGCTGTTCCTCGTCGTCGACGGCCGCTTCCAGCCGCAGTTCCAGCTGCGCGAGCCGGGCGAGAACGACATCGTCGCCGTCGCCAACGGCCTGGAGATCCGTTTCGACGCGGCGAGCGCGCAGCGCGCGCGTGGCGCGAGCATCGACTGGACGCGCACGCCGCACGGCGAAGGCCTCGCGATCTTCCTGCCGCAGGCACCGCAGGCGATCCGCTCGCTCGACGTGCACCAGCTCAAGGAACGCATGCAGGCCGGCGACATCACCGTCGTCGACGTGCGGCCTGAACAGGACCGCGCGATCGCGCCTTTCGCCGGTGCCGAGCCGTTCACGCCGGAAACGCATGCACGCCTCACCGCGCTACCGAAGGACGCCGCCCTCGCCTTCATCTGCCACCACGGCAACTCGAGCCGCAATGCGGCCGAGCATTTCCGCGAGCACGGCTTCACCAACTTGTGGAACGTCGAAGGCGGCATCGACGCCTGGTCGGTCGAGATCGATCCGTCGATCCCGCGTTATTGATCGCCCGCACGTAGGGCGGTACGCGCATCGCGCGTGCCGCCGCTTCGTTGATGGCGGGACTCGCCGCTACGCGGCTCGACCCGCCCTGCTCGCCATTCTTCGCCCGTCCTGACGAACCCATGCAGAAGCTCGCCAGCCTGATCCGCGCGGTGCCGGATTTCCCGACGCCGGGCATCGTGTTCCGTGACGTCACCCCGCTGCTCGCCGACGCGGGCGAGTTCGCGCGCTGCATCGCGCTGCTCGCCGAGCCATGGCGCGAGGCGCAGGTCCAGGCCGTGTGCGCGATCGAGGCGCGCGGCTTCATCTTCGGCGCAGCGCTCGCGACCACGCTCGGCGCCGGCTTCGTGCCGCTGCGCAAGCCCGGCAAGCTGCCGCCTCCGGTGGTCGCGGTCGACTACGAACTCGAATACGCGCGCGATCGCCTCGAGGCCCGCGACGACGCGCTGCGCGCGGGCGAGCGCGTCCTAATTGCCGACGACGTGCTCGCGACCGGTGGCACGCTCTGCGCGGCGCGCGCGGTCGTCGAGCGCCTCGGTGCGACCGTGGTCGGCGCGAGCGTCCTCATCGAACTCGCCGCCCTGCACGGCCGCGCCCGCTGGGGCGACATACCGCCGCTGCACGCGCTATTGTCGTACTGACCCGGTCGGCCGGGTACCGCGAAAAAGCTGAAACACGAAGTACACGTAGGAACGGCGCATTGTCGAAATCAGGCTTTTTGGGGCGCACTCGCGAAAGGCCTGAGCTGCTCGCCCACATCCTGTCCGTTCATTTTTCTTCTTCGTGTTCTTCGCGTCCTTCGTGTTTCAGGCTTCGGCTCCAAGCGCCGCGCAAGACCCGTTCACACCGCGACGCCGAACAGCTTGCCGGTCGCGGCGGTGGCGGCCATCGCGAGCGCGCCCCAGAACAGCACGCGCACGGCACCCGTGATCGCCGGCGCGCCGCCCGTGCGTGCGGCGACCGCGCCGAGCACGCCGAGGGCGACCAGCGCTACACCGGCAACGACCGTCGCGACATGGTCGTTCGGCGCGGGAATGACCGCGAGCAATGGCAGTGACGAGCCCGCGACGAACGTCGCCGCCGACGTCAATGCAGCCTGGATCGGGCGGGCGCGCAGCGTCTCGCTGAGACCGAGCTCGTCGCGCAGGTGGGCGCCGAGCGCGTCGTGCGCCATCATCTGGTCGGCGACTCTCCCGGCAAGTTCGCGGTCGAGACCGCGCCCGACGTAGATGTTGACGAGTTCCTCGCGTTCGCCCGCGGGATCGGTCGCCAGTTCCTGCTGCTCGCGCGTGCGGTCGGCGGTCTCGGTATCCGTCTGCGAACTTACCGAGACGTATTCACCCGCCGCCATCGAGAACCCGCCCGCAACGAGGCCGGCGAATCCGGCCAGCATCACGGCACTTTTCGAAGCCTGGGCGCTGGCCACGCCGACGACGAGGCCCGCGGTGGAGAGGATGCCGTCGTTCGCGCCGAGCACGGCGGCGCGCAGCCAACCGATGTGTTCGCTGCGATGACGCTCGCTGTGGCGGTTCGTGCGCTTGTGTCTGGGCATGTGCAGGACTCCGGTTCAGCGTGACATGCGTCGTCGCGGTCGATCAGGTGTCGTTGTCGTCCTCGAAGCGCAGGTGCTTCACGCTGCGTCCGTTGCGGCGCACCAGCTTGAGCGCCTCGATGCCGACCGTGATGTGCGCCTCGACGAAATTCGCGGTGATCAGCTTGTCGCTCGCCTCGGTCTTCACGCCTTCGGGGATCATCGGCTGGTCGGACACGAGCAGCAGCGCGCCGGTCGGGATGTGGTTGGCGAAGCCGGCCGCGAACACGGTCGCGGTTTCCATGTCGATCGCCATGCAGCGCGTCTTGCGCAGGTAGTCCTTGAACGCGACGTCGTGCTCCCACACGCGGCGGTTGGTCGTGTAGACCGTGCCGGTCCAGTAGTCGTGGCCGAGGTCGCGGATCATCGTCGACACCGCGCGCTGCAGCTGGAACGCGGGCAGCGCCGGCACTTCCGGCAACAGGTAGTCGTTCGACGTGCCCTCGCCGCGGATCGCGGCGATCGGCAGCACGAGGTCGCCGAGCTGGTTCTTCTTCTTGAGCCCGCCGCACTTGCCGAGGAACAGCGCCGCCTTCGGGCCGATCGCCGACAGGAGGTCCATCACGGTCGCGGCATTGGGACTGCCCATGCCGAAGTTGATCATCGTGATGCCGTCGGCGGTCGCATTCGGCATCGGTCGGTCGCGCCCCTGCACGTCGACGCCGTGCCACTGCGCGAACAGCTCGACGTAGTGGCCGAAATTGGTGAGCAGCACATGTTCGCCGAAGCGGTCGAGCGCCGAACCCGTGTAGCGCGGCAGCCAGTTGTTGACGATGTCGGTCTTGTTCTTCATCGACGGATCTTCGCAGCTTCCCGCGGCGCGTCGCAACGATCGCGCGGCGTGGCCGGACAGGGCCGGGCGGGCCGAAGCCTCATCGTTGCCACGCATGCAGCCATTCCCCTGCCGCCGTTGCGCCAGCGCCACGGAATGGCCCGCTTCGCTAGCGGCGAAACGCGGACCATAGCGTCCACAGCGCGAGCGCGCCGTACGCGACCGCGCTGATCGCCCATAGCGTGCCCGCGGCCGCCGCCCATCGCGCGTAGATGACGCCGGGTCGCGGGCGCGCGCGCATCGCGCGCCAGTCCGACAGCGGCGCGCGCAACGACCACGCGAGCGCGGCAAGCCCTGCGCCCGCGGCGATCCAGGCGGTGGCGTGCAGCGGCTGGAGCGGATGCAGGTCGCCGTCGCCGGCGACGAGGGCGCGCATGGCGGCGCTGATCGTCGTGAACAGCGCGAGCAGCAGCGCGGTCGCAAGCGACCGGGCGAGCGTTGCCGCGGTCACGCACACGGCGAGCGCGGCGAGCGCCCACGCGAGCGTCGCGCGCCATTGGCCTGCGCTGCTGAACATCTCGCGCAGGCAGGTGCCGCGCTCGAAGCAGCCACGCGCGCCCGCGCGATGGCGCGCGAGGTCGGCCGCGCGGTCGAGCTCGGGCGTGCGGTAGTCGTTGCCGCCGCGGCGCAACACGACACCGAGCGAGGGAATCGCCGCTACGATTCGCCCGCGACGAGCTCGAGGCGGTGATCGTCGACGGCGGCGCCGCTGCGCAGCCAGTCGATCGGCTCCGCCGCGGTCTTCCAGCCGAGATCGGCCATGCTCCTGCACCAGAACGTGACTTCGATGCCTGGCTCCAGGCGCGCCTCGCCGTGCGATGATCAGGACTAAGTAGATACGTCAGTCGGCGCGGCAACGCACGCTCTTGTCGCGCTCGCCGTCCCACGACATCACGAGACGGAACGGGGCGACCGGCGTGCCGTCGATCGGCGCTCGCGAAAGATTGCGCACCTTCACCGCGACGCGATAGGCATGGAAGCGTCCGATGTCGATGCTCCACAGCCCGGGCGCGACCACCGTGAGCACGCGCCCACGCGACATGTCCTCGCCGGCGACATACAGGTCGAGCAGGGCCGGCGCGAGTGCGGTTTCGATCCGCACCGCGACGATCGCGGCGAGCACGTCGGCGCGCAGCGCGGCGAGCTCCGCCTCGCCGTCGCGACCCGCGTCGATCGCCGCGCCGACGTGGGCGAGCGCCGGCTCGGGCCGACCGAGGAATGCACGCCATGCGCGCGCCTGCATCCAGCGCGCATAGGCTGTTGCGTCATCGTTCTGCTGCAACGCCGCCAGTTCGACGAATGCGTCGTCGCGCGCGGCGTCGTCGATCGGCAGCGGGCGCGCGCGCAGCGCACGCAGCGCCGGGCTGTCGGGCGCCGCCGGCGGCACGTAGCGCGCCCCCTCGTAGCGCGCGGGCCAGAACAGTCCCGCGGCGAAATAGAGCGCCAGGCCGAGCAGCAGCAGGGCGATGATGCGCATGCGATTCCCCCGATCGAGCGCGCATTCTACGCAGGGCCGTGGCCGCGGCGGGCGCGCGCAACAGGCATAATCGGTGTTCCACGACCGGAGGTGGCGACATGATCTGGATCGTTCTGCTCCTCGCGCTCGCGCTGTTCGG
The DNA here is from genome assembly GCF_051958935.1 of Dokdonella sp. Lineage (GTDB taxonomy): Bacteria > Pseudomonadota > Gammaproteobacteria > Xanthomonadales > Rhodanobacteraceae > Dokdonella_A. Next base: position 80,033 of record NZ_JBQCFP010000127.1, on the reverse strand, counting down.
GGCGCTCGCGTTCCGCGGTCTCGGTTTCCTCGCCTGGGTCGCCGCGACGGCGACCTGGCTGCTCGGCTGGCGCATCGACGGCGTCGCCCACCCGGTGCTGTTCGCCACCTGCACCGTCGTCGCGGTCGTGCTCGCGCTCGTGTTCGGCCTGCCGCCGCTGCGGCGCGCACTCGTATCGCGCTTCGTGATGCCGGTGTTCGCGAAGGTGCTGCCGCGGCTCGGCGATACCGAGCGCATCGCACTCGAAGCGGGCACGGTGTGGTGGGACGGCGACCTGTTCGGCGGCATGCCCGACTGGCAGAAGCTGCTCGACTTCGCACCGGCACCGCTGAGCGCGGAGGAACAGGCGTTCATGGATGGCCCGGTCGAGGAATTGTGCCGACGCCTCAGCGATTGGGAGGTTTACCAGCAGCGCGACCTGCCACCCGAAATCTGGCGCTACATCCGCGAACAGCGCTTCCTCGGCATGATCATTCCGAAGGAGCACGACGGCCTCGGTTTCTCGGCGGTCGGCCATTCGCGCGTCGTTACGCGCATCGCGAGCCGTTCGGTCACCGCGGCCGTGACCGTCATGGTGCCGAACTCGCTCGGGCCGGGCGAACTGCTGCTTCACTATGGCACCGCCGCGCAGAAGCAGAAGTACCTCGCGCGGCTCGCGCGCGGCGAGGAAATTCCATGCTTCGCCCTGACCGGCCCGGAAGCCGGCTCGGATGCGGCCGCGACGCAGTCGGTCGGCATCGTCGAGAAGCGCGTCGTCGACGGCGTCGAGGTGCTCGGCCTCCGCCTCGAGTGGAAGAAGCGCTACATCACGCTCGCGCCGGTCGCGACGCTGATCGGCCTCGCGTTCCGCCTCAAGGATCCGAACCGGCTCATCGGCGACCGGGAAGATCGTGGCATCACCTGTGCGCTGATCCCTCGCGCGACGCCAGGCATCGAGATCGGCCTGCGCCACGACCCGATGGGCGTGCCGTTCATGAACGGCCCGATCGTCGGCAAGGACGTGTTCGTGCCGCTCGACGAAGCGGTGATCGGCGGGCGCGAACAGATCGGCCACGGCTGGCGCATGCTCCTGGACTCGCTCGCCGCGGGCCGCTCGATTTCCCTGCCGGCACTGTCGATCGGCGCAGCGCAGCTCGCCACGCGCATCTGCGGCGCGTACGCCACCGTGCGCGAACAGTTCGACACGCCGATCGGCCGCTTCGAAGGCATCGAGGAGCCGCTCGCGCGCATCGCCGGGCTCACCTACCTCATGACTGCCGCGCGCACGCTCACCTGCGGCGCGCTCGACGCGGGCGAGAAGCCGGCGGTGATCGGCAACATCTGCAAGGCCTATCTCACCGACAGCATGCGCCAGGTCGTCGCCGACGCGATGGACATCCGCGCCGGCAGCGCGATCCAGCGCGGGCCGCGCAACGCGCTCGCGCGCGCCTGGGACGCGGTGCCGATCGGCATCACGGTCGAGGGCGCGAACATCCTCACGCGGTCGATGATCGTCTACGGCCAGGGCGCGATCCGCTGCCATCCGTTCGTGCAGAAGGAGATCGACGCGGTCGCGAAGAACGACCTCGCCGCGTTCGATCGCGCGATCTTCGGCCACGTCAACCTGTTCGTGACGCGCGCCGTGCGCGCGAAGCTGCTCGCCTGGAGCGGCTCGCGCCTCGCCGGCGTGCCGCGCACCGAGGACACGCACCGCTACTACCAGCACCTTTCACGCTTCTCGGCGGCTTTCACGATCGTCTCGGACACCGCGATGGGCACGCTCGGCGGCTCGCTCAAGCGGCGCGAGAAGCTGTCCGGCCGCCTCGCTGACGCGCTCGCCTACCTCTACCTCGCGAGCGCGGCGCTCAAGCGCTACCACGACGAACCGAAGACGCGGCCGAACCATGCGCTCGCCTGCTGGTCGGCGGAACTGTGCCTGTACCGCATCCAGGAAGCGCTGCTCGGCGTGCTCGACAACCTGCCCGTGCGGTGGGCCGCCGTGTTGCTCAAGCTCGCCATCTTCCCGCTCGGTGCGCGCTTCCGCCCGCCGTCCGACCGGCTCGGCAGCGAAGTCGCGCGCGACATCCTCGAGAACCGCGAGGCGCGCCGCACGCTCACCGCCGACGTTTTCGTGCCACCACCGGAGGAACCCGGCCTCGGTTCGCTCGAAGCCGCGCTCGACAAGGCGGTGCGCGCGATCCCGATCGAGACGAAGCTGCGCGACGCGGTGCGCGCCGGCGCGCTCGATCGCGCGCCGGGTTACCTGCTCGATGACCTCGGCGTCGCCGCGGGCGTCATCAGCGGCGCCGAGTACGACCTGCTCAACGAGGCTCGCGACGCACGCGACGAGGTGATCGCGGTCGACGCGTTCGATCCCGAGGTCTACAAGACACTGCACTGACATGCGCACAGCCACCTGGTATTTCGATTTCGTTTCACCGTTCGCCTACCTGCAACTGCCCGCATTGCGCGCGCTGAGCGAGCGTCTCGCGATCGAGCCGGTGCCGATCGTGTTCGGCGCGGTGCTCGCGCGGCATGGCCAGCTCGGCCCGGCGGAGATCGCCGGCAAGCGCGAGTTCACCTACCGATTCGTGCAGTGGCAGGCCGACCGCGCGGGCGTGCGCCTTCGCTTTCCGCCCGCGCATCCGTTCAACTCGCTCGCCGCGCTGCGCCTGTGCATCGCCGCTGGCGGCGGCTTCGACGCCGTGACGGCGATTTTCGATCACCTCTGGCGTGACGGGTGCGCGGGAACGAGCGCGGGCGAACTCGCCGAGGTCGCCCGCTCGCTCGGCATCGACGATGCCGCCGCCGCGATCGCCGCGGAACCGGTCAAGGCGCGCCTGCGCGAGAACACCGACGCCGCGCTCGCGGCAGGCGTGTTCGGCGTGCCGACGCTCGCGGTCGCGGGCGAACTCTTCTGGGGCAACGACGCGACCCCGATGCTCGAGGACTGGCTCGCCGATCCGTGCGCGTTCGACGGCGAGGAGTACCGGCGCATCGCCGTGCTGCCGATCGGCGTCGAGCGCGCGCGCACCACGCGTGCCGGCGGTGGCAGCGCATCCGCGTAGCCGCACGGCGGCGAGTCCCGCCGGCATGCGCTGCCGCAGGGCCGTCGCGCGCGTCACTCGCCCTGGCCGACGTCGTGCGCGGTTTCGGCGAGCGGCGCCAGCGCCCCACGATGGGTGCTGACGAGGTTGCGGCCGCCACTCTTGGACAGATACAGCGCGGCATCGGCGCGCTCGATGAGGTCGTCGGGCGTCAGCACTTCCGGCTCGAGTACGGCCACGCCGATGCTGAGGGTGAGGCCGACACGCGTGCCGGAGATCAGCATCGGCATCTCCTCGACGCGCCGGCGAATGCGCTCGGCGACGCCCTCGGCGTTCGCGACCGTCGCGCCCGGCAGCACGACGAGGAACTCCTCGCCGCCGTAGCGGCCGAGCGCATCGCCCTGGCGCAGCTCGGTCGCGATCGGCGCGATCACCGCGCGCAGGCACTGGTCGCCGGCGCGATGGCCGTAGCTGTCGTTGACGCGCTTGAAGTGGTCGAGGTCGAGGAACAGCACCGCGAGCGGCCGCTCCTTCTCGCGCGCGGCGAGGAATGCGCTGCGCAGTCGCGCGAGGATCGCGCGGCGGTTGAGCACGCCGGTGAGCATGTCGTGCTCGGCGAGCCGGTGGGCGAGGTCGCGTTCGTCGCGGATCGACACGATGTGGTCCGCGAGGCCGAACGCGAGCACGATCCCCGCGAATGCAAACGCGGCCGGCAGCGCGAACTCGAGCCAGACCGGTTCCGGCCAGTGCAGCGCGAGCTGCAGCGAGCGCACGATGACGAACAAGAGGCCCGGCACCCACGCGCAGAGGTAATAGCCGCCACGGTGGCCGCCCTGCTGCCAGGCGGCGAGGCCCGAGACGAGCAGCAGCGGCGCGAGCAGCAGGAAGGCGAACGCGAGCACGTCTTCGAGCCAACCGGCCGGTCCCGTCCAGGGCGCGAGCACGATCAGCGCCAACGCGAGCAGCGGCCAGCTCGCGCGCGCGAGCACGCGGTCGATGCGCGGCGCCGCATGCGCAAGATCGAGGAACTGGCGCGTGAAGTCGATCGACAGCATCGCGGCGAGCAGGGACATGAGCCAGGTCGCGCGGATGCCGAACGGCGCGAGCCAAGCGAGCGGCGGATACTCGAAGCCCACGCCGAACTCGTAGAACTCGAACAGCACGATGAACAGCATCTGGCCGACGAAGTACGCATACATGCGCTCGCGCAGCACGATGAAGAAGCTCAGCATGACCAGCAGGGTCGCGAGCTGGATCGCCGGGAACAGGATGTCGAGCCGCGCATTGACGATGTCGCGCGTGCGCGCCTGCGCCATGTCGCTGATCATGAGCCGGCGCGGCACGCTGCTCGCCGGATCGATCCAGAGGTAGACCGGTTGGTCGGCGCGCAGGTCGTCGGGCAGCACGATCGAAATCGCGTGGCGCGTGAATTCCCCGCCTCCGTCGGCACGATAGACGCTGCGTTCGACCCCCGCGTAGGCCGGCGGCAGGTAGGCGACGACGGCGAGGCCTTGCGGGTCGGAGATCGTCAGCACCGGCGGGCGCGCGTCCATCCAGTCGCTCGCGAGGCGGATCCGGTACCACTGTCCATGTTCGCGCGACGGCGTAATCGCCGCGTACGATTCAGCGACGAAACGGGCCTCTTCTGCGCCGGCGACGATGCGCGCGGCGCTGCTGCGCGGCAGGTCCGGCTCGCGCCGTTCGACATGCATCGGCGCCTCGTGCGCCGCGGCGCCGATGCCCGAGCACAGCAGCACGAGCGCCATTGCCCGCCCGAGCCACCGCCGTCCTCGCGCTCGATCGTCCAAGAAATGCCCCTTCTTCGCCGTCTCTCCCAGGCAAGCAAGTCGCGGGCCAATCCAGTCCTTGTATGCCTTCTACCGGCGCATTTCCCCGCAGAATTCCCGGACGAGGGCCGCGGCGCGATCGACCGCCACCGAATCGACGTCCAGGTGGGTTACCGCGCGCACGCGCGAGGCGCCCATCGCGACCATGCGCACGCCGCGCGCCTCGAGCGCTGCGACGAACGCGCGCGCGCCGCCGGCCGCCGCGACGTCGAAGTAGACGAGGTTCGTCTCGACCTCGGCCGGCGTGATCGCGATGCCCGGCGCGCCGGCGAGTGCGTCGGCGAAGCGGCGCGCATTCGCGTGGTCTTCGGCGAGGCGCTCGACGTGATGGTCGAGCGCGTATTCGCACGCGGCGGCGATGATGCCGCTCTGCCGCATCGCGCCGCCCCAGCGCAGCTTGATGCGGAATGCCTCGTCGCAGAACGCGCGGCTGCCGGCGAGCACCGCACCGCCGGGCGCGCCGAGGCCTTTGCTGAAATCGATCCAGACCGAGTCGTATCCGCACGCCTGCCGCGCGGCGTCGGCGCGGCTCGCGATGCAGGCATTGAGCAGGCGCGCACCGTCCATGTGCGTCGCGAGCCCCGCCGCGCGCGCCGTCGCGGCGACGTCGTCGAGTGTCGCCTGCGGCCATATCGCACCGCCGCCGAGGTTCGACGTCTGCTCGACCACGACGAGCCGCTGGCGTGGCGCATAGGGCGTGTCGGCGCGGGTCGCCGCGCGCAGCGCGGCCGCGTCGAAGATGCCGCGACGGCCGCCGCTCGGCTCGATCATCACGCCCGCGAGCGCCGCCGGACCGCCGCCCTCGAAGCCGATCAGGTGCGACGTCGCATCGCACAGCACTGCGTCGCCGGGCCGGCAGTGCACCGCGAGCGCGATCTCGTTCGCCATCGTGCCCGACGGCAGGAACACCGCCGACTCCTTGCCGAGCAACGCGGCGCACCGCGCAAGCGGGCGGTTGACGCTCGGGTCCTCGTGCGCGCGCTCGTCGCCGACCTCGGCCGCGGCCATCGCGGCGCGCATCGCCGCGGTCGGCCGCGTTTTCGTGTCGCTGGCCAGATCGATGAAATCGGCGGTCATCCAGGGCTCCGACAGGACGCAGGCGCGCATCGTAGTCCGTTTCCGCGGGCAGGCGCACGCGTCATTCGTCCCGCGCCGGCGCACGGGTTTACGATGCGCGCATGATTCGCGCGATCGCCCTGCTCGCCCTCCTGCCGCTCACCGCCGCCGCGACCGAGGTGTACCGCTGCGCGGGCGTCGAGGGCGTGAGTTTCCAGGACAAGCCGTGCGCTGACGCCACCGAACAGTCGGTCCTCCATCTCGCCGACCCACGGCCGCCGCCCACGGCCGAAACACCGGCACCGGTCGCGGTCGAGGTCGCAGCACCCGCGGTGGAAGCGCCGGCACCGCCACCGCCCGCGGTAGCGCCGCCCACGCTCTACCTGTGCACCGCGACCGACGGCAGTCGCTACGTGAGCGAAGACGGCGTCGGCCGGCGCAGCTGGGTGCCGTACGCGATGGTCGCGGGATCGGGCAAGAGCCTTGCGCAGACCTACGGCCCGGGCGGTGCCGGCGTTTCCGCTCCGGAACTGCAGCATCCGCCGTCGACACCGGCGCGCGCGGATCCGCTCGACGCGGGTTATGTCTGGGTCGTCGACGAATGCCACCACGCGGATCGGGTCGAGGCCTGCGCCTACCTGCGCAATGAACTCGACAAGGTCACCGGTCAACTGCGCCGCGCCTTCAGCGACACCGAAGCGCAACTCGAGCAGGAACAGGCGCAACTGCGCGAACGCCTGCGCGGGTGCTGAGACGACCACAAGCAGTGACAAAGCCTGAAACAGGAAGCACACAGAGCACACCAAGGAAAAGCTTTTCACTTCGTCCTGCTTCTTCGTGTGCTCCGTGTACTCCGTGTTTCAAGCTTTGAGTCTTCTGTCTTGCTCCACAGGCTTCGCTATCGACCCGGCTCAGCCGCGATCTACGACAGCGCGAACGGCGCGCGTGGTGCGTGGCGGCGTTCGTGTTCGAGCAGCCAATGCTTGACGGGGAGGCCGCCACCGAAACCGGTGAGCTTGCCGTTCGCGCCGATCACGCGGTGGCACGGCACGACGATCGGCAACGGGTTGGCCCCGTTGGCGGCGCCCACCGCTCGGCTCGCGGACGGGTCGCCGATGCGGCGTGCGAGTTCGCCGTAGCTGATCGTTTCGCCATACGGGATGCGCGCGAGTGCATTCCAGACCGACTGGCGGAAGCGCGTGCCTTCGGCGGCGAGCGGCAAATCGAATGCATGCAGCTCGCCGGCGAAGTACGCGTCGAGTTGCGCGATCGCGTTTTCGAGGCCGTGGCGGCCGCGCCGCCATGACGGTGCGATGCGATCGCCCTGGCCCGCACGTTCGAACTGGATGCAGCGCAGGCCGGCGTCGTCGGCGGCGAGCAGGAGGCGGCCGATGGGCGTGTCGAGATAGTCGTAACTGATGGACATTGCATTCGACTCCGAGGATTCGATCGCTTTCCGCGCGCAAGAGCGCTGGCAGGATGTTGAAAAAGGCGCTATCCAGCGCTTTTTTTCAACTCAGCGAGTCCGGCGCACGTCCGGACTCGGTTCCGCGATTCAACGCCGTGCGTCGTCGACTCGCGAGCGATCCATCCCTGGATCGCGTCCGCAGGCTGTTTTCAACAGCCTGCTAGCTGCTGCGCCACAACAGCATCACCGCATACGCGCGCCACGGCCGCCATTCCTCGCTGAGGCGCTCGAGTTCGCGCGTCGACAACGTGCGGCCCTGCCCCGCCGCACGGCGCAGGATGAGGTCGGCGGCAGGGAATGCATCCGGCTGAGCGAGCGCGCGCATCGCGATGTAGTGCGCGGTCCACGCGCCGATGCCGGGCAAGGCGACGAGGTCGCGTTCGAACGCGGCGAGCGGCTGCTCGGCGCGGAACGCGAGTCGGCCATCCAGTACCGCGCGTGCGATGCCGCGGATCGTCGACGCGCGCGCGCGGATGATACCTTGTTCTTCGAGCGGCGCATCGACGAGGCGATCCGGTGTCGGGAACAGCACGCCGACGCCGTGCGCCTCGCCGTCCGTGTACGGCGAGCCGTACGTCGCCGCGACGCGCGCCGCGAACGTGCGCGCGGCGGCGACGCTCACCTGCTGGCCGAGCACGGCGCGTACGGCGAGTTCGAAGCCGTCCCATGCGCCCGGCAGGCGTTGGCCGGGCCAGCACCGGACCAACGGCTTCAGCAGCGCGCTGCCGCGCAGCGCGAGTTCGAGCGCGCGCGGGTCGGCATCGATGTCGAACATGCGCTTGACGCGCGCGACGATCGTGCCGACCGCGCTGCTCGATGGATGGTGCACGCGCAACGCGAGCGCGTCGTCGCCGGGGAGTGCGGAGACGTCGAACCAGCCGGGTACACCGTCGATGACGACGCTGCGACGATAGCTGCGTTCGTCGACCGCCTCGACGCCGGGAATCGTGCGGCGACCGTAGAAGCCGAGCAGGTGTTCGACATCGTACGGCGCGCGATACGGCAGGCGCAGCACGAGCTCGTCCGCGCCCGCGGGCGCGCGGCCGCGGCGGAAGTCTCGTGGCGGCTTGCCGTACGTCGCGACGAACGCCGCATTGAAACGACGCAGACTCGCATAGCCGGATGCTTCGGCGATGCGCGCGATCGGCATCGCGGTTTCGGTGAGCAGTTGCTTGGCGAACAGCAGGCGGCGCGTCGCCGCGACGTCGAGCGGGCTCGCGCCGAGCTCCTCGGCGAACACGCGGCGCAGATGGCGCTCGCCGACGCCGACGCGGGCGGCGAGTTCGGGCAGCGAACCCTCGTCGAGTGCACCCTGCTCGATCAACCGCAGCGCACCCGCGACGAGTTCGCTCTTCGCACGGTGCAACGGCGAACCTGGCGCTGCTTCCGGCCGGCAGCGCAGGCATGGGCGGAAGCCCGCCGCGGACGCGGCCGCCGCGCTGTCGTAGTAGCGGATGTTTCGCGCACGGGGCGACGGCGCCGGGCAGACCGGCCGACAATAGATGCCCGTCGATGTCACCGCGATGTAGAACAGGCCATCGAAACGCGCATCGCGCGTGAGGCGCGCCTGGTCGCAGACGCGCTGATCGAGGGAGGTGGTGGGGACGGCGGCGGCTTGCATGCGACGATGCTAACGCAGGCGGTCGGATCCGACTCGCCGTTTTCGGCTGTGGTTGCCGTCACCCGAATGGTCCTTCGACTCCGGCCTGCGGCCTGCGCTCAGGGCGAACTGATATGGAATCCACCTTGTGGCCGACCGCAGCGTCGCAATGCGCCGGCGCGCCTCGGTCGCGCACAGGGTGCGCTCAAAACCCGTATCGCAGGAACCCTCCATCCACCGCGATGCACTCGCCGGTCACGTAACTCGACGCCGGCAGGCACAGGAACGCGACTGCCCCCGCAACCTCCTCCGGTTCGCCGATACGACCCATCGGCGTGCGCAGCAGCACGTCGTCGAGATAGTCGGGATCGGCGAGCTTGCCCTCGGTGCGGCGCGTGCGGATGTACCACGGGGCGACAGCGTTGACGCGGATGCCGTCCTCGGCCCATTCGCAGGCGAGGTTGCGCGTGAGCTGGTGCAGCGCAGCCTTGGTCAGGCCGTACGGCGCACCCGTGCGCACATGCACGAGGCCCGATACGGAACCGACATTGACGATCGCAGCATTGCCGTGTTCGGCGAGGTGCGGGTGCGCGAGGCGACACAGTTCGAACGCGCTGAGCACGTTGAGGTCGACCAGCGCGCGCACCTCGTCGAGCGTGTAATCGAGCGCGGGCTTCGATTCGTTGCCGCCGACGTTGTTGACGAGCAGCGACAGCTCGACGTCGAGGTCGGCGATCCAGTCGAATACCTCGAGGCGCTGCTCCTCGACGGCGACATCGGCGTCGCACGCGAAGAATTCACTGTCCACGAATTCCTCGGCGAGGTCCGCGCGCGCCTGTTCGAGGCGCACTTCGTCGCGCGCGACGAGCAGCACGTCCGCGCCGAGCGCGGCGAGTTCGCGCGCGCACGCAAAGCCGATGCCCTGGCTCGCGCCGGTCACGAGCGCGGTGCGGCCGTCGAGCCGCCAGCGTGACGCCGTCGTCATGCGTGGGTCCTCCTTCTTGTGGCCGGCGCCGGCCGCGATGCAGACTCTAGCGGATACCGCTGCCGGGAGTCCGCCATGAACCGCACCGTCCTGCTCGCGAGCCTGATGCTCGCCCTCTGCGCCTGCGGCGGCAAGACCGATCCGGAGGCGCCGAAGGCCGAGTCGGCGGCGCCCGCCGCGGCGAAGCAGAAGACCGTGCTCGACGACCAGCTCAAGGCGCTGGAGAAGGCGAAGGCCGTCGAGCAGCAACTGCAGGACGAAAAGGAACAGCACGACAAGGACATCGAGGCGAACGGCGGCTGAGCGTCGGGGCCCGCCTCGCCTCGTACGCGCGCTCCCCATCGCGCGTTTGGTGCGCTGCGCTTTGCACCACGCCGGCACAAGGTCTAGTCTCGGCGACAGCAACACTGTGCGTTTCCAGAGGGGACCGTAGTGCAGCCGACCGATACGCGTGACCCTGCCTATTTCCACAAGGTCGTCGATTGCCAGTGGGCCTGCCCGGCCCATACGCCGGTCCCCGAGTACATCCGCCTGATCGCGGCCGGACGCTACTCCGACGCCTACCTCGTCAACTGGAAGTCGAACGTGTTCCCCGGGATCCTCGGGCGCACCTGCGACCGGCCCTGCGAGCCCGCTTGCCGGCGCGGCCGCGTCGAGGCGAGCGCGGGCGGCACGCCGGAGCCGGTCGCCATCTGCCGCCTCAAGCGCGTCGCGGCCGACTTCAAGGACGACATCCGCGCACGCTTGCCCAAACCCGCCGCTCGCCGCAACGGCAAGCGCGTCGCCTGCATCGGCGCAGGCCCCGCCTCGCTCACCGTCGCGCGGGATCTCGCGCCGCTCGGCTACCACGTGACCGTGTTCGAGGCCGACGCGAAGGCGGGTGGCTTCATGCGCACGCAGGTGCCGCGCTTCCGCTTGCCCGAACGCGTCATCGACGAAGAGACCGGCTACATCCTCGACCTCGGCGTCGACTTCGTCGGCAGCCGGCGCATCGAATCGCTCAAGGCCCTGCTCGCCGAAGGCCACGACGCGGTGTTCGTCGGCTGCGGCGCACCACGCGGGCGCGACCTCGACCTGCCCGGCCGGCGCGAAGCGGCCGCGCACATCCATGTCGGCATCGACTGGCTCGCCTCGGTCTACTTCGGCCACGTCGAGAAGGTCGGCCGGCGCGTGATCGTGCTCGGCGGCGGCAACACCGCGATGGATTGCTGCCGCTCGGCGCGCCGACTCGGCGGCGACGACGTCAAGGTGATCGTGCGTTCGGGCTTCGACGAGATGAAGGCGAGCCCGTGGGAGAAGGAGGACGCGATGCACGAAGGCATCCCGATCCTCGACTACCGCGTGCCGAAGGCGTTCGTGCACGACGGCGACCGCCTCACCGGGATGACGTTCGAAAAGGTGCGCGCGGAGCGCGACACGAACGGCCGCCGCACACTCGTGCCGACCGGGGACCCCGACGAGCTGTTCGAATGCGACGAAGTGCTGATCGCAGTCGGCCAGGAGAACGCATTCCCGTGGATCGAGCGCGACATCGGCATCGCGTTCGACCCGCGTTGGGACATGCCGGTCGTCGACGCCGCGACGATGCAATCGAGCCTGCCGCACGTATTCTTCGGCGGCGATGCCGCATTCGGCCCGAAGAACATCATCTGGGCGGTCGCGCACGGCCACGAGGCGGCAGTGTCCATCGACAAGCTGCTGTCGGGCGAGGACGTGCGCGAGCGACCCGCGCCCGCGGTCGAGATGATCTCGCAGAAGATGGGCATCCACGAGTGGAGCTACGACAACGACGTTTCGCCGGACGAGCGCTACAAGGTGCCGTGGGCTGACGCGGACCGTACGCTCAAGAGCATCCAGCTCGAGGTCGAACTCGGCTTCGATGCCGAAACCGCGTGGAAGGAGACGCAGCGCTGCCTCAACTGCGACGTGCAGACCGTGTTCAGCGAGCGCGTCTGCATCGAATGCGACGCCTGCGTCGACATCTGCCCGATGGACTGCATCACGTTCACGCAGGATGGCGTCGAGGACGAACTGCGCAGGCGCCTGTCCGCGCCCGCGCTCAACACGTCGCAGGACCTCTACGTGTCGACGCCGCTCAAGACCGGCCGCGTGATGGTCAAGGACGAGGACGTCTGCCTGCACTGCGGCCTGTGCGCCGAGCGCTGCCCGACGGGAGCGTGGGACATGCAGAAGTTCCTGCTCGGCATCACGCACGCGGGCGAGGGTTGCCGCTCCGGTGCGCCGAAGGAGAAGGCGGCATGACGCCACGGCCTCCTGACCCGATGACTGCGGTCAACGACTTCGTCGTCAAGTTCGCCAACGTCAACGGCTCCGGTTCCGCATCCGCCAACGAACTGTTCGCGAAGGCGATCCTGCGCATGGGCGTGCCGGTCAGCCCGCGCAACATCTTCCCGTCCAACATCCAGGGCCTGCCGACCTGGTACGAGGTGCGCGTGAGCGGCGACGGCTGGCTCGGCCGGCGCGGCGGTGTCGACCTCATGGTCGCGATGAACCCGCAGACCTGGGACGCCGACGTCAGGGAGATCGAACCGGGCGGCTATCTCCTCTACGACTCGACGCGCGCGCTGCCGAAGTCGAAGTTCCGCGACGACGTCCATGTGATCGGAATCCCGCTCACCGACATCTGCAACCGCGCCTGGACCGATCCGCGCCAGCGCCAGCTGTTCAAGAACATCATGTACGTCGGTGCGCTGTCGGTGCTGCTCGACATCGACGTCGCGATCATCGAGCGCCTGCTCGGCGAGCAGTACAAGGGCAAGGAGAAGCTGCTCGACGCGAACAGGCAGGCGCTTCACCTCGGCCGCGATTATTTCCTTCCTGCGGATCCGTCCGCGACAGACCGGCCATCCATGGCCGGACCAGTGGATTCTCATGCGGATCCCTCCGCGAGGAACCGGCCATCCATGGCCGGACTTTTCAACAGGGCTCAGTTCGGGTTGCGCGTGCAGCACGCGGACGGCGTCGGCGACCGCATCTTCATCGACGGCAACAGCGCCGCCGCGCTCGGCTGCGTGTACGGCGGCGCGACCGTCTGCGCGTGGTATCCGATCACGCCGTCGTCCTCGCTCGCCGAGGCGTTCCAGAAGTACTGCATGAAGTACCGCGTCGATCCCGACACCGGCGCGAACCGCTTCGCGATCGTGCAGGCCGAAGACGAGATCGCCTCGATCGGCATGGTCGTCGGCGCGGGCTGGAATGGCGCGCGCGCGTTCACCGCGACCTCGGGCCCCGGCGTCTCGCTGATGACCGAGTTCATCGGCCTCGCCTACTTCGCCGAAATCCCGGTCACGATCATCGACGTGCAGCGCGGCGGGCCGTCCACGGGCATGCCGACGCGAACGCAACAGGCCGACATCCTTGCCTGCGCGTACGCTTCGCATGGCGATACCAAGCACGTGCTGCTGTTCCCGTGCGACCCGACCGAGTGCTTCGCGTTCAGCGCCGACGCGCTCGACTTCGCCGACCGCCTGCAGACGCCGGTGTTCGTGATGACCGATCTCGACATCGGCATGAACCAGCGGTTGTGCGCGCCATTCGCCTGGGACGATGCGCGCAGTTACGACCGCGGCAAGGTGATGACCGCGGCCGAACTCGAGTCGGGCAAGGACTTCGGCCGCTACAAGGACGTCGACGGCGACGGTATTCCGTACCGCACATACCCGGGCACGCACCCCGACAAGGGCGCGTATTTCACCCGCGGCACGTCGCGCGACCCGTACGCGCGCTATTCCGAGCGCGGCCCCGACTACGTGTACAACATGGAGCGCCTGCTGAAGAAGTTCGAGACCGCGAAGTCGCTCGTGCCGCAGCCCGTGCTGCGCAAGGCGGCGCGGCCGACCACGCTTGGTGCGATCCATTTCGGTTCGACCGCGCCGGCGATGGACGAGGCGATCGTCGCGCTCGAGCGCAACGGCGTGCACCTCGACACGCTGCGCGTGCGCGCGTTCCCGTTCGCCGACGCGGTCGCCGAGTTCGTCGCGGCCCACGAGCGCGTGTTCGTCGTCGAGCAGAACCGCGATGCGCAGCTGCGTTCGATGCTCGTCAACGAATTCGGCATTGATCCCGCGCGGCTCGTGCCGGTACTGCACTACGACGGCACGCCGATCACCGCACGCTTCATCCCGCGCGCGATCGAACGGCAGATCGGCGCGCAGCGGCCGCGCGAGGCGGACAAGGTGGCCTGAGTGAATACCCTGTCGCCGTCGTTGCAGTCGTTGTTCTCCGTCGTCATCCCGGTCCTGGTGCTCGCCGCACTCGTGCTGCTCTGGCGGCGCGACCGCTCGGGCTGGCTGATCGTCGCGATCGGCGCTGAAGTGGTCGGCCTGCTGTTCCGCGTCGCGCTGATCGTGCTGCCCGAGCTCATGCAGTCCGCACCGCTGATGTTCTCGGCGTGGACCCTGTCGGCCCTCGTGTTCGCGATCGGCCTGCTCGGCTATGCGATCGAAGTGAACGGGAAGCGCTGAGCATGCCTCGCCTTCGCCCCGCTTCTGTCGGCCTGACGATCGCGCTGCTTGCACCCGTGGCGTTCGCCGCGACGAAGCGCGGCGTCACCGACGCGGCGCTCGCCGCCGCCGCGCGCTCGGCACGCATCGCCGACGTCGACTACGCGCGAGGCCAATGCGGCGACGAGCGCACCGTCGAGGGCTGGCTCGACGATGCGGTCGGCGACAGCGCAAGGATCACCTGGCGCGGCGGTGCCTGCGTGCTCGCCAACCCGGACAACCCCATCGACGCAGGCTCGAACTGGTGCGGCGGCGCGACGATCGTGCCGAAGAAGGATCCGCAACACGCGGCGAGCATCGAGGTGTATTTCGAGAAGCCCGTGGACGGCAGGCCGGGCCAGGCTTACGCGTTCCGCGCCGTGAACCACGACGTCGACGGCCTCGACTACAAGCGTGACACGCGCTCGTTCGAGATCGGTTACGGCCAGCGCTTCGTCGACGGCTATGCCGCCCCGGAGGACGATTGTGAGTGAACGTCGACGTCCGGCTTCGGCATGGCTCCTCGTCGCGGGCCTGCTCGCGACGTGCGCATTCGCGCAGGACCGCTACGCGGGCCGCTGGACGATCGCACGCGGCGATCCTGCACCATGGGTCGGCGCCGAAGGCGCGGTCGATCCCGCCGAAGTGAAACGCCTCGTCGGCCAGCACGTGACGTTCGAGGCAAAACGCATCCGCGGCCCCGTTCCACTCGGCTGCACGGCGCCGCACTACGTCGTGAAGCACGTGCCCACCGAGGGACTGTTCCAGGGCGGGCTCGCCGAGTACGGCGATCCGGCGCTCGGCGCCGACGCGCTCGCGACGCAGATCGGTTTCGCGGGCCGACCGATCGCCACGCTCGATACCGGTTGCGACGGCGCGATCGATTTCCATGCGACCGGCGACGACGAACTGCTGTTCGCACTCGACAACGTGATCTATCGCCTGCACCGCGACGCCGCTCACGCGACGTCGCCGAGGAAGACGCCGTGACCTGGATCGCCAAACCCACGCTGCACCACCCCGCCCTCGGCTGCAATGCGATCGGCTTCACGCGCCGCGACTACGAAGGCAAGATCTCGACCCTGTGCGCGGGCTGCGGCCACGACTCGATCTCGGCCGCGATCATCCATGCATGCTGGGAACTCGCGATCGAACCGCATCGCGTGGCCAAGCTCAGCGGCATCGGCTGCAGCTCTAAGACGCCCGACTATTTCCTCGGCCAGTCGCACGGTTTCAACACCGTGCACGGGCGCATGCCGTCGGTGCTGACCGGCGCGAACCTCGCCAACCGCGACCTCATCTACCTCGGCGTGTCCGGCGACGGCGACTCCGCCTCGATCGGCATGGGCCAGTTCGTGCACGCGATCCGCCGCGGCGTGAACATGGTGTACATCGTCGAGAACAACGGCGTGTACGGCCTCACCAAGGGCCAGTTCTCGGCGACCGCGGACCAGGGTTCGGTGTCGAAGAAGGGCGTTGCCAACACCGATTCACCGATCGATCTCGTCGGCCTCGCGATGCAGCTCGGCGCGAGCTTCGTCGCGCGCGGCTTCTCCGGCGACAAGCAGCAGCTCGTGCCGATCATCAAGGCCGCGATCGCACACCGCGGCGCCGCCTTCATCGACGTGATCAGCCCGTGCGTCGCGTTCAACAACCACGCGGGCAGCACCAAGAGCTACGAGTACGTGCGAGAGCACAACGACGCGGTCAACCGCCTCGACTTCATCGAACCGCGCGCCGAGATCGTCACTGCGGTCGCGCCCGGCGACGTCGTCGAAGTCGAGCAGCACGACGGCAGCGTGCTGCGCCTGCGCAAGCTCGACGCGAGCCACGACCCGACCGACCGCGTCGCCGCGATGGACTACATCAATGCGCACCAGGCGAAGGGTGAAGTGGTGACCGGCCTGCTGTACGTCGACAGCACCGCGCACGACCTGCACGGACACCTCAATACCGTCGCGACGCCGTTCAACACGCTCGACGCGAAGGCGCTGTGTCCCGGCGTGATTACGCTCGACAAGATCAACGCTTCGCTGCGCTGAGCGATGGACCTCTCGGCGTACTTCGCCGCGCCGGCGTACTGGCCCGATGGTTACCCGCTGGAGGCGATCGACGCGAACGGTCGCGCGCTGCGTGCAGGCCAACGCGTTCGCATCGAGATGATGCCGGCCGGCCTGCTGAAGGACCTGCCGGAGGACGACGTCGCACGTCTTCGCGCGCTCGAGGGCAAGCCACTACCCATTCTCGGCTTCGATGCGTATGGGCACGTATGCTTCGGCGATGGCGCACCCTGGTTCAGCGTGCGTCCCGATGAAGTGGTTGCGCTGGCGGACGAAGATCCGTGGTAGGCGGCCGGCCGCAAGCAGGGCGGATCAAGGCGCACCGCGCCGACTGCGCCGCAGGAGCGGCGCGAATGGCCAAGCCAGGCCCGGAGGGGCGCAGGACAGGGTGCTCCGTCATCTGCCACGGCACGGTCGATCCGGCGTACGGCCACCCTCTCCAACAGCCAATGCGCGCGACGCATGTGCTCAGCGCAATTCACAGAAGCAGTGCGCGAACGCGCCATATCGCTTGCCACGCAGCGACTCGATCGTCGCCGCGGCCTGCTGGAGTTCAGTGCGGTCGAACATGCCGACGGGCAGGCGGACGCCGGTCCAGCGCGCGACGCGCACCATCGCTTCGCTGTCGCTGAAACTCAGCGCGAGACGCTCCCACGTGCTCATTTGGCGCTCGATGTAACGCACCTGGTAATTGCTGCCGAGCTTCGCGCGCGATGCCGCCGCCGCGATCGCGTCGTCGAGGCCGCCGAGCTTGTCGACGAGGCCGCGTTCCTTCGCCTGCGCGCCGCTCCACACGCGCCCCTGCGCGATCGCATCGATCTCTTCGGGCGTCTTGCCGCGCGCCTGCGCGACCTTGCCGATGAATTCGCCGTAGCCGCGCCGGATCACGCTCGTGATGATCGCTTCGAGCTGCGGCGACAGCGGCCGGCGGATGTCGAGCGTCCCCGCCAGCGGCGTCGTGCCGACGCCGTCCGTGTGGATGCCGAGCTTGGCGAGCGTGTCCGGTACGGTCACGACGAGGCCGAAGATGCCGATCGAACCCGTGATCGTGTTCGGCTCGGCCCAGATCTCGTCGCTCGCCATCGAGATCCAGTAACCGCCGCTCGCGGCGACGTCGCCCATCGACACGACGACCGGCTTGCCGGCTTCGCGCGCCTGCGCGAGTTCGCGCCGGATCAGCTCGGACGAATAGGCATCGCCTCCCGGCGAGTTCACGCGCAGCACGATCGCCTTGACGCCGTCGTCCTCGCGCGCCGCGCGCACGAGCTGCGCGGTCGACTTGCCGCCGACCATGCCCGGCGGCCGTTCGCCCGGGACGATCTCGCCCTGCGCGACGATGACCGCGACGTCGCTGGCGACGTGCGGCAGGTTCGACGGCGCGAGCGTCGCCAGATACTGGCGGAAGCCGACCTGGCGGAATCCCTCCTCACCTTCGGCGGCGCCGAGCGAACGCAACTGTTCGCGCGCTTCGGCACGCGTCGCGAGCTGGTCGACGAGCTTCTGCTCGAGCGCGAGCCTGGCGAGGTCGCCCCCGCTCGCGGCGACGCGCGCGTCGTAGTGCGCGATGTCGTCCGCGATCGCCGCCGCGTCGATCTTGCGCAGCGCGGCGACCTCGTCGAGGTACTCCTGCCAGATGCCGCCCATCCAGTACGCATCGGCCTCCTTCGCCGCGTCGGACGCCTGGTTCATCACGTACGGTTCGGCTGCCGACTTGAACGTGCCGACCTTGATCAGGTGCACCTCGACGCCGAGCTTGTCGAGTGCGTCCTTGTAGTAGCTGCGGTAGTTCGCGAAACCTTCGAGCAGCACCGCGCCTTCCGGATCGAGCAGGATGCGGTTCGCGTGCGCGGCAAGCAGGTATTCGTTCTGCCCCATGCCGCCGGACACCGCGATGACCTCCTTGCCGCTCGCCTTGAAGCGATCGAGCGCGGCGCCGAGTTCGCGCGCGGTGGCGAGGCCGAGCCCGGTGATCTCGTCCGGGATGAGCACGATGCGTTCGATGCGCGCGTCCTTCGCCGCGGCGTCGATTGCGCGCAGCAGGTCGCGCAGTTGCACCTCGGGCGACTCGTTGC
Source organism: Dokdonella sp. (assembly GCF_051958935.1). Classification (GTDB taxonomy): domain Bacteria; phylum Pseudomonadota; class Gammaproteobacteria; order Xanthomonadales; family Rhodanobacteraceae; genus Dokdonella_A. Next base: position 61,417 of record NZ_JBQCFP010000127.1, on the reverse strand, counting down.
CGGCGATGCTCGACAGCGCGCGCTGGGTCGGATCGGTCGAATACTGCTCGACGATCGCGCCGCTCGGGTCGAGCACGAGCGCGGTGCGCGGCGCGAGCAGCGGGCGCGATGCGAAGAACGCGCCGAAGAACGCGAGCAGCAGGGCGAGGAAGATCAGGTTGAAGACGAGACGGCGCGTGAAGTTGAGCGCGTCCCAGAGTCCGCGGAAGAAGCGGCGGATCACGCCGGGCTGGCTGGGCATTGCGATTCCTCGATGTCGAGCGACTCGACAGGCATGGCGCCAGCCTACCGCATCCGCTGCGGCATGGCGCCTGCGTCACTGCCGCATGGGCGGATCGGCGCCCGGCAGCGTCGCCGCGGCGCATGGCGATGCGTAGCCCGCGCCGCTGGTCAGTGGAACGCCCGCGGCAGTGACGTGCCGCCGGACATCCCGGGCAGCGGTCCGCGCGCGAGTTTCCAGAAGCGCCACGACAACAGCAGCGCGGCCATGCTGAGTCCCGCGATCAGGCCCATCCACATGCCGCGCGCGCCGAGTCCGTGCGGGAATGCGAGCCACCAGCCGACCGGCATGCCGACACCCCAATAGGCGAATGTCGTGATGAACATCGGGATGCGCGTATCCTTGAGCCCTCGCAGCGCGCCGTTCGCCGCGACCTGGATGCCGTCGGAAAACTGGAACAGGCCGGCCAGCACGAGCAGTTGCGCGGCGAGCGCGATCACCGCGGCGTCCTCGGTGTAGAGCATCGCGATCGGGCGCGGCAGCAGCAGCATCGCGCCGGCCGACACGGTTTGCGCGACCAGGGTGAGGCCGATGCCGACGAGGCCGGCATCGCGCACGCCCTGCGCGTCGCCGCGGCCGACCGCGTGGCCGACGCGCACGGTCGTCGCCATCGCAAGCCCGAGCGGCACCATGAAGGTCACCGAAGCGACGTTCAGCGCGACCTGATGGCCGGCGACGACCTCGGTGCCGAGCGTGCCGATCACGAGGGCGACTGCGACGAACAGGCTCGCCTCCATGAACAGGGACACGCCCATCGGCACGCCGATGCGCAGCAATTCGGCGAGGGCGCAGCGGTTCGGCGGTTCCCAGCGCGCGAATAGTTGCAGATCTCGGTAATGGCGGCTGCGCATGACGTAGGTGGCGAACGCGAGCATCTCGAGCCAGAGCACGAGCGCGGTCGCCATGTCGCTGCCCTGCGCGCCGAGCGAAGGCACGCCCAGGCGGCCGTACATCAGGACGTACCCGATCGGCCCGAGCAGGAGCAGGCCGAGGCCACTGAAATACATCGTCGGACGGGTCAGGCCGATGCCTTCGCCGAGCCCGCGCAAGGTGAAGAACAGGGCAAGCGCGGGCGCGCCCCACGCGACCGCGTGCAGGAAACGGATCACGTCGGGCACGAGCTCGGCGTCGATGCCGATGCGCGCGACGAGCACGGCGCCGCCCTCATGCACGGCGACGCCGAGGACCAGGCCGAGCGCGAGCGCGAGCCACACCGCTTGGCGGAACAGCGGTCCGATCGCTTCGCGCCGGCCGGCGCCGGCGAGCTGCGCGACCGACGGCGGCAATGCCATCATCACGCCGATCGCGGCGACGATGGCGAGTGTCCAGACGCTTGCGCCGACCGCGACCGAACCGAGCGTATGCGCGTCGAGGTGACCGGCGAGCAGCGCGTCGATGAGGTTCATGCCGATCGCGGACAACTGGCCGAGCACGAGCGGCACCGCGAGGCGCAGCGTATCTTTCAGCTCGCGCGCGAGACGCGGCCGGTGGCGATGTAAAATGGTCGGCATCGGGGAACCTGTGCGCGGCATCTTAGCCGAGCGCGTGCGACTCCGCCCGCCGCGCGACGCGGCGCCGCCCCTTCGAACGACGGAGCCCGCGCGACGCATGAACGAGGAAGAAGCCACCCCGACGGCCGCCGCGCAGCCGGCCGTCAGCACGCCATCGACGCCGGCCGCGCCGGCCAAGCACTGCGGCAATTGCGGCGCGCCGATGCATGGCCCGTTCTGCTACGCCTGTGGCCAGCCCGAGAAGGGCATGATCCGCCACCTCGCGAGCGTGATGGCCGACGTCGCAGACACGATCTTCAACGTCGATTCGCGCATCTTCCGCAGCATCCTGCCGCTGTACTTCCGGCCGGGCTTCCTCACCAACGAGTATTTCGCGGGCCGGCGCACGCGCTACGTGACGCCGTTCCGGCTATTCTTCTTCCTCTGCGTGATTTCGTTCTTCGCGATCCAGTTCAGCCTCGACCTCGACGACAGCACGTTCAATTTCGTCGGCGAAGGCACCACCGGCGGCATCGAGCGCGCCCAGTCGGCGGCCGAGGTGGACACGCGCCTGCAGGCCGCGCTGGAGGGCCTCGCGACCTCGCGGGCAGCCACCGGCAACCGCGCCAAGGCCGTTGCCAAGCTCGACCGGGCCGAAGCAGACGTCAGGCGCAAGGCCGAGCAGCGGCGTAGCTGGCTCAAGCGTCGCGACGACGCCGTCGCCGCCGGCCGCGCAGCGCCGCCGGACCCCGACGTGGATGACGAGGACATCGGCACGCTGTCGATCGACGGCACGCCGTGGGATCCAGTCGAACATCCGATCGCGATCGGATGGCTGCCGGCGTTCGCCAACGCCAAGCTCAACTCGATGGCGCAGCACGCGAAGGACAACATCAACGCCGCGCGCAAGCATCCGAGCGAGGCGGTCGGGCGCCTGTTTTCGGTACTGCCGCAGACGCTGTTCGTGCTGATGCCGCTGTTCGCGTTGCTGCTGAAGATCGCTTACATCTTCAAGCGGCGGCTGTACATGGAACACCTCATGGTCGCGCTGCACAGCCACGCCTTCATCTTCATGTCGCTGCTCGTCATCGTGACGCTGCACCTGCTGAGCGGCTGGGCCACGACCGGCGCGACGTGGGCGGTGCCGGTGTTGAACCTGCTGCGCGCTGCCGCGTGGACGTGGCTGCCGATCTACCTGTTCCTGATGGCCAGGCGCGTCTACCACCAGGGTTGGTTCATGACGACCTTCAAGTTCTGCCTGGTGGGCTTCTGCTACCTGTTCCTGCTCGGCTTCGGCCTCGCCGGCGCCGCGATCGCAAGCCTCACGATCGTATAGGGCGGGTCGAGCCGCGCAGCGGCGAGTCCCGCCGGAGTACCGCGGCCCGAGCCGCGGCGCGCGCGATGCGCGCATCGCCCTGCACGCACGCGCGCCGCGGGGACCGGCAGGGGTCGGACGCAGCGGCGCGAATGCACGTCACGTATTCGCGCGACCGCAAGTCCCATCGGGTTCGAGCGGAGCGGCCTGCGGTGCGCGGTGGGACGCGCGGTCGTGTGCCCCGCCTGCGTCCCGCCTTACGGCGGTGACGACGGCAGCGCCGCGATGAAGTCGCTGCGTTGCGCCGGGGTCATCGCGAGCAGGCGCCGGCGCAAGTCGGCGCGCGCGTCGACCGACAGCGACTGCGCATGGCGCCGCAAGGTATGGCGCTGGTCGAGCGTGAGCGACTGCCACATCGCGCGCAGTGCCGGGCGCTGTGCGGGCGGCACGTCGGCGAGCAGGCGGCGCCAGCCATCGGCGCGGCGTTCGGCCTGCGCGCCGGCGACGAAGGCACTCCGCTCGGCCGGCGACATCGCCTCGTAGCGCTCGCGCAGCGCGGCACGCCGTTCCGGCGGCAGCGCGCGGAAGCGGCGAAACGCCTCGCGCAGCTCCTGCTGCTGGTCGGGCGGCAGTCGTTTGAATTTTTCGTAGCGCTCGGCGAGATCGCTGCGCTGCTCGGGCGTGAGCGACGCCCACCGCGCGATGCGCCGCTCGATCACCGCGCGCCGGAGCGCCGTAGCCGCCTGCCAGCGCGCGGCAACGTCGCGCAGACGCTGCTGCGAGCGTGGCGCCAGCGCGGTCCACTGCGCCTGCATCGGCGCGAGCACGCGCTGCTCGGTGGCGTCGAGCTGCGACCACTCGGTGCGCGCCGGCTCCGCCGGCACCGTCGCGGGCGGCTCGGCGGCGCTCACGCTGCCGCACGCGAGCACCGCGGCGAGCAGCAGGCGCAGCAGCGGGCGCGCGTCAGCCGTCGACGTCGTGTTGCTGGGCATCGAGCCAGGCATAGAAGTCCAGATCCTCGGTGAGTTCGAGACTGTCGTCGTCGGCGGCCAGCACGTCCAGCGTACCGCCAGCGGACACGGAGGCATGCTCCGCTGGCAGCTGCGGTGCGGGCGCGGAGCCGCGGCGATGGCCGACGCCGAGCGCGAGTACGAGCGCGCCCGTGATGGCGAGCGCGAGACCGACGCGCCAGTGGCGCCGATGCGGCTGCGCGAGCGCGGCGTGGCGCGCACGGTTGAGACGCGACAGCGTCGCCGCATCGAGCGACTCGGCCGATTGGTCGAGCAAGGCGAGCGAGCGCTCGAGCCAAGGGTCGCGCGGCGGTGTGTTCATCGGTGCGGCTCCAGGCGGTTGCGCAGGTTGGCGAGTGCGCGCGACAGATGGGTCTTGACGCTGCCTTCGCTGCAGCGCATCGCGCTCGCGGTGGCGGCGACGTCGAGCCCCTCCCACAGGCGCAGCAGGAACGCCTGGCGCTGGCGCAACGGCAACGCCTGCAACGCGGCGGCTAGGGCGAGCGCCGCCTCGCCGTCGGCCAGACGGGCGAGCGGGCCAGGCTCGCGCGCATCCGGCACGGCCGCGAGCGGATCATCGCCGTCCTCCTCGCGCCGGTCGAGCCAGGTGAACCAGCGCCCGCGCACACGCTGGCGCCGATGCCAGTCATGGATGCGACTGTCGAGCACGCGCCAGAACAGGGGCGGCCATTCCGCGGCGTCGCGTGCGCCGTAGCTGCGCACGAAGCCGAACATCGCGTCCTGCACGAGGTCGATCGCCTCCTCGCGCTGGCGCGTGGCGAGTTCCGCCATGCGCAGCGCGCGCCGCTCGACCGAGCGCAGGAAACGTTCGATCGCGCGCGAATCCTCGAGCTGCCCGGCGTCGTCGGTCATGCGCTCGTCGGGAATCGCCATCAGGGAAGCAGGAAGCATCGTGCGGCGGCCTTTCCGGGGGCTTTCGTGACCCTCCAACGCACGCGCAGCGGATCCGTTGACGGCGCGTTCGCCGCGGCATTCGAGGAACGACAGCGCGCTCCGGTGTCAAGCGGTTGTACACAGCCGTGCGCGAGCGGCGTCGGGATGCTGCACAAGCACGCACGAATCCCGCAGCGGAACCGGCAGGCGCGCGTAACGCATTGAATGCAAAGGCGCATTACAGATTGATTAAACTTTCACCAACCCGTATCGCACGGCTTGGTTTCGCGCCTCGCACAGGGCTCGCGGCGCAGTGATCCACAGAGTTATCCACATAGGTTGTGGATAAGCGGGTTTTCCCCGCTGCCGTGGTGACTTAGGGTGTTTTTCTGATAGTTACGTGAGAAACCGACGGCAAGCGGGCCGGCATGCTGCGCTCGCCCGGACTACACTGCATCCTGCGCGGGTTTTCCGCCTTCCACCGGCCATGACTTCGATCCTGCGCGTCGCCCTGCCCGTGCCGTTGCACACGCTGTTCGATTACCGGGAAGGCGCCACGGTGGCGCCGGTCGGCAGCCGCGTGTGCGTACCGTTCGGCCGGCGCGAGCGGGTCGGCATCGTCGCCGAGCGCGTCGACGCCTCCACGCTCGACGATGCGCGCCTCAAGGTCGCAGGCGACGTGCTCGACGAGGAGCCGCTGCTCGGCGGCGAGCTGCTCGCGACCCTGCGCTGGGCCGCGCGTTACTACCAGCACCCTCTCGGCGAAGTACTGTTCGCGGCGCTGCCGACGAGCCTGCGCAGCGCGCGCGCCCTGCCGGCGGCGGGTATCGCCGCGGCCGAGCTCACGCCCGCCGGCCGGGACGCGCTCGCGGGCGGCGTCGCGCGCCGCGGCACGCGCGTCGCCGCGCTGCTCGAGGCGCTCGCGGCGGGCGCGCTCGCGACCGTCAGGCTCGATGCACTCGCCGGTGCCGCCGCGCGGCGCAACGCGCTCGCGCGCGGCTGGATCGTGGCGTGCCGCCTCATGGCACCGGCCCGCGCCGCCCCGGGTGTCGCAGGTCCGCCGCTCAACGAAGCGCAACGCGCGGCCGCGCAGGGAGTGATTCGCGCCGCCGGCGGGTTCGCTCCGTTCCTGCTCGACGGCGTCACCGGCAGCGGCAAGACCGAGGTGTACCTCGAGATCATCCGCGACTGCCTCGCGCGTGGCCGCCAGGCGCTCGTGCTCGTGCCGGAAATCGCGCTGACGCCGCAGGCGCTGCGTCGTTTCCGCGAACGCCTCGGTGTCGAAGTCGCCGCCCTGCACTCCGGCCTCGGTGAGGTCGAGCGCGCACGCGCCTGGCTCGCCGCCGCGCGCGGCGAGGCGCCGCTCGTGCTCGGCACGCGTTCGGCCGTGCTCGTTCCGCTCGCGCGGCCCGGCGTCATCGTCGTCGACGAGGAGCACGACGCGTCGTACAAGCAGCAGGAAGGCTTTCGCTACCACGCGCGCGATCTCGCGCTCGTGCGCGGCAAGGCACTCGGCATCCCGGTCGTGCTCGGCTCGGCGACGCCGTCGCTGGAAAGCCTCGCCAACGCCGATGCGCAACGCTACCGGCAGCTGCGCCTGGACGAGCGCGCCGGCAACGCGCGGCCGCCGGCGCTGCGCGTGATCGACTTGCGCCGGCAACGCCTGCAGCACGGCCTCGCGCAACCTGCGCTCGAGGCGATCGGCGCCTGCCTCGCGCGCGGCGAACAGGTGCTCGTGTTCCGCAACCGGCGCGGCTATGCGCCGGTGCTGCTCTGCCACGACTGCGGCTGGAGCGCGCGCTGCCCCGACTGCGAGCGCGCGCTCACCCTGCACAAGCGCGAACACCGCCTGCGCTGCCATCACTGCGGCCACGAGGAGCGCGTGCCGAATGCGTGCCCGTCGTGCGCCGGGCTCGCACTCCATGCGCTCGGCGAAGGCACCGAGCGACTCGAGGATGCGCTCGGCGCGCAGTTCCCGGACGTGCCGGTGGTGCGCGTCGACCGCGACACGACGCGCGGGCGGCGCCTGCGCGACGCGCTGCTCGACAGCCTGCCGGAAGCGGGCGCGCGCATCCTCGTGGGAACGCAGATGCTCGCCAAGGGCCACGACCTGCCGCATCTCACGCTGGTCGTCGTGGTCGGCGTCGACGAAGGGCTCTACAGCGTCGACTTCCGCTCCGGCGAGCGCCTCGGCCAGCTGGTCGTGCAGGTCGCCGGGCGCGCCGGGCGCGCCGATCGTCCCGGCACGGTGATCCTGCAGACACACGACCCCGCGCATCCGCTGCTCGAGGTCCTGCTCAACGGCGGCTATCGCGCGCTCGCCGCGCGCCTGCTCGACGAGCGTCGCGACGCCGGCCTGCCGCCGTACGTGCAGTTCGCGCTGCTGCGCGCGGAGGCGCCGCAGCAGGACCTGCTCGACCGCTTCCTGCGCGCGGCCGCTGCGGCCGCGCCACGCGCGGCCGGCGTGACCCTGCATGGGCCGCTCGCCGCGCCGATGCCGCGCCGTGCCGGCGCGTGGCGCGCGCAGGTTCTCGCCGAAGCCGGCGAGCGCACGGCGTTGCAGGCATTCCTGCCGCCGTGGCTAGATGCGGTGCGCGCGCTGCCGGACGAGCGCCGCGTGCGCTGGTCGATCGACGTCGACCCGGTCGATCTCTATTGAGCGGGCGCCGCGCGCGTTCAATGCACGCGCAGCGGACCGAAGCCGTCGAAGCCGTCCGCGAAGATCCAGTCGTCCTGCTCGACCTGCACGACCGCGCGCCGTCGCTGGTATTCGGCGTCGAGGCCGTTGAGCAGCAGGGTGCGCCCGTCCGGGGTAACGCCGACGACCAGCAGGTCGACCCAGTCGGCGGCGCCGAACTCGATGCCCCAGTCGGCGAGGAAGGCGGTGATGTCGTGCGGGCCGTCGGCGGCGGTCCAGTAGAAGCCGTGGTTGGTCGGACCCAGATTCGGATCGAACACGACATAGCTGCCGACGACGACGTTGCCGTCCTCGCTCGATTCGAACGCGTAGGTCACCGCGCCGGCCTGCGCGCCCTCGGGCAGGTCGAGGTACTCGATGCCCGTGCCCGCGCGCCAGCGCCACGCACGCGGGTCGCCCATGCCGTTTTCGACGCCGGCACCGACGATGACCGAGCAGTCGCTGTTGCAACCGATCACCTGGCCGACGCGCTGGCCTTCCGCGTCCGTGATCCAGCTCGGCACGCCGTCGTCCCAGCGCATCGCGTAGCGGGTGAAATCGCCCGACGAGGTCTGGCCGAAGCCGGCGACGACGTGACCGTCGTTCGATGCGGCCCATGCCTGCGCGCTGAACGCGTCGGCCGGCAGCGCGAGCCGCACTTGGCCGCCCGCCGCGGTCCACATCCATGGCAGCTGGGGCCACGGACCTTCCGCCGGCGGCACGGCCGGCTCGGCGGCTCCGGTCAGCACGTGGCCGTCGGAGGAGATGCCGAACACCGACGCGCTGCCGAGCTCGGCGCTCGCGCCCGTGATGCGCGCCCAGTCGGTGCCGCCGGTCCACAGTTCCGGCGCGGCCACGGGCGCCTCGCCGCCCTCGTCGAAATAGCCGGTGGTCGCGATCACGTCGCCGTACTTCGACATGAGCGGCGTGACATTGTCGAGCGTGAACGTGAGGCCGCCACCGAGCACCTCCGGCGCGGCACCCGGCTGCCAGCGCACGACGAGGCCGTCGGGATAGGCGACGCCGATGACCGTGCCATCGGCCGCGATGTTGGTCGCGCCGGTGACCGCGTAGCCATCGGGCGCGGGCAGTTCGGCAAGCGTGACCGAATCGGCCATGGCGGACGCGCTGCACAGCAGCAGCGCCGCGCAGAGCGGACGCAGGAACGGGCGGACGGGCGGCGGTGACGCGATCATGGAACGGCTCCGGCAGTCGATGGTGGACCCGAGCTTCCGTGCGCCCCGATGCGCGGTCACTCCAAGCGCGTTCCAAGCGCGTGACGAGCCCGTCCGCGCGACATGAGCAACGCATTCATCGCGTGGCAGGAGTGTCCGGCGGCGCCAGCAGCGCCGGTGCGATCTCGCGTTCACCGGCGAGCGCCTGCGCCTGGCGCAGCGCGTTGAACCACGCCTCGCGCGGCCCGAGCCTGCGGAACAGGCGCAGTTGCAGCAATGCGCTGTCGAAATCGCGCGCCGCCCACGGCGCGACGCGGCCGATCACCGCGACCGCGGCATCGCGCTCGCCGGCGTCGAGCAAAAACGGGCCCTGCACCGCGGCGACCGCGACGATCTCGGCCGGCACGCCGCGCCGGTCGGCGCTCGCCGCGGCGTGCTGCAGCCAGGCCCCGGCACAGCCGTCGTCGCGCCGGTGGATGCACCATTCGGCCATCGCGAGCGCATCGTCGACGGCACCGGGCTCGGCGGCGGCCGTCACCGGCGCCTCGCGTGCGCGATCAAGCAGCGCCTGAGCCTCGCCGGCGCGGTCGAGCGCAAACAGCGCGCGCTGGCGCAGGCGCACGACCGCATTGCGATCGCCATCGGCGCCGGACGCCGGCCAGTCCGCGAGGGCGCCGGCCGCCGCGCGTTCGGCGTCGTCCCAGCGCCGCTCGCGCGCGGCGAGGTCCGCTTCGAGCGCATCCAGGCGCGCCCGCAACACGCGATTGCCCGAGGTTGCGATCGCGGCGGCCTGCTGCAGGGCGGCGCGCGCCTCGCGGTAGCCGCCCGCGCCGCTTTGCACCTGCGCGCGGTTGAGCAGCAGGTCGACGCGCTGGTCGGGATCGCTGATGCGCTCGCGCAAAGCCGACGCGCGCTCGACCGTCGCGGCCGCCTCGTCCCGCTGCAGCATCGCGAGTTGCGCCTCGATGATGCCGGTCAGCGTCAGCAGCAGCTCGTGCAGCGCACCGAAGGACTGGAAGCGATCGGCCGCACCAGGCAGATAATCGAGCGCGGCGGCGGGCCGGCCGCGGTAGAGCTCGAGCATGCCGAGGTTGGCGTCGACGCGGGTGACGCCGAGGCTGTCACCTGCGCCTTCGAGGTCGACGCGCGCGGCGCCGAAATCCGCGAGTGCTTCATCGGAGCGGTGCGCGGCGACCCGGCTGTTGGCGCGACCGAGCAACGCCTGGCCGCGCGCGAGCGCGTGCCGCTCGCCGAGCAGCGCAAGCGCGGCGTCGAAGTCGCGACCACCGTCGTCGAACGCACCGCGGCGGATGCGCGTCGAACCGCGCGCGACGAGCACGTCCGCACGCAGCCCGGCATCGCCCTGCGTCGCCGCCTGCGCGAGCACCTGGTCGAGCGCGGCCTCGGCACGGTCGAGGCGCCCCGCGCGGAGGTCGACCTGGGCGAGGCGCCAGGCAAGTTGCGCGGGCCTGGCCGCGAGCTGCGGCGACGCGCCAAGGATCGCGCGCGCGGTATCGAGTTCGTTGGCCAGCATCGCCGCGCGCGCGCGCTGCAGGGTTTCGTCGAGCGCCGCGTCGGATTCGCGCGCATTCGCCGGCGTGCGCCTGCCGAGTGCGGCGAGCAACAGGTCGCCCGCGCCACGCGCGGCATCGACCGCTTCGCGTGCGGCGAACGAGACGGGAATCGCGATGCCGTGTTCGGGCTCCGCCGCGAGTTCGACGCGCCAGCCATCGGCGTCGTGATGCGCGCGGCCGCGCACGAGGTAGCGCGCGCCCGTGGCGCTGCGCAGGCCGGCTTCGGCCCGGCCACTCGCGGACGTGGCAAGCAGGCCGAGCACGTTCTCGCTCGGCGGCACCGCGAGCCCGGCCTGGCGCAGGCGTTCGGCGACGAGGTCCATCGCGCCGAGGCGCACCCACGCGTCATCGCGCAGTCCATCGACCTGGATCGGCAGCACCGCGAGCGTTTCGCCACCGGCGACGCCGTGCGTTCCGGATGGCGTCGCTCCTCGGCGCGCGAGCAGCAGCACGCACGCGAGCGCGATCACGACGACGGCGATCGCCGCGATCACGATGGCGAAGCTGAGGCGCGCCTTTCGCCGCGGCGCCGCCGACGGCGGCACGGGCGCGGACGGGATCGCAGCCGGTTCCGCTCCGGCCGTATCGGTTTCGATCTCGCGCGTCTCGGCGACCCAGCGATAGCCGTAGCCAGCGATCGTGCGGATCGTATGCTGCACGTTGCCGTCGTCGCCGACCACGCGGCGCGCGCGCAGCACGATCTGGCCGAGCTGTGCGTCGGAAACGTTGGAGCGGCCGAACACCGCCGCGACGAGTTCGTCGCGGCCGACGGCGCGATCGCGGTGCACGATCAGGTGCTCGATGCACTCGAAGGTGCGGCGCGGCAAGGTCAGGTGGCGCGCGCCGCGCCACAACTCGCGCGCGGAAGGCAGGAAGCGGTACTCGCCGAATTCGAAACCGGTCGCAGTCATCCGTCAGAGGTTAACGCGCGCGGCGCGGGCTGACGAGGCGCGGGCGGTGCCGTTCGAGGCCGGGCAGTCGTTGCGACGCGCGATGTCCGTCGCCTGCGCGCGACGGCGTTACCCGGGGCTCTCGTCCAAGAGGCGCCTCGCCATGTTTCCCTGTCCGTTTCGCGCAATCCCCCGTCTGGCGTCGTCCGCGCTCGCGACACTGCTTGCGGCCGCCCCGGCCGGCGCAGCCACGCTGACCTGGCCCGGATCGCCACCGTGCGCGACGACGCTGCAGGCCTGCATCGCCGGCGCGGCGGCGGGCGATGTCGTGGAGATCGCCAGCGACGGCCCGATCGAGGCGGCGCTCGAGATCCAGGGCAAGAGCCTGACCCTGCGCGCGGCCGACGGCTTCACGCCGGTGCTGCAGGCGGGTACGTCCACCGACGTGATCGACGCGTTCGGCGCCAACACCGAGGTCACGATCGTGATCGAAGGCCTGACGGTGCGCGGTGGTTCGATCACGGCGTATCAGGCCGGCAGCGGCCCGTTCGACATCACGATCCGCGGCAACATCGTCGAAGCCGAAGCACTGGACTCCAACCGCACCGCGATCCGCCTCACCACCTTCGGCGCCACGCCGACCGGACCGGTGGATTTCGCGATCACCGACAACGACGTTCGGCTCGGCTTCCTGGAGGGCGACGACATCGCGGCGATCGGGATCGACGACCTGCCCGGTGCGACGACCGGTGCGATCGAGCGCAACACGATCGGTGACGGTGGCGCCTGGAGCACGCTGGGCGCGGTCCTCGTGCGCAATGGCGACGGCGCGGCCGATGTGCTGCTCCGCCACAACCGCATCGAGGCGACCGGCTACAACGGCGGCATCGTGCTCGTGCAGGATGGCGCGGGCGGCACCCTGGGTGCACGCGTATTCAACAATCTCGTGACCGGCACGGTCGGCGTCATGGGGCCGCAACCCGGCGCCATCTCGCTGCGCGCGAATGCGGGCAGCCTGCATGCCGACGTGTTCGGCGATACGCTCGTCGGCAACCACACCGGCTTCGTCGCGGGCGCGGGCGCGGGCGCGAGCCTCACCGGCACGCTCGCCAATACGCTGGTCGCCGGCAATGCCGTACACGGCATCGTCATCGGCGCCACTGCCGCGAGCGGATTCACCAACGAGCACAACCTCGTGTTCGGCAACGAAGGCGACGATTTCACGCCGGGAGCGGGCACCGTCGAAGCCGACCCTGCGTTCATCGGGGCCGGCGACTACCGCCTGCGCGCGGACTCGCCGGCGCGCGACGCGGGCAATTCGGTGTTCGCGACGGATATCGCCGTCGACCTCGACGGCGCGGTGCGCATCCTCGGTCCGGCGATCGACATCGGCGCATGGGAAGTCGGCGACGCGATCTTCGCGGACGGCTTCGACGCGTGACGTGCGAACGCAAACGGCCCGCAGATGCGGGCCGTTCGAACAATGCTTCCTGGAAAAGTGCGGCCAAGGACGGCCGCTCTGGACCTTCAGGTAGCGAGCCGCTGATAGACGCCGTCAGCGGCCCCGAAACAGCGATCAAGGACGATCGCACACATCAAGCCTCGAAGAGACCTCTCATCTTCTTCATCGCATTCGCCTCGATCTGGCGGATGCGTTCGGCGGACACGCCGTACTCGTCGGCGAGTTCCTGCAGCGTCGCCTTTTCGCCGTCCCTGAGCCAGCGGCGCTGGATGATGTCGCGCGAACGCGCATCCAGGCGCAGCAGGCCGCGCTGCAGCGTATCCAGGCTCGACTCTTCCTCCGACTCGCTCTCGACCAGTCCGTACGGATCGGCCGCATGGTCGATCAGGAACGCCGCGGGCGCGGGCTTCTCGTCGTCGTCGGCGTCGACCGGCGAATCGAACGCGACGTCGCGACCGTTGAGGCGCGCTTCCATTTCGAGCACGGTCGCGGCCGGCACGCCGAGTTCGCGCGCGACGGTGTTGACCTCTTCCGAATTCATCCAGCCGAGACGCTTCTTCGACTTGCGCAGGTTGAAGAACAGCTTGCGCTGCGCCTTCGTCGTCGCCACCTTGACGATGCGCCAGTTACGTAGGATGAACTCATGCATCTCGGCGCGGATCCAGTGCACCGCGAACGAGACCAGGCGCACGCCGTGGTCCGGATCGAAGCGCTTCACCGCCTTCATGAGGCCGATGTTGCCTTCCTGGATGAGGTCGCCGACCTGCAGGCCGTAGCCCGAGTAGCCGCGCGCGACGTGCACGACGAAGCGCAGGTGCGAGAGCACCATCCGCTTGGCCGCGTCGAGATCGTTGTTTTCGTTGAAACGGCGCGCGAGGTCCTGCTCCTCGTCCTGACTCAGCATCGGGATCTGGTGGACCGCATTGACATACGCGTCGAGGCTTCCGACCGCACTCGGCAGCACCGGGAACTGGTTGGCGACCAAGGTATTGCTCATCTGTCTGGACTCCTCACTGCTACCCACTTTAGCACTCGGCTCCTTTGAGTGCTAAGAACGGCCAGAGTTCCGACCGGCGATCCCACCGGCCATTACTGAACTTGGCGGTATTGTACTAGGAAGTTTTCTAAATAGCGTTAGCGGCAGCGAAACAGTGTGTCCCGGGCCGAAATGCTAACTCACTGATTTGCAACAACCAGTGGCGAAGGTCATGCGCCAGGTCGGCTCACGCCGGCCCGGCAGACACGGTTTCGAGCTCCGCCCGGGGCGGTAACCGCCAGTCGATGGGTGTCTGTCCACGCTGGCCCAGGTACTCGTTCGCGCGCGAGAAATGGCCGCAGCCGATGAAGCCACGATGGGCGGACAGCGGCGATGGATGGGGCGCCTTCAGCACGAGGTGGCGCTGGCGATCGATCAGGCGCCCTTTCTGCTGCGCGTAGCTCCCCCAAAGCAGGAACACGAGGCCGTCGCGTTCGCGGTTGAGCGCATCGACGCAGCAGTCCGTGAAGCCTTCCCAACCCTTGTTCTGATGGGAGCCGGCGAGGCCATGCTCGACCGTGAGCACGGCATTGAGCAGCAGCACGCCCTGTTTCGCCCAAGGCACGAGGCAGCCGTGGTCGGGGCGCGCGATGCCGAGGTCGCGCTGGATTTCCTTGAAGATGTTGTCGAGCGACGGCGGCGGCGCCACGCCCGGCGGCACCGAGAAGCACAGGCCGTGCGCCTGGCCGGGGCCGTGATACGGATCCTGGCCGAGGATCACCACCTTGACCTGCTCGAACGGCGTCGTGTCGAGCGCCGCGAAAATGCGCGGGCCGGGTGGGTAGATGACCTTGCCCGCCCGCTTCTCGGCGCGCAGGAACTCCGACAGAGCGAGCATCGCCGGCTGCTCGAACGCGGCGCCGACGCGCGCCTTCCACGACGGCTCGAGCCGGACCCGGTCCTCGCTCACGCCTGGGCGCCCGCCTGTTCGCGCAGGCGGCGCGCGACGCGCAACTGGAACTGCAGCTTGTTGACGAGCAGGCGTTCCTCGATCGGCTTGTGCACGAGGTCGTTCGCGCCCGCGCGCAGCAGGCCGGCCTGGTTCGCCGGATTGTCGTCGCCGGTCATCACGAGCACCGGCAGTTCGCCCTTCGGGTAGCCGAAGTGGTTGCGGATGCGCTCGAGCAGGTCGCCGCCGCTGAGTTCGCCCTTGAGGTTGACGTCGGTGAGCACGAGGTCGGTGCCCGGCCCGTGGCCCTGCGCGCGCGCGGTCTCGAGCAGCGCGAGCGCATCCTCGACGCTGACCACGTGCGTCACCTTGAAGCCGCACTTCTCCATCATGCGGCGCGTGGCGAGCGCGACCACGCGGCTGTCCTCGACGTACAGCACGTTGCCGTCGATCTGCTCCGCCGGCTTGACGTAGCCGCGGATGAACGCGGCGAGCGCATCGAAGCCGAGCGCCTTGTCGAAATAGTCGGTGACGTGGCTCGACAGCGTGCGCGCGACGAGGCGTTCCTGCACGTCGCCGGAGACGACGATGACCGGTATGTAAGCCTGGTTGCCGCTCTCGCGGACGAGCCGCGCGAGTTCGAGCCCGTCCATGTCGGGCAGGCGCAACGCGGTCGTGACGAGGTCGATCACGCCCTCGGCGAGGTGGCGCTGCGCCTCGGCACCGCTGCCGCAACCGATCACGATCGCGTTCGGCAGCTCCGCCTTGAGCACGCGCTCGATCAGCTGGCGCACGACGCGCGAGCCGTCGACGACGAGCACGCGCGGCTGGTCGCTGGAGATGTGCCTTGTGAGCGAAACGTCGGCGCTCATTCGGGCCGCCCCGCGGCGAGATGGCGTGCGGTGGCGATCCACGCGCCGCACCAGCCGAGCAGCGCACTCGCGGCCGCGACCAGGGCGGCGACGCGGCCGTCGAGCCCGTGCAGCGCGAAGCGGTGCGCGTAGCTCTCGACCAGCCGCGCGACCGGCTCGGCCAGCGCGACTTCGACCACGACGACGACGAGCAGCGCGAGCAGCGCGCCGAACAGGCCGTACCAGAAACCGGCGTAAAGGAACGGGCGGCGCACGAAGCCGTTGCTCGCGCCGATCATCTGCATCACCGAAATTTCCGCCGACCTCGCCTGGATGTCCATGCGCACCGTATTGCCGATCACGAGCAGCGTCGCCAGCGCGAGCAGCACCGCGACCACCGCGACGACGCGCTCGCCCAGGTGCAGGATGCCGCCGAGCTTGCGTCGCCACGCCGCGTCATACTGCACCAGATCGACGCGCGTGTCCGCCTGCATCGCCGCAACCAGCGGCGGATCCTCGGCGCCGCCGGTTTCGCGCGGCGTGACGACGAGCACGCTCGGCAGCGGGTTGGACTGCAGCGCATCGAGCGCCTCGCCGAAGCCGGACAGCTGGCGGAACTCGGCCAGCCCCTGCTCGGGCGTGCGCAGCAGCACCGCGGACACGTCGTCGCGCAGGCGCAGCTCACCGGCGAACGCGTCCGCGCGCTGCGCGTCGAGCCCGGGCTGGAGGAACAGCGTGACCTCGCGCGCCTCGCGCAGGCCGCCTGAAAGTTCGCGCGCGTTGTCGAAGACGATCCACGACAACAGCGGCAGCGCGATGGCGAAGCCGAGCACGAGCACGGTCAACACGGTCGCCCACGGGCGCGCCGCGAGCCGGCCGAGGCTCGAGAAGAAGCTGAAGAAATGCTGGTCGCGCCAGGCGACGACGCGCTCGCCGAGCGGCGCGCGCGGCCCACGCGGTTCGGCGCCCTTTCTCGCAGGCGGCGCGGCACGCCGCTCGGCCTGCACGCTCATGCGGCGCGCGCCGGGCGGTAGTCATCGACGAGGCGGCCGTGATCGAGCACGAGCACGCGTTTCTGCATGCGCTTGAGCAGCAGCAGGTCGTGGCTCGCGATGAGCACGGTGGTACCGACCGCGCCGAACTCGGCGAACAGGTTCATGATCTCGAGCGACAGTTGCGGATCGAGGTTGCCGGTCGGCTCGTCGGCGATGATCAACGGCGGCTTGGCGACGATCGCGCGCGCGATGCCGACGCGCTGCTGTTCACCGGTCGAGAGCGTCTGCGGTGCGGCCTTTTCGCGCGCGAGCAGGCCGACCTTGTCGAGCGCGGCGCGCACGCGCTTGCCGATCTCCGCGCGCGCGGTGCCGGCGATCAGCAGCGGCAGCGCGACGTTGTCGAACACGCTGCGGTCGGTCAGCAGCCGGTGGTCCTGGAACACCATGCCGATGCCGCGCCGATGCTGCGGGATGCCGCGCCGGCGCACGCGCGCGAGTTCGCGCTCGTTCACCGTGACATGGCCACGCGTCGGCCGCTCGGCGAGGCTCACCAGTTTCAGCAGGGTGCTCTTGCCCGCGCCCGAATGCCCGGTCACGAACGCCATCTCGCCCGCCTCGATCTCGAAACTGACCTCGGCGAGCGCATCGAGCCCGGTGAGGTAGCGCTTGCTGACGTTGTCGAAGCGGATCATGCCAAGACCGTGATTCGTGATTGGTGATCGGTGATTCGTTGAAAACGGCGCGAGGGGATTGTACGGGCTACGTCCCGACTTGCGATGGGTCGCCGGGGAAGGCTCTTCCCGATCCCCGATCCCCAATCACCGCTACTTGACCATCTGATTGAGATTGAAGATCGGAAGCAGGATCGCCAGCACGATGAACAGCACGATCGCGCCGACGACGAGGATGACGGCGGGCCCGAGCACCGCGGTCAGCGCGGTCAGCCAGCGGTCGAGTTCGCGCTGCTGCTGCGCGGCAGCTTCCTCGAGCATGCGCGGCAGTTGGCCCGAACGCTCGCCGCTCGCGATCAGGCGCAACGCGACCGGCGGGAACTGGCCGCTCTCGCCGAGCGCGCGCGAGAACGCGCCGCCCTCGCGCACCTTGATCGCGGCACGCTTGAGCGCTTCGCGCATCGGCAGGTTCGACACCACCTGCGCGGCAATGGCGAGCGCGTCGAGCAGCGGCACCGCGCTGCCCGCGAGCAGCGCGAGCGTGCGCGTCGCGCGGGCGGTGTTGGCTGCGCGCACGAGACGGCCGACCAGCGGCAGGCGCAGTTGCCACGCGTGCCAGCGCGCCCGCGCTGACTCCGCACGCAACGCGACGCGCGCGGCGGCGACGAGCGCGATCAGCACCAACAGGATGAGCCAGCCCCACCCGCGCAGGAAGGCCGACAGCGCGATCAGCGCGCGCGTCGCCAGCGGCAGTCCCTGGTGCAGGTTCTGGAACACGCCGACGATCTGCGGCACGACCCAGGTGAGCAGCCCGGTGACGACGGCGACCGCGACGAGCGTGAGCAGCAGCGGATAGGCGAGCGCGGCGAGGATCTTCTGGCCGAGCGCATCGCGCGCTTCGGCATAGTCGGCGAGCTTCTCGAGCACGCCGTCGAGCCGGCCCGACTGCTCGCCGGCGGCGACGGTCGCGCGGAAGATTTCGGGAAACGCATCCGGGAACTCCGCCATCGCCTGGGCGAGGCTCGCGCCTTCCATCACGCGCGCACGCAGCGACACCGTGAGCGCGCGCTGGCGTTCGTTCTCGGCCTGCTCAAACAGCGCGCCAAGCGCCTCGTCGATCGGCAGGCCCGCACCGATCAGGGTCGCGAGCTGGCGCGTAAGCAGGGCGAGCTGCGCGCCCGAGACGCCGCGTCGCCACTGCACACCTCCGCCGGGCGTCGAAACGCCGTCGCGCACTTCTTCCACGCTGAGCGGATTGAGCCCGCGCTCGCGCAGCACGCCGCGCACCGCACGCGCGGTATCGCCCTGCAGCACGACGCCCTGGGTCTTGACGGCGGCGTCGAGCGCCTGGTAAGCGAATGCGGGCATCGGAAACCGTGTTCGGGTGGATTCTTCTGGATCGTATGGGCGCGGCGGCGGAAGTCGCGATGCTCGTGTCGGGCCTGGCGAAGAGCATGGCGCCTTCGGCCGCTCCGCAGAGAGTAAACCGACGGCGCCGAGTTCGGCGACCATCGCATGCACCGACGCCGCGTCGGGCCGCCGCCGGCTTGGCGTACCTCGCCGCCGCGCCGCCCTGGCGGGAGCGACGGAACTCGCAATGCGCCTGCGAGCCGGGCGCCGCCTCCTGGGGCCCGCGCGGGCATGCGTTGGCGCGGCCGCCAGCACTGGCGTCGATCATGCGCCGCATTCGCGCTAGAGTGACTTGCGCCGCATGGGAGCCGCGTCATGAGGGGACCCGGAACGCACGCTTCGATCGCACTCGCGCTGTCGGCTGCCGGATGCACGACGGTGGGACAGGTGCGCAACATCGAAGACCCAACCTGCAGCGCGTCGTTCGAGCGCGAACTCGCATCGATCCTCGTCGCGCAACACGAAACCAGCGCCGATGCGCAAGCCCTCGCGGCGGGCACGCGCGGCATGCTCGCGAGCGTCGCGCTCGGCCCGCGGCCGTTCCTGGTGTCGGCGCCCTCCGGCACCGACTATTCCCTGTTCGTCGAACCCACCGCCGATGGATGCCTGCTGCGCCTCTACGGACGGCAGAAGGGCTTCACGAGCTACACCAACAACTCACCTGGATCGAAACGAGATCGCTTTCCGCGTGCCGTTGCACGCCTTGACTACGGCGGAAGTCTGCGACCACGGCGATCCGCCGCGGCGCACCTCGAGCCGCCCTACGGGCTTCCACGGTTTGGAAAAGGGGCATCACGCGACGAAGCATGACGGGCTGGCCCGCCCTTCAAACCCGCGGCGGCCCGTCTTCCAAAACACCGCCGATCCATGCCTCGATAGCCTCGTGGCAAGCCTCGGGACGCGCCTGTAGCAGGAAATGCGGACCTTCTATCGCAACCTCGCGCAAGCGCGTCGGCGGCGCATCGCCCGCGAGCACCGCACGAACGAGGCGGTCGCGGCTGGCGCGCAAGTGCAGGACCGGAGCGCGCATCGTGCGCAAGGCGGTGGATTCGTCGAGCGAACGCAGCAGCGCGAGCCGCGCGCTCAACACGTCGGCCGGAAGCATGCGCACGACATCGCGCAGCGCGTCGACGCATTCGTCCGAGGCGTCGGCGCCGACGCAGAACGCGCGCAACAACGGCCGGAGCGCGAAGCGCCGTGCGAATGCAGCGATGAGGAACGGGGGCAGCACGCGTAGCACCGGGTGCGGACAGCGCACGAAGCTCGCGACGAGCACGATCGCCTGGACGCGCGCGTCCAGGCGCTGCAGGCGCAGCGCGACCGGTCCGGAAAACGATTCGGCAACGATGATGCACCGGTCTGCGCCACCGATCGCCACACGCGCATGTCGCGCGTACGCATCGAGGTCGCGGGCAAGGTCGTCGGGATAGCTGACGATGATCGCATCGATACCGGCCAGTTGCTCGAGGAACCGAGCGTACAGGCGACCGCTGCCATCGAGTCCGGGCAACAGCAGCCAGCGCGGCGAGATCATGCGCGAACGCGGCGAGATCATGCGCGAACGCGGCGCGAAGCGCCTCACTCCTCGCGCGTCACGCGCAGCACTTCCTCGGTCGAGGTGATGCCGGCGACGCACTTGCGCCAGCCGTCCTCGAGGATCGAGGCGGCGCGCGTGCGCGCGTGGCGTTCGAGTTCGGCCTCGGACGCGCCTTCGTGCACGAGGCGGCGCAGCGCGTCGTCGAGCGCGACGAGTTCGTAGATGCCGGTGCGTCCCTTGTAGCCGCTCGCGCGGCCTTGGGCGGCGAGGTCGGCGCGCGGGCGATACAGCGTCGCCTGCGTGCCGGCCGGCTTGCCGAACGCGGCGAGTTCGGCCGGCGTCGCCGCGTAGGCTTCGCGCGTCGCCGGATCGAGCACGCGCACGAGGCGCTGCGCGAGCACGCCGATCAGCGAGGACGAGAGCAGGAACGGTTCGACGCCCATGTCGCGCAGGCGCGTGACCGCGCCGATCGCGGAATTCGTGTGCAGGGTCGACAGCACGAGGTGGCCGGTCAGCGACGCCTGCACCGCGACTTCGGCGGTTTCGAGGTCGCGGATCTCGCCGACCATGACGACGTCCGGATCCTGGCGCAGGATCGCGCGCAGACCGCGCGCGAACGTCATGTCGACGCGCGTGTTGACCTGGGTCTGGCCGACGCCGTCGATGTAGTACTCGATCGGATCCTCGACCGTCATGATGTTGCGCGAGGCGTCGTTGAGCTGGAGCAGCGCGCCGTACAAGGTCGTGGTCTTGCCCGAGCCGGTCGGACCGGTCACGAGCAGGATGCCGTGCGGACGCGCGATGAGGTCCTCGAGCTTCGCGCGCGCGGCGTCGTCCATGCCGAGCTGGGCAAGGTCGAGCTTGCCGGCCTGCTTGTCGAGCAGGCGCAGCACGACGCGTTCGCCACGACCGGCGGGAATCGTCGACACGCGCACGTCGACCGGCCGGCCGGCGATGCGCAGGCCGATGCGGCCGTCCTGCGGCAGGCGCCGCTCGGCGATGTCGAGCTTGGCCATCACCTTGATGCGGCTGACGACGGCGGATGCGATCGCCTTCTGCGGGCTCAGCACCTCGCGCAGCACGCCGTCGATGCGGAAGCGCACGACGAGCCGGTTCTCGTACGGCTCGATGTGGATGTCCGACGCGCCTTCCTTGACCGCTTCGGTGAGCAGCGCATTGATGAGGCGGATGATCGGTGCATCGTCGTCGCTTTCGAGCAGGTCCTCGGGCTCGGGCAGCTCGTCGGCGAGCGTGCGCAGGTCCATGCGCTCGTCGAGGTCCGACACCATCGCGCGCGCATCGTCGCCCTGTTCGTACAGCTCGCGCAGCAGGCGCTCGAAATCCTTCTCCGCGAAGGTCGTGAAGTTGAGCGGCGCGCGCAGGTGGCGACGCAGTTCCGCGAGTGCGTCGTTGCGCACGCCCGCGCGGCAGGCGACGTGCGCGGTGCCGTCCTTCCAGCCGGTGAGCGCGATGCCGTGGCGGCGCGCGTAGCCGAACGAGGGCCGTGCCGGGCGTACCGCTTCGCTCACCGCGAACGCTCCGCGGCAGGCTGCGGGTCGCGCAGGCCGGGGCGGCCGTCGAGGCTGGGGCTCGCGAGGAAGTCGTGCACCTCGGGCAGCATCGGCCGCTCCGAACGCGGCGTGATCGGCCAGTCCTGCTGGCGCATCTGCAACTGCTCGGTGCGCATGTAGTTGTACTTCTCGCTCGACACCGCGGCCTCGGTCGCCGCGTCGCGCAGGATCTTCGGGTGCAGGAACACCATGAGGTCCTTCTTCGAGCGGTCGTTGGTGCGGTAGCGGAACAGGTTGCCGAGCAGCGGGATGTCGCCGAGCGCGGGCACCTTCTGCACGTTGTCCTTCGCCTGGTTGTCGATGAGGCCGCCTAGCACGAGCAGCGAATCGTCCTTGACCAGCACGCTGGTGGTGAGCTCGCGCTTGTTGGTGACGAGGTCGACCGCGCCGCTCACGCTCGGCGCGATCGAGGAGACTTCCTGGTGGATGTCCAGGCGCACGGCCTCGCCTTCGTTGATCTGCGGCTTCACCTTGAGCACGAGGCCGACGTCCTTGCGCTCGATCGTCTGGAACGGATTGGTGATGCCGGCGTTGGTCGTGCCGGTCGTGGTCGCCTGCACCGCGTTGGTCGAATACTGGCCGGTGAGGAACGGCACCTCCTGCGCGACCTTGATCTCCGCTTCCTGGTTGTCGAGCGTGAGCACCGACGGCGTCGACAGAATGTTGGACTTGCCGTCGCCGCGCAGCGCGGTGACGAGCGCGCCGAGTTGGAAGATCGTGTTGCGGCCGATCGTCACGGTGCCGTCGATGTAGCCGAGATTGAGGCCGTTGCCGACGCCGAGCGGGTTCTGCGCCGCGGCGATGATGTTGTTGCCGGGGAACGTGCCGGTGAAATTGGTGCCGCCGATCACGTGCTGGCCATCCTTGCCGAGCGGCATCTGCCACTGTACGCCGATCTCGCTCGCGGTCTGGTCGGCGACCTCGGCGATGACCGCCTCGATCAGCACCTGGTTGCGACGGATGTCGAGCTGGCGCACCACCTGCGCGAGCGAACGGAAGATCGCCGGTGGCGCGCTGATGACCAGCGCATTGGTTTCCGCGTGCGCCTGGATCGTCGCCGGCGACGCGCCCGCCGTGCCGCCCTCGCCGCCCTTCGCCGCGGTCGGAGGCGCGATGCCGCTGAGCGTGCCCGCGACACCCTGCAGGATCGGCACGAGATCCTTCGCGTTCGCGTAGTGCAGGTAGATCACCTGCGTGTCGCCGCCGTTGTCGACCGGCGTGTCGAGATGGGCGATCAGCGCGCGCATCTTCAGGCGGCCGTTCTTCGCACCGGCGAGCAGGATCGAATTGGTACGGGTGTCGGCGAACACGCGCGCGGCCTCGCCGTTCGCCACAGCGCCCTTGTCGTCACCGAGCATGGTCAGCGTGCGCGCGAGTTCGGCCGCATTGGCATGGCGCAGCGGGATCATTTCCACTTCCGCGTCGGACACCGTGTCGATGCGGCGGACGATGTCGGCGAGGCGCTGCACGTTCCCGGCGCGGTCGGACACGACCAGCGAGTTCGAACTCGCATGCGCGACGAGCTGGCCACCCTGCGGCATCAGCGGCCGGAGGATCGGTACGAGTTCGGCCGCGGACACGTGCTTGACCGGCACGATCTCGGTGACGAGTTCGTCGGCCGCACGCGCGGCGAGGCCGTTGACGCCGGTCGAACCGTCCTGCTGCGCGGTCGTCTCCGGCACGATCTTGATCATGCTGCCGGCAGGGACCGCGGCGAAACCGTGCACGCGCAGTACCGACAGGAACACGTCGTAGATCTCGTCCGGCTTCATCGGCCGCGCCGACACCACCGTGACCTTGCCTTCGACGTTCGGGCCGATGATGAAGTTCTTGCCGGTGATCTCGCTGACCGTGGCGATCAGCGCCTGGATGTCCGCATCCTTGAGGTTCAGCGTGTGGCGGCCGTCGGCCGTCGTGGTGTGGCCCGGCGCCGCCTGCGGCGTCGCGCCCGCCCCGGTCTGCGCGGAAGCGGACATCGCGGCGAGCACGCCGGCGATCGCCGGCACGAGGAATCGGCGCATCACGTGGGTTTCCTTGTTGGAAGGCGCAGTGGGGTTCACGCGGGGCATCATCGCAGGCCGACCGTGATCTCGGTCGGCTTGCCGGCGCGCAGCACGGTCACGCGCACCGAGGTCGCGCTGCCGAGGGTCGACAGGATCTCTTGTCCGCGCTCGACCGAATCGACCGGCGTGCCATTGACCGATGTGACGACGTCGCCCTGCTCGAAACCGAGCTGGTTGAGCAGGGCCGCATCGGTGCCGGTCGACACGCGCATGCCGGCGAGGCGGCCGTCGGCGAGCACGGGCACGACCTGCACGCGCTTCATGAATTCGGTGGGATTGCGACGCAGGCGCTCGACCTCGTCCTGCAGGTTCTTCGCCCCGCGCACGTCGCGTGCGGCGGCGTTCGCCGCCGGCGACGTCGACGGTGACGCGCGCGCGGCGCCCGCGCGCGCAGGGGCGCCAGCCGGCGCCGCGACCGGCGCGAGGTTGCTGTCGCGCGGCAGCTGCAGCGTTTCCTCGTTGCCGTCGCGCAGCACGACGACGCGATCGGCGTACACGCTCGCGAGACGCACCCCCGGACTCACTTCCTCGCCGACGCGCCAGCTGCGCTCGCCCTTGCCGGCATCGGCGATCACCGCGATGCCCGCCTTCGGGTCGCTCTCGGCGAGCGTGCCGCGCAGGATCAGCGAGGTCGTGCTCGGCCCGCTCGCCGGCAACGGCGTGTTGCCGAACAGGTGCCAGCGCGCGATCGAACCCGTCGCCGCGGACGCCGGCGTGGCGACGGTGGCGCCGCTCGGCGGCAGGTCCGCGTGCGGCGTGGCGTCACCCGGCAGCAGCGCCCACACCAGGCGCAGCAGCAGCCACGCGGCGAGCGCCGCGAGCAGCGCGCAGCAGAGCATCGCCGCGACTTCGGCGCTACGGCTGCGGTCGTTGGCAAGACGGAACGGCGACATCGAAGAGCCCGGTCGATTCGGCATGCAAGCGTAGCAAACGAGCCCGCCGCCGGGGCGGTCCAACGGCGCGGTTCGCCGCAATGGCCGTTGCCGCGCGCATTCCACGTATCCCCGGGCAGGCGTCGCCTTCTGCTTCGATCCCGGGTGCGCCCATCGTCCACGAATGGAGGAAATGCGCCATGTCCCGATCGCCCGGCCCGCTCGCGCGGGTATCGTTCGCCCTGTACGCCGGCCTCGCCGCATCGACCGCTGTCGCCGCCGACGCCGGCAAGGGCGCCGACGCGCCCGCCTACGAGCCGTACGCGCTCGCCGCCGATGACTGGACCTACGACCCGTTCTTCGCCGACGACGGCGTATCGATCGATCGTTTCGCGGGCGCGCCCGGCTACTACGACGGGCGCAGGCTCGTACGCCTGGCGAATGGCGACGTCGTCGTCGCCGGCACCGTCATCGTCGCCGGCGCCCCACAGCTCGGCCTGGTGCGCTACAGCCCGAGCGGGCGGCGCCAAGCGTGGCCCTCGATCCCGCCGGCGTACGCACGCTACGACAACCAGTACGTCGTGTTCCCGAACAGCGCCACGCCCGATCCGAAGCTGACCGGCGTCGCCGACATCAAGCGCTACGGCGGAAACCTGTACGTGCTCGCGACCCAAACCTATCGGGCGAGCAACGGCCTCGACAAGTACCAGGCCGCGATCGTCGTCTTCTCCGAAAGCGGCGACTTCCTCGGCTGGTGGTTCATCCGCCTCGACGACGACGTCTACAACGCGCCGCTCGCGATGGACGTGTCGGGCAATGGCCGCCTCACCCTCCTCGCGGGCAATTCCGCCGGCGGCCTGTGGACGCGCTTCTGGACCGCGCGCTACAAGATCGACGCGAACGGCGTGCCGAACCTCGATACCGCGTTCGGCAACGGCGGCGCCTCGATGTTCGAACTGCCGTCCGCGGCGAGTTCGTGTTCCGCCGCCGCACTCGGCGGCAACTGCCCGATCAGCGGCATCGACATCGCGCACGAGGCGAGCCTGCTCGTGCTGATCGATCCGCCCTTCTACGTGGCATTCACCAAGAAGTACGACAATGCGGGCGACCACGATCCGTGCATCGCTGCGTTCGGCGGCAACGGCAGCTTGCGCACCGCGTTCAACGGCAACGGCGTGCGCTGCTATCCGTTCGACGACACCAACAGCGACCATGACGACGAGGCGGTCGCGATCCACACCGATTATCATGCGGTCGGCCCCTTCCCGCCGAATTACGTGCAGGACATCTACCTGCTCGCCGACGTCTCGCGCCAGTACAGCCGCGGTACCGGGCTGCTGCGCGTCGATTCGAGCGGCGCGCCCGTCACCGAATTCGGTGGCACCGGCAAGCTGCTCTGGGGCGGCTGCGGCTCGACCTGCACCGTGGATCTGGGCGACGACACGCCGCTCGCGCTCGTGCGCCGCGGCAGCGACATCGGCGTCGCCGGGCACTGGAAGCCGAACCTCGTCGACCAGCCCGAACTCACCGTGCTCGACGCGGACACCGGCGCGATCGGCGACTTCCAGGTACACGGCATCGCCAGCGGCGACGCGAACTACACCGACATCGTCGCCGACGGTGCCGGTTTCGTCGCCGCAGGCTGGGCGCGTGACGGGGCGAGCGGCCGCATGTTCGTGACCTCGCGCTACCTGCCGCAACGCATCGCCGACGACACCATCTTCCGCTACGGCGCCGAATGAGGCGGCGCGCGCGCTCGTCGCTCGCACGCGCTGCCGCGCCGCCGCGCGCGCAGCGCCTGAGCACGGTGCGGTGCATGCGTGACAGCGGGCTGCGACGCGCGCTACCGTGCCGCCATGATGGCGGCGCCCGATGACAGCGTCACGAGCTACCTGCGACAGTGGCGGGCGGGCGACGCGCGCGCGCTCGACCGCCTGCTGCCGTTCGTCTACGCGGACCTGCGCCGCATCGCGGCCGGCATGCTCCGCGCGACGCCCGGCCACGCGACCCTGCAGACCACGGCGCTCGTGCACGACGTGCTGCTGCGCCTGCTCGGCCGGGCCCCGATGCAGTTCGAAAGCACCGCGCACCTGCTCAACGCGAGCGCGCGCATGATGCGCCAGGTACTGGTCGACCGCGCCCGCATGGCCGCGAGCGACAAGCGCGGGGGGCGCTGGCTGCGCGACGATTTCGCTGCGGCATTGGAACTGCCGATCCCCGACGGCACCGACTTCGATGCGCTCGACGCCGCGCTCGAAGCGCTCGAGCGCGCGCACGAGCGCATGGCGAAGGTGGTCGAGCTGCGCTACTTCGTCGGCCTCGAGGTCACAGAGGTCGCCGCCGCACTCGGCATCGCCGAGCGCACCGCGCGCCGCGACTGGATCGCCGCACGCGAATGGTTGCGCGAGCGCATGGAATCGCTGGCGTGATGCCCGGCGCCGCAGCGAACCCGATCGCGGCATGAGCGCAGACGATTCGGCCGAGCGCGACGTCGTGCGGATCTTCCGCGATGCGCTCGACGTGGACGCGGGCGCCGCGCGCGCGCGCTTCCTCGCCGATCGCTGCGGCGGCGACGCGACCTTGCGCGCGCGGGTCGACGCGTTGCTGGGCGGCGTCACGGGCGAGGACGATGCCGACGCGGACGGCGCCTGCGCCGACGCGGCCGCGATCGACGATGCCGACGTCGGCGACACCCTGCTCGACACGCTGCTCGGACCCTTCCGCCTGGTCGAGCGCATCGGCCGCGGCGGCATGGGCGTCGTCTACCGCGGCGTGCGCGAGGGCGCCGACTTCGTCCACGAGGTTGCACTGAAGCTGGTCCGTCGCGGCTTCGATTTCGACGACATCCGCGCGCGCTTCCTGCGCGAGCGGCGCATCCTCGCGCGCCTCTCGCACCCGAACCTCGCGCGCTTCATCGACGGCGGCGTCGCGCCGGACGGCCGGCCGTGGTTCGCACTCGAGTTCGTGCGCGGTGCACCGATCACGCGCTGGTGCGATGCGCGCCGCCTGGGGGTGCGCGCACGCGTGCGACTGTTCCTCGATGTCTGCGCCGCGGTGCAGTACGCACATGCCCAGCTCGTCGTGCATCGCGACCTCAAGCCTGCCAATGTACTCGTCGACGACGACGGTCGCGTCCGCCTGCTCGACTTCGGCATCGCGCACCTGGTCGGCGGCGACGAGGACGAGGCGGCGGCGACGCTGGGTCCGCGCTACGCGCTCACGCCCGAGTACGCCGCGCCCGAGCAGTTCGGCGGCGAGCCCGCCGGCGTCGCCACCGACGTCTACGCGCTGGGCGCGATCCTGTACGAACTCGTCGCCGGGGTATTGCCGGTCGAGGTCGAGCGCGGCGACCTGCTCGCCGCCGCGCACGCGGTACGGACGACGCCGCCGGCGTCGCTCGCGGCGGCGATCCAGCGCGCCGCCCGCAACGGCGCACCGACACCGGCCGAACGCCTGAGCGCACGCGCCACCGGTGCGCGGGCGTACCGCGACGAGGTGCGCGGGGACCTCGCGCGCATCCTCGACAAGGCGCTCGCGAAAGAACCCGCGCGCCGCTACGCGACCGTGGATGCCTTCGCCGACGATCTCACGCGCTGGCTCGACGGCGCCCCGGTACGCGTGTCGGGCGACGCGGTCGGCTATCGACTGCGCAAGTTCGTCGCACGCAACCGCATCGCGGTCGCCCTCGGTGCCCTCGCCGTGCTCGCGACCGTCGCGGGCGTGGCGGCGACGATCTGGCAAGCACGCGAGGCGCGCGTGCAGCGCGACGAGGCGGTCGCCGAAGCAAAACGGTCGGACGGCATGCGCCAGTACCTCATGCTCATGTTCCGAGACGCCGCCGCGCAGAAGGATTCGAGCCATGTCGACGTGCGTCGCGTATTCCGCTCCGGGGCCGAACGCCTGTTCGACGTGTTCAGCGGCGAGCCGGAGACCGGGCAGAACACCGCCCTGATGCTCAGCGACCTCTATCTCCAGCTCGGCGACGTCGAGGGCGCGACGCCGCTGCTCGAACGCCTTCTGCAGTGGCCAGGCATCGAGTCGAACCCGAAGGTGCAGGCAAGCGCTCGCTACAACCTTGCCCAGGTCGAACTCGCGCGCGGCCACGCCGCGCGTGCGCGCGGGCTGCTCGACCAGGCGCAGGCGTACTGGCGCGGACGGGCGGGCTCCGCCGCGCTGCTCAACGAGAGCCGTTCGACGCAGGCGAAGGTGGAGCGCGCGGAGGGCCGATTCGAACAGGCGATCACGACCTTGCGTGACGCGATCGCCGAGCGTCGCGCGATGCTCGGCAGTGACGACTTCGAAGTCGGCAATCTCTACAACACGCTGTCCAATGCGCTGACCCAGCTCGGTCGGTACGAAGAGGCCGAGGCCAGTGCGAACGACAGCTATGCCGTATTCGAGCGCCTCGGGCAGGCCGATTCGGACGGCGGCATGGCCGCCCTCAACAGCCGCGGCAACGCCGCGCTGATGATGGGTCGCAACCAGCGCAGCCTCGAGTACTACCGCCGCGTCACCGCGACGACACGCGCGCTGTACGGTGAGACGACGAAACTCGCCGCGTCGCTGAACAACCTCGCCGTCGCGCTCAACCGCCTCGACCGCGCGAGTGAAGCGCTGCCGCCGGCGCAGGAAGCGTTGCGCATCGCGCTCGCGCAGAGCGGCGAGCGCAGCCCGCTCGCGGTCACCGTGCGCACGTCGCTCGCGGAAATCTGCGTGAACGCGGGGCGGATCGCCGACGCCGAGGCGATGGCGCGGGCCGCGCTCGAGGTCGCCGAGGCCGACTACGCAGGCAATCAAATCCTGCTCGGCGGCGCATATCGCGCACGCGCACGCGTGCGGTCGGCGCAGGGACGCATCGTCGAAGCACGCGCCGACCTCGAACGCGCCACCGATCTGTACGCCGCCTCCGGCGCAGGCGGCGAAGGTTATCTCCGCCTCATGCAACCGTTGCGTCGCGAGATCGAAGCGCACTGAATGCGTGCGAGGCGCCGTCGAACGCGGCGCGCCTGCGCGCGACCCGGCGCCGCGGAGCGGATCGGCATGTCGCGGGTCGCACGAAGCGCTTGTGCCGAGGCGATGACGGCCCGTCGATCTCCTGCGAGCCGCCATGACTCCGGCGCCACGGCGCGCGTCGAAGCGCGCGGTGACTCAGCGGGCTGTGAACATGCGCATGATGCGGCGGAAGAACCCCTGCTTCGGCGGATGCGCGGCGGTTTGCGCGCCACTGGCCGCGGCTGCGGCATGGGGATGCGGCTTGCGCTCGACGACGCGCTGCGCCTGCGGGCCACCGCGCTGGGCCGGCTGGCCGGCACGTTCAGTGCGCGACGCGGATGGTGCGCCGCGCTGGCCGCCCTGCGGGGTTGCAGCGGCCTCGCCACCCTCGCGGTGCTTGTTGCGGCCGCGACCCCCGCGACGGCGGCGCTTGCGCGGTGCATCGCCGTCGAGCGCCGCGGTAGCCGCGGGCGTCGCCGGCGCCGCCGACGCTGCGGGCGTCGTGGCGGCTGCGGGATCGGGTGCGACGGCCGGTTTCGCGGCGCCGCGATCGCGACGGCCACGCCCGCCTTCTCCGGTGCGTGCGGCCCCGCCACTGCGACCACCCTCGCCGCTGCGCGGGCGTTCGCCGCGATGCTCGCGCGAACCGCCGCGCTCGTCGCGCGCGCGCGGTCCGCGCGACGGCTTGCCGCTCTTCGGCGGCGGTCCGGCGGTGTTGCGCGCGTCGTCTGCCGCTTCGTCTTCGGCGCTCAGCGCCGGCGGCATCGAGCCATCCGCGCGCGCGCGCGGCGGCGGCGCGACGAGCAGCTCGGGCGTGATCGGCGCGGTCGGGATCTTCTGCTCGATGTAACGCTCGATGTCCGGCAGGCTCATCGCGTACAGGTCGCAGGCGAAGCTGATCGCGTCGCCCTCGGCGCCGAGGCGCGCGGTGCGGCCGATGCGATGGACGTAGTCCTCGGCGTCGTGCGGAAGGTCGTAGTTGAACACGTGCGAGACGTCGGGGATGTGCAGGCCGCGCGCGGCGACGTCGGTCGCGACGAGGATCTCGATCTCGCCCTTCTGGAAGCGGCCGAGCAGGCGCTCGCGCTTGGCCTGCGGCACGTCGCCCGAGAGCGTGGCGACGGTGAAGCCGTGCCGTTCGAGCGAGCGCGTGATCTTCTCCGCCGCGATCTTCGTGTTGACGAAGACGATGCTGCGGTGCGCGTCGATGCGCGACAGCAGGTTGATCAGCAGCGGCTGCTTCTCTTCCTTGGCCGGGAAGTAGACGAGCTGGCGCACGCGGTCGGCGGTGACGTTGTCGGCCTCGACCGTGAGTTTCTCCGGCTCGTTCATGTGGTCATAGGCTAGTTCGAGCACGCGATGGCTCAGGGTCGCCGAGAACAGCATGCTCTGGCGCTGCTCGCGCGGCGGCATGCGGCGGAACAGGAAACGGATGTCCTTGATGAAGCCGAGATCGAACATGCGGTCGGCCTCGTCGAGCACGACCGCCTCGATCGCGTTGAACGAGAACACGTGCTGCTTGAGGTAGTCGATCAGGCGGCCGGGCGTGGCGATGATGAGGTCGCAGCCGGCCTTGAGCAGGTCGCGCTGCTTGTCGTAGTCGACGCCGCCGTAGATGAGCGCCGAACGCAGGCCGGTGTCGCGGCCGATGTTGCGGAAGTCCTTGTCGATCTGGATCGCCAGCTCGCGCGTCGGCGCGATGATGATCGCGCGCGGGTCGGTGAGCTTGCGGTCGGCGACCGCAGGCTTGGTGAGCAGGCGATTCAGCACGGCGACGAGGAAGGCGCCGGTCTTGCCGGTGCCGGTCTGCGCCTGGCCGGCGACGTCGCGCCCGGCGAGTGCGAGCGGCAGGGTCAACGCCTGGATCGGCGTGCAACGCGTGAAGCCGGCGGCATGCAGGCCGGACAGCAGGGTCGGATGAAGGTCGAAGCTTTCGAAAGTGATGTCGGTTATAGGGTGCTGGGACATGGGTGGGATCACTAGGATGGCGATGAGGCGCCCCCTGCGATTCCCGCACCCCTAGGGCGCGATGGATCCTGCTGGAGCGCCGGCTGGACGCGG
Source organism: Dokdonella sp. (assembly GCF_051958935.1). Taxonomy (GTDB): domain Bacteria; phylum Pseudomonadota; class Gammaproteobacteria; order Xanthomonadales; family Rhodanobacteraceae; genus Dokdonella_A. Next base: position 29,702 of record NZ_JBQCFP010000127.1, on the reverse strand, counting down.
CGCACGGGCGGCCGGATGGCGGCGCTGGCCCGCTATTGCAATGGCGCGGCGGCGTCCCCAACTTGCGCCAGTCGACCGTTTGGGCTCAAATGGGTCGTGCTTCCGCACCCCCTTCGCAAGTCCCGTCTGCACCGACGCAACCGCATGAGTGTAGCGGAACCCCGCCCGACGCGCTCGATCGGCTTGCCGGCCGGTCGGAATACATCCGCCGAAGCGGTCCCGGGCGCAGCGGCGCCCCCGCCAATCCCTTGTTTTTTGGAGTAATCCCGTGAGCGAACACATTGCACACGTGAGCGATGACCAGTTCGAGGACCAGGTCCTCAAGTCCAGCGAGCCCGTGCTCGTCGATTTCTGGGCCGAGTGGTGCGGTCCGTGCAAGATGATCGCTCCGATCCTCGACGACCTCGCGGCGAGCTACCAGGGCAAGCTCAAGGTCGCCAAGATCAACGTCGACCACAACCAGAAAACCCCGCGCAACTACAACGTGCGCGGCATCCCGACCCTGATGATCTTCCGCGACGGCAAGGTGCAGGCGACGCAGATCGGCGCCGTGAGCAAGACCCAGCTCGCGCAGATCATCGACAAGGCGATTGCCTGAAACGGGCCGGGAATGGGGAATAGGGAATGGAGAATGGTCCGCCGCCCACTGGCGAGTCCGGTTCGATGAACCGGTTCCAGGCCATTCCCTATTCCCCATTCTCCATTCCCGATTCCCGGCCCTGACGCTTTACGCCCGCAAATCGCGGTGCTAACGTAAACCCAGCGCCCGGAGCACCACGCTGCTCCGCCCGCTTCTCCTTCGATCTCCTTCCCTCCCAGCTTTGCAACGGCGCCCAGCGAGGATTGCCCGTGTCCGAAAACGAAACGAATTATAGCGGCCAGGGTGCCGCCGCCGAAGGCCGTCCCGAGCCCCGGCAGCGCGGCCCGCGTGGCCAGCAGCAGCAACAGCCGCAACAGCAGGATGCAGCGCCGGCAAATGCCGAAGCGCGCACCCCGAACAACGACCAGGCCGGCGGCGAAGGTGCCGAAGGCAACCCGAACGCGGGCGGCGGGCAGAATGCCGGCGGCCAGCAGAACCAGGGTGGACAAGGCGGTCGCCGCGGCCGGCGCGACCGGCGCAACCGCCATGGCGGCGGTGGCGGCAATCCGCAACCCAACCGCAGCGGCATGTACGACGACGAGGAATTCGACGAGTCGAAGAACGGCGGCGGCAACGGTCCGCTGATCGACCTCAACGACTTGAAGCGCAAGACCGCGGCCGAACTGCTCGCGTTCGCCGAGAGCCTCGGCATCCAGGAAGGCGTGGCGCGTGCGCGCAAGCAGGACATCGTCTTCCTCGTGCTCAAGGCGCATGCGCGCGCCGGCGGCGGCATCTACGGCGAAGGCGTGCTCGAGATCCTGCAGGACGGCTTCGGCTTCCTGCGCGGCTTCGATGCGAGCTACCTCGCCGGCCCCGACGACATCTACGTCAGCCCGAGCCAGATCCGCCGCTTCAACCTGCGCACCGGCGACTACATCACCGGCCGCATCCGACCGCCGAAGGAAGGCGAGCGCTACTTCGCCCTGCTCAAGGTCGACCACATCAACGGCGAGCCGCCGGAGGCGTCGAAGAACAAGGTCCTGTTCGAGAACCTGACGCCGCTGTTCCCGCGCAAGGCGTTCCACCTCGAACGCGGCAACGGCTCGTCCGAAGACATCACCGGCCGCATCCTCGACCTCGTCGCGCCGATCGGCAAGGGCCAGCGCGGCCTCATCGTCTCGCAGCCCAAGGCGGGCAAGACGATGATGCTGCAGAACGTCGCGCAGGCGATCGTGCACAACCATCCGGAAGCGCACCTGATCATCCTGCTCATCGACGAGCGTCCGGAGGAAGTCACCGAGATGCAGCGCGGCGTGCGCGCCGAGATCGTCGCATCGACGTTCGACGAACCGGCCGTGCGCCACGTGCAGGTCGCCGAGATGGTGATCGAGCGCGCCAAGCGCCTGGTCGAGCACAAGAAGGACGTGGTGATCCTGCTCGATTCGATCACCCGCCTCGCGCGCGCCTACAACACCGTCGTGCCGTCGTCCGGCAAGGTGCTCACGGGTGGCGTCGACGCCAATGCGCTGCAGCGCCCGAAGCGCTTCTTCGGCGCCGCGCGCAACGTCGAGGAAGGCGGCTCGCTGACGATCATCGCGACCGCGCTGATCGACACCGGCTCGAAGATGGACGAGGTCATCTACGAAGAGTTCAAGGGCACCGGCAACATGGAAGTGCACCTGAACCGCCGCATCGCCGAGAAGCGCGTCTATCCCGCGATCGACATCAACCGCTCCGGCACGCGCCGCGAGGAACTGCTGATCGACCCGGACCAGCTGCAGAAGATCTGGATCCTGCGCAAGCTCCTGCATCCGATGGACGAGCTCGCCGCAATGGAGTTCATGCTCGACAAGATGAAGAACACGAAGACCAACGACGAGTTCTTCGGCGCGATGAAGCGCGGCTGACGAGGCCGGCGGTCACGCACGGAAAAGCCGGCGCGATGCCGGCTTTTTTTTTCGTCGCTCGAGGAGCGGTGAGAGGAAACAGGCGCACGGCAACCAGGCACGGGCACGGCGGAAAGCTGACGTCATCCCCGAAAGCGGGAACGACGACCCGCGGGGCGAAGACGCTGGGTGCCGGCTTTCGCCGGGACGACGATCCGTAGTTTTTCGACGACGCGTGTGCCCGCGGCGCGGCGCCGGCGGTCAATCTACGCTGCCGAGGTCGTCCGTTTCGACGCTCCAGCCGTTCTCGCCCTTCGCCATGAGCACGCGGCCGGCCCGCTTGATCTCGTCGCGGTCGACGCCTTCGACGCGCAGCACCGCGAGGTCCCCGCGCTGCATCGCGGAGACGATCTTCACCGACACCGGCTTGCCGTCGCGCAGGTCCTTGAGGCCCTGCTTGGCCTGCTGCTCGTCGTCCTCGGGCAGTTGCCAGCGTGCGGATTCGCCGAGCATCCTGCGCAGCGCGGGCACGTCGCCCTTGGCGAGTGCGGCGAGGTACGCGCTGTAGGCGCGTCCGGGTTCGCCGCCATCGGCGCCGAGCTTCGTGCCCGGGCTCGGTGCGGTCACGTCGGCGGCGAACGGCATGTCGAAGTCGTAGGTTTTGCCGAAGAAGTCGTCGGGGGTCGTCATCGCCCAGCGGCCCTCGATCCGGCCCGGCGTGCGCTTGCCGAGCGTGAATTCGCCCGAGCCGGACATGTTGAACGATTCGCTCGGCCCTTCGTGCGAGAAGTACAGGCCGCATTCCTTGCCTTCGGGCGTGACGCAGATGCGCACGAAGCCGCCCGGCGTGTTGCCCGTTTGCCGGTTGACTTCGCTACCGGGATCGAACGCGTCGGCGACCTTCTGGGCATCGAGCGGGGCCGTGGTGAGGAACACGTAGGTGCTGGGCGAACCGCGGCGTTCCTCGTGCGCGAACGCGTACGCATGCTTCGTCTCCATGCGGATCTTGTCGTACCGGAAGTACGGCTTGCCCGAGCCGGCAGCGGCCGCGCCGGCGCTCGCGCCGGACACGGCGAGCAACAGGGAAAGGGAAATCAGGCGGATGTTCATGGCTGGCGCTCCCCGGCGCCACGGAAGGGGCGCCTGATAGCTGTAACGGAAAACGGCGCGCCATCGAACACGCAAACGGGCTGGCTGAAGGTCGGAGCCGCGCCGCACGCCCGGCATCGCGCCGCTAGGGACTGCGACGCGTCGGTACCCAGCGCGCGAGCGCCTCGCGCGTGCGCTCGCGGCCGAGCGCGATGAGCTCCTCGGCGCGCTGGAACTCGTAGAACGCGCACGCGTTGCGGGGGATCGTGATGAGGAGGTCGGGCGGCTGCGACGCGAGCTTTAGGCGCGTGATCGTCTCCTGCACGACATCGAGCGAACGCGCGAACAGTTCGAGGGTCCCTGGCTCGCGCTCGACCGGGCGCGGCTCGCGCTTGCCCATGACCGACTCGACGAACTCCGCGATGCGGCGCCGGTACGTGAGGTCGATCGGTGCCGGCTTGTCGCCGCCCGGCTGCATTTCCGGCGTCGCCTGGCCCGCCGCTCCGCGATCGGCTTCCACGCTTGGGGAAGCGCCCGGGCGTGTGGCAGGCAACGGCTCGGAGGCCGCGTTCACGTCGACCGCGATCGTCGCGTCGGTCGCATCGCGCAACGTCGGCGACACCGGCAACGGATTGAGCAGGCCGCCATCGACGAGCAGGCGTCCCCGGTAGCGGTGCGGGCGGAAGATCGTCGGGATCGCGATCGACGCGCGGATCGCATCGAACAGCGGCCCGCGCGAAAACCAGACCTCGCGCTGCACGTCCAGGTCGACCGCGACGGCGGTGTACGGGATCGGCAGATCCTCGATCTCGGCGTCGCCGATGAGCTCGCGCAGCACGCCGATGATGCGATCGCCCTTGATGAAGCCGCCGCCGAACAGGGTCCAGTCGAGCAGGCGCAGTACGTCGAGTCGCTGCAGCGGACGCACCCACTCGCTGAACACGCCGAGCTTGCCGGTCGCGTAGATGCCGCCGACGAGCGCACCCATCGAGCTGCCCGCGATCGAGCGGATCGAAAAGCCCTGCGCCTCGAGCTCTTCGATGACGCCGATATGCGCATAGCCGCGTGCGCCGCCCGAACCGAGCACGAGCGAGATCGGCACGCCATTGGGCGCATCGCCCGCGGGCGGCGGCAATGCCGTCGGTTCGCCGCTCATTGGAGGTGGCCTGCATAGGCGCCGAGCGCGAGCTGCAGCAGGATCTTCATCTCCTCGCGCAGGCTCACCGGTGCGACCACCTCGGCGTCGGGACCGTACTTGAGCACGTCCATGAGCAGTTCGCGCGAGTTCGAGTACGGCACGCGCAACTCGTAGCGTCCGTCCGGCAGGCGCTCGCCCTGCTGCTGAGAATGCCAGTGTTCGTCGGCGACCCAGCGCGCCGCGTGCGAGGAGAAGCGGATCGTCGCCCATGCCTTCGGCGCACCCGAGAAGATGCCATAGCTGGAGGCGAGGTGCGCATCGAGCTCACCCGCCTCGCGGTCGAGCGCGGCTTCTTCGAGCGGCTGCGGGTCACGGATGCGATCGAGCGCGAAGCTGCGCAGCGCGTCACGGCTGTGATCCCACGCGTCGAGGTACCAGTTGTCGCGGTAGTGCGCGAGTCGCTGCGGCGACACGATGCGCTCGGTGGCCGCGTCGGTCGAACGCGCGCGATAGCCGAACTTGAGCCGCTTGCGGTTGAGCAGCGCGCTGGCGACGCCGCGGAACACCGCCTGGTCGAGCCGGCGCGAGCCGCTCGTGAGCACGCGGATGCGCTCGACCGGCAGGCTGCGCCCGCTCGCCTGGTCCGACAGCAGGCGTTCGATGCGCGCACGGAACGGCGCGAGCGCGCCGGCGAGCACGCCGGGGTCGCTGCGGCCGAGCAGCTCGTTCAGCGCGAGCAGCGCAGCGAGTTCCTCGCTGGTCAGCCACAGGCCGGGCAGCTCGAAGCGCTCGGCCTCGTCGGCGGCGTAGCGGAAGGTCGATTCGTCCTCGCCGTATTCGATCGGTGCCCCGAGTGCGTCGCGCAGGAACGCGATGTCGCGGTAGAGCGTCGCGCGCGAGCAATGCACCTCGTCCTTGAGGCGCGCGAAGGATACGGGGTAGCGCGCGGACTTGAGGATCCGATGCAGGGTCAGGATGCGTTCGTAGCGGTCCATGGCGTGCGTTCTGAATGGAATGCGCGGCGTACAGCCGCGGCGATCGGCGAAGGATCGCATACGTTGCCGTGGCGTGGGCGGCGGTGCGTTGGCCGTGCGGGTTTGTCGGGCAGCGTTCGGTAGCGTTGCAGATGCGTGCGTCGTTGGCGGAGATGGGAGGCTTCGGCGGGACTCGCCGCTGCGCGGCTCGACCCGCCCTACCCGCTGCGCGGCTCGACCCGCCCTACCGGGGCGGGGCGCCGCGCGGACGCATCCGCTACCATCGCAGGATGCCGCACGCCCACCTGAACCTGCACGAGCCGACCGGCGACGCGGTCGAGACGACGACCTGCTACATGTGCGCATGCCGCTGCGGCATCCGCGTGCACCTCAAGGACGGCCGCGTCCGCTACATCGACGGCAACCCGCGCCATCCGGTGAATCGTGGCGTCATCTGCGCGAAGGGTTCGGCCGGCATCATGCAGCACTACTCGCCGGCGCGGTTGTCCAAGCCGCTGCTGCGCGTGGGCGCACGCGGCGCGCGCGAGTTCCGCGAGATCGAATGGGACGAAGCGCTCGCCCTCGCGACGAAGTGGCTCGGCGACATCCGCGCGCGCAACCCGGACGAACTCGCGTTCTTCACCGGGCGCGACCAGTCGCAGGCGCTGACCGGCTGGTGGGCGCAGCAGTTCGGCACGATCAACTATGCCGCGCACGGCGGCTTCTGCTCGGTCAACATGGCCGCCGCAGGCATGTACACGTTCGGCGGCAGCTTCTGGGAATTCGGCGAGCCCGACTGGGAGCTCACGAAGTACCTCATGCTCTGGGGCGTCGCCGAGGACCACGATTCCAATCCGATCAAGCTCGGCCTCGGCAAGCTCAAGGCGCGCGGCGCGAAGATCGTCGCGATCAATCCGGTGCGCACCGGCTACGGCGCGATCGCCGACGAATGGGTGCCGATCAACCCCGGCACCGACGGCCTTCTCGCCGGCGCGCTCATCCACGAGCTGCTGCACGCCGATCGCATCGACCTCGATTACCTCGTGCGCTACACCAATGCGCACCATCTGGTGATCCGCGCGCCGGGCGCGGCCGATGACGGCATGATCGCGCGCGACGCGGAAGGCCGCGCGCTGTGCGCGGCGCGCACGAACCGTCGTCCCGGCGAAAGCCGGCACCCGGCGTCTGCCGGCGGCACGAGGGGCGAGGAGCTGGATCCCGGCTTTCGCCCGGAAGACGACCATGGAGGCGCCCGCAGGCCCGGCTATCTCGTCGTCGACGCGGCGCGCATCGACATCTCGCCGCTCGTCATTGGCGAGTACGCGCTCGCCGACGGGCGCATCGCCGTGCCCGCGTTCCAGCTCTTCGCCGAACGCTACATGGCGGACGGGTACGCGCCGGATGCGGTTGCGACGACGTGCGGCGTCGATGCGTCGACGATCCGCCGCCTCGCGCGCGAACTCGCCGAGGTCGCGTTCGAACGGGCGATTCGCCTGCCGCAGCGATGGACCGACGCATGGGGCCGCGAACACGAGGAGATGATCGGCCGGCCCGTCGCAATGCACGCGATGCGCGGCATCAGCGCGCACGCGAACGGCTTCCATACCTGCCGCGCGCTGCACCTCCTGCAGATGATCCTCGGCGCAATCGACACGCCCGGAAGCTTCCGCTACCAGCCGCCCTATCCCAAACCCGCGCCGCCGCCGAACCGCCCGGGCAAGGCGCGCAAGGACAACGGCGCGCTCGATGCGGGCCCGCTCGGCTACGTGCACACGCCCGACGACCTCGTCGTCGATGCGCACGGCGAGCCGCGCCGCATCGACAAGGCGTTCTCCTGGCAGCACCCGTTCGCCGCGCACGGCATGCTGCAGAACGTGATCGCGAACGCGTGCGCGGGCGACCCGTATCGCATCGACACGCTGTTCCTGTTCATGGCGAACATGGGCTGGAACTCGGCGATGAACACGAGCGCGACGCGTGCGATGCTCTGCGAGCGCGACCCGGCGAGCGGCGAATACCGCATTCCGCACGTGATCTACGCCGACGCGTACGACTCGGAAACCGTCGCGTTCGCCGACCTCGTGCTGCCCGACACGACCTACCTCGAACGGCACGACTGCATCAGCCTGCTCGACCGGCCGATCTCCGACGCCGACGGCGCGAGCGACGCGATCCGCCAGCCGGTCGTGCGACCCGATCGCGACGTGCGACCCTTCCAGGACGTGCTCCTCGACCTCGGCGCACGCCTTGGCCTGCCCGGCCTCGTCGACGAGACCGGTGCACCGAAGTATCCGCGCGGCTATGCGCAGTACATGGTCGAACACGAGCGCGCGCCCGGCGTCGGCCTGCTCGCCGGCTGGCGCGGCACCGACGGCGCGCACGACGGCGTGGGCGCACCGAACCCCGGCCAGCTCGCGCGCTACATCGAGCACGGCTGCCACTGGCACCGCGCAGTGCCCGACGCCGGCCGCTACTACAAGATGGCGAACCGCGATTACCTCGAGTGGGCGAAGTCGCTCGCGTTCGTTGGTTCGACCCAGCCGATCGTGCTGCAGTTCTACGCCGAGACGCTGCAACGCTTCCGCCTCGCCGCACGCGGCCACGGCGCGATGCAGCCACCCGATCACGAACGCGCGCGCGTGGAGCGCTATTTCGACCCGCTGCCATTCCACTACTCGTCCCTTCCGCCGCTTGCGGGGGAAGCTGCCGAAGGCGGATGGGGGGAAGGGCCGTCGCAAGCCTGCCCTCACCCCGACCCTCTCCCGCAACCGGGAGAGGGGGATCTGCACTATCCGCTCGCTGCCATCACCCAGCGCCCGATGTTCATGTACCACGCCTGGGGATCGCAGAACCGCTGGCTGCGGCAGATCGCGACGCGCAATTACCTCTACATGAACCCGCGTACCGCGGCCGAGCATGGCGTCGCCGACGGCGACTGGGTCTGGCTCGCCGCGCCACGCGGGCGCATCCGCGTGCAGGCGCGCACGCACGCGGGCACCGCGCCGGGCACGGTGTGGACCTGGAACGCGATCGGCAAGCACAAGGGCGCCTGGAAGCTCGCGGCGGACGCGCCGGAGAACGTCGACGGCTTCCTGCTCAACCACCTCATCGACGAGTCGCTGCGTGACCGGGGCGGTCGCGCGCGCTACGCGAACGCCGATCCCGTGACAGGCCAGGCGGCGTGGTTCGACCTGCGCGTGCGCATCGAACGCGATCCCGAGCCGCGGCGGCACGGTCATCGCATCGAACTTGCGGGGAGCGCCGCATGAGCGGCCCCGCATGGACGACGCTCGCGATCGTGGTCGGCGCGATCGCGCTGTTCGCGAGCGAGAAGGTGCGCATCGACCTCGTCGCGCTGATCGTGCTCGTGCTGCTCGTCGTGCTCGGCCTCGTCACGCCCGACGAAGCGCTCGCCGGCTTCAGCAACGAGGCGACCGTGACCGTCGCCGCGATGTTCGCGCTGAGCCTCGGCATCGAGCGCTCGGGCGCGCTGGAGCCGCTCGGGCGCCTGCTCGCACGCGTGCGCAAGCCGTGGCTGCTCACGCTCGCGCTCATGCTCGCGATCGCGCCGATGGGCGCGTTCGTGAAGAACATCGCGCTCGTCGCGACGTTCCTGCCGCTCGCGCTGCGCGTGTGTGCGCGCACGAAGACGCCGCCCGGGCGCGTGCTGCTGCCGATGGCGTACGCGGCGCAGATGGGCGGCGTGTGCACCCTGATCGGCACCTCGTCGAACCTGCTCGCCGACAGCCTCGCGCAGAAGCACGGGTTGCCGCCGTTCGGCGTGTTCGAGTTCACGCGCATGGGCGTACTGCTCGCCCTCGTCGGCATCGCCTACCTCATGGTCATCGGCCGCTGGCTGCTGCCGCGACACATCCCGGCCGAGGGCGCCGGTGAAACCGAACTCGGCAAGTACGTGACCGAGCTGCGCGTGCGCGAGGGTTCGCCGCTGGTCGGCCAGACGATCGCCGAGGCAACGCTCGGCGAGACCTACGGGGTCTACCCGCTCGAGCTGCTGCGCGGTGAGCAGCACCTGTGGTCGCCGCGCGAGCAGCGGCTCGAGCCGGGCGATGTGCTGCTCGTGCGCGGCGACTGGGAGAAGATCGAAGACCTGCGCACGCGCGCGCAGCTCGACATAGACCCGGAGAACCGCTACGGCCCCGAGCACGGCCGCACGCGCGTGCTGATCGAGGCCATGGTCAAACCGGACGGCGCGATCGAACACCATTCGCTCGGCGAGGTCGACGTCTCGCGTGAGTACGACGCCATCGCGCTGGCCATCCGCCGGCGCGGCGAGGTGCTGCGCGAGTCGCTCAAGGACGTGCGGCTCGCCGGTGGCGACGTGCTGCTCCTGCTCGTCGGCGAGAAGTCGGTCGCTGCGGTGCGCAGCGACGAGCGCTTCGTCGTGCTCAGCGAGCGCGACGACGTGCGCCGCACGCCGCGCCGCGCGATCGCCGCAATCGCGATCATGGCCATGGTCGTCGCGCTCTCGGGACTGCATGCGCTGCCGATCCCCGTCGCGGCGATCGCCGGCGCGGTCGCGATGGCGATCGCCGGCTGCTATGGCACGCGCGACCTCTACGCCGGCATCGACTGGAAGATCATCGTGCTGCTCGCGGCGATCCTGCCGCTCGGCACCGCGATCGAGAGCAGCGGCCTGTCGAGGGCGCTCGTCGACGGCGGCATGCAGCTGATCGGCTCCCACGGTCCACTCGGCGCGCTGCTGATGGTGTACCTGCTCACCGCGCTGCTGACCGAACTCATGGGGCACAACCCGTCGGTCGTGCTCATGGTCGGCATCGCGGTGTCGATCGCGCATGCGGTGCACGCCGACGCGCGACCGTTCATCGTCGCGGTCGCCTTCGCCGCGGCGACCTCGTTCGCGACGCCGGTCGGCTACCCGACCAACACGATGGTCTACTATGCGGGCGGCTACCGCTTCACCGACTTCATGAAGGTCGGGCTCCCGCTGATCGCGGTGTTCTGCGCGCTTTCGATGTTCCTCATTCCGTTGTTCTGGCCCCTGCAACCATGACCACCCTGCCGCCGCCGGCTGCGAAGAAGCTCGGCCTCGTGATCGATCTCGACACCTGCGTCGGCTGCCACGCCTGCGCGGTCGCGTGCAAGGAATGGAACGACGGTGGCCAGTTCGGCTCGCTGCCGGACGAGGATCCGTACGGTGCGCATCCGCACGGCGTCTGGTTCAACCGCGTGCACAGTTATGCGATCGAGGGGCCGGGATTGGTGATGCGCGAACGGGGATTGGAGAAGGCAGGCGAGGCCGCGCCTTCGTCTTCTTCTTTTGCCAATCCCGAATCGCCCATCCCGACTCCCGGCCTCACCGTCCACTTCCCCCGTTCGTGCCTGCACTGCGAGACGCCCGCATGCGTGACCGTGTGCCCGACCGGCGCGAGTTACAAGCGCGCCGAAGACGGCATCGTGCTCGTCGATGCCGACAAGTGCATCGGCTGCCAGCTCTGCGCGTGGGCGTGCCCGTACGGCGCGCGCGAGTTCAGCATGGAGCGCGGCACGATGCAGAAATGCACGCTGTGCGTGGATCGCATCTACAACGAGACGCTGGACGAAGCGGATCGCCAGCCCGCCTGCGTGATGGCATGCCCGATGCGTGCGCGCCATTTCGGCGACCTCGGCGATCCACAGTCGCCGGTGTCGAAGCTCGTCGCCGAGCGCGACGGTTACGCGCTCATGCCCGAATACGACTACCGGCCCGTCAACCGCTACCTGCCGCCGCGCCCGCGTCGCAACGGCTGCGCGGATGTCGCAGCGAAGGCCGCGCCGACGGAAACGCTCGACGCCGCGCGACTGCCCAGCGTGCTGCGCTGGCTCGACCGCGTACTGACGCGCTGAGACGACGATGCGGCCGACCTTCTCGATCATCTGCTTCACCGTGCTGTCCGGCATCGGTTATGGCGCGTGGTTCCTCATCGGGCTCGCGTTCGCGATCGGCCCCATGTGCGAGCCAGCGTACACGCGCGTCCAGGGGATGCCGTTGACCACGTTGTTCGCGTCGAGGGCGGGGTTTCCCGCAGCCTTCGTGCTGGTGGCCCTCGGCTTGTGCTGCTCGCTGGCCCACCTCGGCAAACCCTTGCGTGCGTGGCGCGCGCTGTCGCAGTGGCGCAGCTCCTGGCTCTCGCGCGAAGGCGTCCTTGCCCTGCTCACCTTCCTGCCCGCGGTGGCGATCGCCGTGCCGTGGTCGATGATCGTACTGTCGCGGCATGCCACCATCGACGTCGCCGGTGATCGGTGCGCCGGCCTCGGCACGTTGCGCATGCTCGGCCTGCTCCTCGCCGTCGGCAGCTTCGCGACGGTGTTCTGCACGGCGCACATCTATTCGAGCCTCAAGCCGATCCGCGCATGGAGCGACCGCCATGTCGTGCCGATGTACCTCCTGATGGCCTTGCATGGCGGCGTCCTGCTGATGTGGGTTTCGTGGACGGTCGAAGGAATCCCCGACGCCGATCGCCGCATCCTGCTGCCGGCGGCAATCGCACTGGCGGTGGCCTGCGCCTGGCTCAAATCCCGCTACTGGCGGGCCATCGACGCGCAGCCCGCGGCGAACGCGGGGCACGCGACCGGCCTCGACGCGCTCGGTGCCGTACGCTCGTTCGAGCAACCGCACACCGAGGAAAACTATCTCACGCACGAGATGGGCTTCGTGCTCGCGCGCAAGCATGCGCGCCGGCTGCGTACGATCGCGATGATCGCGGCATTCGGCGCACCCGCCCTGCTCGCCGCGCTCGCGCTCGGCGCGACGCCCTTGTCCGCGGTCGCGGCGGTGCTGGCCTTCGCCTCGGGCGCGATCGGCCTGTTCGTCGAACGCTGGCTGTTCTTCGCCGAGGCGAAACACGCGGTGATGGCGTACTACCAGCGCTGAGCAGTCCCGCCGACACGAAAGTTGACGGCGCGTTCACCCACGTTCACGCCTGATTCAATACGCCTGCCTACCATCCGCTCCCGGGGCCGCTGATGCGGCCTTTTTTCATGTCCCCGAGGAGAAAGGAACGCACGATGAAGAAGATCCTGCTGACGGCCGCCGTGCTCGCCGCGCTGCCGGCCTGCGCATTCGCCGGCGACGGCTGGTCCGGCGCGGGCGAACTCGGTTTCGCCGCCGCGCGCGGCAATGCGAAATCGGAGAACCTCAACGCGAAGCTCGCGTTCAAGAAGGAAGACGACCAGTGGAAGGACAACTTCTATCTCACCGCGCTGCGCAGCAAGGGTGAGGTCACCGTCGCCACGATCGGTCCGAACGGCGAGGTGCAGAACGTGAAGAACTACGACACGACCGCGAACCGTTACGAAGCGGGCGCCTCGGTCGGGTACAAGTTCGACGAGCGCAGTTACCTCGTCGGCGCGCTGCGCTACGAGAACGACGACTTCTCGCCGTTCGAATACCAGGCAGTGGTGTCGCTCGGTTACGGGTACACGCTGCTGAAGAACGCGACCGACGAACTCTCCGCCGAAGTCGGTCCCGGCTACAAGCGCTACAAGCCGGTCGACACGCTCGGCCCGGACACGGCGGGCGATCCGCCGCTCCCGGTGCGCCATTCGTTCGATTCCGAGGGCGAAGTCGTCGGCCGCGGGCTCATCGCCTACAAGCACGCGTTCACCGAAACGACTTCGTTCGTCGACACGCTGCTGGTCGAAGCCGGCAGCGACAACACGTTCCTGCAGAACGACGCCGGCCTGCAGGTCGCGATCAACAAGTCGTTCGCGCTCAAGGCCGGCTACCAGGTGCGCCACAACTCCGACGTCGCACCCGGCATCAAGAAGACCGACCAGCTGATCACGACCAACCTCGTCTACAACTTCGGCGGCGGTTGATGCGCTTCACATCCGGCGCCGCGCGTAGCGGCGCCGGGTTTCAAGAAGGCAGAGCCTGAAACACGAAGCTGTTCTTTCCCTCTTTCGCATCCTTCGTGTTTCAATCGCCGGCTCCCGCACCACGCAGAATCTCGTCAGCACCCCGTTCGCGCAGCAACGCGGCGACTTCGCGGCCGAGTGCTTCGGGCGCGTCGCGCGAACCGCGCGCTTCGGCGCGGATGACGCGGCCGGTGGCGGCGTCGCCGACGAGACCCCACAGGGCGAGGCCGGTTTCCGTTTCGACACAGTAGCCGGCGATCGGCACGTTGCAGCTGCCATGGAGATCGAGGTTCATCGCGCGCTCGGCGGCGACGCAGCAGTGCGTGTCGGGGTCCTCGAGGACGCGCACGAGGTCGAGCACGGCGGCGTCGCCCGCGCGGCATTCGATCGCGATCGCGCCCTGCGCGACCGCGGGCAGCCAGTCGGGCGCGGCGAGGCGCTCGGCGATGCGCGTGCCGAGGCCGAGCCGCTCGATGCCGGCGCAGGCGAGGATGATCGCGTCGTAGTCACCCGCGTCCAGCTTGGCGAGGCGCGTGTTGACGTTGCCGCGCAGGTCGGCGAGTTCGAGGTCGGGCCGCAATGCGCGCAGCTGCGACTGGCGACGCAGGGACGAGCTGCCGACGCGCGCGCCCTGCGGCAGCTGCGCGAGGCGCGGCCAGCGGCTGCTGATGTACGCGTCGGCGGCGTCGGCGCGCTCGAGCACGGCACCGATCGCGAAGCCCGGTTCGAGTTCCATCGGCACGTCCTTGAACGAATGCACCGCGATGTCGGCGCGGCGCTCGAGCATCGCGACTTCGAGTTCCTTGAGGAACAGGCCCTTGCCGCCGATCGTCGCGAGCGGGCGGTCGATGATCTCGTCGCCGCGCGTGGTCATCGGCACGAGTTCGACCGCGAGGTCCGCATGCGCCGCGCGCAGGCGCGCGGCGACGTGTTCGGCTTGCCACAGGGCGAGCGCACTCTGGCGGGTGGCGATGCGCAGGGTCTTCTTCATAGGGTCCGGATCAGCTTGCGCAGCGCGGGCAGGTTGCGGCGGCTCACCTCGAGTGAGGCGGTGACGCCCTCGACATTGGCGTACAGGCGCCCGTCCGGCGTGCGCGTGAGGCCGGTCAGCTTGGCACGCGCGACGAGGCAGTTGCGGTGGATGCGCACGAAGCGGTCGTCGAACTCCTCCTCTAGTGCCTTCAAGGGCTCCTCGATGAGCACTTCGCCGCGTGCGTGGTGCACGACGACGTACTTGTCCTCGGCGAGCAGGTAGGCGACCTCGGCGACCGGCACCAGCACGAGGCTGCCGCGCACGCGTGCGCACAGGTGCGTGCGTGCGCGGTCGGCGCCGAGCGCGCGTTCGACGCCGCGCGCTTCCTCGCCGCTCCAGCGCCGGGCCTTGGCGAGCGCGGCGCGCAGGCGGTCGCTGCGTACGGGCTTGAGCAGGTAATCGACCGCATTGGCGTCGAACGCGGCGAGCGCATGGTCGCCGTAGGCGGTGCAGAAGATCAGCGCAGGCGGCGACTCGAGCTCGCCCAGGTGGCGCGCGGCCTCGATGCCGTCCATCACCGGCATGCGGATGTCGAGCAGCAGCACGTCCGGACCGAGCTGCGCGACCGCGTCGAGTGCGTCGCGACCGTTGCCGGCCTCGCCGACGACGTCGACGTCGCCGATCTCGGCCAGCAGCGCGCGCATGCGCTCGCGCGCCAGCGGCTCGTCGTCGACGACCAGCGCTCTCATCGGACAGCTTCCTCCGGCAGGCGCACGCTCACGGTATACAGGTCCGGTCCCGGCTCCACGCGGAGCTCGCCGCGCGCGCCGAAATGGTACTCGATGCGCGCGCGGATGTTCGCCAGCGCGACGCCGTTGCCGCGCACGGTCGCGTTCGGCGGCAGCGGATTGGTCATCACGATTTCGACACCCGCCTCGAGCGGCCGGCCGCACAGGCGCAGGATGCCGCCATCGGCGCGAGGCTGGATGCCGTGGTAGATCGCGTTCTCGACCAGCGGCTGCAGCAGCAGGCGCGGCAGGTGGAATGCACGCGGCACGCCGTCGACGTCGATCTCGACCTGGAGGCGATCGCCCAGGCGCAGCCGCTCGATGTCGAGGTAGCGGCCGACGAGGTCGAGTTCGTCGCCGAGCGTGCCGTGGCCGTCGTCGCTGCCGAGCGCGGCGCGGAAGAGTTCGGACAGGTCCTCCACCGTGCGCTCGGCATCGCCCGGGCGCGTGCGGATCAGGCTCGCGATCGTGTTCATGCTGTTGAACAGGAAGTGCGGCCGGATGCGCGCCTGCAGCGCGTCGACCTGCGCCTTCGCCGCCGCGCGCACGCGCTCGCGCCAGCGCTCGAGCACGAACAGGTAACGCAGCAGCGCGGCGGCGATCAGTGCGCAGATCGCCGCGTTGACGAACACGAAGCGCACGCCCTCGCCGACGGGCGCAGTCAGCTGCAGCCCGAGCGCCTGGTCCATGCGCAGCACGACCGCACTGCCGAGTGCGGTCACCGCCACGCCGATCGCCCACGCGGTGAAGAAACCGGCGCGTTCGGGCAGGCGCTGCAGGAACGCACGCATCGAGCACAGCACGACGGCATTGAGCAGCGCGAGCCATTGCACGTAGACGCTGAGCACCCCGAGGCGCGGAAGCCAGCCGCGTTCGGCGGCATCCGGCACCAGCACGATGACGAGCGCGACGAGTTCGGCCACGACCATCAGCGCGAACAAGGTCGGGCCGCTGCAGAACTGCGGCAGCCAGTTCGGCGTGGCCGATGCCGTCGCTGCAGCCGTTTGCCGTGGAGATCCCGATTCCATGCGGCGAGTATAGGAGGCGCGCTGTGCGCCGCGCAGGAGCGGAACGGCGCCGCGCGCCTGCGGGAAGCCGGCGCAGGTGTCCACGTGGCGGTCGCGGGCGGCGCGGTCCCGTGCGGTTGGCCCCGATCCGCTCGACTCAGGTGCCGGCAAGGCGCGCGCCGATCCACGCGCGCAGGTCGGCGATCTCCTGCGCGCAGACCTGGTGCGCCATCGGGTAGACATGCCAGTCGACGCCGTAGCCGAGCCGGGCCAGCACATCGCGACTCGCCGCGCCGAGCGGCTCGGGCACGACCGGATCGTGGCTGCCGTGCGCCATGAAGACCGGCACGTCGCGATTGGCGTCGCTGCGCTCGTCCGCGGTGCGTTCGGACAGCGGCAGGTAGGTCGACAGCGCGACGATGCCGGCGAGGCGCTGCGCATGGCGCACGCCGCCGGCGAGCGCGATCGCGCCGCCCTGCGAAAAGCCGGCCAGCAGCACGCGTGCGGGCGCGATGCCGCGCTCGCCTTCGCGCGCGATCAGTGCGTCGAGCTGGCCGATCGACGCGCGGATGCCCGGCTCGTCCTGCTTGTCCTCGATGCGCGCGCCCTTGATGTCGTACCACGCGCGCATGCGCATGCCGCCGTTGATGGTGACCGGGCGCACCGGCGCATGCGGGAACACGAAGCGCAGCGTCGGCCAGCTCCGGTCGACGAGCTCGGGCACGATCGGCGCGAAGTCGTTGCCGTCGGCGCCGAGGCCGTGCAGCCAGATCACCGCGTGGGTGGGATTGGCGGCGGTTTCGGTTTCGACGCAGGGCAAGAGATCCACGGCAGGCTCCAGGCGGGCGATGCGCACAGGCTGCCCGCGCGGCGTCGGTTTGCCAAGCCCGGCTGCGACACAGTGCCGGATTGCGTCGGCGCCACGTGCTAGCGTGCGCGCGCCCTCCCCCGCGCAAGGCCGACGCTCGCCATGTCCGCCCGCACCGCATTGCTCGCCGCACTGTTCACGCTGTCAGCCGCCGGCCCCGCCGCGGCGACCTCGGCCGCCGACTTCCTCTACGATCATGCGACCGACGGCAGCAACCAGCCGTTCCGCTACTTCGTCCCGCCCGGCTACGACGGCGCGCAGGCGTATCCCTTGATCCTCTTCCTGCACGGCGCGGGCGAGCGCGGCAGTGACAACGAGGCGCAGCTGCGCAACAACGCGAACGGCGCTCTGAGCCTGCTCGGCGACGAGCAGCTCGCGCTGCAACCGGTGTTCATGATCGCGCCGCAATGCCCGACCGACGGCTGGTGGAGCGGCGCGACCCTGACCAGTGCGATCGGCCTCGTCGACCAGGTCGCGGCCGCGTACCACATCGACCCCGACCGCGTGTACGTGACCGGCCTCTCGATGGGCGGCATGGGCACGTGGAGCGCGGTCACCGCGCAACCGGCCCGCTTCGCTGCGGCCGTGCCGATGTCGGGCAACGGCGCGACCAACGCGGCGGCGACGGTGGCGGGCTTGCCGATGTGGTTCTTCCATGCGGCGAACGATCCGACCGTCGGCGTCGACGGCTCCGACAACCTCGTCGCGGCACTGCGCAATGCGGGCGCGAGCACGATCTATACGCGCTACGACACCGGCGGCCACGGCATCTGGAGCGTCGCCTACGCGCATCCGCTGCTGTTTCCCTGGCTCGTCTCTCAGGTGCGCGGCGGCACGGGTTCGCCACTGCCTCCGCTGCTGCGCATCACCTCGCCGACCGCCGCGAGCGCGCTGTCGACCGAGGACGCGCTCATCGATCTCGCCGGCAGCGCCGACAACGATGGCGAGCCGATCGAATCGGTGGCTTGGGACCGCGCCGGGGGCGCCTCAGGCGCGGCGGCGGGCACGACCGCTTGGAGTGCGGACGGCATCGCCCTCGTCGAAGGCGCGAACCTGCTGCGCGTGACCGCGACCACGCCGAGCGGACACGCCGCATGGGGCGGCCACACGACCTTCAACGACGCCTTGCGCGTGACGCGCACCGGGCCACCGCCGCAACCGGGCACCGTCGTCGCCGCGATCAATGCCGGCGGCGACGACTGGCTCGCCACGGACGGCACGCCGTACGCGGCCGACGCGTTCTACTCCGGCGGCAGCGTGCAGGTCTCGTCACACGTGGTCGCCGGCAGCGACGACGACGCGCTCTACAACGACTGGCGCTACGGCAACTTCGCCTACCACATCCCGGTGTTCGACGGCCGCTACAGAGTCGAACTCCAGTTCGCCGACACCTACAACACTGCCGCCGGCCAACGCATCTTCGACGTCGCGATCGAAGGCACGACCGTCCTCGACGACTTCGACATCATCGCGAGCGTCGGCGCAGACGTCGCGACCGTGCGCCGCTTCGAGGTCGACGTCACCGACGGCACGCTCGACCTCGTCTTCACCAACGGCAGCGCCGGCAGCGCCCGCATCGATGCGCTCCGCGTGATTCGCGCGGGCGGCGATTCGATCTTCGCAAACGGCTTCGAGGGCTGAGCCGGGCTGGCCCGTCCAATCTTCGACACGGATCGGGCCGCAAAGACAAAGATTGAAACATGGAGCACACCGAGCACACAGAGGAAGGCTCATTCTTGATTGCCTTCTTCGTGGTGCTCGGTGCTTCGTGTTTCAGGCTTTTCCTGGCTCCCGAATGCCGGCAAGGTGCGCCTCCGCATCCCCTTTGCATGACGCTTACTTCCGGGCCGGTACGGGGCGGGCGGGAGCCGTTATCCTGTGGGCTTCACGTGCCCGCGGAGCCCCATATGGATCGTCTTGCCGTCGCCTGTTTCGTCGCCCTGGTCGGCTTCGCGGCCGCGCCGGCCGGGGCTGCCCCGTCGATCACGCTGGAGCAGGCGATGGCCGATCCGGACTGGATCGGCGCACCGGTCGAGAATGCGTACTGGAGCGTCGACGGCGCCAGCATCTACTACGACCTCAAGCGCAGCGGCTCGCCCGTGCGCGACCGCCATCGCATCGACCTCGGCGACGGCCGCGATGCGATCGTCGATCCCGCCGCGATGGCCGGCGCCGATGGCGGTGAACCGGTATTCGACCGCGCGCGCGCGCGCGCCGCGTTCGTGCGCAATGGCGACGTGTTCCTGCGCGAGGTCGGCAGCGGCCGGCTCGTCCAGGTCACGCGCACGCCGGAAGATGAGGCCTCGCCCCAGTTTTCCGCCGACGGCGGCAGCCTGCAATATCGCGTCGGCAACGCATGGTTCCGCTACGACATCGCCAGCGCGATCGGCGGGCCGGCCGCGATCGTCAAGGCCGAGAAGGACCCGCAGGCGAAGAAGCCGGACGACCTCGGTGCCGACCAGCTGCGCTGGTTCTCGACCCTGCGCAAGGACAAGGCCGACCGCGACGCGCGCACGCGCCACGGCGAGGAGTTCGCCAAGGGCGACCCGACGCGCGCGCCGCTGCCGTTCTACCTCGGCGACGAGGTCAAGATCGAAAGCACTTCATTGTCGCCGAACGGGCGCTGGATGCTCGTCGTGACCTCGCCGAAGGGCTACGAGCACGGCAAGCAGGGCAAGCTGCAGCGCTTCGTGACCGAATCGGGTTACGAGGAACAGGAAGACGAGCGTACGCGCGTCGGGCGCAACGACCCCGCGCCGCAATCGCTCGTGCTGCTCGACCTCGAGCGGCATGTGCAGCATGCGCTCGCGAGCGAGGACCTGCCCGGCATCCACGACGATCCGCTGAAGTCGGTGCGCGAGGAGAACGCGCGACGCAAGCGCGAACTCGATGCGACGAAGGACGCCGATGCGCACGACGCCGCAAAGGCGGAGGCGAAGAAGGACGCGGGCAAGGACGAGGCGAAGACGCGTGCGGTGCGTATCGTCTCCGACGGGGACGACGGTGGCGGTGGCGGCATCGCCTGGAGCGCCGATGGCGCCTCGCTCGCGATCCAGATCCGCGCGATCGACAACAAGGACCGCTGGATCGCCTCGGTCGACTTCGACCGCGCGAAGCTCGTGAACCAGCACCGCCTCACCGATCCCGCATGGATCAACTGGAACTTCAACGAGTTCGGCTGGGAGCGCGACGACCGCACGCTCTGGTACGTGTCGGAGGAGAGCGGCTACGCGCAGCTCTACGCGAAGCAGCCAGGCGGCAAGGCGAAGGCGCTGACCAGCGGCCGCTTCGAGGTGTCCGCACCGGTGCAGTCGCCCGACGGGCGCTGGTTCTACCTGCGTGCGAATGCCGAAGCGCCGTATCGCTACGACGTCTACCGCGTCGCCAGTGCGGGCGGCACGCTCGAGCGCGTGACGAACCTGCACGGCATGCAGCAATTCGCGCTGTCGCCGGACGCCACGCGCCTCGCCGTGCTGCATTCGAGCGCGTACGTACCCGCGCAGCTCGCGGTCGTCACGGTCGATGGCGGCAAGTTGCGCGAACTCACCGATACGCGCACGGCGGACTACAAGGCGCGCACGTGGATCGAGCCGCGGATCATCGAAATCCCGTCGACGCACGTGAAGCAGCCGATCTACGCGAAGTTCTACCAGGCGAAGGATTTCGACGCGTCGAAGAAGCATCCGGCCGTACTGTTCGTGCACGGCGCCGGCTACACGCAGAACGTGCACGAGCAGTTCCCGTACTACTTCCGCGAGCAGATGTTCCACAACCTGCTCGTCGGGGAAGGTTACGTCGTGCTCGACATCGATTACCGCGCTAGCGAGGGTTACGGCCGCGACTGGCGCACGGCGATCTACCGCCAGATGGGCCACCCCGAACTCGAGGATCTCGTCGACGGCGTGCACTGGCTCGAGAAGAACGCGGCGGTCGACCCGCAGCGCGTCGGCGTCTACGGCGGCTCGTACGGCGGCTTCATGACATTGATGGCAATGTTCCGCGCACCCGAGGTTTTCCGCGCCGGTGCCGCGTTGCGCCCCGTCACCGACTGGGCGCAATACAACCACGAGTACACATCGAACATCCTCAATACGCCGCAGGTCGATCCGATCGCGTACGCGCGCTCCTCGCCGATCGAGTTCGCCGACGGCCTGCGCGGCCCGCTGCTGATCGCGCACGGCATGATCGACGACAACGTGCTGTTCGAGGATTCGGTGCGCCTGTACCAGCGCCTGATCGAGCTGCACAAGGACGACTTCGAGCTCGCCGGCTATCCGCTCGACCGCCACGGCTTCACCCACGCCGACTCCTGGCTCGACGAGTACAAGCGCATCCACAAGCTGTTCCAGGCCAACCTCCGGTGAGGGTTCGCCCGTTCGCACGAGCCGGTCTCGCGGGCGCGCTCGCCGCGCTCGCGGGCTGCCATGCGGAGTGGGTGCGCGACCATCCGCTCGGCTGCGGCAGCGACGAACAGTCGCTGCTGCGCGATACGCTCTACTTCGGCCGCGCGACGCCGGGCGGCGGCGAGGTCGACGAAGCGAACTGGCAGCGTTTCGAGGCCGAGGTGCTCGCGCATGCATTCCCGCGCGGCTACACGACGTTCGACGCACGCGGCCATTGGCTCGGCCATGATGGCGTGGCGGTGAGCGAAGCGAGCCGCGTGCTCGTCGTCGTGCACGATCGTTCTCCCTCCAGCGACGCGGCGCTGCGCGCGGTCGTCGCCGCGTACCGCGAACGCTTCCGGCAGGAAGCGGTACTGCGCGAGCGCACGGTGGCGTGCGTGGCGTTCTAGCGGCGCTACGCGCGAGAGAACACGCGCAGCGCGCAGCGCGCAGTGGTCAGATTGATGCGCGCGATGTCGGCCGCGCGCTGATAGCCGCCGGCCACCACGAACAGCATCGGTATACCCGCCGTGCGCACCATCCGGAACACGGCTAGGTCGCGCTCGGCGAGTGCGCGGGTGCTGAAGCCGCTGCGGCTCTTCGGGTCGCCTTCATGGCTGTCCGCGCCGGCCTGGTAGACGACGAGATCCGGCGCCGTCCGTACGAGCCGTTGCTCGATCGCGGCGAGCGCACGCAGGTGCGCGCGGCGGCCGTCGCGCGCGAGGCGGACTTCATACGGCCACGACCGTTCGTTGCCGAGGCAACCGAAGCGCGTACCGAACATCGAGGCGTTGTAGAGGTTCGGCAGCCTGGCTGCGAACTCCTCCGTGCCGTTGCCCCCGTGCTCGTCGCAGTCGATCACGAATACCTTCATCGACGGCCAGACGTGCGCGATCAGCGCGAGTCCGTTCAACGCGCAGAAGCCGGAGCCGCGCTCGGGTACCGCGTGATGGAATCCGCGCGCGAGGTTCATCGCGAGGCCGTGCGACCATGCATGCTGCGCGGCGGCCAGCTGTCCTGCGAGCATCGCGTAGGTCGCGTCGCGCACGCCGGGGTTCCAGCGGATTCCCTGGGTCGAGGCGAGCGGTTCGAGTCCGGCATCGAACGCGTCGAGGTAGGCATCCGTGTGCAGGCCGCGCAGCAGGTGCATGTCGAACGCAGGCGGCTTGTGCAGGTCGGCGACGCCCGCGTCGTGCAGCGTACGCGCGGCGACAGCCAGGCGCGCGAGGCTGGGAACGCCGGGTGCCGCGTAGGCGTGGTCGTAGAAGACCGCGAGCTTCATCGCGCTCGCGCCGCTTCGTGGCGGGCGAACATGCGAAGGTCATCGAGCGTCGTGCTCGCCGGCGACAGCATGCGTGCGCGAATCTGCGCCTCGAACTGTGCGGAGAACGCGCGCCGGCGATCCGACGGCGCCACCGCGAGCGTCGTCAGGCGCAGGAAACGCGCGGCCTCGATCGCGGCGATCGGCATGCAGATGCCATTCGCCGTGGGCGTGCCGCTCGCGGCTGTGGCATGGGCGAGTGCGCACAGCGAACCCGGTGGAAGCTCGACGCCAGCGAGCGCGAGCGGTTCGAGCACGATCGCCGAATGCGACTCACCGAGGTTCATCTTCTCGATCATGAGCGGGATGCCGGTGCTCCCGACGACGACGTTGACGCTGCCGCCGCGGCGTACCCGGCCGTGGGCGAGTTCCAGGAAGAACTCCTCGGCTTGCGAGCAACTGCCGATCTCCGGCTTGCATGCCATCGGCGCGACGGAATCGGCGTTGGCGGCACTGCGCTCGACGACCTGGCGCAGCAGCGCCACGAACAGTCGGCTCTCGACGCGCTCGAGTCCGCTCGCCGCCGCGCCCAGGCGCCCACCGAGTCCGCGCAACGCCTCGCGCACGTCAGCGTGCTGGGGCAGCCGCTCGAGCAAGTCCGCCGGGGCGTCATCCAGGCGCCGCCAGCCGGCTTGCCAGCCGGCGGCGACGAGTATCGCCGCGAGGTAGCCCGTTTCGCGCAACGGCCAATCGGCGAACACGTCCAGATCGCCCGGGTCCTCGGCGCTCACCGGCCGGTTGACGTATGTGGACAGGAAGCGTGTCGCCTGCGTGTAGCCGCAACCGCGGCGATCGGTGCGATGGCTCGCATGCTCGTCGAGCATCTCGACGAGTTTGGGCTGCAGTGGAAGTCCCTGTTCGCGCAGTCGCTCGCAGATCTCGTGCGACACGTGCGCTACTGCATCGTGACGAGCAGCGCGCGTACCAGGTGTGCCACCTGCTCCCGGTCGCGTGCATCGAACGTGAATGTGGGCACAGGGCCGCCACAACGTCGTATTGCCGAGCGCACCGGTCCGATCGAGAACTCCGCCACCGCGTCGGTGTGCGTGATTCCGATCACCATGGGCATGCCGGCTTGGTGCGCGCGGATCTCTCTCAGCCAGTACTCGCACTGCTCGGCGACATCGGGTGAGCTTCCATCGAGCACGATCACGACGCCGAATGCACCCTCGAGCACGATCGGCCGCATGTGCGAGAAGCGTTGCTGGCCCGGCAGTCCATAGACGAGCAGGGGTGTACCGTCGTCGAGGATCGCAGTGGAAAAGTCCAGCGCGACCGTAGTCGTGGTCTTGTCGCCCATCGCCGGCTCGCTCAGCGCCATTTCGGTGCTGATCGGCTCGCTGTCGGTCACGCTACGGATGGCAGTCGTCTTTCCGGCCCCCACCGGTCCGGCAAACACGAGCTTGGCGACGTCGGACGCGGTGTCCAATGAGGCTGCGTGGTGATTCATGCGACGCGCAAACCGAAGTGCGCAGCCAGGCGCGAGAAGAGACCGCCGTTACGCGGCGGGGGTGCCGCGAACTCCACGGCTGCAGCGCGATCGAGCAGCCCGGCTGCCTGGAATGCCCATAGGCAGGCGTCGACCTCGGCACGGGCGAGCCCATGGCGATGCGCGATCGTTCCCGGCGTGCCGCGGAATCGCTGCAGCGATTGCACGACGACGAGCGCCTCGGCGATCGAACCGGCGCCCCCGAGGTCCGGCCAATCCCGCAAGCCGACGTCCTCGTCCGGATAGGGCGGCAGGCTGGCGCGCGCTGACCATGCGGCCGTAAGCAGGAAGGCATCGAGGCTCGCGCTGATCTCGCCCGGTGGCCGCGTGCGCTGGCGATCGCCGATCGCGGCCAGCGACCAATCCCCCGTGGCCAGTTGCTCGCAGGCCCGCATCCGGTCGCTCACGCTGGCCGATACCACGCGACCCTTCGTGCAGAGCAGCCAGACCACGGCGCCGTCCCTGCGCAGTTCGACGTCGACGCCGCGCAACGAGGCGTCGGTTGCCAGCCGCAGCAGTGGCGAGGCCGCCGGCGGCACGGGCACTGCGGCCGGCGTAGACAGCGAAGGCGATTTCGAAAGCAGGTCGTGCAAGGCACGCGTCAGGCGCACGACGGTCGCCACCGCCTCGACGACCTCGAGTACCGGCGTTCCGCGACGGCGCGCAATGTCGAGCACGCGGCTGCCATAGGCATCGCGCGGATCCGCGGCGACGACGTCGCAGCGCGTACCGTCCCAGGCCGCCGCGCGGGCCTGCAAACGATGCGCCGCGAGCGCCTGCGTGGCGAGACGCAGGCGCTGCTCCATCGTGGCGTCAAGTCCCGCATAGCGCAGTTCGAGCGGCATGGACGACCTCTTCGTCGGGGCTGCCCCGGGTGCAGATCTCAGGAGAAGTCGAGCGATTTCTCGAACGTGCGCAACTCGTGGCGAGCCATGCCGAGGTTCGACTTCGCGCGATCGAGCACCACGTACAGGAAGAGTTTCTGGTTCGTCTCGAGCGGGCGCAGGACGTGGTACTGCTTGGTGAGGCTGATCAGGATGTCCTCGATCGTGTCGTTGAGCTTGAGCGTGTTGGCGACCTTGCGCTTCGCCTTCACCACTTCGGCATTGCCGGCTGCGGCGAGTTCGAGATTCACGCCCGTGCCGTCACCTGCGAGGAGCATGCCGCTCTCGGCGTCGACGAGGGCGGATGCGACGTAACCGTCGAGGGAACGGAGCGGTTCGAGACTGATCTTTGCCATGATGCGTATACCCCTGTGTGATGGGCGGTACCGCCGCCCGCGGAACCTGCCGTCGCGCTAACCCGGCGCGAAACCGGCGATGATCTGCGCCAGTCGATCGGCGCCGTCGAGCGCCGAGCGCAGCGTCAGCGCCATGACTTCGGAGCCGTCCGACGCCACCGAAAGGACGTAGCCGCGCGCGGGTTCGGGCACACGTACGACGACGATCGCGCCATGCCCGGTCGACACCACCGAATGCGTGCAATGGCTGTGCAGAGCGTCCTTCGCAAAGGATTCGCTGAGGGCGACCAGCGAACTCGTCATTGCGGCGATGCGCTCGCCGGTGGAATGCGCGCTGGCGCGGGCGGCGTTGGCGAGCACTCGGCCGTCTGCGGTGCCCACGCAGGCGAAGCGCAAGGCCGTGGAACGGTCGAGCAGTGCGCCGAGATAGCGCTCGGCCCGGGGTTGCCAGGCGCGCAGGGCCTCGCGGGGGGCGCTATCCGGTGACGTCGACATGCTCCTCCTTCGGTGGATTCCGGCGCACAGCTGGAAACGTTTACAATTTTTTACCGTGCGCTGCCGTATCTTTACCGATACTGTGCATCAGCTACGATTTTCGCTGTAGTTTCAGGCAGGCTGCGGCCGCCGGGAATCCGTGATTCACCTAGCCAGCGCCCTTCCCCACGACACCGCCGAATGCGCTCGAATGGCTTCAAACCATTGATCTAAACGGGTTTTCTACGATGAGACGACCATTGGACAGCGTGCATGCGTCACAATGATTTGCATCCACCCAGCCTTTCGAATGGCGCTCGTCGCCTGGTGGTCGCATCGGCCAATCCCATCTGGCTCACGGGCTTTGTCCAACTCGCGCACAGCCTTCCTGGCATTGCGCTCGTCGGAGTCGCGGAGACGGCGCGCGACGCCCTGCACGTGCTCGAAGAAGGCCGGGCCGACATGTTCGTCATCGACCGCCAACTCGTCGCTGGCGTGCGTGACCTCTGTCGCCCCAACCATCCCGTACCGCGCATCCTCGTCGCCGGTGATCGTGCGCATGCGGGCACGCGCCCGCCGTTCGACAGTCAGTGCAGTTGCGGGTATTTCAACGAACGCCTCTCATGGCCGGAACTCGTGGATCGACTCGCTCATGTCGCAGGCTGCGTCGAACCGCGTGCGGGCGCGGAACGTTGCCGTGACTGCCCCGTTGCCCGTTCGCATCGACCGCCACGCCTGCCGCTCACCGAGCGCGAAACGCAGGTGTTCGAGCGCATCGGCTGGGGCGAAGGCCCGCGCATGATCGCGCGCGCGCTCGGATTGCAGGTCAAGACCGTGGACGCGCACCGCGAATCGCTCAAGCACAAGCTGGGCTTGCGTTCGGCGATCGAAGTACGCGAAGCGGCCGCGGCATGGCGTGAAGGCCATCTCCTGCACGGCGTCGTCGTGCAACCCGCCTAGCGCGAGGCGCCGGCGCGGATTTCAGCGTGCCACCACGCGCAGGTGCTTTCGTGGTGCCGCCTTCGCGCCTGGTCGCTTCGCCTTCTGCGGCTCGTACACCATGTAGACGTCCGCGCGCTGGTAGTGGCTGCCCGGCCGCGGCGCCGGGTAGTGGACGAAACCGCCGCTCTCGTACAGCTGCAGCGCGGGGCCGAGGCGCTTGCTCGACTCGAGGAACAGCGTGCGTCCGCGCCGGCGCTGG
The DNA here is from genome assembly GCF_051958935.1 of Dokdonella sp. Lineage (GTDB taxonomy): Bacteria > Pseudomonadota > Gammaproteobacteria > Xanthomonadales > Rhodanobacteraceae > Dokdonella_A. Next base: position 2,414 of record NZ_JBQCFP010000127.1, on the reverse strand, counting down.
AACTCGGCGATCGCCGCGTCGAGCAGCTTGCGGCCAGCGCCGAAACCGCGGAAACCGCTTTCGACCGCCATCTTCGACAACTCGTACACGCCCGGCGCTTCCTTGAGCAACGCACAGGTGCCGATCACTTCGCCATCGAGCGTGGCGAAGACGATGGCGCCGCCCGGATCGATCACGTGCGTCTGCGGGTCGCCGAGCACCGCGCGATCGACCTCCTCGAGCGTGAACCAGCGCTGCAGCCATTCGGCGTTGAGGCGTTCGAAGTGCGCGGCCCACTCGCGCCGGTACGGCACGATCTCGATCGTCGCGTCCTTCATGCGCGCATGGTGCGCACGGATGTCGGCGGCGAGGCGTCCGCTCGCGATATCCGCTTCGAATGCGCCGAGCGCGTCGAGCAGCGTGCCGCCGTCGCGCGCCGCGGCGGCCGCCGCGGCGCGGCGGATCGCGCGCCACACGGGGCCGAGCCGGTCGAGCTTGCGCTCCGCCTCGGCCGAGAGTTCCAGTACGCCACGGCGCGCGTCGCTGCGGTCGGTGCGGCGCGTGATCCAGCCCTGCGAGCGCAGCTTCGCCGCGAGCTGGCTCACCGCCGGATGGGTCTGGCCGATCGCCGCCGCGATCTCGGTGACCGAGGCCGGCCCGCGCACCTGCAGGTAGCGCAGCACCGGGAACCAGTGCGCGTCGATGTCATGCCCCGTTTCTCGGTAGGCCGCATTGGCCGCCGCATACAGGCTCTCGCTGACCGCCTTGAGCCGGCTACCGAGCGCGAGCTCGCCTTGCGCGTGCAGGAACATGGGGAGATCGTCCGTCGGCGGTTACGTAAGCACTTACGCTACTGCGTCCGGGCGCGCCGCGCAAGACTGCCGCGCGCGGCGCCGGGGTACTAGCATCGACCCGCGGCGAACGGCCGCGCGGGCGGGAGCGTGCCATGACGACACCTTCGATCGTGCTCCGGCGCGCCGACGACGCGGCGCACGTCGCGACCGCACGCGCGCTGTTCGGCGAATACGCGGCGGCGATCGGCGTCGACCTCGAGTACCAGGGCTTTTCGGCCGAACTCGCGGGCCTGCCCGCGCCCTACGCCGCGCCGGACGGCGCACTGTTGCTCGCGTTCGTCGATGGCGAGGTCGCCGGCTGTGCGGCGCTGCGCCGCCACGATGCCTGCAGCGGCGAGATGAAGCGACTCTACGTGCGCGACGCGTACCGCGGCCTCGGCCTCGGTGCCCGCCTCGTCGAGGCGATCATCGACGCCGCACGCGCCGCGGGCTACGCCGAGCTGCGCCTCGACACGCTCGCGAGCATGGCGACCGCACAGGCGCTCTATCGCCGCTTCGGCTTCGTCGAGACCGCAGCGTACGGCGATGCGCACCTGGCGGGTACGCGCTTTTACGCGCTCCCCCTCGACCGCAACCCGTAGTGTGGGACGCAGCGGCTCGACACCTCGATGGACATCGACCGCCTCGACGGCGAGTCCCACCGCGCCGCCGGAAACGCGCACGAAGGGACGCGCTCCAACGCGCGCCGGCCGTCAGCCTTCGAAAAACAGGCGCGTGAGTTCCGCCCCGGGATCCGGCGCGCGCATGAACGCCTCGCCGACGAGGAATGCGCCGACGCCGGCCTCGCGCAAGCGCGTGACATCGGCGGGCACATGGATGCCACTCTCGGTGACGAGCACGCGGCCTTCGTCGACGCGGCCGCGCAGGCGCAGGGTCGTTTCGAGCGAGGTTTCGAACGTGCGCAGGTTGCGGTTGTTGATGCCGACGAGCGGTGCCGGGATGTCGAGCGCACGCTCGAGTTCGTCTTCGTCGTGCACCTCGACCAGCACGTCGAGGTCGAGTTCGGCTGCGAGCAGCGCCAGTTCGAGCAGCGCGGCGTCGCCGAGCGCGGCGACGATGAGCAGGATCGCATCGGCGCCGACCACGCGCGCCTCGTAGACCTGGTACGCGTCGATCGTGAAATCCTTGCGCAATACCGGCAGCCCGCACGCCGCGCGCGCCTGCTGCAGGCAGGCCTCGCTGCCTTGGAAGAAGTCCGCGTCGGTGAGCACGGACAGGCACGCGGCGCCCGCCGCCGCATAGCTTGCGGCGATCGCGGCAGGGTCGAACTCCGCGCGGATCACGCCCTGCGACGGACTCGCCTTCTTCACCTCGGCGATCACCGCCGGCAGGCCGGCCTCGAGCTTCGCCTCGATCGCCGCAGCGAAGCCGCGCGTCGGCGGCAGGTCGGCGACCTGCGCGGAGAGTTCGGCGAGTGGCTGGCGCGCGCTGCGTTCGGCGATCTCTTCGACCTTGCGCGCGAGGATGCGGTTGAGGATGTCGGGCATGCGAGGGCTGATGGCTGAGGGATGAGGGCTGAAAAGCTGGCGGCTGCGCTGCTGTCGCGGGAGCGGCTTCAGCCACGATGCTTCGCTATGGTGC
>NZ_JBQCFP010000126.1:0-2570 GCF_051958935.1 Dokdonella sp. | reverse complement strand
GCGGCGCAGGCGATCCCGTCCGCGTCCGCCCTGGTCGGCGCGTGGGTGGCGCAGCGCTCGGGGCATGCGGTCGGTTGCTCGGGGAGGGGCGGGGGCCATGCGCGTGGGCCCGCCGCGAGACCGCCGGCGGCACGCTCGCGTGCCGCCGACGGGTGAAAGACGGCATTCGTCAAACGCTCCGGCGTAGACTCGCCCTTTCGTCCGTGAAGGATCCACGCCATGCTCACGCGCGGTGACGTCCACGAAGTCGCCCTCGCGCTACCCGAGGTGCGCGAGGACGGGCCGCGCGTCTTTTCCCTGCGCAGCGGCCGCACTTGCAAGGGCATCGCCTTGGCTGTGGCGCGAGCGCATCCACCCGCCGTGGTTTCGAGCGCATGCGTGACCCGAAGAGCCGCGACCACGCGTCGATCGCGATGCAAGCGCAACGCGCTTATGCCGGTCATCGCGAAGGGTTCCTGAAGGAGTTCATCGTGGTGGCTGAGCAGCACGCGCTCGACAACATCTTCTGGCATGCGCTCGCCGGGCCGCAGGCGCGGTTCGCGCTCGGCAACGCGGTGGCACGACGCTTCGCGCGCGACTACTCGCCGATCATCGCGTTCGCCGACGCGCAGGCACCGGACTTCGCCGCGATCGCGCCCTGGTGCGAACCTGGCGAACGCTTCTACTGCGATGGCTGGACCGGGCGCGTGCCGCGCGACTGGCGGCTCGAACTCGATTCGACGATGTACAAGATGGTCTGGGACGGCCCGGTCCCCGACGAACCCGCACCCGGCGATGCGCCTGGCGCGCGGCCGCTCGATGCACGCGACGCGACGCAGGCGCTGGAACTCGCGACGCTCACCCGGCCGGGGCCGTTCGGGCCGAAGACGATCGAACTCGGCGAGTACTTCGGCGTGTTCGAGGGTTCGCGCCTCGTCGCGATGGCGGGCGAACGCGTGTTCGCGGCCGGCTGGCGCGAAATCAGCGGCGTCTGCACGCATCCGGACCAGCAGGGGCGCGGACTCGCGCGGCGCCTCATGAACGTGCTGCTGCGACGCCAGATGCGGCGCAGCGAACAGCCGTTCCTGCACGTCGCCAGCACCAACACCGGCGCGGTGCGCATGTACGAACGCATGGGCTTTCGCATCCATCGCGAGTCGGCGGTGCGCGTCGTCTCGCCCGAACCCGGCACCTGATGACGCGCATCGGGCTCATCTCCGACACGCACGGCATGCTCCGGCCGCAGGCGCTCGCCTGGCTCGACGGCAGCGACCACATCCTGCACGCCGGCGACATCGGTGATCCGTCGATCCTCGACGCACTCGCGCGCATCGCGCCGCTCCATGCAGTACGCGGCAACAACGACGAGGGCGACTGGGCGCGAGCGCTGCCCGAGATGGCCGAGGTCGTGTTCGGGCGCGTGCGCGTGTGCGTCCTGCACGACCTCGCCGCGCTCGCGAGCCATGCGCCATCGATGCCGGCCGAGGTCGTCGTCAGCGGCCATTCCCACCGCCCTTCGGTCGAACGGCGCGACGGCGTGCTCTACGTGAACCCTGGCAGCGCCGGCCGACGACGCTTCCGCCTGCCGATCGCGCTCGGCGAACTGTTGATCGACGGCGACGACGTCAGCGCACGCATTATCGAGCTCGACGGGCCAGCGGCCTGAGGGCATCGCGCGTTGCGCGCTTGCCGCGGCGCACGCGGCCTCCATGCATTTCCGGGGGCGGGACGATGGCCGGACGCCGTTTCCTGCTCCTGCGCTGCTCCACCCGGGTCCCCTCGGCGCCGGCGGGCGCCGGCCGAAATGGCCCGAAGGCGGCGCGCAAGGGATCGCGCGCCGTGTGCCGTCATCGCAGGATGCGCTGTCGTCGCACCCGGCCGGCGTCCGCGAACCCGCGAGGCAAAGCCTCGCAGTCGGCGACGCGGGGTCCCTTCTCCTGGTGACTTCTCTTTGGGCAAGCAAAGAGAAGACACCCGCTCGCCGCCGAGGCGAACGGAACCGGGCGACAGCGCTTCGCCTCGCGAAAGAAGCGCGCACGGCTACCCGCGTGGCGCCAACGCCACCCTACGTGATGTTCCGCGAGTGGGCCGAGGCCGCCGAGGTCCACCCAAAAAAAAAGCGGCCCCCGAGAGGGGCCGCGGATCAGGAACCGGGTCGCTCCTCCGCGTCGGCGGGGAGCGACCTCGTGCAGTTGTTACGGAAGCTCGTAGCCGTTCGCGAAGATGCGATCGGAGCAGGCGACCTGCACCGACGTGACGTTCGCCCCGGCGACCGTGCCGCTGCCGCCCGTGACCGTGCACACTTCCGCCGGCGAGGTCGGCTGCGCCTGTACCGTGACCGCGTAGGACGCGCCACTACCGAGCATGGTCGTGAACACGAACGAACCGTTGCTCGCGACCGGCAGGCTTTCGGTGCCGTTGAGCGACAGCGTGACGCTGTTGCCGAGCAGGCCGGTGACGTTGCCACCGATCGTGAAGGTGCTGTTGGCGCAGGTCACCGCGACATTGGTCACGTTCGCACCCGATACCGTGCCGCTGCCGTTGGCGACCGAGCAGGTCTGGCCGCTCGGCTGCGTGCCGACCGTGACCGC
>NZ_JBQCFP010000125.1:0-29530 GCF_051958935.1 Dokdonella sp. | reverse complement strand
GTTTCGCGTCTCTCCGCGCAGAAGCCCGCTGCGCTTCCCGCCGATGCTAAGCCCTCGGGATTCGAGATGCCGGCGGGATTCGGGGCGGACTGGCTCCGGCGCGATTCGGCGGCCGCGCTCGCCGTACTCGACGATGCACCGCCGACGATCGAGGCGCCATGGACGCCGAGTTCGATACCTACCGACCTGTTGCGGGCGCAGGCGCTCGAGCGCCTGGGCGAGCGCGACCGTGCGCGCGCGGCGTACGAGCGCGCCCGCGACGCCCTCGCGGCGTTGCTCGACAGGCAACCCGACGACCCCGCATCGACGAGCCTGCTCGGGCTCGCCGAGGCCGGCCTCGGCCATGCCGACGCCGCGCTCGCGGCCGGCCATCGCGCGGCCGCGCTGTTGCCGCTCGCGACGGATGCGGTCGACGGGCCGTGTTACCTCGTCACGCTCGCGGAGATCGAGATTCGCGTCGGCGACCCGCGCAACGCGGAACGGCTGCTGCGCAGACTGCTCGACATGCCGGCCGGCCGCGAGATGTCGCCGTCGCTGTTCGCGCGCGATCCGCGTTTCGACGCCGTGCGCGAGGCCGTCGATCGCGCGGCGGGAGCGCAGCGCTAGCAGGATGTTGAAAAAGGCGCTATCCAGCGCTTTTTTCAACTCAGCGAGTCCGGCGCATGTCCGGACTCGCTTCCGCGATTCGACGACGTGCGTCGTCGACTCGCGAGCGATCCATCCCTGGATCGCGTCCGCAGGCTGTTTTCAACAGCCTGCTAGTCCCGCGTCGGCGCGGCGGGCGTGCGCCGCAGCAGCAACGACAGTACCGGCGGCGTCACGATCGAGGTCAGGAGCGACATCGCGACGATGACCGCGTAGAGCTCACCGGTGAACACGCCCGCTGCGAGGCCGAGGCTCGCGATGACGACGCCGACTTCGCCGCGCGGAACCATGCCGACGCCGACGATGAGCGCGCCGCGGCGGCCGAGCGAGAGCGCGCCGAGCCAGCCGCCGGCGAGCTTGGACACGACCGCGATGGCGGTCGCCACCACGAGCATCCACAGCGCCCCCGCGCTCGCGAACACCGACAGGTCGATCTTCGCGCCGGTGACGACGAAGAAGAACGGCGTCAGCAGTGCGAGCAGCGGCTGCATCTGGTGCTCGAGCTCCTCGCGCTGCGGAACTTCCGAGGCGATCATGCCGGCGAGGAACGCGCCGATGATCGCGGCGAGCCCGAACCCGGTCGACAGCCAGGCAAGGCCGAGGCAAATCGCGAGCACGATCGTCAGCGGCGAGAGCGGATTGATCGGCCGGTCGAGCCAATGCCCGCGTGCGCGCATCACGCGCGAGCCGAGCCAGCCGATCACGACGACGAACCCGATCGCCTGCACCAGCACGAAGGCGAGGCCCGCGATGTTGACGCTTTCGCCTCCCTGCAGGGACGTGACGACGCCGAGCAGCAGCATAGCGAGGACATCGTCGATGACCGCGGCGCCGAGTATCACGCGCGCCTCGATGCGCGAGAGCGCGCCGAGCTCCTGCAGCACGCGTGCGGTGATGCCGGCAGAAGTCGCGACGAACGCGGCGGCGACGAACAGCGAGCGGGTCCATTCGAAGCCGCTGCCGTGCGCCCACAGCGCGCCGAGCGCGAACGGCACGATCACGCCGAGCACGCCGACGAGCAGCGCACTGCGACCGACCTTCCTGAGTTCGTCGAGGCGCGTCTCGAGGCCGACCGCGAACAGCAGCAGCACGACACCGATCTCGGCGAGTACGTCGAGCGGCGTGCCGGCGAGGATCTGCTCCGACGCGACGAGGCCGAGCGCCGATGGCCCGATCGCGCAGCCGGCGACGATTTCGCCGACGACGCCGGGCAGCTTCAGGCGCTGCGCGATCTCTGCGCCGACCTGAGCCGCGACGAAGATCGCGAACAGCGTGTAGAGGATGTCGGCAGCGTGGTGCATCGGCGCGCTCCGCGGGAATGCGCACCGATGCTACACGACAGGACCATCGTCAGCCGGTGAAATGACGAGCATTCAGCCACAGGTGAACGACGATGCTTGCCGCATAGCCGAGCGCGATCACGCCCGTCCAGCGCAGGTGTGCGCCGAACGTATAGAGGCCCCGTGACGCGCCCATGAGCGCGACGCCCGCGGCCGAGCCGATCGACAGCAGGCTGCCGCCGACGCCGGCGGTGAGCGTGACGAGCAGCCATTGGCCGTGATCCATCGCCGGGTCCATGCCGAGCACGGCGAACATGATGGGGATGTTGTCGACGACTGCGGACAGCACGCCGATCGCGCTGTTGGCCCAGGTGTAGCCGAGGCTGCCGTAGAGCGCCTGCGAGGCGAGTTCGAGGTAGCCGATCGCGGCGAGCGCGCCGACGCAGGCGAACACGCCGTAGAAGAACAGCAGGGTGTCCCACTCGGCATTGGCGATGATCCGGAAGATCGAATACCTCGACCCGTTCGTCTGTCCCTGCGCGAGTGCGTAGACCTGCTCCTTGCGCTCGATCCGCGTGGCGATGATGTTGAGCAGGGCGAGGCCGGTCAGCATGCCGTATGCCGCCGGCATGCCGAGCCACTGTCGTCCGGCGACGGTGATCGCGATGGTGAGCGCGAACGCGATGCAGATGCCGAACCCGCCGACCTTCACCCGCGTGCGCGACGCGACCGGCTCGGGCCTGCCCGCCGGCACGCTGAAGTGCATGATCGCGGCCGGCACGAGCCAGTTCACGAGCGACGGCACGAAGATCGCGAAGAACTCCGTGAACTCTACCTTGCGCGCCTGCCACACCATCAGCGTCGTGATGTCGCCGAAAGCGCTCCAGGCGCCGCCGGCGTTGGCGGCGACGACGAGGTTGACGAAGGCGAGCGTGACGAAGCGACGGTTGTCCGGGCAGACCGCGAGGATCACCGCCGACATGACCAGTGCCGTGGTGAGGTTGTCGAGCACCGGGGAGATCAGGAAGGCGAGCGCGCCGGTGATCCAGAACAGCGAGCGGTAACCGAAGCGCCGCCGCACGAGCTGGTCGCGCAGCGCGTCGAACACGCCGCGTTCGCCCATCGCGGTCACGTAGGTCATCGCAACGACGAGGAAGAAGAACACCTCGGCGTATTCGAGGAACATGTGCTGGAACGCATCGCTGGCGCGCGAACCGTCGCCGCTGGTCCACCATGCGAGCAATCCCCACATGAGGCCGGCCGCGAGCATCACGGGCTTGGACTTGGCGATGTGCAGGCGCTCCTCGGCGATGACGGCCGCATAGGCGAGCACGAACAGGCCGAGCGCGATCCAGCCGACCGGATGTGCGGTCAGTGCGAACGTCGCGGGCGTTTCGGCCGCGGCCGTGGCGGCGTGCAGGGGCAGCATGAGGTGGTTCGTCATCGCAGGCGGCTCCGCGTCACGTGATCGGCAAGGGTAGCAGCGCCTGTGGCCCGCGCGCATTGCGTTTTGCGCGCGGCCCGTCGATGCTAGGAATACCGATGCCGTGCGAAGGGGCACAGATGCGGGACACCGACAGCACGCCACGCGAGCCGATGTCGAAGGTGGACACGGCCTGGCTGCGCATGGAGCGGCCGACCAACCGCATGATGATCACCGGCGTGCTCATGTTCGCCGGGCCGCTCGACCCCGCGCGCATCAAGGCATTGCTGGTCGAGCGTTTCCTCGCGTTCCGCCGCTTCCGGCAGAAGGCGGTCATCGGCGTCAACGGTGCGTACTGGGAAACCGATGCCGATTTCGACATCGATTGGCACGTGCGCGTCGCGGCGCTGCCGGGCGCGGCGGACAAGGCGGGGCTCGAAGCATTCGTGAGCGAGCTGGCGTCCTCGCCGCTCGACACGTCCAAGCCGCTCTGGCAATTCCACGTGGTCGAGGACTACGCAGCGCCCGACGGCGGTCGTGGCAGCGTGCTCATCGCACGCATCCACCACTGCTACGCCGACGGCCTCGCGCTGGTGCAGGTGCTGCTGTCGCTCACCGATACCGCGCCGCAGGCGCGGGCGCACGCGGAACTCGCCAGGACCTGGCTCAAGCGCGACCGCGGCAGCGTGCTCGAGCGCCTGCTCGAACCGATGCAGGGCGGCCTGCACAAGGCGGTCGCGCTCGGCGAGAAGACCTGGGGCAAGCTCGCGCAGATGATGGCCGACCCCGCAGTCGCGGCCGAGTTCGCGCACGAGGGCAGCGAGATCACGCGCGAACTCGCGATCGCGCTGACCTTGCCGGACGACCCGATCACCGCACTGAAAGGCCGCCTCGGCGTTGCCAAGCGTGTCGCCTGGGCCGAGCCGCTGCCGCTCGAGGAAGTGAAGGTGCTCGGCAAGGCACTCGGCTGCACCGTCAACGACGTGCTGCTCGCCTGCGCCGCGGGCGCGCTGCGCGGTTACCTGCGCGACCAGGGCGAAGACGTCGACGGCCTCACGATCCGCGCGACCGTGCCGGTCAACCTGCGCCCGCTCGAGCACGCGAAGAAACTCGGCAACCACTTCGGCCTCGTGTTCCTCGACCTTCCGATCGGCGAGCCGAATCCGCTGCGCCGGCTCGAACGCGTCGCTGCGTGCATGCGCGACCTCAAGGGCCGTCGCCAGGCGGTCGTCGCGTTCGGCCTGCTCGCCGCACTCGGCATGGCGCCCGCGGCGCTGCAGGGGCCTGCGCTTGAACTCTTCAGCCGCAAGGCCACCGCGGTCGCGACGAACGTGCCGGGCCCGCAACAACCCCTGTTCATGGCCGGGGCCCAAGTACGCGAACTCATGTTCTGGGTGCCGCAGACGGGTTCGATCGGTCTCGGCCTGTCGATCCTCAGCTACAACGGCCGCGTGCACTTCGGTGTGATGGGCGACGGCAAGCGCGTGCGGGATCCCGACGCGATCGTGCGGCGCTTCGACGATGAATTCGAGAAGCTCATGCTGATCGCGCTGATGGAGGACTGGAGCGAGGACTTCGGCGCGCTCGATGCGGCCGCGACGCTCGCCCGGCATGTATCCGATCCGCGGCCGCGCGACGCGTCACCCTCGCCGCACGACGACTGATCGAGACGGCGAAGCACCGCATCCTCACCCAACCCGCGCAGCGAGAAACCGATCGGCCACGCCATGTAGCCGAGCAGCAGCGCGCAGGCACCCGAAGATGTCCCGAGCGGCGCCGTGAAGTCGGCATGCGGCCATGCCGCGAGCGCGAAGTACGCGAGGAAGCCGGCCAGCCCGAGCAGCGGTGCGAGCCGAATTGCACGCCGCCATGCCTGTGCCGACCTGCGCCCGGCTCGTGCGAGCCCGCCCTTTGCGGCCCATTCCATCCCGCGACTCCGTTGCCGCCGGCATGGCGGCGATCCCACCGTCCATGTCGAACCAGAGGCCGCGGTTTCGACATGCGGCTGCGAGTCGTTCGCGGGCTCGATTGACCTGCTGCGCGCCGCTGAACACAATCGCGCGCACGGCGTAGGTGCCTGCCGCTCATTCTCCTGGGGGAACGTTCCATGTCGAAACGATACGCGGTGCCATTGCTGGCGCTCGCCATGGCGGCTTGTTCGTCGGGTGCGGACAAGACGGCAGCGTCGGCCGAGGACCTCGATCACGCCGACCAGGTCGCGAAGGAAGCCGCAGCGCAGTTGCAAAAGAACGAAGCCGAGCTCAAAAAGACGATGCGCGAGATGCTGGCTGCGCTCGGCAAGTCGTGCGATCGCGTCAAGGAATTCGAACAGGTGTCCGATACGCGCCTGAAGATCACCTGCAGCTATGACGGCGACGTGCTCCACTACGTGGTCGACAAGACCACCAATACGGTCGAGGAACAATAACGCACGCCCCCACCGCTCGCCGATCGGAGTGGAGCTCCGCGAGCGCGACTCCGAGCGTACCTGGCGGATCCGCATTGGTGGCCGGTTGTCAGAGCACCGAAGCCACGAGCGTGACGTCGGCATCCTTCCATGCGGCCTTCAGCCGCTGCTCCGTCGCGGCCGCCTCATGCATGCGGTGCTGCGCCTTCTGCGCGGAAGCGAGACCGTGCAACGCCCAGCCGTTGTCGGGATGCCGGCGCAGGTCCTCGCGGTAGACGGCTTCCGCTTCGGCCGCCTTGCCGGCGTCGAGCAGTTCCGCGCCGAGCAGGTGGCGCACCGGCACGAACCAGTCGGCCGGCTCGTTGTAAGCGAGCCGGTCCTCCTTCGCGACCGCGTCGCGCAGCAGCGCGATCGCCTCGTCGTGCTGGCCGCGTGCGAGCGCGATGCGCGCACCCGCGACCTGCGAGGCGACCGCGACGAGGTCGGCCGCCATGTTGAGGCCCGCGGGCGCGTCCTTGGGCAGGCTGGCCGCGATCGCGTCGAGCGCGGCCTTCTCGCGTGCGGCCTCGTCCGGCTTGCCGCGCGCCGCGTACGCACTCGCGCGCACGTAGTGCCAGGCCGCGCGCATCGCCGGCAAAGCGGCAGCGGGTTCGGGCTCGGCGAGCAGTTCGTCCCAGCGCGCGAAGCGTTCCATCGCGAACCACGGCTGCGCCGCATACCAGTCCAGGCCCGCGCCCATGTGCAACATCGCGTCGGACAGGTGCCCGCGCATCGTGCGCGTCGCCTGCAGCGCTTCCGCCGAGCGGCCCTGCATCGCCGCAGCGTAGCCGAGGAACTGGTAATTGTGCGCAAGGTACATGCCGTAATAGGTCCATTCGGCCGGCTTCGCGCGCTCCATGTAGGCGAGGTCGACGCGCACGCCGGCGCGATTGGCCTCGGCCGAGTCGGCATAGCGGCCGACGCGCTGGTAGATGTGCGAAGGCATGTGCACGATGTGGCCGGCGCCGGGTTCCAGCGAGGGCAGGCGCTCGGCGGCGGCGAGGGCCTTCTCCGGGTGCGGCGATGCCTCGACCGCGTGGATGTAGTAATGGTTCGCACCCGGGTGTCGCGGGTTGCGCGCGAGCACGCGTTCGAGCGTCGCGACGATCTCGTCCGTGCCCGGCGCGGCGACGCCGTCGAGGCTCCAGAGCTTCCATGGGTTCGCCGTCATCAGCGCTTCGGCGAAGAACACCTGCACGTCGTCGTCGTCCGGGAAGCGCTGCGCGACCCCGCGCATCGCGTCCGCGTAAGCGACGTTGTACGGCTGCATCGCCTCGGGCGGCAGCGGATCGGGTCCGCCGTAGCGCGTCGCGAGCGCGGCCGCGAGCGCCTGTTCCAACGGCGTCGCATTCGCCGATTCGCGTTGCGCGGCCTGCACCGATTGCCACAGCGCCTTCCAGCGGTCCGGCATCGCCGGCATGTTGTAGTTCGGCCCGAGCGCCTCGCCTGCGCCCCACCAGCACATCGCGCAGCGTGGATCGAGTTCGATCGCGCGCGCGAACGAGCGCGCGGCCTCGTCGTGGTTGAACGCGTAGATGAGGCGCAGTCCCTGGTCGAACCACGCCTGCGCCTCGGGCACCCGGGTCGTGATTGGGTGGTTGTGCGTGCCGAGGTCGTCGAACAGCCGCGCACCCTGCGCCCATTGCCCGAGGCTCGGCCCCGGCGATGCCTGCGCGTGCGACGCCATCGGCGCCGCGTTGCCGGCGGCGTGCGGTGCGGGCGCATCCGGCCGCGTGCAGGCGGCGATGGACAGCGTGAGGACGGCGGTCGTGGCGATACGATTCATGATCCCTCCGGCATGGCGTGGGCGAAACAGGCGTGCGGCAGCAACGGCCACGCATTGTGCAGCAAGCCGCCGTTCGCGCCCATTCGGGCCTGTACGAATGGACCGCTGCACCCGACCTGCGAACCTTTTCGTATATCGCTCCCTTCATGCTCTAATGGAGCGCACCGGCATGGGCGAGGGGCGCAGCCGGGCGAACGCACATGCGGAGCTTCCATATGGCCAGGCCGTTGCGGACGTTGCTGTTCCCGTGCGTGCTGGCGTGCGCGAGCTGCGCGGGCTTGCGCCTGGCGCCGCTGGGCGAGCACGCGCAGATCGTGCTGGTCCGGGCGCCAACGCCCGCCGATGCGGCGCAAGTGAACTATCTGCGCGCGTATCGCGACGTCCGCTGCAATGGCGCTCGTACCCGAGGCCTTTCCATCGGCCCGGAAGACGCCGGAGACAAATCGCTCGAAGTGGAAGGCGCGCAGCGCGTGTTCCTGTTCGGCACGGCCGAGCGCTGGGCCCCGCGTGACGCCACGGGCGCGCCGGGCGTCGTCGACCTGGTCGGCAACCGCTGCGAATACCTCGTCAGCTTCATCACCGAACCATCGCACACCTATCGGGTTTCGGAGGAAGCCGGGGAAGCGGGCTGCCGCATCTCGGTGCTCGATGAGCAGACGTCGCATGCACCGCCGGACCTCGCCGAGCACGACTCGGCCCTGTGCAACGAACTCGGCCGCAAGCGCGAGTCACCGCCGCCGCGTCCGCAGGCGTGCAGGCAGGACGTCCCTCGCGGCGCGACCGATCATGTTGCATCGCTGGCGCGTTGCAGCTGAGCGGTCGCAATGGCCCGATCCATCCTGCATGCCGCCGATGCGCGCGATCACGGCGATTGCGCCGGTCACGGGGCGTCGCTAGCCTCGGCGGCATGCAGGTCTCGACGCTCCTTCGCCAACCGCTGCTCTCGGTGCGCGACTACCGCTGCGACGCGGGGCCCTCCGATCGGCCGTTCGCCGAGTGTTTCGGCGAGCACTCCATCTCGTACGTGCGACGCGGCAGTTTCGGCTGCCATGCGCGCGGGGAACGGCACGAACTCGTCGCCGGCGCGTTCCTGATCGGCCATCCCGGCGACGAGTACCTGTGCACGCATGACCATCACGCCGGCGGCGACGAGTGCCTGTCGTTCCATTTCGCACCCGCGCTGATCGATCGCCTCGACGGCCGCGGCGCGCGATGGCGGGCGGGTGCGCTGCCACCGCTGCCCGGGCTCGTCGTGCTCGGCGAACTCGCGCAGGCGATCGCCGAGGGTAGCAGTGACGTCGGCCTGGACGAGATCGGGCTGCTGCTTTCGCAGCGCCTGCTCGACCTGCTCGCCGGACGCACGCGTTCATGCGGCGAGGCGCGCGCGTGCGATCGCCGCCGCGTCGTCGAGGCGGCGCTGTGGATCGACGCGAACGCCGCGCAGCCGATCGACCTCGAAACGGCAGCCGCCCAGGCCGGCCTCAGCGCATTCCACTTCCAGCGCATGTTCGGCCGCGTGCTCGGCGTGACGCCGCACCAGTACCTCGTGCGCGCACGCCTGCGCCGCGCGGCGCGCCTGCTCGCCGACGCGGATGGCGCGGTCACCGACGTCGCCTACGAGGTCGGTTTCGGCGACGTGTCCAACTTCGTGCGCACGTTCGGGCGTGCCGCCGGCATGTCGCCGCGCGCGTTCCGCCACGTCGCGCGCGGCGGGCGCAAGATTCTCCAAGAACATTCATCCGCCGACGCCTAGGCTGGCCGCTCCCCACGACAGGAGCGCCTCATGTACGACCATCTCCGCCTCAAGGTGAAGGATCTCGGCGCGAGCTCGCGCTTCTATCGCGCGGTGCTCGAGCCGCTCGGCCACGAGGGCGATGCCTCCGGCAGCGGTTTCGGCCCGCCCGGTTCGCCAGGCCTCTGGCTGCTGGAGAACGCGCAGGAGGCGCGCGGCGGCACGCACGTCGCGTTCCGCGCGGTCGATCGCGCAGCCGTCCAGCGATTCCACGCGCAGGGACTCGCGCACGGCGGGCGCGACAACGGCGCGCCAGGCCCGCGGGTCGGCTACGCGCCGAACTATTACGCGGCGTTCCTGCTCGATCCGGACGGCAACAACGTCGAAGCCGTCTGCATGGAAGCGCGCTGAGCATGGCGACCGTCGTGCATGAATTCCATCTCGATGCCTCCCCGGACGAGGTGTGGGATGCGGTGCGCGACGTCGGCGCGCTGCACACGCGCCTGGTGCCGGATTTCGTCATCGACACCGTGGTCGAAGGCGATGCGCGCCGCGTCACGTTCGCCAGCGGGCTCGTCGCGCGCGAGCGCATCGTCGACATCGACGATGCGCGCCGGCGGATCGCCTGGAGCGTGGTCGGTGCCGATCGCCTCGAACATCACAACGCCTCGCTGCAGCTGTTCGCCGCTGCCGCGGGCACGCGCGCCGTGTGGATCGCCGACGTGCTGCCGCACGCGGCGGCGCCGGCGATCGAGGCGATGGTCCGGCAGGCTGCCGCGGCCATGCAACGTCATTTCGCCGCCGCCGCGCGCGACAAGCGACGGTAGTCCCGGCCCCCGACTGCATGCACATCGCTTCGCACCGCGCCACCCGCGCACGCAATCGGTTGACGCTCAGCCGCGCAGCACCATGAGGCGGCGCTCGGTCATGTCCTCGATCGCGTAGCGGATGCCCTCGCGGCCGAGGCCGGAGCGCTTCACGCCGCCATAGGGCATGTTGTCGACGCGGAAGCTCGGCACGTCGTTGACAACGACGCCGCCAACCTCGAGCCGGTCCCAGGCGCGCGTCGCGTGCACGAGCGAATCGGTGAACACGCCCGCCTGCAGGCCGTAATCGGCGTCGTTGACGCGCGCGAGGACGTCGTCGAAATCGTCGAAGGGCTCGAGCAGCGTGACCGGGCCGAAGGCTTCGAGCCGGTTGATCTTCGCGCCGCGGGGGACGTCCTCGAGCACGGTCGCCTCGAGCCGGTTGCGCTCGCGCGCGCCGCCGCAGAGAAGCTTCGCGCCCGCGCGTTCGGCTTCGGCGATCCAGGTCGCGAGCCGCTCGGCCGAGGCGTCGTCGATGAGCGGACCGAGGAAGGTGTCGCGCTCGCGCGGGTCGCCGGCCTTGAGCGCCCGGGTCGCAGCGACGAAGCGCGTGCGGAGTTCGGCGTAGATCGATCGATGCACGTAGATGCGCTGCACCTTGATGCAGCTCTGGCCGGACTGGTAGTAGCTGCCGAACACGAGCCGCCCGACGACGTGATCGAGCCGGTCGCGCTGGTCCGCGTCGACGATGCACGCGGCGTTGCCGCCGAGTTCGAGCACGACCTTCTTGCGGCCCGCCTTCGCCTTGAGGTCCCAGCCGACCTGGCCACCGGTGAACGAGAGGAGCTTCAGGCGTTCGTCGGTGACGAACGGATCGGCGTTCTCGATCCGGCACGGCAGCACCGAGAACGCGCCCTTCGGCAGGTCCGTCGCGGCGAGTACCTCGCCGATGATGAGCGCGCCGATCGGCGTCTTCTCCGACGGCTTGAGCACGAACGGGCAGCCCGCCGCGATCGCCGGCGCGACCTTGTGCGCGACGAGGTTGAGCGGGAAGTTGAATGGCGTGATGAACGAGCATGCGCCGACCGGCACGCGTTGGACGAAGCCGCGATAGCCTTTCGCGCGTTCGGAGATTTCGAGATTCAGCACCTCGCCGTCGACGCGCACGGCTTCCTCGGCCGCGACGCGGAAGGTGTCGATCAGGCGCGTGACTTCGCCTTCGGCATCCTTGATCGGCTTGCCTGCCTCGATGCACAGCGCGAGTGCGAGTTCGTCCTGGCGCTCGCGCAAGCGCGCGACGCATTGCTCGAGCACGGCCTGGCGCGCGTACGGCGGGAATGCGCGCATCGCGGATTCGGCTGCTGCGGCAGCGGCGATCGCACGCTCGATCATGCCGGCGTCGGCGAGCGCCACGCGCGTGGCGAGCTCGCCCGAATACTTGTCACGGACTTCGAGCGCCTCGTTCGGCTGCACGGCCTCGCTCGCGAGGTAGCACGGGTAGCGTCGCTGCAGCATGGATTCTTCCTCGGCGCGAAGGACAGCGTGCCTACTGTATGCAAAACCGCTGAACGCGGGCAGCATCGCCGGGCGCGCACGGCCGGGCGGTCCGTCATCGCGGCCTGCTAGACTCGCGCCATGGCCAACGGGGCAGGGGACACGGCGGAGATCGAGGCGCTGCTCGAGGGCGTGCGCGGCGGGCGTGCGGACGCGACCGACCGGCTGTTCGCCATGCTCTACGACGAATTCCGTGCGCAGGCGCACGTGCTGCTGCGGGTCGGGCCGCGCCAGACGCTGTGCACGACCGAGCTCGTCAACGAAACCTGGCTGCGCCTGTCGGGGCGTACCCTGTCGGTGGAAAGCCGGCGGCACTTCTTCAACCTCGCGGCGCGCGCGATGCGCCAGCTGCTCATCGACCGCGCGCGCACGCGCGCCGCCGGCAAGCGCGGCGAAGGGCACGAGGCGCTCACGCTCGGCGCGGCGTCGGACGTCGCCGCCGACGAACCGTTCGACGTGCTCGCGCTCGACCGCGTCATGACCGGACTCGCCGCCACGGACGCCGCGCTCGCCGAGCTCGCCGAGATGCACCTGTTCGGCGGCCTCGGCTTCGGCGAAATCGCCGAGCTGCGCGGGGTCAGCGAACGAACGGTGTTCCGCGACTGGCGCGCCGCGCGCATGTTCCTGCTGCGCTTCATCGGCGAAACCGACTGAGCCGGCGCGCGACTGGCAGTCGGGCGGGTCCGTCTTCGTAAGGGTCAGTCAGGATCCCTTGCGAGACGTGCCATGCGCCTGACCAAGCCGTTCGCTCCGCTGCTGTTCCTGCTGTGCCTGTTCGCCGGCAGGGCCGCCTCGGCGCTCACCGTCTGTGTCGCCGACACCGCGACGCTGGCCAACGCGCTCGGCGCCTTCAATACCGCGCCGGACGGCACGACGCTCACGATCAAACTGGTCAAGGGAACCTACGCGATCGGTTCCACGCTCGGCGCCGTCTACTACAGCAGCTACCCGGAATCGGTCGGCTTGAAGCTGCTCGGCGGCTACACGGCCGGCTGCGCGAGCCGCACCGTCGACCCGACCAACACCGTCATCGACGGCCTCGGCCAGAGTGGTGCGCGGATGGGCGTGACGGTCCACGGCGACGCGGACCTGCTCATCGAAGGGGTCACGTTCACCCGGCTCGTCGGCGGCGACGCCAACCAGGCCGCGCTTTCGCTCGGCCTCGACGTCGACACCAGCGACACCTCGACGATCGAGATCCGCTACAGCCGGTTCGTGAACAATACCGCCGCCAAGGTCGTCTACGTCAGCGGTGCGCAGATGCGCTTCGTCGACAACCTCGTCGCGCACAACACGGTCCAGCCGGGCTCGGATTCGGCCGCGGTCCACGCGATGTACAGCTACGGTGCCGACTCGATGCTGGTCGCTACCAACAATACGATCGCCGACAACAGCGGCCCCGGCCTGCGCGTCGGCACGAGCATCAATTCCGACAGCAGCCGCCTGAGCGAGATCGCCGACAACATCCTGCGCGGCAACGGCACGGCCGATCTTTCGCTGGGGCAGTTCGCGACGGCATCCAATCCGCTGCTCGTCTATCAGAACATGATCGGTACGACGACGGGTTACATGCCGGACGCGACCAACCTGGCGTCGGATCCGCGCTTCGTCGACCCCGTCGGCGGCAACTACAGGCTCCAGTCGAACTCCCCCGCGATCAACAGCGGTGCATTCCTGCAATTGTGGGGTTTCCCGGCGCACGACATTGCCGGCGGCACCCGCATCGTCGGCAGCCGAATCGACCGCGGCGCGTACGAGTCGCCGATCGACGATTCGACCACCGCGATCGTCAGCACGACGGCGGACAACGGCAACGATACGTCGCCGACGCCGGGTTCGCTGCGCGCGGCGATCAAGGCCGCCAATGCCGCGACGGGTCCCTACACGATCCGCTTCAACATCGCCGGCGGTTGCCCGCGCCTGCTCTCCCTCGCCGCGCCGATGCTGGACGTGACCGGCGACGTGACGGTCGACGGTACCAGCCAGGCCGGCTGGACGCCGAATACCCGCTATGGCGCGTTCGACGCGAATCTCTGCTTCTACGTCAACGGCGCGGCCAATCCGAACACGCCGTGGGCGCTGCACGTGCCGGCGAGCGCGCCGGCGAATGCGCGCCTCGTGGTGCGCGGAATCGGTTTCGCCGGCTTCAACGACGCGGCGATCAAACTCGGAGGTGGTCGCGGACACTCGATCGCCGGCAACCAGTTCGGCGCGGTCCCGTTCACGCCCGCGAACGCGAGCGCGATCCGCGTCACCGGCAATTCCGGCCCCGCGTTCATCGGCGGCTACGACGACGAATCGGCGGTCAACCTCATCGCCGGCAGCAGTGCCGCGGGGATCCAGCTCGACAACACCGCCGGCGGCTCCGTGGTGGCCAACAACGTCATCGGCTTCGTGCCCGATGGCCTCTCTGGCAGCCCGAACGCAAACGGCGTGTTCGTTTTCAACTCGAAGAACAACGCCATCCAGTACAACTACATCGGCAACAACCTGTCGAGCGGCGTGATCCTTTCCGGCAGCGGCTCGAACGGCAATCGCGTGCAGTACAACGTGATCGGCATGGCCTACGACGGCTCGCCGTCGGGCAACGGCAGCGCCGGGGTCCTGGTCAGCTTCGCTGCGAGGAACAACACGATCGGCGCGCCGCTCAACGCGACTTGGGGCGGCAACTTCATCGTCGCGAGCTCGGGCCCGGGCGTGTGGATTTCGCCGTCCGGCGGCACCGGCAACAGCGTGCTCGACAACGAATTCGTCTCCAACGGCGGCCTCGACATCGATCTGGCTGCAGCCGGTCCCAGCGCGAACCAGGCGACCAACCCGGCCACGGGGCCGAACGCACTGCAGAACTATCCGGTGCTGACGAGCGCCGCGCGCGATTTCGCCCACGGCATCGAGGTCGTCACGGGCACGCTGGACAGCGCGCCGAACACGACCTACCGGCTCGACCTCTACTACGGCGCGACCTGCAGCGCCAATGCGGCCGGGCGCGGCCTCGCGTTGTATCCACTCATGCGAACCGCGGTGACGACCGGTGCGCTCGGCAACGTCCCGTTCACCGCGAGCGTGCCGTTCGGATGGGGCGACCTGCCGCTCGGCGCGATCAGTGCGACGGTCACCGACCCGGCCGGCAACACGTCCGAGCTCGGCAACTGCGTCCACGAGGGCGACGACGATGCGATCTTCGAGGACGGCTTCGAAGCGCCGCACTGATGCGCGCGCCGCACCATTCCGCGTCGCGATCGTGATCTTTGGAGCGCGTCCGATTAGGATCCGCATCGAAGGGGATCTTCGATGAACGCACACGACGACCGCACCGAACGGCTGCGCCGCGCGCTTGCGCTCGCGCGCGCAGGCCTCGAACGCGCGCCGGGCGAGCGTGCCGCCTGGCTCGCGCGCGAGGCTGCCGGCGACGCGTCCCTGCACGATGAAGCATGGGCCCTGCTGCAGCTCGACGACGCGCCCGAGCAGGCGTTCGAACGCATCGGCGAGAACGCCGATCCGGCGCTCGATCCGCTGCTCGGCGCGATGGTCGGGCCGTTCCGCATCGAGCGCCGCATCGGCAGCGGCGGCATGGGCACGGTCTATCACGCGACGCCCGTCGCGGGCGTCACGCGCCAGCCGGTCGCGCTCAAGGTGGTCAAGCGCGGCATGGATTCGGAGGACGTGCTCGCGCGCTTCATGCGCGAGCGGCAGATCCTCGCCGGGCTCGCCCACCCGAACATCGCACGCCTGCTCGACGGCGGCCTGACCAGCGATGGCCGGCCGTGGTTCGCGATGGAACTGGTCGACGGCGAGCCGCTCACCGCATGGTGCGATGCGCGCCGGCTCGGACTCGCGCGCCGCGTCGAACTGTTCCTCGGCGCATGCGAGGCGGTCGCGTACGCGCATCGCAACCTCGTCGTGCATCGCGACCTCAAGCCGCCGAACGTGCTCGTCACCGCCGACGGCGAGGTCAAGCTGCTCGACTTCGGCATCGCCAAGCTGCTCGACGGCGCGGCCGACGCGACGCGCACGCATGCGGCAATGACGCCCGAGTACGCCGCGCCGGAGCAGTTCGCGCACGGCCCGATCACGACACAGACCGACGTGTACCAGCTCGGCCTGCTGCTGCACGAACTGCTCGCCGGACGCCGCGTCGCTCGCGCCGGAAGCGTCGGCACGACCGGCCGCCTTGATGCCGCCACCGACGACGGCCTGCTCGACGCGCGCGCGGCCGCGCGCGGCACGACCGGTCCCGCATTGCAGCGTGCGCTGCGCGGCGACATCGCCCGCATCGTGCGACGCGCGATGCACCGCGATATCGGCCGCCGCTACGCGAGCGTCGCCGCACTCGCGGACGATCTCGGCCGCTGGTCGCGCAACGAGCCGGTCAGCGCGACCGACGACACGCTCGCCTACCGCGCGCGCATGTTCCTGCGCCGGCATCGCGCCGCGGCCGGCGCGGCTGCTGCCGTCGTGCTCGCGCTCGGCATCGGCCTCGGACTCGCCGTGCGCGAAGCGCGCGAGCTGCGCCGCGCTGAGCGATCGACCGAGAACGCGCTCGGCGTGCTCGAGGATGTGTTCCTCGGTGCGGACCCGTGGCGCGCGAAAGGTGGGGCGACGCGCGCGGTCGACCTGCTCGCGAACGCGCGCACGCGCATCGCCGCCGACACCGCGCGCGATCCGGTGATGGCCGCGCGCCTGCTCGGCGAGATCGGCGAGGTTTATGTCTCGCTAGGCGACCGCGCGTCCGCCGAAGCCACGCTGCACGAGGCGGTCCGCGCCGGCGAGCTCGCCGGCGAACCCGCTGCGGTGTCGACCGAGGCCGCGCGCGCGCGCCTTGCGCACTATCGCCTCGTCGGCGACGGCGATCGCGGCGCACTCGCCGACATCGACGCCGCGATCGCGCGCCTGCGCGCAGCGGGTGACGCCGGACGACTGATGCTCGCCAAGGCGCTCGAATACAAGGTCGACGACGCCTTCAACACGGGCGACTACGCGGCGATCGCCGCGCTGTCGAGCGAGTCGGTGCAGCTGTATCGCGCCGCCGCGGGTGAATCGTCGCTGGAGTATGCCGGCGCGCTGGGCAACCAGGCGTCGCTGCTGCGCGCGGTCGGCCGGGCCGGCGACGCGCTCCCGCCCGCTGCGGAGGCCTGGCTCATCGTCGGCTAGCTCGCGGGTGCCGCACCGCCCGGCGCGCGGCTGTATGCGGAACAGCAGTATGCCGGCGCACTCGCCGCGAACGGGCGCGGCATCGAGGCCGAGCCGCTGCTGCGCGACGCACTCGAACACGCGCGCACGGACATGCCGACCGACCATGAACTTGCCGACGCGATCGCGTGGGAACTGGCGAGCACGCAGGCGACGATCGGCCGTTTCGACGACGCTGCGCAGGGCCTGCATGACCTCGTCGCGCGCATTGACACCAAGAGCGCGAACCTCGCTGCCGTGCACAACATGCTCGGCAGTGCCGAACTTGCGCGCGGCCACGCGCAGGACGCGCGGCACGCATTCGAAAGCGCGTCGGAGCTGCTGTGCAAGGACGGCACGACGCCGCCATGCGTGATCGTGCGGTTGAACCTCGCCGAGGCGCTGCTCGAGCTGTCTGCCGCGGAAGCGGTACCGCTGCTGCATGCACTCGACGCCGACATCGCCGCGGACGAAGGCCGCCCGCGGCGTCGCTGGCGATTGCTCGAGGCGCGCCGCCTGGTCGCCGCCGGCGAGGCCGAGGCCGCCCGCGCGCCACTCGCGCCGCTGCTCGCCGACGCCCGCGCCGCGACGACCCCCACGCTCGACGATGCCAATGTACTCGCGCAAATCGCCGCGATCGAGGCGCAGGCGGGCGAGCGCGATGCCGCGCTCGAGGACTACCGCGGCGCGGAACGCCGACTCGCGACGATCTGGGTCGGCGAACCGCCGCAGCTGGCGCTAATCCGCGCGCGTATCGCCGCGCTCGAAACTCCCGCAGTCGCGCCGGTCAGCGGTCCTTGACGACGAGCGCGAACTCGCCGTCGACCACGCGTGCCCGCAACGCGCGCCCGGGCACGGCTTGCGCGACCGAACGCACCACCTCGCCGGCGCTGTCGTCGAGCAGGATCGCGTAACCGCGTTCGAGCGTGGCCAGCGGGCTCACCGCGTGCAACGTGCGCGCGAGTTCACCCAGGCGCGCGCGACGGCGTTCGACGCCGTGCCGCGTCGCGAGGCGCAGGCGCTCGACCAGCCGGAATGCATGTTCGTCGCGCCGCGCGAGCAGCGCGGTCGGATGCTGCGCGAACAGCCGCACGCGCGCCTGATGGGTGCGCGCTTCGCGCCGTTCGACGACGCCGTCGATGCGCTCGAACAGGCGCCGGCGCAGCGCGTGCAGGCGCTCGTCGGCACGCGCGAGGCGCGCCTGCGGGCGCTGCGCGTTGAGGCGCGCGAGCAGGTGGTCGATCCGCTGCGTGCGCGATTCGAGCATGCGCCGCAGCAGCTGCAGCACGCGCTCTCGGTGTCGCGCGAGCGCACGCGCGAGGTCGCGCGCGTCGGGTACCAGCAACTCCGCCGCCGCCGACGGCGTCGGCGCGCGCAGGTCCGCGACGAAGTCGGCGATCGTGAAGTCGATCTCGTGGCCGATCGCGCTGACCACCGGGATCGCGCTCGCGCGGATCGCGCGTGCGACGCCTTCGTCATTGAATGCCCACAGGTCCTCGAGCGAGCCGCCGCCGCGCGTGAGCAGCAGTACGTCGTGGCGCCGTGCGCGTGATGCGGCCTGGAGCATCGCGACGATCGCGCCGGGCGCTTCGCGCCCCTGCACGGGCACCGGCAGCACGTCGATGGCGGCGAGCGGGAAGCGTCGCGCGATCACGCTGAGCACGTCGCGCACGGCCGCTCCGCTCGCGGACGTGAGCACGCCGATGCGCCGCGGCAGCGGTGGCAGGGCACGCTTGAGGGCGGCCTCGAACAGGCCTTCGGCGGCGAGCGTCGCCTTGAGCTGCTCGAACGCGCGCTGCAGGGCGCCATCACCGGTCGGCTCGAGCGAATCGACGATGAGCTGGAACTCGCCGCGCTGTTCGTACAGGCTGACGCGCACGCGCGCCGTCACGTGCATGCCGTCGGCAGGACGGAAGCGCAGCCAGGTGCTGCGCGGCCGGAACATCGCGCAGCGCACCTGCGCACCGGCATCCTTGAGCGTGAAATACAGATGCCCGGAAGCGGGTCGCGAGAAGTTCGAGATCTCGCCCTCGACCCAGACCAGCGGCAGCGCGTCCTCGAGCAGGTCGCGCACGAGGCGCGCGAGCGCGGACGGCGTGTACACCTCGCGGCTGGTGCGTGAAGGAGCGACCGGATCGGACATGGCGGCGTTGCGCGTGCGGCCGCACAGGTTACCGCAAAGGGCGCGCGCCCGGTCGTTCAGCCCGGCGGTCGCGACGACGTGTCGTCGCGCGCGGCCGGCGGCGCCTTGCGGCGCAGGTCGACGTAGCGCGCGACCAGCGCGGCGCCGATCCAGATCGCCAGCGCGGCGAGCGGCCAGGCGACCAGGCGCGGCCACACCAGCGCGAGCGTGGCGGCGCCGAGCAAGGCGACACCCGCGACGAGCAGCGGCGTGCATTCGGCCGGGCCGAGCACGCGCCGGTTGGTGATCGCCGCGCCGATCGAATTGGCGAGGCGCAACGCACCCGCGGCCGCGCGCCCGGAACTGCCGCCCTGGGCGCGGCCGTTGCGCGGTTTTCGCTCCTCGACCACGCGGCGGCGTTTGGGCATCTTCAGCACGATCTCGGTCGCGCGCGCGAGGTCCTGCTCGTATTGCGCTTCCATGCGGCGCGCGAACGCATCGTCCTCGATCGCGAGGTCGATCTCGCAGTTGCCGATCCAGCTCGCGAGGTTGAGGTTGCTCGAACCGACACGCGCCCAGCGGCCGTCCGCGACCGCGGTCTTGGCGTGCAGCATCGAGCCGTCCCACTCGAACACGCGGATGCCCGCCTCGAGCAGCGGCCGGTACCCCGCGCGCGACAACGAGCCCACGGCGGGAATGTCGCTGCTGCCCGGTACGAGCAGGCGCACGTCGACGCCGTCGCGCGCGGCGGCGATGAGCGCCTGCACGTACGGCGCGACGCCGATGAAGTACGCGTCCGTCAGCCAGAGGTTGCGGCGCGCCATGCCCGCGATGAGCTGGTCGAGGCGATAGAGGCCCGCGATGTTCGGTACCGTCGCGACGACGCGCAGGTCGACCTGGCCGCTGGGCAGGGCGACTGCGCCGGGCACTTCGTCCGGCAGCGGCGCGCCGAGTTGCCCCCAGACGTCGGCGAACGCGTGCGCGAGTTCGATCACCGCGGGTCCGCGCACCGTCACCGCGGTATCGCGCCAGGGTTCGATCCCTTTCGCGGCGTCGCCGAGCCAGGTGCCGCTGACGCAGATGCCGCCGACGAAACCGACCGTGTGGTCGACCACGAGGAGCTTGCGGTGGTCGCGCGAGAGCCAGCCGAACGGGCTAGCGAAGCGCGGCGGGTTGTAGGCGCGCACTTCGCCGCCCGCGGCGAGCAGCGGCGCCCAGAAGCGCGAGCCGGACTGGCCGAGGCAACCGAGCCAGTCGCGCACGATGCATACCCGTACGCCCGCGGCCGCGCGTTCGGCCAGCGCCTGGATGAATTCGCGGCCGAGTTCGTCGTCGCGGAAAATGTAATTCTCGAACAGGATCGAGCGCGTCGCACCGCGGATCGCCGCGAGCCAGGCGTCGAAGGCCGCGCGCGCGTCGATGAGCAGGTCGACCGCGTTGCCCGCGAGCAGGGGCGCGCCGGCGGCCCGGCTGAACGACTGTTCGGCGAGCAGGCGCAGCGCGGACGAGCGCGTCGGCGGCATGGAGAGGGGAGCGGTCGCGGCCATGCGGTCAAGTGTAGCGGCTGCAGCCGGCAGCGGGTTCGCGATGGCGCGCTCCTTGCACTCCCGGTTCAGGCCGCAGTACAAGGAGCTCGCGCATGAACGCCGCCTACCGCCGTCTCGCCACCTCCCTTCCGGCTCCCGCCGGCAGCGCCTTCGCGCACGACGCCCGCGCGCTGCGCGCGTGGATCGACGCGCTGCCGATGGCCAACTTCCAGATCGCCGCCCGGCGCATGCTCGATGGCCTGCAGGCGTTCAACCGCACGCGCAGCGAGGGCGTGCGCCGGCTCGAGGCACTGGAGACGCTGCGCGGCACGGTCGCCCAGCTCGCCGCCGCGGCCGACAAGCAGATCATCGGCTCGAGCTTCCCGCTGCCGCCGCAGAAGCGCGAACTCGGCGCGCTCGCCCTCGGTTTCCAGGCCGAACTCGCGCTCGGTTACCGGCTCGCGCTCGCCGAGCTCTGCGCGCCCGCGGGATCGGTGCCGTTCCTGCGCAGCAAGCAGGTCGTGCTCGCAGCGACACGAGCGCTGCAGCACGGCGCCGACTGGCTCGACAAGGCATGCCTGCTGTATCGCACGCCGCCGGCCGGGGCATGGCAGGCGTTGCACGACGTGCATCGCTACATCGCGGCGCTGCGCCTCGCCGACCGCAGCGTCGAGGATGGACAGGGCCAGATCGATGCGCGCACCGCCTACGTGCAGGCGCTGCTCGTCGCGCTCGCCAATCCGTACCGGTACACGCAACGCGAGCAGGGCGAACTCGTCGCGCTCGCGCGCGTGCTCGCGCCGCTGGCCCAATTGCGCGAGCGCGGCGGCTCGGGTGACGTGGTCGTGCGCACGGACGTCGATCGCGGGCCGGGTTACCTGCCGGAAGAAAGCGCAAGCGCGACATCGGAGGAGGTGTCGCTGCATCTCGCCCCGATGATCGCGGTGGTCGCCGAACGGCTCGCGGCCGTCGAGGGCGCGCGCAGCGTGACGATCCGCGGCCGCGGCGGTCCTGCGCAGACGCTCGACGCGCCGCTCGCTCGCCGTTTCCTCGCGGGCTGGAGCGCGCACGGCGAACGCAGCCACGCGCGCGTCGGTGGCGGCCACGTGCTCGACACGGTGATCGGCCTGCAGGACCTGCACGCGACCCTGGCCGGCGGGGAGGACTTCGAGACCTTCATGCAGCACGTGCGCGGCCAGGTCATCAGCCTCGCCGACCTCGACTACGGCGCGTCGTGGGCGAAGGGCGCGACCGGCAGTACGCGCACGCTGAAATTCCCCGCGCGCGTGATCGACCAGGGCCTCGGCGGCTACCGCCTGCTGTGGGAGCGCGGCAGCGGCAACGAAAGCGTGCGCGCGCGCGTCGCCGAACTGGTCGGCCTGTCGCTGCCCGCGGACGCCGACGGCGAGCGCGGCGACTGGATGGTCGGAGTCATCCGCTGGATTCGCATCGACGACGAGGGTCGCGTGGATGCCGGCGTCGAACTGCTCGCCCGGCGCGCGTTGCCGGTGGGACTGCGCACGCTCGACGACAGCCGGCGGCCGCCGGTGCGTGGCGTGCTGCTCGCGCCGCTGAACGGCGCGATGCAGCCACCCGAGCCCGGAATGGACTACGATGCGCTGCTGGCATCGACCGAGATCGACCGTGGCGTGCGCGAGCTGGAGCTGACCGCGCCGCCCGACCTGATCGGACCGCCGATGCCCGCGCGCAGTGGGCGGATCGGCAACCTGCGCGTGCTTGAAGCGACCGGTATCTACCAGCATTTTGGGCTGGCCCAGCACTGACCGCGGCGCGGCGGTGCGGGCGCCGCCCCGGAGTCAGGCCACCCCATGAATTCCAGTGTCATCCCGGACGTCGCGCACGCGCGACGCGCGAGCGTGCCGGTCGCGGTGCGTTCGGTCGTCGTCGGCGGCCGCGCGCCGATCGTCGTGCAGTCGATGACCAATACCGACACCGCCGACGTCGCCTCGACGGCCAAGCAGGTCGCCGAACTCGCGCGCGCCGGTTCCGAGCGCGTGCGCATCTCGGTCAACACGCCCGAGGCAGCGGCCGCGGTGCCGCGCATCCGCGAACGCCTCGACATGAGTGGCGTCGGCGTGCCACTGATCGGCGACTTCCACTACAACGGCCACCAGTTGCTCGAGCGCGAACCCGCCTGTGCCGAAGCACTGGCGAAGTACCGCGTCAATCCCGGCAACGTCGGCTTCGGCAAGAAGAAGGACACGCAGTTCGCCGCGATCATCGAGACCGCGCTGCGCTACGCCAAGCCGGTGCGCATCGGCGCAAACTGGGGCTCGCTCGACCAGTCGATGGTCGCCGCGTTGATGGACGAGAACCATGCGCGCGCCGAGCCGTGGGACGCCGCGCGCGTCGGTCGCGAGGCGCTCATCCGATCTGCGCTCGATTCGGCCGCACGCGCCGAGGAACTCGGCCTGCCGCGCGAGCGCATCATCCTCTCGTGCAAGGTGTCGGGCGTGCAGGAACTCATCGCGGTCTACCGCGACCTCGCCGCGCGCTGCGACTACGCCTTGCACCTGGGACTCACCGAGGCCGGCATGGGTTCGAAAGGCATCGTCGCGTCGAGCGCGGCGCTCGCCGTGCTGCTGCAGGAAGGCATCGGCGACACGATCCGCATCTCGCTGACGCCGGAACCGGGCGAAGCACGCACGCGCGAGGTGATCGTCGCGCAGGAACTCCTGCAGACGATGGGCCTGCGCGCGTTCACGCCGCTGGTCACTGCGTGCCCCGGCTGCGGCCGCACGACGAGCACGCTGTTCCAGGAGCTCGCCAAGACCGTGCAGGACCATGTGCGCGCGAAGATGCCCGAGTGGCGCCTCAAGTACGACGGCGTCGAAAACCTCACGCTCGCGGTGATGGGCTGCGTCGTCAACGGACCGGGCGAATCCAAGCACGCCGATATCGGCATTTCCCTGCCGGGTACCGGCGAGGCGCCGGCGGCGCCGGTATTCATCGACGGCAGCAAGGCGATGACCCTGCGCGGAGACAACATCGCGCAGGAGTTCGTCGGCGTCGTCGAGGACTACGTCGCGCGGCGCTACGCGCCGCGAATGCATGACTGAAGCGGGCGACACCGTCCGCGCGGAAGCGCGCTTCGGCGTCGCGTTCCTGCGCCGGCACGGCCTGCTGCTCCTGCTGGTTTTCCTCGGCGTGCTCGTCCCGCTCGCCGGATTCGGCCTGATCGCGCACGAGCTGCACGAGAGCGACGGCTTCTTCTTCGACGAACCGCTGCTCGAGGCCGCGCACGCGCTCGAGCACGCAGGCCTCGACCGCTTCTTCGTCGTCGTCGCCGCGCTCGGTTACCAGTGGGGCGTGGTGCCTTTCGACGCCGCGCTGGTCGTTGCGCTCGGTTGGCGCCGACGCATGCGCGAGGGGCTGTTCGCGGGCATCTCGATCGTCGGCTCGGCGCTGCTCAACCTCGGGGCCAAGCCGCTGTTCGCGCGCGACCGGCCGAGCCTGTGGGAATCGATCGCACCCGAAGGCAACTACAGTTTCCCGAGCGGGCACGCGATGGGTTCGATGACGCTCGCCTGCGTGCTCGTGCTGCTGTGCTGGTGGACGCGCCTGCGCTGGCCCGTGCTCGCCGCGTCGGGCGTGTTCGTCGTGCTGGTCGGCGCGTCGCGCATCTACCTCGGCGTGCACTATCCGTCGGACATCATCGCGGGCTGGGCCGCGGCGGTCGCCTGGACATATGCGGTGTACGGGATGGTGTTCCGCTTCGGCGTGCGGCCATGGTCGTCGCGCACGGGTCCGGCCTGACGCATTCGCGCTTGCGGACGATGCGTCGAGGCGGTTCGTGGTCCTTCCGTGGGAGCGACTTCTTCAGTCGCGATGCTCCGGACGCCCGAGCGGGTCGAACAGCATCGCGCTGAAGCCGCTCCTACGGAGGTGTGGGCCGCTGCGCGGACGCATCATGCGACCGTTGTATGCTCGACCTGCGGCTGCGATGCGGCCGCGTGGCATTGCTCAGGGGACACCCATGTCGATTCAAGCCATCCGTCTCGCGGCGCTCGGTGTCGTCGTGCTCCTGTCCGGCTGCGCGTTGACCACCGACCGCATCGACATTGCCTACACAGCCCAGTCCGCGCCCGCGGCCGTGCCCGGCGCGAGCGGCGTCACCGTGTCGGTCGAGGTGGTCGACGACCGGCCCGACCGCAGTCGCGTCGGTTCGAAGAAGAACGGCTACGGCATGGAGATGGCGCCCATCCTCGCCAACGAGGATGTCGCCACCACCGTGCGCAGGGCAATCGAAACCGAACTCGCACTGCGTGGCTTCACGCCGTCGCTGGCGCCGGCGCTCGTGCAGGTGTCCGGCGACCTCACGCGCTTCTACAACGACCACAAGATGGGCTTCTTCGCCGGCGACGCAGTGGCGGATTTCAACCTGTCCGTCGATGTGCGGGCGAAGGATGGCGACATCGTTTACCGCCGCCAGATCGTCGCACAGGGCATCGAGCCGATGACCCAGCTCGCGACCGGCAACAACGCGCGCATCGCACTCGAAAGGGCGCTGCAGGACGGCATGGCGAAGCTGTTCGGCGACACGGAGTTCGTTGCGGCGCTGACCAGGGCCGCGACGAAGTAGCACGCCCGATACGAGCGCTCCGTGTTCGGCGGGCGGAACAGGTCAGGACTTCGCCGACAGCGCGCCGAGTTCCTCGAGGTCGAGGTCGCGTTCGAGTTCGTGCAGGGTGTCGTCGTCGATATCGCCGGCGCGGTGAAGGCGGATGAGTTCCGCGCGGCCGACCGCGACGGCGGCGAGAACGAGGTCGAAATGCGCATGCAGCATCGGCGAGTAATGGTCCGGACGGGCCGCATAGTCGATGCTCGCACTGGCTCTGCGCTGGTAGCGATCGAGCAGGCGTGGATGGATGAGCTTGCCTTCGGCGTCGTAGGCGTTGCGCTCGACGATCGCGAGCTGCACCTGCGCCATGGCCGCTTCCGCCTCGTTCATCGTCAGCGGCGGCTTTTCCGAGGGCGCTTCGGAGAGCCTCGCCCACGCGATCACGCGATTGAAGGTGGTCGCCTGCAGCAGCACGGTGCCGAGGATCACGACCGAGGCGGCGACGAGGATGAAGTCGTGTCCGGGGAACGCGTCCGGCACGCTCAGCGCGAGCGCGAGCGTGACGACGCCGCGCACGCCGGCCCAGCCCAGCACGGTCGACGCGCGCGGGCCGATCGGTGCGTGGCGCGTCAGGCCGAGGCGCTGGCACGCGAGGATGATCGCGTCGGAGGCGAACATCCACGCGAAACGCGCGACGGTAAT
Organism: Dokdonella sp.; assembly: GCF_051958935.1. Classification (GTDB taxonomy): domain Bacteria; phylum Pseudomonadota; class Gammaproteobacteria; order Xanthomonadales; family Rhodanobacteraceae; genus Dokdonella_A. The sequence continues at coordinate 3,757 of NZ_JBQCFP010000125.1, read as the reverse complement.
CGCGGCGAGGATCGCGAGGCTCGGCAGGCCCATCGTGTCGATGATCGGGCCGAGGCCGCCGGCGCGCTCGATCACGCCGCGCAGCGACAGGCCGATGAGCATGAACACGCCCGCCTCGATCAGGAAGATCATCGTGTCCCAGAACGACCCGCCGCGCACGCGCGCCGACGCCGAGATCACGGTGTGCGCGTGCCAGCTCACGATGAGGCCGGTGGTGACCGTCGCGATCACGCCGGACACGTGCACGCGCTCGGCGAGCAGATAGGAGATCCACGACAGCAGTGAGGTCGCGGCGATGATGAGGTATTCGTCGTCGAGGCGGCGCGCGAGCTTGACCCAGGTATAGCCCACGATGCTGCCGATCGCCGCTCCGCCGACAGCGAGCAGCACGAACTCCCCGATCGCGGCACCCGCGCTGAATTCGCCGGTGACGCCGGCCGCGATCGCGAAGCGGAACAGCACGAGGCCGGTCGCATCGTTGAGCAGGCTTTCTCCTTCGAGCAGGATCCTGAGCCGGCGCGGCAGTTTCACGCGTTCGAGGACGGCGCGCGCGGATACCGCATCCGGCGGCGCGACGACCGCGCCGAGCGCGGCGCACGCGGCCCACGGCAGCGACGGCAGCAGGAGGTGCGCGACGACCGCGACGACGAGCGTCGTGAACAGCACTGCGCCGACCGCGAGCGCGGCGATGCCGATCGTATGACGCTTCAACTGGCCGAGCGCGATCACCCATGCGCTGTCCATCTTCAGCGGCGGCAGGAACTCCTCGAGCACGAGCTCGGGGTTGATCGGGAATGAGCTCAGTCCCGGCGCGAATCCGAGCGTCGCGCCGCCGACGATCAGCGCGACCGGCGGTGGCAGGCCCGCGCGATGGGCGAGGTAGTGCAGGATGATCATCGCGAGGATCATCGCGATGCTCAGCTGGAACAGGTGGACGAAATCCATTGCGGCGATTCCCGGCGTCGTCGATCGGCGAACTGTGGCCGAAATCGGGTCGCCGCGTCGAGATGCCGCGCAGGACCCGCGCGGGTCCGGCGTCCACGCTTCAGGCCGTCATCGTGCCCCGATGCGGCGTCGTGATGAGTTCGCCGAGATCGTAGCCTTGCTCCACGGCGGTCTCGAGGAACGCGCTGCGCGTGGCTGCGTCGATCGTCGGCGCGCGCGACAGCAACCAGAGATGCTTGCGGTTCGGCGTGCCGACGAGCGCGGTGCGGTAGTCGTCGTCGACACGCAGGACCCAGTAGTCGCCCCTGGTGAACGGGATCCAGCGCAAGCCCTCGGGCATGAAGCTCACCTCGAGCTTCGCGTTGCCGCTGCCCTCGACGATCATCGCCTGCCCGATCACCTGCGCGGGCTCGCCTTCATCGTCGAGCGCACGATTGTCGACGCGGACGGTGCCGTCGTCGTTGAGGGTGTAGGTCGCGGTGATGTCGCTGTACTCGGCAGGCTCGTGCCGCTCCGGCAGGCGCGCGATCTCGTACCAGGTGCCGAGATAGCGGTGCAGTTCGAGTGAAGGGACGGTGCGCGGTTCGTCGTGGGTGTTCATCGTGGACATCCTCTGCGGCGGGGCGCCTCGTTGTAGGGGTCGCGGCGTGAATCCCGCGGAACGCCGCGAGCCAGCGCGTCGGCGAGCATTCAGCGGGCATCACGTGACACGGTCGTACCCACCGATGTCCCTTCTCCCGCTTGCGGGAAGAGGTGCCGGAGGCGGATGAGGGAACGCGTGGGATGCTGTCGCAAGCACCCCTCACCCGCGCCTGCGGCGCGACCTCTCCCGCGCGCGGGAGAGGTGAAGTCAACGGCGCGCTGTTCGGGCCACTGCGCGTTGCGCGCGACGACTAGGTCGCGGCGGGCCCGAACCAGGTCGCGAGCGCCTCCGTGAGCCCCTCGTGCGAGCCTTCGCCGACCCAGGCGACGTAGCCGTCCGGACGCACGAGGACGGCGCTCGGCGCGGGCACCGTGCCGATGGCGGGCAGCTCCCAGGGTCCGTCACACTGCGCGCCGACGTACTGCACGCGGTCGCGCCATCCGGCGATGTCGATGTCGCCAATGAAATCGAGCAGCAGCGGGCGCGCCTCATGCAACAGCGTGTACACGCGCAATGGCCCGCCGGCGGTGGTGAGATCGAGGTCGGCCATGCGCCGTCCGAGCAGCGGGTGGCCCGCGCCGACGTCGTAGCGGATCGCGAGGCCGCTCATCTCGGCGGCGAACCGGCGCCGCGCATCGTCGGCGCCGAGCAGCTCGATCATCACCGTGGCGAGCGCCTTCGTGCGTTCGTCGCTGCGGCCGAGCGCGACCTGCGCCATCGTGTTGCGCAGCACGCGCGCGCCGACCGCATGGCGCTCGGCGTGATAGGTGTCGAGCAGGGCATCGTGTGCGACGCCCCTGATAACCTGTGCGAGCTTCCAGCCGAGGTTCACCGCATCCTGCACGCCGAGGTTGAGGCCTTGTCCGCCGACCGGCGGATGCACGTGCGCGGCATCGCCCGCGAGCAGCACGCGACGGTCGCGGTAAGCGGCGGCCTGGCGCGCCATGTCCGTGAAGCGCGACATCCAGACCGGATCGTGGATGCCGAAGTCCGTGCCGTAGACCGCGACGAGCGCGTCGCTGATGTCGCGCAGCGTCGGCTCGCCCTCCGCGTGCAGCTCGCGATCGGTCAATACGAGACGGACGAGACCCTCGGTACCGGACTGGCCGATGCCATGCGTGCCGGTGGCGTCCTCGCGCATGCCCCATGCCGGCTCGTCGCTCATGCGTGCCTCCGCAATGAGCCAGCTCCTGGTCGCATCCCAGCCCGGGAATCCGATGCCTGCGGCCTTGCGGACCGCGCTGCGCCCGCCATCGCAGCCGATGAGGTACTGCGCCCGCAACGAGGTGCCGTCGGCGAGATGCACATCGACGTAGGCGTCGTCCTGCGTGAAGCCGGCGACCTCGCGCTCGCGCAGGATCGGTACGCGAAGTTCGGCGACCCAGTCGGCAAGTGTGCGCTCGATGTGCCCTTGCCAGAGCCCGAGCGTATACGGATGACGCGTCGGCGCGTCGCTGATGTCGAGCTGCGCGGGGTGCACGTGCACGACCGGATGGCGCGTGCCCTGCATGATGAAACGCTCGGCGATGCCGCGCTGGTCGAGCACTTCGAGCGTGCGCACGTGCAGGCCGCCCGCGCGCGAGCCCTCGAGCGCCTGGCTCGCGCGCCGCTCGAGGACCGCGACGTCGACACCCGCGAGCGCGAGCTCGCCCGCGAGCATGAGCCCGGTCGGCCCGCCGCCGGCGACGACGACGGCGTGTTCGTGATGCTTGCGTAGGGATGATGACGGATGGTTCATGGGGCCTCCGGATCGTTCGAGGCCGGCGATTGGGCGCCCCCGACGGGGGCTTGCCGCAAGCCCCCGATGGTTTAGGATAGTGAAACGGGAAAGGGTGGATTCGCGGCGCGTTCGTTCAGCTTCGCCGCGAGAGCCATCGAGGACCGAAAACGCCCCAGGTCGGATCGAGGCGCGCAGCGCCGGATCCGCCGCCGCCAGGGCGCAACAGCATCGCAGGTAGTCGGTCCCGCCAAGGCGAAGGAGCGCGCAGCCCGAAGGCCAGGAAACGTGCGCCGCATTCCGCGGGGCGATGGGATCCGCGATGCCTTTCATGACATGAGCAAACGCATCCGCCGCCTTCCGTTGGACCTGCGCGGCTTGGCCGGCCGCGACGATGTCTTCCGCCTGTACGGAGCGGTGAAGCGCGCCGCCGAAGTCGACGCATGGTTGCG
>NZ_JBQCFP010000124.1:0-9600 GCF_051958935.1 Dokdonella sp. | reverse complement strand
GTCGTGCTGCAGGCGGGCGCCGCGAACGGCGGTCATCGCAATCGCAGCGGGCAATTCGCGATCGATGCGATGGGCACCGATGCGGCGTGGTCCGTGTGCGCGCCGGGCGACGGCAAGACGAACAGCGACTACCCCGGTTGGGGCCGCGAATTGATCGCGCCCGCCGCGGGCGTCGTCGTCGCATTGCGCGGCGATCGGCCGGACCAGCCGGTCGGCGACACCAGCGATCCGGCGTATTTCGCACCCGAGTTCCAGAAGCAGGGGGGCGGCGATCCGGGCAACCACCTCGTGATCGACCACGGCCACGGCGAGTTCAGCCTGCTCGCGCACTTCATGGCCGGCTCGCTGCGCGTGGCCAAGGGCGATCGCGTCGCGCAGGGCCAGGTGCTCGGCAAGCTCGGCCACTCCGGCGACACCAATGCGCCGCACCTTCACTACCAGTTGCAAGCCGGCCCCGATTGGGAGAACGCGGACGCGTTGCCTTGCCGCTTCGCGAATGTGGACGAGGAGATCCTCGATCGTGGCACGTATTTCGAGGCACGCTGAACCGCCCGTCGTCGCAGGGGCGGGCGCGAAGCCTCGCAAGCTGAAACGCAGATAAGCGCCGCCGCTGTCGACGGATGACGCACGCGGCTCGAGCGGCTAAGGTGGATGCACGTGCTGCGCCGTCCGCGCGGCGCCAGGCTGGCTGCCCGGAGGCAATCGACCGTGATGAAACCAGGCTACCGCCCCATCCTCGTCGTCGAAGACGACCGGTTCGATGCGGAAATGATCCAGGAGGCGCTGCACGAGGTCGGCGCGCCGAACCCGGTGGAACGCGTGGAAGACGGCGCGGACGCGGTCGACTTCCTGTTCCGCCGCAATCGGTATGCCGGCCGCTCCGACGAGGCGCCGGCCCTGGTCCTGCTCGACATCAAGATGCCGCTCATGGACGGGTTCGAAGTGCTGCGCACGATTCGCGAGAGCGATTACACCCGGCAGATTCCCGTGGTGATCCTGACTTCGTCGAGCGAGGAACGGGACATCACCCAGAGCCGCGACCTCGGCGCGAATGCCTACGTCGTGAAACCGACCGACGCACAGATGTTCTCACAGGCCGTCCGCACCGTGGGCGAGTTCTGGACGAGGCTCAACGAGCTGCCCTTGCACACGGCCTACTGAGATCGCGCACTCGGCGGCGTGCTGCCGCCGGAGCGGGATGCCTCAGCGCAGGTTCGGCAGCATGCCATCGCCGATGCAGGCGATCCCGCCGTCGCTGCGCGCGAGCGGATGACCGACGGTGAAGGCCGAAAACGCGGGCAGGACGAGTTCCCGGTCGCCGACGGCGAAGCACGGGGTCGACCGCCGAAACTGGGTGACGACGAGTGCGGATCCGCCGCGTCGCAGCGGCGCCAGACCTCGCGCTGGAACGGCGCGGGCCGCCATACGCGCGTGGCGAACCCGTCGGCGAGCGGCGTGTCGTACCGCGTGCGCACCGGTGCCGGACGCGGGTCCGCGCCTGGCCGATTTCATTGCGCCAGCGCCTTCAATGTATCGAGGCGATCCGCGTCGCCGAACTTTTTGTCCGTGCGCCAGCGGAGGATGCGCGGAAAGCGCACCGCGACGCCCGACTTGTGCCGCGTGGAGCGGTTGACCGCTTCGAAACCCAGTTCGAAGACGTGCTCGGCCTGCACCGAACGCACCGGCCCGAAACGTTCGAGCGTATGCGCGCGGATCCAGCGGTCGAGCCGCAGGATCTCCGCGTCGTCGAGCCCCGAGTACGCCTTCGCGACCGGGACGAGCGTGTCGCCGTCCCACAGACCGAACGTGTAGTCGGTATAGAGCGTGCTGCGCCGGCCGTGGCCCGATTGCGCGTAGATGAGCACTGCGTCGATCGTCAGCGGATCGACCTTCCACTTCCACCAGTCGCCGCGGCGCCGCCCCACCTGGTACACCGAAGCAAGGCGCTTGAGCATGAGTCCCTCGGCGCCGCGCTCACGCGCGGTCGCGCGGGCCTCGCGCGCGGCGTCCCAGTCGTCGAACACGATCGAGGGTGACAAAGCGAAGCGCGGATCGTCGGTCGCTTCGACGACAGCCGCGAGACGCCGACGACGTTCCGCAAGCGGCAGCGCGCGCAGATCCTGGCCCGCCTTCTCGAGCAGGTCGTAGGCGATCATCCGCGCCGGGGTATCGGCGAGGATCTTCGGCCCGGGTTTCCTGCGCTGGATGCGCGTCTGCAACGCGCCGAACGGTAGCGGTGTCGGGCCATCGCGCCAGGCGACGAGTTCGCCGTCGACGACCACGTCGCCGGGCAATCGCAGCGCCATCGCTTCCAGTTCCGGGAAGCGGCCATCGAGGCGCTCTTCGCCGCGCGACCACAGCGCGACCTCGCCGTCGCGACGGATCAGTTGCAGGCGGATGCCGTCCCATTTCCATTCGGCAAGCCAGTCGTCGACCGGGCCCAACGACTCCGGCTCCGCCTCGAGCGGGGAGGCGAGGAAGAACGGGAACGGCGAGGCGCGGTCGGAGGGCAGCGCCTCGCGCGAGAGGAGTCGCTCGAAGAACTCGGCGCCGGGTTCCCAGGCGCCGAGCATGCGTTGGGCAATCAGCGCGACGTCGATGCCGGCAACCTCCGCGAGTGCCTGCTGCACGAGGCCCTGCGATACGCCGACGCGCAACGCACCGGTCAGGAGCTTGTTGAACAACAAGCGCTCCGCGAACGGCAGCGTGCGCCATGCCTCGACGACGACCGCGCGGCGCGCCGCTTCGTCCGCATTGGCGACCGGCAACAGGCGCTGCTCGATCCATTCCGACAGCGGAACATCGGCGGCGCGCTGCGCAGGGTCGTCGAGCAGGAGCGCGAGGGTCTCCCCGAGATCGCCGACCGCGTCGTAGCACTCGTCGACGAGCCAGGAAGGCGTGCCGCTTTCTTCGGCGATCCATTCGCGCAGCTCGCGCGCATTGGCGATGCGTTGCTTCGCGCCGCCGACGCGGCCGCCGCTGAGGAGCAGCAGGGCCCACGCGGCGTCGCCCGGCGCGGCCTCGCGGAAATACGCGACGAGGGCTGCGCGTCGATCGCCGGTGGCGGTGCTGCGTTCGAGCGTCGTGTAGAGCTCGGCGAACCGGCGCATCAGTCGTCACCGCCGTACTGCGTCGCGAACGTGCCGGCGTCGATGCCGCGCTCGCGCAAAGTGCGCACGAGCGCGTCCGTATTGCCGTGCGTCGCGATCACGCGGCGCGCGCCAGTCTCCTCGATCGTGCGCAGGAGCGAGGGCCAGTCGGCATGGTCGGAGACGACGAAGCCACGGTCGCGGTTGCGGCGGCGTCGATTGCCGCGGATGCGCATCCAGCCCGACGCGAAGCCTTGCTGCGCGCGACGGAAGCGACGGATCCACGGGCTGCCCGCGGCGGAGGGCGGCGCAATGACGAGCTGTCCGGAGAAGTCGCGGCCTTTCGCCGTGTCGGCGACGCGCTCGGTCGCGAGCAGCGGCACGCCGGCGTCGCGGTAAACGGCGACGCCGGGTTCGATCGCACCGTGCACGAACGCGGGCCGGTCGATGATCGCCGCGAGTTCGGCGAGAAGGCGCTGCGACTTGCCGAGCGCGTAGCAATAGAGGATCGCCGCCTCGCCCTCGGCCGCGCAGGCGTCGCGCCAGGCGACGATCTCGCGTGCCACGTCGCGCGTGTCTGGCCAGCGGTAGATGGGCAGGCCGAACGTCGCTTCCGTGACGAATACGTCGCAGGGGACGACGGCGAACGCGCGACAGGTCGGATCGTGCTGGCGCTTGTAGTCGCCCGAGGCGACCCAGACGCGCCGTCCGTCGTCGATGCGCACCTGGCACGAACCCAGCACGTGTCCCGCCGGATGGAACGACACGCGTACGCGGCCGATGTCGAACGGTTCGTCGTACGCGTGCACGCGGTATGCCTGAGCGCCGAGCCGCCATTCGAGGATCGCCAGGCCTTCGTCGACGACGTGGTATTCACCCATGCCTTCGCGCGCGTGGTCGCCGTGACCATGCGTGATGACCGCGCGCGCGACCGGCTTCCACGGGTCGATATGAAAGTCGCCCGCGGGGCAGTACAGCCCGTTCGGACTCGCGACGAGGAGGTCGTCGTCCATGCGCTGGCGCCGGCGGCGCGACGTGGCCGAGCGCGCTACGCGACGGGGACGTTGGCGTGGTCGCCGATCGCCGGCTTCGCCCCCGTCACGGCTGCCGCGAGCATGAGCGTCGCTGCGACGAGGCGGTTCGGCCCATCCCACAGTTCGGCATGGTTCGGGGAGACCTGGATCACGCGGATCTCCGGATCGTCCGCGTCGTCCCACCAGGCCTTCGCGGCGACGCCGAAGAGTTCCCTGATTTTCGCGCGATCGTTGCTGACGATGGCCTGGCCCGTGAACGTCACGTACTCGTTCGAACCCTCGTCGCCGAACGCGACGACGACCTCGGAGCAACGTGCGATCTGGTCGATCTTGGACGAGTCCTTGCTCGTGAGGAAATACAGCGCGCGCGCATCCTCCTCGACCGTCACCGCCATCGGGCGCAGGTGCGGGCGCGTTTCGTCCACCGTCGCCAGGAATGCGCTGCGGTTCTTGCGCGCGATCGTCCACGCACGCTCGAGCAGTTCTCCTTGTGTCTTGCCCGTCGCTTCTTCGTTGGCCATGAGGGGTCTCCTTCGGATGGGGCCTAACACTCTGCCGTGCGCGAATGCACCGGCCATGAATGCGACGCGCGGGCCGAACCCATCGCCGGCCGGCAATCGGGGGACCTCGCGTCGACACGCAGCGGCTGCCGGTCGGCTCCGGATATCGGCCGGCGGCAGGTTCCCCGACCAACACCACCGTCGTGGACGCCGGTGCGTGTCGCTCGCGATGCGCGGGCCACCGCGCTAGGATGCCGGCGGTCGTCCTGATCGGCGACGCCGAGCGCATACGTTGCCGGTTCCGAGACCGGCATGCCGGCGCCTGGCGTGTTCTGTCTTCCTTCCGCGTAGTGATCGGCACGGAGGCACGCCATGCATCGATCCATCGTCGTCCTGGTTGCGGCATTCGCGTTCGGGCGGGCCGCGTATGCGCTGGACCCTATCTTCGCCGACGGGTTCGAGTTCCATGATTTCCCGCCCGATCCGATCATCGATGCGGGTGCTCCCGCGGATTCGCCGACGTTGTTCGGCGTCCCTGGCGCGCCGGGCGGCGGGCCGTGCCTTGCCGATCCCGCGGTCGGCACGCTCTTCCCGAACAACTGGCAGCGCCCTCGCTTCACCTGGATACCCGCCGGCGGCGAGAACCTGTTCGAACTGCGCCTCACCGCGCAAAACCAGGCGCATGCGCTGGTCGTCTACACGACCGCGTCGTCGTGGACGATGCCCGCGAACATCTGGACGGCATTGACGCAGCACACGGTCGATCGCGCGATCACGGTGAGCGTGCGTGGTGCGACGTATGCGTCCGGCAGCCTGACCAGTGGCCCGGAAAGCGGGTCGACCGGCGCCGTCCGCATCGCGCCGGTGCCGGCATCGGGTGCGATCGTCTACTGGACGGGTGCGCCGGGCGGCGCGCTCACGCGCGGCTTCCGCATCGGCGACGAGACGGTCAAGGACATCTTCGGCGCGGCGGACGTGAGCGGAGGCTGCTTCGGTTGCCACGCGGCGACACCCGACGGCGCGTTCGTCGGGTTCTCGGCCGGCCCGGGTGGTGGCCCGGGTCTCGCGTTGCTCTCCGCCGACGGCCAGCACCTCACGCCATCGTTCATCAGCGCGAGCGCGCAAACCTTGATGGCACGCCCGGATCAGGACGCGCCGTCGTTCTCCGCGCAGCACTGGACGAGCGGCGACCGCATCGCGCTCACGATGTACCAGTCGAACATCATCTGGACCGATCTCGAGGCGGCGTCGGCCGCGCAGGGGACAGGCTGGGGCATCGTCGCGCGCGCCGGTGAAACCGCCAACGCGGCATCCGCGTCCTTTGCGCACACGAGCGACGACATCGTGTACGTGTCAACGCCCGACCCCGTCGCGCTCGGCGTCACGGTCACGAATGGTGACATCCGCGTCGTGCCCTACAACGACCGCGCGGGCGGAACGCCGGTGACGGTCGTCGCGAGTGCGGACAACGAGTATTACCCTGCGTTCTCGCCCGACGACCACTACATCGCCTATGACCGGGCGCCGGTGGGCACGAGCAGCTACAACAACCCGCAAGCCGAGGTATACGTGAGCCGCGCGAGCGGCGGCCAGCCCGTGCGCATCGCGGCCAACGACCCGGTGGCCTGCACGGGGCAGGCAAGCCCCGGGGTCACCAACAGCTGGCCCCGCTGGTCGCCGGCCACGAGCGACAGCAGTGGACGCCGCTACTATTGGCTCACGTTTTCCTCGACCCGGCGCGGCGGTATCACGCAGATCTACGTCGCCCCGGTCGTCGACGACGGCAACGCGCTGCTCACGTATCCGGCGCTCTATCCGTGGAATCAGGCGCCCGGCGATGCGAGTCATACGCCGGTTTGGGGCGACTTCGCGATTCCGTTCTGATGCGTCAGCGCTCGCTCTGCGCGGGCTCCGACCGGCCTTGCTCGATGCCCGGATGACGCGCGCCGTCGTCGGCGATCGCCGGCGAATGCAACCACCGCTCGCCCGCTACGATGCGGAAAGCAGGCAAGTCGCCACTGCGGGCGATGCTATGCAAGGCGTTCAGCAGCCGGTGCGCGATCAGCCCGCGCCGGTGCGGGCCACGGCGTGCGTTGACGAGCAGATCGAACCGGGCAAAGCCGGGCGGCGAAGGAATGGGTTCGAGGCGGAAATCGAAATCGAGGTCGGCGAGGATCGCCGGCAGGTCCGGCGCGTCTTCGGCCACTTCGAGCGTGGCCATGAGACACCACTGTGAAGGATCACGGCGGACGGGAGAGATCATGAATGAGCACCTCTGCGGGTTCGCTGGAGAAAAGACGGCCCTGACGGGCCCCGGGAAAAGGGACCGTCGTCCCGCGGAATTGGTTCCCGGAATTTTCGTTTCCGCAAGCCGCACGGCCGCTGAACAGGGGCCCTTGAAACGGGAATGCCGATCCCTAGATGCGCGTTGCGGGCGCCCGAAGGGGCCCGCCGTGAGGGCGCCGTGACGGGCGCCGCTTCATGTCCATGTTGCTTGCAACCAAAGAGGATATGGCTATGAGGACCACACTCGATTTCTCCCCGCTGTTCCGCACCGGCATCGGCTTCGACCGCATCTTCGACGCGCTCGAGAGCGCGAGCCGCGTGCAGCCGATGGACAACTGGCCGCCGTACGACATCGTGCGCGTCGGCGAAGATGCCTATCGCATCGTGATGGCCGTGGCCGGCTACGATCGCGACGAACTCACCCTGACCGACCGCCCGAACCTGCTCGTCGTCGCAGGCGCGAAGCGGGAAGCCGAACCCGCGGCCGACAGCGTGTACCTGCACAAGGGCATCGCCGGTCGCACGTTCGAACGCCGCTTCGAGCTCGCCGACCACGTGAAGGTCGCAAACGCGTCGCTGGACAAGGGCCTGCTCACGATCGAACTGCAGCGCGAGATCCCCGAGGCGCTCAAGCCGCGCCGCATCGAGATCCAGAGCGACCGCGCGAGCACGACGCGCGCCCCCGCGCAGATCGAGGCACAGAAGGCGGCCTGATGCGCAGCGCAGGCGCCCCCGAACGGGGCGCCTGCCTTTTTCCGCGTGGAACGCCGGAGCCGCTGCGTTCGGTGACGGCGGCGGCAAGGCGATCCGTTGCTGCGCGGCTTGATCCGCTCACGGCTTTCTGGCTGTTGTCGGCATGGCATGCGAAGCTGGAGCCACGAAGCAGGCAGGGCAGGGGCAATGGGTCTTCCAACGGCGACGGCGCGTCGAACCTCGCGCTACCCCGACCGCGTTCGGCTGCCGCTCGCGTTCGACGTGCCCGCATTGGCGGCGGAGGTCGATGCGCTGCAGCGTGGCGACTGGATCGAGCATTTCGTCAAGCAGAACTATGCGGGCGACTGGAGCGTCGTGCCGCTGCGCGCGCCCGCGGGCGAGACGCATCCGATCCGCATGATCTACTCCGATCCGTCGGCCACCGCATGGGTCGACACGCCGTGGCTCGATCGCGCGCCCACGCTGCGCCGCGCGATCGCCCGCTTCGACTGTCCCGTGACGGTGGCGAGGCTCATGCGCCTGGCGCCGGGTTCGCGCATCCACGAGCACAGCGACAACGACCTCATGGCCGAGAACGGCGTCGCGCGCATCCACGTGCCGATCACGACCAACCCCGGCGTGACCTTCGTGCTCAACGGCACGCCGCTCGCGATGCAACCCGGCGAAGCATGGTACCTGCGCCTCGCCGATCCGCACTCGGTACGCAATGAGGGTGCGAGCGACCGCGTGCATCTCGTGCTCGACGTCCACGTCAATGCGTGGCTCGAGAGGCTGCTAGCCTCGTCGTGAGGTAACTGCACCAGGCGTGCGCGCATGGGCCGCTACCGCGGTTCGCCACGCGTCCTCGCGGGCGCTACGCTCTTCGAAGGGCGTCGCCGATTCCGTCGCTCCGACACACGAGCAACACGTGATCCTTGTGCGAACGACGGAAGTCGCAATGCACACGCGGCACGCAACTTGCAGGCAGCATCGCCCGAACATTCCAGGCGGGGGGCGTCACTCATGCTCGTTGCATCCGTTGTCCATATCAGTCAATGCGTCGCAACTTCGAACCTCGGAGGTCAGGCATGAGCCGCGCGAGCCTCCGGCTCGCCGCGGGCGCTTTGCTCGCCGCCGTCTCCGGCCTCGCTTTCGCCCAGGCCTACACCGAGGACTTCGACAACGTCGGCCTGCTTGCAGGCAGCGGCTGGGTGATCCAGAACAACAGCCAGCCGCTCGGGCCGAACTCCTGGTACCAGGGCATACCCACGAGCGCGACACCCGACCCGGGTCCGTTCAACGCATTCAACGGGGCGCCGAACGCGTACATCGCGGCCAATTTCGCCGCGACGACGGGCGGCTCGGGCGTGATCAGCGACTGGCTCGTCACGCCCAACCGCACGTTCCGCAACGGGGACGTCTTCCAGTTCTATACCCGCAGGCCGACCACGCCGGCCGGCGGTACCGAGTTTCCCGACCGCCTCGAACTGCGCCTGAGCACGAACGGTGCGAGCACCAACGTGGGTTCGACGGCGGCGACGTTCGGCGACTTTTCGACGCTGCTGCTGTCGATCAACCCGACGCTCGTGACCAACGTCTACCCGGCGGTGTGGACGCAATACACGGTCACGATATCGGGCCTTCCCGCGCCGACATCGGGCCGCATCGCATTCCGCTATTTCGTCACCGGTGCCGGCCCGTCCGGATCGAATTCCGACTACATCGGCGTCGACAACGTCGTGTACTCGCCTTATGTGTGCCCGGTCGTCACGGTAACGCCGTCGACGCTGCCCGGCGCAAACTGGGGGCAGCCGTACAGCCTGTCGCTGAGCCAGACCGGTGCGCTCGGTGCGCCATCGTTCGCGATCACCGCCGGTGCCTTGCCACCGGGCATGACGTTGTCCGCCAACGGTGCCTTTTCGGGCTCACCGACGGCCACCGGAACCTTCAACTTCACCGTGACCGTGGGTGATGCGAGCGGGTGCAGCGGGTCGCGGG
>NZ_JBQCFP010000123.1:0-14477 GCF_051958935.1 Dokdonella sp. | reverse complement strand
CTGACCGACTTCGGCATCGCGCGCGCGTTCGATTCGAGCCTGCGCATGACCAAGACCGGCGCGATCGTCGGCACGCCGCACTACATGAGTCCGGAGCAGGCGCGCGGTCGTCCGATCGACGGCCGTGCCGACCTCTACAGCCTCGGCATCGTGCTCTACGAAATGCTGGTCGGGCGCGTCCCCTACCATGCCGACGACTCGCTCGCGGTCGGCATCAAGCACATCACCGAACCCGTGCCGCAGCTGCCGCGCGCGCTCGCTGCATTGCAGCCGCTGCTCGACTGCCTGCTCGCGAAGGAACCGGAAGACCGCTACCAGACCGGCAACGACGTCGTCGCGGCGATCACCGAAATCGAGCGCCGCGAGCCTGCGACGGTGGTGCTGCGCGCGGTGCCGGCCGGCGTCGAGGACGATGCGCTGCCATCGATGCGTCCGTACAGCGACACGCCCGCGCTCACGCCGATGCCGGTTCTCGCCGCAGGCCTGCCCGACCGGGCCGAGCGCGGCGAGCGCCACGAACGCAACGAACGCAACGAACGCAACGAACGCAACGAGCCGGCGATCGGCCGCCTCGACCAGATCACCGCCGCGCTCGAAGCCGAGCCGATGCGAGCCGACCGCGACGCACCCGCCGCACGCGAGGCGCGCAAGCCCCGGCGTCGGCGCGGCGTCGGCGCGCTCGTCGCGCTCGCGCTGCTCGGCGCGACCGGTTTCGCCGCGTGGCACTGGCAGGATTGGCTGCGCCACCTGCTCCCGCGCACCGAGTTCAACGATACGCTCGCGCGCGCGCAGCGCGCGCTCGAGGCCGGCCATCTCACCGGCAACCAGGGTGACAGTGCGCGCGAGCTGTACCTCGCCGCACGCGCGCAGGACCCGGACAACGACACCGCGCGCCGCGGCCTGGACACCGTCGGCCACAAACTGCTCGAGCAGGGCGAGGCTGCACTCGCGCAAGGCGACGCCGCCGCCGCGCGCGCCGCGCTCGACGCCGCGCGCGACCTGCTCGGCGGCGGAACCGGCGTCGACCGCCTCGCGCAGGCGCTGAAGGAACGCGAAGCGAAAGGCGACGAGACCGCGCAGGCGCTCGAACGTGCCGCTGCCGCCCTCGACGCAGGTCGGCTGTCGGGCGCCGAAGGCGCCGCGGCGCTCTACCAGCGCGTGCTCGACGGCGACCCCGCCAATGCGCTCGCCCAGGCCGGGCTGCGCAAGGTCGCCGATGCGCTCGCCGCGCAGGCGCGCGCCGCGCTCGCGGCGAAGGACCTCGCCACCGCCGCCGCGCGCAGCGCCGAGATCTCCCGCGTGCTGCCGTCGTGGCCCGGCCTGCCGCAGCTCAACGGCGACCTCGCGCAGGCGCGCGATGCCGCACGCGCTGCGCTCGAAGGCACGCTCGACCGCGCCGACGCGCAGGTGCGCGCGGGCGTGCTCGCCGGCAGCGAGGATTCCGCGCTCGAGCTCTACCGGGCCGTGCTCCGGGAAGATCCCGCGAGCGTGCGCGCGAAGCAGGGCCTGCGCGCGGTCGCGCAGGCGGTCATAGTGCAGGCGAACGCCGCGAACCACGACGACAATGCGCAGGAGGCCGGCCGCCTGCTCGACGAGGCGACGCGGCTCGCCGCCGACTCGCCCGACCTGCGCGCCGCGCGCGTCAACCTGCGCGAATTGCGCGAACGCCTCGATATCGCCGCGGAGCGGCCGCCGATCACGCCGGCGCAGAGCGCGCAGATCCAACGCCTGCTCGCGGATGCGACGCGCGCCGCTTCCGCCGGCAACCTGATTCTGCCGCCTGGCGACAGCGCCTACGACAAATACCGCGCCGCGCTCGCGATCGATCGCGACAACCGCGACGCGCAGGCCGGTCTCGAGCGCCTGCCGATCCACGCGAAGGAACTGTTCGCGCAGGCGCTCACCGACGGCGCGCCGCAGCGCGCGCGCGCGCAACTCGACGCCGTGCGGCAGATCGCGCCCGAGGATGCCGCGATCGCCGGCATGAGCGAGAAGCTCGCGAACGCCTTCCTCGACCAGGTCGACGCACGCATCGGCGAGGGCCGCCGCGCCGACGCGACGCGCGCGCTCGACGCCGCGCGCGAACTCAGCCCCGCCAACCCGCGCATCGCGCCGCTCGAAGCGCGCCTGCGCGCGCTGGACGCGAGGGGCTGACGCCGTGTGCCTGCTGCTCGTCGCGGTCGACGCCGCGCCCGGATTGCCGCTGCTCGTACTCGGCAACCGCGACGAATACCATGGCCGCGACAGCGCGCCGGTCGCGCGCTGGGACGAGGACAAGCGCGTCGTCGGGGGACGCGACCTCGTCGCCGGCGGCTCCTGGCTCGCGCTGCGCAACGACGGCCGCTTCGCCGCGGTCACCAACCTGCGCACGGGCGTGCCCGCGACTGCGCCGAAATCGCGCGGCTCTCTCGTGCGCAATTTCATGCTCGGCGATGCGACGCCGGTCGTTTACCTCGACCTGCTGCGCACGCAGATCGGCGACTACGGTCCCTTCAACCTCGTCGTCGGCGACCGAGAAGGCGTGTTCGCGCTCGGCAGCTCCGAAGGCTTCCTCCGACCGCTGCGCCGCGGCGTGCACCTGATCAGCAACGGCGCGATCGGCGTGCACTGGCCCAAGACCGAGCGCCTGCAGCGGCGCTTCGGCGAACTCGTGCGCAGCGGCCACGTCAACGACGAGGCGAGCGTGCTCGACCTGCTGCTCGACGAAACGGCGCCGGCCGACGAGGAATTGCCGGATACCGGCGTCGGCCTCGATCTCGAACGCCGCCTCGCGCCGATCTTCATCCGTGGCGACCGTTACGGCACGCGCGCAGCCAGCCTGCTCGTGCGCCACCAGGACGGTTCGGTCGCGTTGCGCGAGCGCCGGTTCGGGCCGAATGCGCAGGCGGACGGCGAGGAACGCTGGGCCGCGCCGGCGAACGCCGCGTTCGAGTCCACCGCGGCGTTCTGATCCTTCAGCGCTCGAGCAGCTTCTGCACCGCCGCGCGGGCGGCGGCGAACGAGAAGTGGCGTTCGACGTTGGCGAGGCCGTTCGCCGACAGCGTGTTCCACAACGCCTCGTCGCGATACAGGCGCACGACTTCGGCGGCGAATGCGGCCGCCCCGTCGGCGACGAGCACGTCCTCGCCGGCGCGCACGTGCATGCCCTCGACCGCCGCCGATGTCGCGACCACGGGCAGGCCGCAGCTCATCGCCATGTTCACCTTGCCCTTGACGCCCGCGCCGTAGCGCAGCGGTGCAATCGAGATGCGGCATCCGTCCATGTACGGCAGGATGTCCTCGACGAAGCCGTGCACGATCACGCGTCCGTCGGCGAGTGCGCGAATCGATTCGGGCACGCGGCTGCCGATGACGTGCACGCGCACGTCGGGCAGCGCGGCGCGGACGGCGGGGAACACGTCGCGGACGAACCATTCGACCGCGTCGGTATTCGGCGGATGCTGGAAGCCGCCGACGAAGACGAGGTCGTGGCGTCCGCCGAACGGTCGCCGGCAGCCGTACACCTCGTGCACATTCGAGAGCACCTCGACGCGCGCGCCGGGCGCGTCCCGCGCGAGCAGGGCCTGCTCGACCGGGCTGACGACGAGGGTGACGTCGCATTCGCGGATGAGCCTGAGTTCCTGCGCGCGCGTCGTCGCGGCATGGCGTGCGAGCGCGGCGTCGCCGGCGAGTTCGGCCGCGCGCTGTTCGCGCAGGTAGTGGAGGTCGACCGTGTCGAACACGATGCGCGCCTGCGGCGCGTGAAGGCGCACGAGGCCGAGGTAGGACGCGGCGACGTAGTGGCGCGAGAGGATCACCAGATCGAATTCGCGGCCGCGCTCGCGCAGCAGCTTGAGCGGGTCCTGCGCGTACGGTGCATACAGCGCCTCCACGCCGAGTTCCTGCAGTGCCGGCGTGTAGCGCTCGACCCAGAGCCGGTTCTCCGGCAGGAAGCTCGTCTGGCAACCGAGATCGGCGAGCACGCGCATGAAGTTGACCATGCGAAGCGAGCCCGAGTCGTGGTCGGGCATCGGCGTGGTCGCATCGACGATCAGCACGCGCTGCCTGGCGCGATGCGTCGCCGCGACCGTGATCGGCGTGCCGGGCCGCGGCTGGCGCGCGAGCGCGTCCTTCCACTTCAGGGCGAACTTCTCGCGATTGACGACCTGGTAGCGCTTGGTGCCGCTCGCGGTGTCGGTGCCGGAGGTGATGCCTTCGAAATGGATCACCACCGAGGCGGGTTCGACGTGCACCTCGAGCCCGGCCGCACGGACCGCGAACGCGAGGTCGGTGTCCTCGTAGTAGGCGGGCGCATAGCGCGCGTCGAACCGGCCGAGCCGTTCGAACAGGTCGCGCCGGAGCAGGATCGCCGCACCCGAGCAGTAGTCGACTTCGCGCCGGAACGAATATCGCGGGTCCTCGGGGTCGCCGAAGCGGCCGACGTTCCAACCCGAGGCGTCGTCGAACACGATGCCGCCCGCTTCCTGCAGGCGGCCGTCCGGATAGACGAGCTTGGAGCCGACCATGCCGCAGCGTGGCGTGCGTTCGATGCAGCGCACCAGCGCGTCGAGCCAGCCCGCGGTGACGACGGTGTCGTTGTTGAGGAACAGCACGTACTCGCCGCGTGCCTCGGCCGCGCCCGCGTTGCACGAACCGATGAAGCCGAGGTTCTTCGCGTTGCGGATCGAGCGGATGCCGCCGACGCCGGCGAGGCGCTGCGGCGTGGCGTCGCTCGAACCGTCGTCGACGACGATGACTTCGAACGGTGTGTTGCCGGCGTGCTCGCCGAGCGAACGCAGGCAGGCGAGCGTGTAGGCGACCTTGTCGTAGACCGGGATGACGATCGACACGCGGGGCGTGTCAGTGGTCGGCAGCGCGAACGGCGTCGCGTCGTCCGTGGGTTCGGGATAGGTCGTACGCGGGCGCGCGGGGCCGCCGCCGCGCAGTTCCTGCACGATGCGTGCGAGGGTGCCGGCGAGACCGCGCTGGGCGAGGCTGCCGCGCGTGCGCGCGAAGGCGCTGCGCGTGCGGGCGAGGCGGAACGCGAGCGATTCGCGCAAGGCGCGCACGCGCGCGTTCGCGCGGCGCAGCGGCGCGGTGATGCGCCACGACGTGCTCGCGAGCATCCGTTCGTGGACGGGCTTGATCGCCTGCAGTTCCTCGTTGAGCGCGAGCGCCCAGCGCGTGCGGTCGTCGAATTCGCGCCGCAGCTGCGCGAGCTCGCGATCGAGCGCATGGCCCCAGTCGCCACGGCGCTCGCTTTCCTTCGTCGTCTCGTCGAGTCGCGCCGCGAGCGCGCGCGACTGCGCGTGCGATCGGCCCAGCGCGTCCGCGTCGACGGCCGCTTCGAACACGGCGCCACCCGCGTCGACGAGCGGGTAGCGCAACGGCGGTCGCGGCTGCAGCGACAGCACGCGGTGCCAGGCCGCCGCCATCGTTTCGATCGTGTCGGTGCCGACGGCATGGGCGCGCACGCGCTCCAGGGCGCCGCGCTCGTCCGCGAGCGCGGCGACGCGTGCGACGAGCGCCGCGGCATTCGCCTCGACGAGGAAGCCGTCACGGCCATCGTCGATGCGCTCGGCGAGCGCGCCGACGCGCGTCGCGATGACCGGGACACCGAGGCTGCGCAGTTCCGACAGCGTGTAGCTGAAGGTTTCGGCGACCGTCGGCAGCAGCAGCGCCGCATCCGGCTGCAACCGTGCGAGCAGTGCGGGCAGTTCGTCGCGGCGGTAGTCGAGCAGCACATGCACGCCGCGTTCGCCGAACAATGCGTGCGCGTCGGCGCCGGCACCGAGCAGGAACAGCTCCGCGTGCTCGCGCAAGGCGGGCAGGGCGGCGGCCAGCAGCTGCGCGCCCTTGCCCTTGCGGACGCGGCCGGTCATGACCAGGCGCAGGCGGTCGCGCGCAGGCGGCGCATCGATGCGCGGGTGACCTTCGGGCCACGCGGCGAGGCCGTGCGCGACGAGCCGTGAAGGCAGCGCCGAGAGTTCAGGCGCGAGGCGCAGATGGTTTGCGAGCGCGGAGCGGCTCGGCGCGACGAGCGTCGCGCGCGCATCGAGCGCGGCGGCGACGAAGGCGTCGCGCAGGCCGCGCCAGTGCGCGGGATCGCGGTTCGCGAACTCGCCGTCCTCGCCCTGCGCCGCGAGATCGGCGGCGCGTTGCGCGTCGTCGAAGCGCAGCGCCGCATCCCCGAAGTCGCGATGCAGGGTCGGCCACAGCGGGTAGTGATCGTGCACGACGCAGGTGGTCGGCAAGCCGGTGCGCAACGCGTCGAGGCTGTGGCCGATCAGCGAGGAGACGATCACCGCGTCGATGCAGTACGTGCGCATGACTTCGGTGAGCAGGTCGCGATAGGCGCGGTCGGACAGCGCGGTATCGGCAATCGGGCGCGGCAGCGGCCAGCGACGCAGCGGCGGGCCCGCCATCGAGCCGTCGACGAGTTCGAGCCATTCGCCGTGGCGGCGGCGTGCGAAGCTGCCGCGCGCGACGAGCACGAGATGGTGTGCCTGCGTATCGGCCGCGGCGAAGTCGCGCACCCAGCGCTCGGCGCCACCACCCCAGCCGTGCAGCACGTGCAGGATCACGGGCTTCGTGTCGAGGCCGGTCCGGGCCGGAACGCTCCCCGCGGCGAGCGCCGCGCCGACGCGGCGGCGCAGCGGATCGAGCGGGGACGGGGGTTCGGGATCGCGCCGATCGCGGTTCGCCGCCTGCATCGGCGCGAGCGACGCTCCGCTGCGCGCGAAGACATGGTCGAGCACGACCACCCGCAGTCCGGCGGCGTCGACTGCATCGCGGTCGCCGACGTCGGTGCTGCCGAGCCGGGCGAGCCGCTCGCCATGCCAGGCCGAGATCGGGCCTTGCGCATCCGGAACGGGATCATCGATGAGCACGCGCGCCGAGTGCGCGAAGCACAGCGCATCGAGCCGCGCGACGTCCCCGTCGACGCCCTCGCCGTCCGGTACGGGGCGGCGCGAGGCGTCGTCGAGCGGGCGGGCACCGACGACGTCCGGCGCGTCGAGTGCGTGCAACAGTCGCTCGCAGGCGAGGTCGGGCAGTATTGCCTGCGCATCGACGAGCACGAGATGCTCGTTCGCGAAGCGCCGGCGCGCCTCGCCGAGGAGATCACCTTCGCTCGCGCCTTCGCCCAGCTCCGGCACGCGCTCGACGTCGCTCCAGTCGACCGCCGCCGCGCAGGCGCCGAACAGGGCGATGCGCGCGCGCGCGGGCAGGCGGCCGCGCAGCGCATCCAGTTGCGTCGCCGATGCGGCCGCGCGCGCATGGATGCATACGCGCAGCGGTGCCTCGCGCGACGCCGGTCCGGTGGACGGCGGGGCGGCAATCGGGCTGGCGCGCATCGAGGCTCCGGTGAAAGGCACGGGTGAAGCGGTGATTATCGCCGATCCGGCGCGGATCCTCCCTCCCGCGCCCCGACGCATTCGGCGCGTTGGAAATGGGCGCCGGGCGCATTCGCAGCGTCGAAACCATCCCACCCAACCGTCCCCTCGAAGGGGCCGGATCGAGAGCAGTGCGTGCCTGCGCGCATCTCCCCGCCACGGCGGCACGCGGCTACACTCGTGCGACTCCTGTCCCGATCGCCGCCCCACGGTAGACGCGCTTGTCTTTCCTGTCCCGTTCGCTCGACGCCCTGCGCTTCACCTGGCGCGTGCTGCGCATCCCGTTCCTGGTCGGCGTCGGTTTCGCGGTCGGTTTCCTCGTGCCTTACACGTGGTACCTCGACAGCGAGGTGCGCAGCCGCTTCGACGACCTCTCGTGGGACCTGCCGAGCCGCGTCTATGCGCGCCCGCTCACCCTCGCGCCGGGCGTGCCGATGAATGCGGACATGCTCGGCGCCGAACTCGCCGCCGCCCGCTATGACGAGGATGCCCAGGTGGGGACACCGGGCACATTCCATCGCGAGGGCGCGCGCTGGACGATCATGCGCCGCACCTTCATCTATCTCGACGGGCGCGAACGCGAGAAGCGCATCGCGCTGAGCCTGGCCAACGGCCGCGTCACCGACCTCGTCGATGCCGACAGCGGCGCCGCGCTCGAGCGTGTGCGGCTGGATCCCGCGCGCATCGCCACGCTGTACGGTGCGCAGCAGGAGGACCGCCGCTACGTCACGCTCGGCGAGATCCCGCCGCTGCTGCTGTCCGGACTGCAGGCGGTCGAGGACCGTGACTTCAAGCACCATCACGGCATCAACGTCGGCGCGATCGTGCGCGCGGCCTGGGCCAACCTCGTCGCCGGCCACGTCGTGCAGGGCGGCTCCACGCTGACCCAGCAACTGGTCAAGAACCTGTTCCTCGATCGCGGCCAGCGCTTCTCGCGCAAGCTCAACGAGGCGCTGCTGGCGCTGATCATCGAGGCGCGCTACGACAAGAAGCGCATCCTCGAGGCCTATGTCAACGAGGTGTTCCTCGGCCAGCAGGGCGCGCAGGCGGTGCACGGTTTCGCCGCGGCGAGCGAGTTCTACTTCGGTCGCGACCTGCGATCGCTCGGTAGCGCCGACATCGCGCTGCTGGTCGGCATGGTGCAGGGCCCGAGCCTGTACGATCCGCGCCGCAACCCCGAGCGCGCACTCGGCCGGCGCAACGTCGTGCTTGGGGTGTTCCGCGACACCGGTTTGCTCGACGACGCTGCGTTCGCGGCGGCGAGCCGGCAGCCGATCGGCACCGCGGCGAATGCGACCTTGCCGCGCGACCGCTATCCCGCGTTCCTCGAACTCGTGCGACGGCAGATCCGCGAGGGCTTCCCCGATGCCGAACTCAACAGTGCGGGCTTGTCGATCCACACCACCCTCGCGCCATCGGCGCAGGCGCTCGGCGAGGCGGCGATCGACAAGGCGCTCGCCGGCCTCGGCAAGCGCGGCGAGGCGGTCGAGGCTGCGCTCGTCGTCACCGGCGCGCGCGACGGCGAAGTGCAGGCGATGATCGGCAGCCGCGACGTCGACGAGCCCGGCTTCAACCGCGCGCTCGACGCGTCGCGTCCGATCGGCTCGCTGGTGAAGCCGTTCGTCAACCTCGTCGCGCTTGCACAGCCGCAACGCTATTCGCTTGCGACCGTGCTCGACGACGGGCCGATCGACCTGCCGCAGCCGGGTGGCGGGCGCTGGCGGCCGGAGAACGACGACCACCAGAGCCACGGCCAGGTACTGCTCGTCGATGCGCTCATGCAGAGCTGGAACCTCGCGACGATCAATCTCGGCCAGCGCATCGGCGTCGACCGCGTGCGCGGTTTTCTCGAATCATTCCGGCTCGGCCGCGCGATCAACCCGAACCCCTCGATGCTGCTCGGCGCAATCGACCTCAGTCCGTTCGACGTCGCGCGCCTTTATCAGTACCTCGCCGCGGACGGCCATGCATTGCCGCTGCGCGCGGTGCGCGGCGTGCTCGACGCGAAGGGCAGGCCGCTGTCGCGCTACGAAGTGCAGGCGGGCGGTGGCGACTACACGACCGCGTCGCGCCTGGTCACCTGGGCGATGCAGCAGGTCGCGGTCGGCGGCACCGCGCACGCGATCGACGACTCGGGCCTCGGCTGGCTGCACGCAGCCGGCAAGACCGGCACCAGCGATACCCAGCGCGATTCGTGGTTCGCCGGGTTCACCGGCGACACGCTCGCCGTCGCATGGGTCGGCCGTGACGACAACAAGCCGACCGGCCTGTTCGGTTCCACCGGCGGCCTGCGGATCTGGATCGAACTCATGAAGCGCCTGCCGAGCGCGCCGCTGATCGTGCCGGAGGATGGCATCGAGCGCGCGTACGTCGCGCCGTCCGGCAAGCGCACCGACGCGGTCTGCGCGGGTGCGCGCGAGCTGCCGTTCGCGAGCGGCTATGCGCCGAGCGAGGAGGAACACTGCCCGATCGATCAACTGCGCAACTTCTTCGGCAGCGGCGGTTAAGGCGGTCGTGCGACAATACGCGTTTTCCCGGCTATCGATCGGCACGCCCGGTCCTCGATCGCATGAAGTCGCATCGCCTCGTTCCCCGCGCGCTCGTCCTCGCCCTCGTTGGTTGCGCCCAGCCCGGCCCGCCACCACCACCGCCGCCGCCACCGGTCGATACGCTCGCGGCGCTCAAGGCGATCCGCGCGGCCGGCGACGGGCTCGATTCGGCGGTGCAGGTACAGCCGCTGCGCGATGCCGCGATCGAAGGTTTCATGAAGCGGGCGCACGAAGCCGAAGCGCGGCAGGACTTCGCGGCGGCGGCGAGCGCAGCCGACGATGCGCTCATGCTCGCGCCGGATGCGCCGGACCTGCTGCAGTACCGTGCCGAGATCGATGTCGCGCAGGCGCAATGGAGCGATGCCGAGCGCCTCGCGCTGAAGAGTCACCAGCTCGGCCCGAAGTCGGGCAGCCTGTGCGCGCGCAACTGGCAGACCGTGGTCGAGGCGCGCACTGCGCTCGGCGACGCGCCGACGGTGGAAGCCGCGCGCGAGCGCCTGAAGGAATGTCGCATCAAGCCGTTGTTGCGGATGTGATCGGGGATTTGCGATTCGGGATTCGCAAGAGCGGTCAGTCGCTTGCTTGAAGTACGATGGAAAGCCGCCGCCCGGCACTTTCCACGCCCGTCACCCGCTGCCGGTCACCGGTCACGAATCGCCAATCACGAATCACGAATCTCGAATCACCATGCACAGCGCCGCCGAACTCCTCGGCCCCGAAGGTCCGTTCGCGCGCGAAGTGCCCGGTTTCGCGCCACGCGAAGTGCAGCAGCAAATGGCGGCGGCGGTCGAGGAGGCGATCGCCGATCGGCAGATGCTCGTCGCCGAAGCGGGCACGGGTACGGGCAAGACCTACGCTTATCTCGTGCCGGCGCTGATGTCGGGCAAGCGGGTGATCGTCTCGACCGGGACCAAGGCGCTGCAGGACCAGTTGTTTCATCGCGACCTGCCGCGCGTGCGCGCCGTGCTCGGCGCACGCCTGTCCGCGGCGCTGCTCAAGGGGCGCGCGAATTACCTCTGCCTGCATCGGCTCGACCAGGCGCACAAGGAGGGCCGCTTCGCGAGCCGCGAGCAGGCCGCGCAATTGCAGGCGATCCATGCGTGGTCGCGACGCACGCTCGCCGGCGATCGCGCCGAACTCGCCGAGGTCGCCGAGGATTCGCCGCTGTGGCCGCGCGTGACCTCGACCACGGAAACCTGCCTCGGCGCCGACTGCCCGATGTTCAACGACTGCTTCGTCGTGAAGGCCCGCCGCGCCGCCCAGGACGCCGATCTCGTCGTGGTCAACCATCACCTCCTGTTCGCCGACCTCGCGATCAAGCAGGAAGGTTTCGGCGAGATCCTTCCCGGCGCGCATGCGTTCGTGCTCGACGAGGCGCACCAGATTCCCGAACTCGCCGGGCAGTTCTTCTCGGTCACGCTGTCAGCGCGCCAGCTCACCGAGCTCGTCAGCGACGTGCAGGCCGAATGCGCGAACGTGTCGGGCGCGTTCGCGGTGCTGCAGCCCGTACTGGAGCCCTTGAGTGCGGCGATCAGGCGTCTGCGCCTCGCACTGGACCGCTTTCCGCCGAAGGGCGCGTTCGTGCAGATCGAGCGCGACGCCGAGGTCGAGCGCGAGCTCGCCGAACTCGCCGGCGCGCTCGGCGCGCTGGCCGAAGGCCTCGACAAGCATGCCGCGCGCAGCCGCGGCCTCGCGAGCGTGGCCGAGCGTGCGGCCGAGCAGACGGCGCGGCTCGCCCATCTCACCGACGGCGGCGTCAGCGATGCGGTGCACTGGTACGAGCTCAGCGCGCATGGCTTCGCGTTCCACGCGACGCCGCTCGACATCGCGGCGCCGTTGCGCGAGCTGCGCGCGCAGAGCCACGCGGCGTGGATCTTCACCTCCGCGACGCTCGCGGTCGGCGGACGCTTCACGCATTTCTCGCGCCAGGTCGGGCTGTGGGATCCCGTCGAGCTGCGCGTCGACAGCCCCTTCGACTACGCCCGCCAGGCGCTCGCCTACCTGCCGCAAGGCTTGCCCGATCCGGCCGCGGACGATTACGTCGAGCGCGTCGTCGATGCCACGGTGCCGGTGCTCGAGGCGTCGAACGGGCGCGCCTTCCTCTTGTTCACATCGCACCGTGCGCTGCGCCGCGCCGCCGAGCTCTTGCCTTCGCGCGTGCCGTATCCGCTGTTCGTGCAGGGGACGGCGCCGCGCAACCTGCTGCTCGAAGCCTTCCGCGCCTCGGGCAACGGCGTGCTGCTCGGCGCGGCGAGTTTCTGGGAAGGCGTCGACGTCGCCGGCGACGCGCTGAGCCTGGTCGTGATCGACAAACTGCCCTTCGCCGCGCCCGACGATCCCGTGCTCGTCGCGCGCCTCGAAGCGCTGCGCGCATCGGGCGGCAATCCGTTCGCCGACTGGCAGGTGCCCAACGCGGTCATCGCACTGCGCCAGGGCGCGGGGCGGCTGATCCGCGACGTGCACGATCGCGGCGTGCTCATGCTGTGCGATCCGCGCCTGTCGACGCGTGGCTACGGCAAGCTCTTCCTCGCCAGTCTGCCGCCGTTGCCGCGCACCGGCTCGCTCGCCGACGTGCAGCGCTTTTTCGCGGGTTGATCGGCTGGGGCGGAGCGCTGACGTTTCGACGCGGCTGCCGCGGCTGTGCTAGAACACCCGGATCGCTACGCCACGTTCGCCCATGTCCGGCCGTTCCCTGCACCCCGATCGACGCTTCGCCGGATTGCCGATCCATCTCACGGTCAGCGCCGAGCAGGCGCAGCGCGCGCTCGAACGCGGCGACGCCGCGCGCGCGCTGCGCGAGATCGGGCGCGCCTTGCACGAGGCGCCGGAGCATGCGGAGCTGCTGCGCCTGCAGGCGCTGGCATTGCTGCAACTCGGCGAGCGTGCGCATGCGCTCGAGGTATTGCACGAAGCCGCCGAGCGCGCGCCGGACGACGCGCTGATCAGCTGCCAGCTCGGCGCGGCGCTCGCGCAGAACGGCGACATGGCAGGCGCCGAGGCCGCGTTCCGCCGCGCGGTCGCACAGGATCCGGGGCTCGTCGATGCCTGGTACAACCTCGGCTTCGCGTTCGATCGGCGCGGCGATGCGCACGGCGCGAATCAGGCCTACGAGCGCGTGCTCGCGCTCAGCCCCGGCAACACCGCGGCACGCGTGCGGCGCGCCGAAATGCTCAAGATGCTGGGTCGCCTTGGCGAAGCCGAAGCGGAACTGCGCGCGGTGCTCGCGATCGAGCCCGCCTCGGTGGCGGCCTGGGTCGGCCTGTCGAACCTCAGGACGTTCCGTCCCGACGACGCCGAACTGGAGCGGCTGCTCGCGCTGCATGCGAGCGGCGCGGTGCCGGAACAGCAGCGCGTCGACTTCGATTTCGCCTGTGCCGCGTTGCTCGAGACGCGCGGCCGCCATGCGGAGGCATTTGCGCTGTTCGTGCACGCGAATGCGGGCAAGCGACGCACGGTGCGCTGGAACGCCGCCGCGGTGAGCCGGCTCGTCGACGAGATCATCGAGCGCTTCGGCCGCCTGCCGCCGGCGCGCGCAGATATGCAGGGCAGCGAAGCGATCTTCCTCGTCGGTATGCCGCGTTCGGGTTCCACGCTCGTCGAACAGATCCTTGCGACTCATCCGGAGGTGCAGGGCGGCGGCGAGCGCAGCGACGTCGTGCCGGTGCTGCAGGCCGAATCGAAGCGCCGGGGCCGACCGTTCCCGTCCTGGATCGAGGGCGCGAGCGACGGCGACTGGCGCCGCCTCGGCGAGGACTATCTCGCACGCTGCCACGCGTGGCGCGACGCGCGCCCGCGCTTCACCGACAAGACACTCGCCAACTGGCAGACGCTCGCGGCGATCCGCCGGATGCTGCCGGGCGCACGCGTGGTCCATTGCCGGCGCGATCCGCTCGAGACGCTGTGGAGCTGTTACAAGCACCACTTCAGCGACGCGCAGTCGTTCACCTACGACCTCGACGAGCTGGTCGCGTTCTGGCGCGATTGCGAGCGCACGATGCAGGCTTGGTCGCTGCAGTTCCCTGGCTGGATCCATCCGTTCATCCACGAAGAACTCCTGCGCGAGCCGGAGGCGGCCATCCGCTCGCTGACGGATGCGCTGCAGCTCCCGTTCGATGCGGCGTGCCTCGCCTTCCATCGGAACGACCGCGTGGTGCAGACCTCGAGCGCGAGCCAGGTTCGCCAGCCGCTGCGGCGCGACCTCGCAGTCGCCCATCGCTACGGCGATCTGCTCGAACCGCTACGCCAGCGTATGGCGGCGGCTCTGCGCGGCGTCGCGTCGTGAAAGGCAAATGTCAGCGTTTCTTTACGCGTGCGACACATTGCCGCGACCGGTGGTCCGTGGTATCAAACCCGGATGCCGTGGATTCTGGGCCTGCGTAGAGGCATTGCGCAGGAAGGTCCTGCGGCTACTGCTTCGCCTCCCCGGCGGAGTGCACCAATACTTGATCATTTGGGGAGTTCGTACATGAAGTTGGCAAACGTAACAGCCTTGGCGTCCGCGGTCGGGATTGCCTTGGTCGGAGCGGGCATGTCTTCCAGCCTGGAAGCAAGCGCG
>NZ_JBQCFP010000122.1:0-17767 GCF_051958935.1 Dokdonella sp. | reverse complement strand
GTCTGCATGAACGGCAGGTACCAGTCGCCGAGGTTCGCGACCCAGCCACCGAAGCTGCGCGCGGGTACGCTCGGACTGATCCAGTAGAAGCTGCCGTTCGACACGAGATAGCATGCGCTCGCGGCGACGACCGTGCTGGCGACGAGCAGCGCGCCGTCGCGCAGGTGCACGCCGCGGTAGCGCGCGCGCAGCCAGGCGCCGCCGAACCAGAGTGCGGCGTAGCTCGGCACGAGGAACCAGTACGCCGGCGATACGCAGTAGTGGCTCCAGAAATCCAGGCCTTGCGCGCTGATCACCGCGTAGTCGACCGCGACCGCGAGCGCCATCAGCAGCGGGAACGCCCAGCGGAACGCCCCGCTCGTGAACGTGACCGGTTGCTGCGGCTTGCCCGCGGACAGGTAGAAGCCGGCAATGAAGAACACCGCCCACGAGGCGTCCGGCAACGGGCCGAAGTGATGGCTGCGCGTGGCGACCATGACGAGGCCGAGCAGCAGGAACAGGCCGAGGCGCAGGTCTTTGGCGAGGGGAGAGGCGGTGTCGGTCATGGTTCGAGGCCCTGTGATCAGGTCGCCAAGTTTAGCCCAACGCGCGTCGATGCGCCGCGCGGTGCCGCGCCCGCGCGCCGGGTATGATCGGCGGGTGAACAGCGACCTCGACGTCCTCATCATCGGCGGCGGCCTCGTCGGCGCCAGCCTCGCCATCGCGCTCGACGGCGCCGGCCTCGATGTGGCGCTCGCCGAAGCGGTGCCGCCGCGCGTCGAGCTGCAGCCGAGCTACGACGAACGCAACCTCGCGCTGGCCCAGGCGAGCGTCAATGCGCTGCGCGCGCTCGGTGTGTTCGAATCGGCCACGCCGCTCGCGCCGATCCGCCGCATCCACGTGAGCCGCCGCGGCGATTTCGGCGCGGTGCGGCTCGACGCGACCGAACTCGGCCTGCGCGATTTCGGCGGGGTGCTGCCCGCGCGCGAACTCGGCAATGCGCTGCTGCGCCGGCTCGACGCCTGCGGCGACCTCGGACGCATCGCGCCCGCACAGGCGGTCGCGCTCGCGCCGCGACACGACGCCGTCGACGTGACCCTCCGCAACGGCGAGACGACGCGCGACGTGCGTGCGCGGCTCGTCGTCGGCGCCGACGGCAGCGAATCGTTCGTGCGCGGCGCACTCGGCATCGGCGTCACGCGGCACGACTATGCACAGTCCGCGCTGGTGACGACCCTGACGACGGAACGGCCGCTCGACGGACTCGCCTACGAACGCTTCACCGATTCCGGGCCGGTCGCGCTGCTGCCGCTCGGCGACCGTCGCGCGGGTCTCGTCCTCAGCGTGCCGCGCGAGGACGCTGCGCGCATCGCCGCACTCGACGACGACGCCTTCATCGCCTTCGTGCACGAGCGTTTCGGCTGGCGCGCGGGGCGCTTCTCGCGCCCGGGGCGGCGCAAGCCGTATCCGCTCGCACGCGCGCTCGCCGAACGCACGACCGCGGCGCGCAGCGTGCTCGTCGGCAACGCGGCGCAGACGGTGCATCCGCTCGGCGCGCAGGGTTTCAATCTCGGCCTGCGCGATGCGCTCACGCTCGCCGAACTGCTGCGCGAGGCGGCATCGCGCGGCGCCGACCCGGGTGGCGCCGCGCTGCTCGCGCGCCACGTCGAACGGCGGGCGGATGATCGCGCGGCGACCACCCCCTTCAGCGACGACCTCGTCCGCCTCATGGGGCACGAATTCCTGCCGCTGCGCGTCGTGCGCTCGCTCGGTTTCCATGCGCTCGAACGCAGTACCGCGCTCAAGCGCCGCTTCGCGCTGCGCGGCATGGGATTCCGCGGCGACGCCTCGATGCTCGGGCTGCGACCATGAGCCGGCGCGGCGAACTCGACGTCATCGTCGTCGGTGCCGGCGCGGTCGGCGGCGCGCTCGCGCTCGGCCTTGCGCGCGATGGCTTCGAGGTCGCGCTGGTCGAGGCGCGCGAACCGAGGCCATGGCGCGCCGACGACGAGGTCGACCTGCGCGTCGTCGCGCTCGCGCCGGATGCGCGCGCCTTGCTCGACGATCTCGGCGTGTGGCCGTCGATCGCCGCGGCGCGCATCGGTCCGTATCGCGACATGCACGTCTGGGATGCCCTCGCGCCCGGAGAGCTGCATTTCGACGCAGCGGAACAGGGCGAAGCCGCGCTCGGCTGGATCGTCGAGAACAAGCTCGTCCAGTCCGCGCTGTGGCACGCCCTGCACGAAGACGGCTTCCGTAGGAGCGGCTTCAGCCGCGATGCACTGGACTATTCGAAGGGCTCGCGCAAAAACATCGCGGCTGAAGCCGCTCCCACCAAGCCCATCATCTACTGCCCCGGCGAAGTCGTGGAGATCGACGACGGCGCGAGCGGCGTGACGGCGACGCTCGCCGACGGCACGCGCCTGCGCGCGCGCGTGCTGGTTGCCGCCGAAGGCGCCGAATCGTCGGTGCGCACGCGCCTTGGCATCGCATTCGAAGGACGCGACTACGCGCAGCGCGCGGTCGTCGCGCACGTCGCGACGGAACGTCCGCACGCGGGCACCGCGTGGCAGCGCTTCCAGCCGGGTGGCCCGCTCGCGTTCCTGCCGCTCGCCGACGGCCGCTGTTCGATCGTCTGGTCGCTGCCCGAGGTCGAAGCCGCACGCGTGCTCGCGCTCGACGACGACGCGTTCCGCGCCGAACTCGGCTGCGCGTTCGACTTCCGCCTCGGCGCGATCACGGCCACGACGCCGCGCGCCGCGTTCCCGCTGCGACTGCGCCTTGCGGATCGCTACGTCCTCGGACGCTGCGTGCTCGCCGGCGACGCCGCGCACGTCGTCCATCCACTCGCGGGCCAGGGCATGAACCTCGGCCTGCGCGACGTCGCCTGCGTGCGCCACGTGCTGCGCGACGCGCGCGAGCGCGGCAGCGATCTTGGCGCCGCACATGTTCTGCGCCGCTACGAACGCGAACGGCGCAGCGACAACACGCTCGCCGCGCGCGGCTTCGACGCGATCGAGCGCATTTACGGTTCCACGAGCGAGCCGGTTGCCGCATTGCGCGGTGTGGCGCTCGCATTCGCGGGCCGCTTCGCGCCGCTGCGGGGGATGCTCGCGAACATCGCCGCCGGCCGCCGCTGAGCACGAGGCCAACGCTGGTCAGAGCATCGCGAACGTGATGACCGCGCAGGCGACGGTCATGAGCAGTAGGCCGACGAGGAAGATCGCGTCGGCCGCCTGTTCGATGCGATGCATGCGCCGCACGCTCCGAACGCGCAGCGCCCAATAGGACAGCACGCACGACACCATGAACAGCGTTGCGTCGCCGGCGAGCAGGTCGTCGGCGACCGTGCCGACCTTGGTCGTCGTGACGACGATGCGGATGAGCCCGATCACCGTGAGGCAGACGCCGACGAGCGCGGCCGATGCGGTGAAGATGTGGATGCACAGGTCCGCCTCGAGTGCGCGATCCGGGGCGGGCGGGGACGGACGTGGCGTGGACGGGGGTGGCATTGCGGCGTGTGACCGGCGGCGCGGACGGCGAGTTCAGTGCGATTCGTGCACGTCGTGTAAAGACGCGCACACGGTCATGGCGTCGATATGTCCGGGCCGCGCGTGAATACCTCGCCGATCGTGTGCGCGTGCGGCCGGTAGTGCTGTGCCGCGAAGGCGAAGCCGACCGCGACGAGCGCGGTGACGAGGAACGGCGCAATCGTGTGGCGCAGCGCGGTGTCGAGCCAGTGGCGCCGCTCGAGCACGCGCAGGCGGCGGTACAACGTCGCCGACAGCGCGCCGTCGACGAGCAGTTCGGCGAACAGCGTCGGTGCGGAGACGACGACCCACAACGAGGCGCAGGCGATCGCGAGCACCGCGATCACGAGCAGCAGCGGCAGGGCTTCGAGCGCGCCCGCGCCGTCGAGCCACCCCGCGCCGTGCGCATGGGCGCCAGGGACGCCCGCTTCGACGTGACTGCCGCCAGGGCCGCCCGCCTGCGCGTGGCTATGGCCCGAACCGGGCAGGTCGAGATTCGGGTCGCCGCGTAGCGCGAACGCGCGCACGAGCACCAGGAAAACGATGTATGCGATGCACAGCGCGAGCCCGTAGCGCAGCGGCATCGAGACGAGCCCCGCGCGCAGCAGCAGCCACGATGCGAGCAGTCCGCAGCCGCCCGTGAGCAGCACGAGCAGCAGCATGCGTGCACGCGGGAAACCGAAACGCAGCAGGCGCTCGCGGATGCGCGCGACCTCGTCTTCGCGTCGCAGGCGGCGCATGCTCAGTGTTCCCAGCGGTAATTGATGCCGGCGCGGTTGCCGCTCGTCGCATTCTGCGCTTCGAAGTTCCAGCGCTTGTTGAAGATGTACTTGAGGCTCACGACCTCGCCCGGCGTGAACAGGCCGACGCCGTAGCTGAGATAGAGCTTGGGCGAGAGGTACTTGCCGACCGTGAACGCGGCGCCGCCGACCGCGGCATTGTCGGACACGCCGGCCTCCACGCCCATGCGGGCGCCGATGCCCTTGGCGAGCAGGTCGCCGGTCGCGCTGCCGAGCGCGCGCGCGGCGGTGCCGAGCATGTCGCCTTCGCCGCTCTTGAGCCCGGACAGCGGCTTGCCGGTGATGAGATAGGACAGCGCTTCGGATTGCTCCATCGCCGGCTGCGAATACACCGTGAGCACGGGCACCTGCGCGGTACCGCGCACCTGCAGGCCGGCGACGATCGTGTCGTCGCTCTGTCCGCCGGAGGCGCCGAGGATCGTGCGCGCGGCGCGGATGTCGAGGCCGGGGTTGTCGAGCGCGGTGCCCGCGAACAGCAGGCGGCCGCTTTCGATCTTGAGGTCCTGGCCGTACGCGCGGTACGTGCCTTCGACGTTCATCGTGCCGGTGCCGGTCGCGAGCCTGCCCGGGCGCTGGTCGATGCGCAGCTGGCCGCGGACGCGACCGTCGAGTCCGAGGCCGGCGAGCTTGACGTCGTCGCCGAGGCGGATCTCGACGGCGACGATGACCGGCAGCGGCTTGCCGGGTGCGGGCTGTTCGGCGTCGACGACCACGACGTCCGGCGAGGTCTTCGCGGTGCCGCCGCCGGGGAGCTTCGCGAGGTCGACGTCGGTCTTCGGGATCGTGACACTGCCGCCGACGCTGAGGTTCTCGCTCGTGCGTTCGATCACGAGGTCGGGCGAGATCACGACCTTCGCCGCGGGGATGTCCGCGGCGAGGAAGTCGTTGCCCTTGATCGTCGCGTGCAGCGGAGCGTCCGCGCCGATGCCGCCGGTGCCGGACAAGGTGAGCATGCCGTCGCCGGACTTCAGCGTGCCCTCGAGCGCGAAATGATCGGCATCGGTCGCGCGCGCGGTGATGTTGCCGTCGTGCAGCTTGAGGCCGGCGGTCGGCAGTTCCGCGGCGAGTTCCTTCAGGGTGAGCGCGCCATTGAGCTGCGGCGCCGCGGTCGTTCCCGCGAACGTGTAGTTCGCGGCGAGCTTGCCCTTGGCGTTCGCGACTTCCGGCGTCAGCAGCTCGACGAACGCGAGGCTGTTGAGCGCGAGGTCGAGGTGTCCGCCGAGCGCCTGCGCCGATCCGGCCGGTCCGCTCAAGGTGATGTCGCCATCGAGACGGCCGTCGTGGTCGAGCGATGCGCGCAAGGTCGCATGCGTCGATTGCGGCGACAGCGTCGCGTCGAGCGCGAGGCCAGTGTAGGCGAATAACGGCTGGTTCGCATTGTCGGGATAGGCGATGCTGCCGCGTTCCGATGCGAGCGTCGCCGTGCCGTCGAGCGCGCCTGCGGCACTGCGGCGCACGTCGCCGCGGCCACCGATGAGGCCTTCGACGCGCACCGGCGTGTCGGGCGAGGCGAGCTTCATGACGAGCGCAAGCGGCAATTGCTCGATGCGGTAGCGCGCGGCGAGCGCGCCGTCGGCGCCGCCATTGCCGCCGACGCACAGGCGCGGGCCGCCCCCGGCGAGGCAGATGTCGGTCGCGTTGAACTGCTTGCCGTCCCAGCTCATCGCCGCGGGCTGCTCGAGCGCGAGCGGCGGCGCATCCTTGATCGCGATGTCGAGCGTCTTCAACGCTCCATTCCAGCGCCCCTGGTCGTGCGCGCTGCCGGACAGCGCGAGGCGCAGGCCGAGGGGCGAACCGCGCGCGTCGACGGCGAGCTGGTGCGCGTCGCGACGGCCGCTGCCGTCGACGTCGATCGCCTCGAACGCGAGCGCGCCGCTCGCGACGCGCTGGGCCTTCAGCGACAGCGTGCCCTGCGGCGGGTCGAGGCTCGCGATGTCGGCGACGAGGTCGAGCGCGTCGACCGTGCTGCCGCCCGAGGCGATCTTCGCACCGTGCGCGCGGCCACTTACGGCAAGCTTCGGCCAATGCCCCTGCACGCGGAACTCGCCGTCGAGGCGTCCTCTCGCGTCGGGCAGCCAGTCGCCGAGTGAGGCGATCGCGAGCGTGATCGTCGCGTCGGTCTGGTCACCGCCGCGGCCGACCACCGCGACGCGGCTGTTGCCCGAAGCGAGTTCGAGCGTGCCGTCGACGACGTAGTCGGGCTTGAGCGCGAGATCGGCATGGCCGGACAGCGCGCGCTTGCGCAGCATGCCGCCGAGATGGTCGAGCTCGATCGTCGCGTCGGGGCCGCGGTCGGTCAGCGTGCCGCGGGTGGCGAGGTCGAAATCGAGTGCGCCGGGCCACGAGGCCGCGAACGCGCCCGGATCGAGCCGGCTCGCCTTCGCTTCGATCTGCCAGCCGACGGCGGGCTTCAACGTCACCGTGCCGTGCGCGTCGAGCCCGCCCTTCGGTTGCTGCAGCGCGAGCTGTTTCAAGGTGATCGCCTCGGGCGTGCCGTCGAGGTCGAGCGCGAGATCGGCTAGTTGGCCCGGCGGTCCGATCGACAGGTCGCCCTTGGCGTGGAAACGTTCGGCGCTGCCGTTCGCATCGAGCCGGCCGTGCGTCGCGAGCGCCTGGCCGACGAGGTCGGCGGGCAGCACGACGTCGGTCCAGCGCAGCGCGACGTTCGCCGCGATCGGTTTCGCGTCGAGCTGCACCTCGCCGTTCGCCTCGAGCGTGCCGACGGCTTCGGGGCTGCGCAGGGTGAGCGCTTCGATCGTGAAGCGCTGGTCGGCGAGCGCAAAGCGCAGCGGCTCGATGCGCACGCGGTGATCGTTCGCCGCGACTTCGCCGCTGACCGTGCCGCCGTGCATGTCGCCGCTGCCCTCGCGCGAGAGTTCGAGGGCAGCGAGCGTCGAGTCCTTCAGTACGCGCTTGGGATCGAAGCGCGGCACGGCGACCTTTGCGGTCCACGGCCAGTCCTTCGCCTGCGTGAGCTGTGCATCGACGTCCGCGGCGGTCGGTTCGCTCAATGCGACCGCGAGGTGCGCGAGCTTGCCGTCGCTGTTCGCGGTCAAGGTGCCCGCGTATACGACGTCGGCGACGTTCCAGCGGAAGTCGAGCGCGCCGTCCCCGGGGTAACCGGGCAGCGCGGAGACGGTGCCGTGCAGGTCGAGCTGGCCATCGGTCGAACGCAGCGCGATCGAATCGAGCTTGATGCCCTCGTGGGTCCAGCGGCCGACGACGTCGAGCGTATCGATCGCGAGCATGGGTGCGCCGTCGCTGGTGATCGTCGCGCGCGCGAGCACGAGGCGGTCGAGCACGACGTCGAGCGGCGCGACGAGGGAAAACTCGCCGGCCGCCGGTTCGGGTTCCGTTGGCGGCGGCACGCTGGTCAGCGCGACATCGAGACCGTCGAGCTGGAGCTTCGTGAGATGCAGGCGCGAGGCAATGAGTTCGAGCGGCGCGAACGCGATCGTCGCGCGCTGTGCGTGCACGTCGAGCCCGGTGTCGGCATCGCGGTAGCGCAGGTCTTCGATCGTCGCCGGGCCGGCGAGGCTCCCGCTCGAGCGCGCGATCGTGAGCTTGCCGTCGGTGGCGCCGATCGCGCGTGCGAGCACGAACTGCAGGCCCGATTCGGTGCGCAGCATCCAGAATGCGAGCACGCCGACCAGCACGACCAGCACCGCGAGCGCGATGCCGAGGCGGGCGAGCAGGCGCGGCCAGGCGAAGCCGCGTGCATGATCCGGACAACGTACCCGACCCGGTCCTCTCGCAGAATGGGTGGGACGGCGATGCGAATTCTCGCGAGGCGTCATGCCCGCGGAAGCGGGCAACCATTTTGCTTCCGATGGATCCGGCCAATGGACTCCCGCTTCCGCGGGAATGGCGTCGCGCGGAGGCATTTCGGAATGACGGAACGAGCGCGATGCTTCCGAAGCGGAACCAGTAGCAGGCAACGCGCCGCGCGCAACGTCCATCGGTGCATTCCGGTACGTCATAGATCCGGTCCGATCACGATGTGCAGCTCGACGCCGTGATTCTGGTCGTCGCGCACGGGCACGCCGAGGTCGACGCGCACCATGCCGAACGGCGAGCGCCAGCGCGCGCCCACACCGACGCCGATCTTCTGGCGGTAGCTGCCGAAACTCGAAAACGCATCGCCGGTGTCGATGAACGTCGCGATGCCCCAGTTCGGCTTGAAGTAGTACTCGTATTCGGCGCTCGCGACTGCGAGGTTCTTGCCGCCGACGACGAAATCCTGGCAATCGCTCTTCGGGTGCGCATCGCAGTACGCCTGCGCGACCGGCACGAGCGCGTCGGGCAGGGGCGGGCCGACCGTCTGGAAACCGTAGCCGCGGATCGAGCGGTCGCCGCCGGCGAAGAAGCGCAGTTCCGGCGGCAGCTTGTCGAAGTCGCCGACGTGGGTCGCGCCGAGCGAGCCACGGGCGATGAAGCGCCCGTGCTCGCCGATGCCATGGATCCACTTCGCATCGGCGCTCGCCTGCAGGAAGCTCGTGTCCGAGACGAGGCCCTTCTGTCCCGTCCGTGCGGCGAACGTGAGCGACCAGCCGTCGCGCACGAACGCGGGGTCGTCGGCCTTCTTGCGCGTGAGCGACGCTTCCGGGTACAGCAGGGTCGTGTCGCCCTTGATGTTGGCGACCTTGAAGTCGCCGGTGAGGAACTTGAGGCCGAGCGTGCGCGTCCAGCCGCGCCAGAGGCGCGAATCGGTCGCGGCCAGGCCGAACGTGCGCGCGGTGCTCGTGTCGGTGTTCTCGTCGCGGAACGTCGCGCCGAACGCGAGGTTGTGGTTGTCCGGGCCGGCGAGCGGGATCCGGTACTGTGCCGACGCGGTCTTGAGGCGCGTCGCGACGATCGTCTCGACCTTGAACTTGTGCCCGCTCGCATTGTTCCAGCGCCGCTCGACGCCGCCACGCACGCCGGGGCCGGTGTCGGTGCCGATGAATACGCCGCCGGTGTAGATCGTGCGCTTGGCCGGCGCGAGCATGACCTTGATCGGCACCGTGCCGTCGGCCGCGTGCTCGACGTCCGGCTCGACCTGCACGATCGCGAAGTAGTCGGCGTCGATGAGGCGCTGCTGCAGCGCGAGCACCTGGTCCTGCGTGTAGAAGTCACCCTTCGCCCACGGGATGTAGCGCTCGAGGAACTTGCTCGGGAACTGCGCGCCCTCGAACGTCGTCGTGCCGAGCCGATAGCGCGTGCCGACCTTCCAGGCGAGGTGGATGTCGGCCGTGTTCGCCGAGCGCGTGACTTCGACCTGGTGCGTGACGAGTTCGGCGTCGAGATAGCCGCTCGCGAACAGCGCGGCCTGGATCGTCGCCTTGCTCTTCTCGTACGCGGCGTGGTCGAGCGCCGCACCCTTCGCCGGCGCGAACGCGGCGAGCGCCTGTCGCACCGGGCGCTGGCCGTCGGCATCGCCGTCGATGCGCACGTCGACGGTCGCGACCTTCACCGGCTCGCCGGGTTTCACGTGCAGCACCGCGACGTAGGCGTCGCCGTTCTCGCGCAGTTCGCCGTCGACCGTCACGCCGTAATAGCCGTGGGGCTCGAGCGCCGAGCGCACTTGCGCGTCGGCATGCTCGTACAGTCGCCGCGCCTGCGCCGCGGTCACGTCGCGCGACGCGTACTGCTCGAGCTCGAGCCCGCCGAGCACGGCGTCGCGCAGCGCGCCGTCGACGCCGTCGATCTCCACCGTGACACGGCCCGCGTGCGCGGCACCGGCGCCGAGCAGCAGGGCGAGGCACGAAAGCGAAGCGAGGCGGCGTCGGCAGGCACGAAGGAACATCGTGTAGTTATAGCAGGAGCCGCGTGCCGACTCAGCGTGCGGTCTCGTGCAGCGCGTCACGCCCGCGTTGGCGCAGGCATGCGCGCGGGGCGGTCCTGCTGACGGCGTCAGACGCGCAGGCCCGGGAACAGGCCCAGCAGGCCGATGATGATGAGATAGAGCGCGACCACGTAGTTCAGCAGGCGCGGGCGGATGAGGATGAGGATGCCGGCGATCAGCGCGATCAGCGGTTGCAATGCCAGATGCATGGTCGACCTCCGCGTTGGGGAGGTCGAAAGGTAGCAGGTCGGCCTGTCGCGCAGATGAAGGGACGTCGATCCGATGCCGCCCGAACCGATGCGCGAGCTTGCGGGGTGGGCGTAGCCGGCGGCAGAAGGTCAGCGCGTGAACACGGTGGCCGCGAGCTGTTGCTGCGTCTTCTTGGTCGAGCGCTTGCGCCGCGTGACGGCCGCCTGGCCCGGGTCCCACGTGCCCAGGCGGCGCGTTTCGATGAGGCCGAGCGCGTCGTACGCGTTCACGACGTCGAACACGTCGGCCATTTTCGCTTTCGCGGCCTTGGCGATCTCGTGCAGCGGTGCCGCTTCGCGCATCAGCGTGAGCGCAATGCGATGCTGCTTGCGATAGTCGTTGTCGAGCGGCAGCCAGCTCTTGAGCTTGAAGCTCGCGCTCGGGTCGAGGTGCGCGGCGAGCCAGCCGTTCGAGCGCAGGAACGCGTGCAGCCAGCGCAGCCGCACGAGCGGACGGCCCGGATGCTGCTTGCGCAGCTCCGCTAGCTGCGCGCCGCCGACGCGCTTGCGTTCGTGGCCGCCGAGCGGGTCGAGGAAATACGGCTCGAGTTCGGCCAGGCGTGCGCTCGTGTGGAACGTGTCGGTGACCGGGTCGATCAGCAGCGGCGGGATGCCGTGCCGCTGGACGAGCACGGCACCGCGCTTGATCAGCGCCTCGAGGTCGGTGCAGCGGCGCTCGCGCTGCACGTCGATGAACGACGCGCGCGTCGATTCCGGCGCCTCCGCGCCGTCGTCGTCGCGGCGCGTCGGCTTGCGCTGCGGAACGATGTGGCGCTCGACCGCGCTGAAGTCGATCAGGCGGCGCGGCTCCGGCGGCGCGGCGCGGCCGACGTGGTTGAGCAGGCCGACGATCGCCTTCGCGCTGAACGGGCGGTGCAGCACGAGGTCGGCACCGAGCGCATCGTCGCCCGCGTTCGCGATCACCGCGAAATGCTTGCCTTCGTCGAGCGCGCGCACGCGCGCGCAGCGGCCGCCGAAATCGGCAAGGTCGGCGAGCACGAAGTCGATGTCATCGTCGTCCTTGGCGAAGCTCCACGCATGATCGAGCTGCGGCTGGACCACGCGCATGAAGGTGCCGATTTCCGACACGTCGGCGGCAGCGGCACCGGCCACGACGAGGTGCTTGCGAGGTTTCATGGTCTGGCGGGCTTTGGACGACGCTTCAGGGGACGCCGTAGCGGCCATTATCCGGAGCGGGGCAGCGAATAATGTGACCCTGCACCGGAAACGGGCCGTCGTCGGCACCGTCCGGCAGCCCCGATGGACCGCTCGGCACCATCCGTAGACGAATGGCGACTTGCGCACGGCCCATTCCGGGCGGACGATCACGGTCGGGCACGACGAGGGATTTTCCGGATGGACGGGCAGGCGATCTGGCGCAACCTGGTACGGCTGGCGCGTCGCATCATCGGCGTGCCCGACTACGACACCTACGTCGCGCACCTGCGCTAACACCACCCCGAACGCCCGGTGCCGAGCTACGCGGAGTTCTTCAACGAGCGCCAGCAGGCGCGCTATCGCGGGGGTGGCGGACGCTGCTGCTGAAAGGGTTTCGCCTCTCCCGCCTGCGGGAGAGGCCGCCGCGCAGCGGTGGGTGAGGGGTGCCGAAGCGCGGCGTTTGCAGGCTCCGTAACCGAGCGCCGCGCTCCGATCGCCCTCCCCAACCCTCTCGCGCGAGCGGGAGAGGGGAACCGCGCGGCGGGCGCAGCGGCATCGGAATTCACCTCTCCCGCGCGCGCGAGAGGCCGACGCGCGCAGCGCGGCGGGTGAGGGGAAGGCGGAGCGCCACCGCCCCGCCTCGATGCGCTTGCCCGCTGACCGCAATTCCTTCCGGCGTCACACGGAACACCCTCGCGACCATGAATGCGCCGAGCGCCGGACGGCAAGCGTTCGTACTGCAACCACTCACCCCGGCGGTCGAATGGAATCCCTCCGGCCTGATCCATAGAGCCGCGGCGCTGACTCGAAGCCGCTTTCCGCTGCTACGGAATCCGTCGGACGTAGTCGAATGCAGCTTATTCCTGAACCAAAGCAGGTCCGCTCGCTATGCGGAATCCCGTCGACCTGATCGGGAATGCCGACGACCTGAAACGAAGCGTCTCCGCGCCGGTCCGCAGCAGGTGAAAGCTGCTTTCGAATCCCGAAAACCTGCTATCGATCAGGTCGCGCGCATTCCATTGTTGCTTTTTTGATCAACGATGATGCTTTGCAGGCATCCACTGCCGCCCCCGAGTGCTCGTGTGCCTCGAAACCAATTCCGCATCGGGCCGTTACACCCTCACTTGCAGGCGCGTAATCCGTTACGCCCGCACCCTCAGGGTGTTGCGCGGGTCGTCGGGCGTCAGGGTGGCCGTGCATGTATGGGCAAGCGAATGATCCGATGTGGAAAACCGTCTTGACGTGGCGTGGCGACGGCAAGCACGATGCCGTGCAATACCCCGATATGGGTCTACTTGTAGTTGGGCTGCATAGGGAGGACGCGCGATGCCCCGCAAGAAGAGCATCAAGGGCTCGGCCGATTGGTTCGCCCAGTGCGCCGGAGAGATTGACACGTTTCTGTCCGCTGTTTCAGAACGTCAGTCGGCAGAGCACGTTTCATGGCTCCACGGATACGCCATCATCAAGCTTTATCGAACCTTTGAGTCGTTTGTGCTTGATTGCCTGATCGGTGCGATTAACAACGATACTGGCACACTAAGCGCCAAGGCAGGAATCGCGTTTCCAAAGCATCTTACAGACGAAGTCTGCGAGTACATCATCATCGGCCAAGGCTACTTTGACTTCAAAGGGCGAGATGGACTCATCAAAACGATCAAGGGCTATGTTCAGGACGATCATTATCTCAAGACCGTCAAGCAGAAAAGGTACAAAGAAGCACTTGAGCAACTCACGGCACTTAGAAACTATGCTGCCCATGAGAGCTTCAAGTCCAAGAAGGCCGCGTTAGATGCCATCGGGGCCAAGCGAATCGGCGCTGCTGGCTCATGGCTCAAACGAAAAAACCGTTACTCCCGCATTTCGGAGAAGCTCAAGGAAATCGCCGCGGAGGTCAGGAGCCATGCGCCGTACTGATGCACCCGAACTATGCGTTCAAGCGCACCGCGGGGACAGGCCATTGTGTTTTTTGATGTGATGTCGGCCGCTGCCGTTTAACGCGGCGTTATGCGACATTGAGGTCTTCAGATGTCCAACGAAAAGCATCTGCTTGGCAAAGTGTTCATATCCCATTCCTCGGTAGATAAGCCGTTCGTTCGGAAGCTCGCGGAAGCAATCGAGCGCGCCGGATTTCGCACGTGGCTCGACGAGAAAGAACTCGTTCCCGGGGACCCCCTCGCCAAGAAGATCAGCGAGGCACTTGATAAGTCACGGGTAGTGCTGGTTGTGGTGTCTTCCGCTTCGGTTGCGTCACGCTGGCTGTCGTTCGAGCTAAACAAAGCCACGGATCGCATGGTCCAAGGCGAGTGTCGCGTGATTCCAGTCATCATAGAGAAGGTGGCGCTTCCTCCGGAAGTCGCCGGCCTCCTGTATTCCGATTTCACCGATGAGTTTGAGTTACCTTTCAGAGGTGTACTAACTGCGCTTGAACATGAAGCGCGTTCGCGCGCTTGGAGCCATAGCTTTTGGTCGCGCGCAGAGCTATTGATCAAGTCCACCTTTCATGCGACTGGTTGGCTCTCAGTGGGCGGGGAGTACAAAGACAGAGACTACAACTTGGCTTATTTGTATTCCGGACACCGGAGATGAGCCCGACCGCACGGTAGTTTATG
Organism: Dokdonella sp.; assembly: GCF_051958935.1. Lineage (GTDB taxonomy): Bacteria > Pseudomonadota > Gammaproteobacteria > Xanthomonadales > Rhodanobacteraceae > Dokdonella_A. Next base: position 3,619 of record NZ_JBQCFP010000122.1, on the reverse strand, counting down.
AGACGGTTTCTGGCTACTCGAAACCCGCAAGGCCACTTACGGACCTCTGGTGGAGTGAGTACTCGGGTTCAATATCGGAAGTTGATGAATCGCTCTTCCTGGTGCTGACCGAGCGCCCTGTTGCGTTTGCGACCGAGCCAGCGCCTGGAGCCGACGGGAGGATTACTTTCAAGACGCTTGGCTGGAAGGAGCACATCTACGGCTATGTGGTATTTGTCGATTTGTCGTCGACTGACGATGAAAGCTCACAGTTGGAACTTGTATCGAGCGCAAAGGGGCTTCTACAGAAACTCAGCGTACAGTTAGATTCCTAACATGCCGCATAGCAAGTCGTGTGCGAACCTGCCATTGCAAGTGACGACGGTTGAATGCGCCTTTGGCAAGTGGTGCGTTTTCAGTCGTGTACTCCGCCTTTGGGTGAGCAGCGGCGCCGGGCCATAATGAAATCCGCCGGGAGCAAGCCACCGAGCGCAATGTTTATTTGATGCGCGTCGGCATAGAGGCGTCCTTCGCGACCTGCGTCGACATAAAGCGATTTGCTCGCAGGCAACTTCGCTGAAGCTCGGTATGTTGCCATCAAGTTGGATGTGCCTCCGGACCTTTCCGCGGCCTTGCGGCTGGACTCTGGTGGTCGGGCCCTTCATGGCGCGCCAACTTCCATAGCCAGACCGTGGCGCGCCTTCGCCAACCACGTCACTGCCCTGCCTTGCGCCTAATGATCGACAGCCGTGCGGGGCCCGCGATGACTGGTCCCGGCTCAGGACGCCGCAAGCGCAACGTACGGCGTTTCCTTCGCGCTCGGTGCGGGCACGCGCCGCGCGGCGAGCGCGGCGCGTACACCGAACACGATCATCGCGACGACGAGGGCCATGAATGCGGCGGCGAGGCTCGCGTCGACGTAATCGTTGAAGATGATGCGGTGCATGTCGTCGAGCGTCTTCGCGGGGGCGAGCACCTGGTTGGCGTCCAGCGAGGCCTGGAATTTCGCCGCGTGCGCGGTGAAGCTGATCTTCGGGTCGGCGCCGAATGCCTTCTGCCAGCCCGCGGTGAGGGTGCAGACGACGAGCCAGACGGTCGGCAGCAGCGGGATCCAGAGGTACTTTTCGCGCTTGAGCTTGACCAGGCACACGCACGCGAAGATCAGCGCGATCGCGGCGAGCATCTGGTTGGCGATGCCGAACAGCGGCCACAGCGTATTGATGCCGCCGAGCGGATCGACGACGCCTTGATACAGGAAATAGCCCCAGCAGACGACGCAGAGCGCAGTCGCGACGAGGTTGCCGGTCCACGATTCGGTCTTGTGCAGTGACGGCACGGCGAGGCCGGCGAGTTCCTGGATCATGAAGCGGCCGACGCGCGTGCCGGCGTCGACGGTGGTGAGGATGAACAGCGCCTCGAACAGGATCGCGTAGTGGTACCAGAACGCCATCATGCCCTCGCCGGGCACGAGGCCGTGGAGGATCTGCGCCATGCCGACCGCGAGCGTCGGCGCGCCGCCGGCGCGCGAGAGGATGCTCGTCTCGCCGATGTCCTTCGCGGTCTGCGCAAGGAGCTCGGGCGTGACGACGAAGCCGAGGTTGGTGATCGCCAGTGCCGCACTGTCGACCGTCGTGCCGATCAGCGCGGCCGGCGCGTTCATCGCGAAGTACACGCCCGGTTGCAGCACGCATGCGGCGATCAGCGCCATCACCGCGACGAACGCTTCCATGAGCATCGCGCCGTAACCGACCAGCGGTGCGTCGGCCTCGTTGGCGATGAGCTTGGGCGTCGTGCCCGAGGAGATCAGCGAATGCCAGCCGGACACCGCGCCGCAGGCGATCGTGATGAACAGGAACGGGAACAGCGAGCCCGCGAACACCGGGCCGGTGCCGTCGACGAACTTCGTGAGGGCGGGCATCTTCAATTCGGGCATCGCGAACACGATGCCGACCGCGAGCAGCAGGATCGTGCCGATCTTGAGGAAGGTGCTGAGGTAGTCGCGCGGCGCGAGCAGCAGCCACACCGGCATCGCGGCGGCGCAAACACCATAGGCGATGAGCATCCACGCGAGCGCCTTGCCGTCGAACGTGAACGCCTTCGCCCAGGTCGGGTCCGCCGCGACGATGCCGCCGAGCCAGATCGACACGAGCAGCAGCACGAGGCCGATCACCGACACCTCGAGCACGCGCCCCGGGCGCAGGAAGCGCAGGTACAGGCCCATGAGCACCGCGAGCGGGATCGTCATCGCGACCGTGAACGTGCCCCAGGGGCTGATCGCGAGCGCCTTGACCACGACGAGCGCGAGCACGGCGAGGATGATGAACATGATCATGAGCACGCCGATCATCGCGATGACGCCCGCGGCGGGGCCCATTTCCGCGCGCACCATCTCGCCGAGCGAGCGGCCGTCGCGGCGGATCGAAAGCCCGAGGATCATGAAATCCTGCACGGCGCCCGCGAGCACGACGCCGACGAGGATCCACAGCGTGCCGGGCAGGTAGCCCATCTGCGCCGCGAGCACGGGCCCGACCAGCGGGCCGGCGCCGGCGATCGCGGCGAAGTGGTGGCCGAAGACGATCCAGCGGTCGGTCGGCACGTAGTCGAGGCCGTCGTTGCGGCGCACGGCCGGCGTCGCGCGCGTCGCGTCGAGTGCGAGCGCGCGGTCGGCGATGAAGCGGCCGTAGAAGCGCTGCGCAGTGAGGAAGATCGCCGCGGCCGCAGCGACCAGCCAGATCGCATTGATCGATTCGCCGCGATGCAGCGCGATCGTGCCGAGGCAGAACGCGCCGAAGACGGCGAGGGCGGCCCAGCCGAGCTTGGAAAGTGGGCTCGCGGGAACGATGGCAGCCAGGTTCATGGGGGGGCGGCTCTGCGCAGCGGACGGGTGCCTTGAGCGTGGCCTTTCGTGCCGGAGCGGTCAATGCGCGATGGCGGCCATGCGCGTTCGACTTTGGTCGAATCGGTGCGCGTCCACGCCCGCGGCGGAGCTGGCGCCGCCGCGGGCGCGGGGTGCGCGGCCGTCTGCGCTAGACTGCGCCCACGCAATCGACGGCAGCCTCCGCCCGTGCAGCACGAAGGCGAACCCGCGGGACTCGAAACGGACGCGCTGTTCGGGCAGGTCTACGATCGCCTGAAGGCGATGGCTGGTCGGCAACTCTCGGCGGGCCGGCATACGCTCGACGCGACTGCGCTCGTGCACGAACTCTATCTGCGCATCGGCGGCGGGCGGGAACTCGTGTTCTCCCAGCCGGACCAGTTCTTCGCCTACGCGGCGCGTGCGATGCGCCACCTGCTCGCCGATCGCGCACGCGGTCGCCTGCGCCAGCGCGCGGGCGGGGGATGGCTGCGCACGACGCCGACCGGCAGCGACGGGCGGCTCGCGCTCGACAGCGCGGAGCAGGCGCTCGAGCTCGACGAGGCGATGCAGCGGCTCGAGGCGCTGGATGCGCGCGCCGCGCGCGTGGTGGCGCTCGTCTGCTTCGCCGGGCTCGACCACGAACGCGCGGGACGCGCACTCGGCGTCGCCGGTCGCACGGTCGCGCGCGACTGGCGCTTCGCGCGCGCATTCCTCAAGAGCGAGCTCGGCGGCGACGGCGAGGCAGGCGACGACGCAGCAGGCGATGACGCAGCCGGCGATGAC
>NZ_JBQCFP010000121.1:0-2786 GCF_051958935.1 Dokdonella sp. | reverse complement strand
CCACGAACGCGAGGCGATCGTGCCGTCGCTGTCGGTGGAGCTGTCGGTGAAGTTCGCGGTGAGGCCGCTCGTCGTGAAGCTGAAGTTCGCGACCGGCGGCGTGTTGGTCGGCGAGCTGACCGACACGGAGGTCGTCTTCGTATTGGTCGCGCCGCCGTTGTCGGTGACCGTGAGCGACACGCTGTAGGTGCCCGCGCTCGCATAGGTGTGGCTCGGGTTCGTCGCGGTCGAGGTGCCACCGTCGCCGAAGTTCCACGCGCGCGAGGCGATCGTGCCGTCGCTGTCGGTCGAGCTGTCGGTGAAGTTCGCGGTGAGGCCGCTGGTCGTCACGCCGAAGTTCGCGGCTGGCGGGTTGTTCGTCGTCGTCGCGCCGGTGAAGTTCTTGCCGGTGACGTTCGCACCGTTGATCGTCACGCTGCTGCTGGACGGCGAGAACGTGTAGCCGGTCAGGCTCGGCGTCAACGTATAGGTGCCGTTGGCGAGGCTGCCGAGGGTGTACGCGCCGCTCGAATTCGTCGTCGTGCTTGCGGCGCCGGTGCTGATCGTGACACCCGCGATGCCGACGCCGGTGCTCGTCGTCACCGTGCCCGACACCGACCAAGTGCTCGGCGCGGCGCCGCAATCGTTGAACTTGAAGTCCTGGATGCGCGTGTTCCAGCTGCCCGACGGACGGTACATGCCGACCATCCAGAACGTGCAGTCGTCGCTCGGGTCGACCGCCATCTGGTAGTAGTCGCCCCAGCGGCCGGAGGTTTCAGCGGCGGCGCCGGCGGCGACGGTGTTCTCGCCGAGCGTCATCACGCCCGCGGCATCGGACGCCTTGCGGCCGGTGTAGCCGAGTGTCGCGTAGATCGTCGGCGAGCTCGTCTTCGTGACGTTGTAGCCGAGGCCGATGTTGCCCTTGTTGTCGGTCGCGATCGAACCCTCGAGGTGGTGCGTGCTGGTGTCGCCGGGGCCGAACGTGCCTTCCTGCTGCAGGGTCCAGTTGCCGCCGCCGGTGCGACGCAGCTCGAACCAGCGGATGCCCGCGTTGACGGTGGTACCGCTGCGCGCGGAGTTCATGTTGGTCGCGAACTGGCCCACGATCGACTCGTAGGTGCCGAGATTGCGATAGACGAGCGAATTGAGGATGACTTCGCGTATCGGGTCGAGGCGCGAGGTCGAGCCGGGTTGCGGCACCGTCGCGAACGTCGAGTAGTCACGAAACCAGCTGTTGAATTCGCTGATCGTGATGCGCGGCAGCGTCGTGATCCCGCTGTTGGCCGGTGTCGTCCAGTCGACGTTGATCGAATACAGGTCGATGAAATCGTGCGAGGTGTCGGCCGACGAACCGGCATGCGCCTCGTCGTCGTTGTGGCGCGCGAGGATCTGCCGAGTGCTCGACGGCGGCGCATGCGCGCTGTCGCCCATGAACGTCGCCGGCGTCAGCGCCTGGAAGCCGTAGCCGGCGAGCTTGGGCACGCTCGCGAAACGCTGCTGCGCGCGCGCGGTCGCGCCGTTGAGCATGTTCGCGCGGTCGTAGGCGTACGCGGTCACGTTGGCCGCGCCTTCGTTGTCGGTGCAGACGTAGGCATTGGTCCAGACGCCGCAATGCGGGTAGTCGTTCTGCGTCGGCGTCGAGAAACCGTAGAACCACCAGCCGCCCGACACCGGGTTTTCGGTCTTGGAGATGTAGATGCACATCTTCGGCGCCGACGAGGTGCCGCCCATTTCGAGCAGGAACCAGCGGTTGGCGAGGCGATCGAACAGCACGATCGGATCGCTCACCGAGGTGCGGCAGCCGTCGCCGGACGGCGCGAGCGAGGAGAACGTGGTCGGTCCGGCGAGCTTGGTGCCGCTCTTGTCGTAGACGGTGAAGTTGGTGCCGCTGCTGCCGTTGATGCCGTAGACGATGTAGTTGGCGCTGACGTCGACGACCGGGTCGCCCGGCGACACGCCGGTCGAGCCATTGTTGATGCTCACGCGGCCCCGGGCTCCCGCCCGCACCGCCGATGGCGGCGCGTTGTCGTCCCAGAGCTTCTGCAGTTCGGGCAGGCGGTCGGGTGCGGCTTCCATCCAGTCCGGCGCGGCGGGATCGAGCTTGCCGAGCGGGAAGAACTGGCGCTTGTGCGCTTCCTTGATCGGCATGCCGGGCTGCCATTGCGGCACGACCGGCAGCGTGCGCAGGTCGACGTCGATGCCGATCGGCGTGACCGGTTCGCCGAGTTCGACGCGCGCAGCGCCGGAAGGGGCGGCCTGCCCCGCGCCGCAGGCGAGCACCGACAGTGCCGCACCCATGAGGACGCTTCTCAAGCGGTTCATTCGGATTCCTCCAGCAGAAGGTTGGCTGTCTGACCGTTGCCGACGTCCATCGGACACGGCGCCCGCAGGCGCGCGTCAGTCGCTGTCGTTGTCCTCGTACTCCTGCTCCGCGGGCGGGCCGCCCAGCGGGGTGAATGCACTGCGCCGCAGCAGGCGGATCTCGCCGCGCCGGCTCTCCAGCGTGATGCGCGCGCGGTCCGCGCCGACGACGGCGCGCGCGCGTTTGTTCGGTTCCTGCCCGGCGAGGCGCTCCACCTCGAGCGAAAACTCGGTCGCGAAGACGCCGGAGGTGGCGAGCTCGAGCGCCGCGTCGAGGTGGTCGTCGATCGCCAGCACGATGTTGCCGGTGGTCGTGGCCAGGCGCTGCTGCGACGCCTGCGGTGCGCCGTTGAACGACGCCTCGATGGTCCCGGCGCCGGTCTGCGCGTGCACGCGGCCCTGCGTGCCGCGGATCGCGATCGCGCCGGAGACGCTCTGCAGGTCGA
>NZ_JBQCFP010000120.1:0-30983 GCF_051958935.1 Dokdonella sp. | reverse complement strand
GAGTTCGCGGTCGAAGCGAAGAAGCTGCTCGAGGTGTCGCTCGAAGGAGCGGTCGGATGAGACGCCTCGCTGTCGTCTTCTTCGCCACCGTGAGCGTCGCGGCGCATGCTGCGGGCGCAGGCGACGTGCGCTACGTGCCGGCGATCCGTGGGCGCCTCGTCGGCGTGCAGGCGTATCCGCCGACCAATGTCTGCCTGCGCCACAGCGGTTCGGAATCCACCCAGTGCGCCTACACCGACATGGACGGGCGTTTCCGCATCCCGTCGTTCGGCGGGGTGCATCCGGAGCGGGCCGGGAACGGCGATGCGCGCCCGCCCGCCTACGCCGACTACTGGCTCGAACTCGGCACGCGTACGAAAGCCACCACGCGCCTGCGCAGGGTCGAACTCGTCGACGACGGGCGTGCCGTGCTCCATCTGGAATGCGACCTCGCGCGCAAGGCGCCGGCGGAACCCTGCACGACGGGGAATCCCGGATGAATGCCGCGCGATTCCAGCGCATACGCCGGGCGCCGCCGTGCGGCGCACCGGCGCCCGGCTCCGTGCTGCCGCGCCGTGACGGCTCAAGAAGACATCAGGAAATCCGATGCTGAAGATCCACGACCTCCACGTCCGCATCGCGGGCAAGGAAATCCTCAAGGGCCTCACGCTCGAGGTCGCCGCGGGCGAAGTGCACGCGATCATGGGGCCGAACGGCGCCGGCAAGTCGACGCTCGGCAACGTGCTCGCCGGGCGCGAAGGGTACGAGGTCACCGCAGGCACGATCGAGTACCGCGGCCGCGACCTGCTCGCGCTCGAACCGGAGGAGCGCGCTGCCGAAGGCGTGTTCCTCGCGTTCCAGTACCCGGTGGAGATCCCCGGGGTCAACAACACGTATTTCCTGCGCGCCGCGCTCAACGCACAGCGCAAGCATCGCGGCGAACCCGAACTCGACTCGATGCAGTTCCTCAGGAAGGTGCGCGAGAAGCTCGCGGTGCTGCACCTCAAGGACGAGTTGCTGCATCGCGCCGTCAACGAAGGCTTTTCGGGCGGCGAGAAGAAACGCAACGAGATCTTCCAGCTCGCGCTGCTCGAACCGCGCCTGGCGATCCTCGACGAAACCGATTCCGGCCTCGACATCGATGCGCTGCGCATGGTCGCCGACGGCGTCAATGCGATGCGCGATCCGGCGCGTGCGTTCCTCGTCGTCACGCACTACCAGCGCCTGCTCGAGTACATCGTGCCGGATGTCGTGCACGTGCTCGCCGACGGGCGCATCGTCGAGAGTGGCGACAGGTCGCTAGCGCTCAAGCTCGAAGAGCATGGCTATGCGTGGATCGCCGGGCGCCAGGCACCCGTGCGCGAAGACGCGGGTGTGGCCGGATGAGTGCGCTGCTCGATTCACTGCTCGGCGAGCGCGCGGCGCCGCCTGCGCTCGCCGCTGTGCGTGATGCCGCCACCGCGGCGCTGCGCGCGCGCGGCCTGCCCGGACCGCGCGACGAAGCGTGGAAGTACACGAGCCTGCGCGCACTCGAACAGCGCCGCTACGCCGATGGTGATCGCGGCGCGCGCACGCGTGCGGTCGACGTCGGCTTCCTGCCCGGGCCGTTCGCGGCGCGACTTGTGTTCGTCAACGGCATCCATCGCGAGGATCTGTCCAGCGCCGATGCCGTCGCCGGACTCGCGATCGAGCGCCTCGGCGCGCGGCCCGAAGAACTCGCCGCGCTGCTGCGTTCGCCGCCGCCGGTCGATGCGTTCGGCGAACTCAACGCCGCGCTCGCGCTCGACGGCGTGCGCCTGCGCGTCGCCGCCGGCGCGCGCATCGAGGCGCCGGTGCAGATCGTCCATGTCGGCACGCCGGCGGACAGCGACGTCGCCTGGAGCCTGCGCGTGCAGGTCGAGCTCGGCGAGGGCGCGCGGCTGCGCGTGGTCGAGCACCACCTCGGCGGCGCACCGAATGCGAATTTCGCGAGCATCGTCGCGGCCTACCGCGTGGGTGCGGGCGCCCGCCTCGAACTCGTCGAGGTCCAGGACGCCGCGGACGGCAGCACCCTCGTGCGTCGCAGCGAGGCCGTGCTCGACGCGGATGCGACGTTCGACCTGCATACGATCGAAGCCGGTGCGCAGCTCGTGCGACACGATCTCGTCGTGGGCCTCGAAGGTCGCGGCGCTCGCTTCCGTTCGCGCGGCGTGTTCGCACTGCGCGGCCGACAGCACGTCGACACGCATCTGGAGGTCACCAACGTCGCGCGCGACACCGCCTGCGACATCTCCTGGCGCGGCGTCGCCGACCAGCGCTCGCGCGGGGTGTTCCACGGCGCGATCACGGTCGCCGCGGGCGCCGACGGCGCCGACGCGCAGCTCGCCAACAAGAACCTGCTGCTGTCCGCGCAGGCGGAGATCGACACCCAACCCGTGCTCGAGATCCATGCCGACGAGGTCAAGGCCGCGCACGGCGCGACCGTCGGCCAGCTCGACGAGCGCGCGCTGTTCTACCTGCGCTCGCGCGGCCTGCCGCTCGATCTCGCCCGCCGCGTGCTCGTCGCGGCCTTCTGCGGGGCGGTGCTCGACGGCCTCGAGCCGGCCCTGCGGGCACATGTCGACGCATTGCTCGCGGCACGCCTGCCGCAGGCGGAGGCCCTCGCATGAGCCGGCAGCAAGGCGTCGGGCTCGACGTGACGCGCGTGCGCGAAGACTTCCCACTGCTCGCCCGTTCGGTGCACGGCAAACCGCTCGTCTATTTCGACAGCGCGAACACCGCACAGAAGCCGCGCGTGGTGATCGATGCGGTCGATCGCTACTACCGCGAGTTCAACGCCAATGTCTCGCGCGCGGTGCACCAGCTCGGCGAGGAGGCGACGGCGGCGTACGAAGCCGCGCGCGACAAGCTCGCGCGCTTCCTCGGCGCGCCTTCGCGCGAGGAGATCGTGCTGACCAGCGGCACGACCCAGGCGATCAACCTCGTCGCGTACAGCTTTGCGTTGCCGCGCCTGCAACCCGGTGACGAAATCCTCGTGACCACGATGGAGCACCACGCGAACATCGTGCCGTGGCAGCTCGTCTGCGAGCGCACCGGCGCACGGCTCAAGGTCGCGCCGATCGACGCGCGCGGCGAGCTGCTCGTCGACCGCTTCGTCGAGGCGCTCACGCCGTCGGTCAAGCTCGCCGCGGTGGCGCACGTGTCGAACGTGCTCGGCACGATCAACCCGGTGGCCGAACTCGCGCGGGCGACGCGCAAGCGCGGCATCCCGCTGCTCGTCGACGGCTCGCAGGCCGCGCCGCACCTCCCGGTCGACCTGCGCACGCTCGGCTGCGACTTCTACGCGATGACCGGGCACAAGCTGTTCGGTCCGACCGGCACGGGCGCGCTGTGGGCGCGGCGCGAGATCCTGCGCGAGATGCCGCCGTTTTTCGGCGGCGGCGAGATGATCCGGGAAGTGCGCTTCGAGGGCACGACCTTCGCCGACCCGCCGCATCGCTTCGAAGCAGGCACGCCGAACATCGCCGGCTTCGTCGGCCTCGGCGCCGCGATCGACTACTTCGGCGGCCTCGGGCACGCGGCGCTCGGCGCCCACGAGCAGGCGTTGCTCGCCCATCTGACCGAGGCGTTGCGCGCGGTGCCCGGCGTGCGCTTGTTCGGCGAGGCGGCGATGAAGGTGCCGGTCGTGTCGTTCCTGGTCGAGGGCGCGCATGCGCACGACCTCGCGACCCTGCTCGACCACGAAGGCATCGCGGTGCGTTCGGGCCATCATTGCGCGCACCCGCTGATGCAGTTCTTCGGCGTGCCGGCGACGCTGCGCGCCTCGCTCGCGTTCTACAACACGCACGAGGAGATCGAGCGCTTCGTCGCCGCGCTCGCGCGCGTGCGCACGCTGCTCGCCTGACCCATGAACGAGGCCGGCACGCTGTATCCGCAGCTCGTGCTCGAGCACCGGCGCAATCCGCGCAACCGCGGGCGGCTGGAAGGGTGCACCCACGCGGCCGACGGCGCGAACCCCCTGTGCGGCGACCGCCTGCGCATCGAGCTGCTGTGCTCCGACGCGCGCATCGCCCGGTTGCGACATTCGGGCGAGGCCTGCGCCGTCACCGTCGCGACCGCATCGATGCTCGGTGCACTCGTCGAGGGCCTCGATGCCGCGGGGGTCGATGCGCTCGCCGATCGATTCGCCGCCTACGTCGAGGGGCGCGGCGACGCGGCTGGCCTCGGGCCGCTCGCGGCGATGGCCGGCTTGCAGCAGCATCCCTCGCGTCGAAAATGCGCGCTGCTGCCTTTCGCCACGCTGCGAGCCGCCTTGGCCGGATCGACCGGCGTGACCACCGAAACGGAGACGCCGATGCACGCCAGCACCGCCACCGCGCCGCTCACCTTCCGCGCCGCGACTGCCGTCGACGTCGACGCGATCGTCGATCTCGTGCAGTCGGCCTATCGCGGCGAAGGCAGCAAGCAGGGTTGGACCACCGAAGCGGACATGCTCGACGGCCAGCGCACCGACGCGGCCGCTGTCGCCGCGCTGATCGATGCGCCGCACAGCAGGGTCCTGCTCGCCGAATCGGCCGACGGCCTGCTCGCCTGCGCGCACGTCGAACGGCAAGGCGACGCGACCTATTTCGGCATGTTCTCGGTTCGCCCGCAGCTGCAGGGGGGCGGCGTCGGCCGCGCGCTGCTCGCCGAGGCGGAACGCACCCCGCGCGAGGAGTGGGGCTGCCGCGAAATGCAGATGACCGTGATCTCGATCCGCGACGAACTCATCGCCTGGTACGAGCGCCGCGGCTACCATCGCACCGGCCGGTACAAGCCGTTCCCGTACGGCGACGAGCGCTTCGGCATCCCCAAGCGCGACGACTTGCGCTTCGAACTGCTGGTGAAGGCTCTGCAGGCAGGCGCAAGCAAATAGACGGCAAGCGCTTTCGGTCTTTCTTGAGTTTCAGCCTCGATGGCTCGTTGGAGATCGGTGATGAAGTGGGTGCGCGTCTGCACGACGGCCGAACTGTTGCCCGGCGAATACCGGGTCGTGTGGGACGGCGATACGCCGATCGCGGTGTTCAATCTCGACGGCGACTACTACGCGATCGAGGACGTTTGCACGCACGACGGCGGCGAACTCACCGGCGGCGTCATCGAAGGGCGCGAGATCGAATGCCCGCGCCACGGTGCGCGCTTCGACATCACGAGCGGCGCCGTGCTCTGCCCCCCGGCCTACGAACCCGCCGCGAAGTTCCCGGTCAAGATCGAAGGCGGCGCCGTCTGGACCCGCGACGACCGCGACTGATCTCGGCGAAGAGCAGAGCTCGAAACACGGAGCACACCGAGCACACCGAGCGCGGCAAAGGGACATCACGTTGTGCTCCTCGGTGTTCTGCGTGTTTCAGGCTCCTGCTGGGCTTCCCACGTGATCAGGTGCGTACCGCAGCGAAGCGGAGCGTCGCGCGTAGGCCCTGGCCGTCTCGGCCGCGACCGAACATGACGACGGCGGCGTGGCTGTCGGCGATGCGGCGGACGATCGCGAGGCCGAGGCCGGAGCCTTCGCGGCGGCTTTCGGGCGGGCGGAAGAAGCGTTCACCCAGGCGTGGCCACCACTCCTCGGCGACGCCTGGGCCGGAGTCCGCGACCGAGAGCGCGACCGTGCGCAGCTCGCATTCGAGCGTCACGGTCACGGTGCCGTGTTCGCCGGCATAGGTCAGCGCGTTGTCGACGAGGTTGACGAGGGCTTCGCGCAGCATGACCGCGTCGCCGGCGACGTCGGCGCCTTGCAACGGGCCTTCGTAGCCGAGGTCGATGCGCGCGGCGAGCGCGTCCGGCACGCGCTCGGCGACGTAGTCGCGGGCGAGGCGGGCGAGATCGACCACGCTCCATTCGGTCCGGTTCTCGCCGGTCTGCGCGCGCGCGAGCGCGAGCAACTGGCCGGCCGCCCGCCCGGCGCCTGCGGACAGGCGTTCGACATGGACCAACGCATCGCGCACGCTGTCGGGGCGCGGGTCGCCGAGCGCACGCTCGGCCTGCAGGCGCAGGCCCGCGAGCGGCGTGCGCAGCTGGTGCGCGGCGTCGGCGATGAAGCGTTCCTGCAGCTCGAGCAGCTCGCGCAGGCGCGCGAGCAGCGCGTCGATCGTCTGCGTGAGCGGACGGATCTCGATCGGTACTTCGCGCTGGTCGAGCGGCGAGAGGTCGCGCGCGCGCCGCTGCGCGAGCTGGTCGACGAGCGGATCGAGCAGGCGCAGGCCGCTCGTGACGCCGAACCAGACCAGCACCAGCACGAGCGCGATCAGCAGCAGCACGATCGGCAGCGTGCCGACGAGGATTTCGCGCGCGAGCGCGTGGCGCTCGCCCAGGGTTTCGGCGACGGACACGATGATCGTGTCGGTACTGTCCTCGCCGGACAATGCGAGCGACGCGACGCGCAGGGCTCGCCGCTCCATGACGATCGAATCGAGCCGCGGCGGCGCGCCGATCGCTGGCACCGTCGCCGGCACCGGCAGCTCGAGGTTGGATGCGAGCACGCCGTGGCGCAGGCTGCGCACGGAGTAGTAGGTCGGCTCGGCCGACTCGTACTCCATGAGGATGCGCACCTGCGGGCTCAGCTCCTCGTGGCCCGAATCGCTGCGGATCAGCCGTTCGAGCGCGCGCGCGCCGTCGGCGAGGGAGCGGTCGTAGCTGATGTTCGCGTAGTGCAGCGCGAGCACGTAGATGAGCACGCCGCTGCCGAGCCAGGCGAGCGCCATCGGCACGACGAGAATCGTGAGGAGGCGACGACGCAGGCTCGTGGGGCGGGACGGGGTCGTCATCGGCGTCTCATTGCGTGTCCGGCGCCGACGGCCGATCGGGCAGGGCGCGGCCCATCAAGCCGGCCCGTCGCCTGCTTCGAGCAGGTAGCCGAGCCCGCGCACGGTGCGGATGCGCACGCCACTGCCGTCGAGCTTGCGGCGCAGGCGATACACGGCGATGTCGAGCCCGTTGTCGGTGAGCGTGGCGTCCCAGCTGCACAGCGCCTCGATGAGCTGCTCGCGGCTCATGACGCGATCGAGCCGCGAAGCGAGCGCCTCGAGCAGGCCGAACTCGCGCGGGGTGAGTTCTAGCGGCGAGTCGCCGACCTGCGCGCGGCGGCGCGGCAGGTCCAGCCGCATGCGGCCGAGCTGCAGTTCGGGCACGCCCTGGGTCGTGCGCCGGCGCAGCAGCGCGCGTGCGCGCGCCTCGAATTCGCGCAACGCGAACGGTTTGACGAGGGAGTCGTCGGCGCCGAGGTCGAGCGCGCGCACGCGCTCCTCGAGTTCTTCGCGCGCGGTCGCGACGAGCACCGGCACCGCGTCGGCGCGACTGCGCAGGCGGCGCAAGAGCTCGACCCCGTCGACGTCGGGGAGCCCGAGGTCGAGCACGACGAGATCGTAGGGATGATCGTGCAACGCGGCGTCGGCCTGGCGTCCATTGTCGAGCCGATCCACCGCATGGCCGGCACCGGCGAGCGCGGCGCCGATCGCGTCGGCGATCGCGGCATCGTCTTCGATGATCAGGATGCGCATGGCCGCATTCTAGTGGGCGTCGCAGGTGGGGAGGCGTGTGAAGCAAGCGAAAGGCTGAAACGCGAAGAACACCACGAAAAGCAATGGAGATGGACACGAAGTGGGGGACCACGCGCGGGAAAAAGCGTTGCTCGAGCCCTTCTCGGTGGGCTCCGCGTGCTCGGTGCTTCAACTTCGTGCCCTTTCGTGTCGAGGGCTTCCTTCCGTCCTTGTCAGAGGGATGCGGTCAGTCGTAATAATATTGAGAACGATTCGCATTTGTGATCCAATCGGGGCTTTCCTCGGATTGGATCGGAACGTGCGTTCTTCGTTGCTCAAACGCGTGCTGTTTCGGCTGCACTGGATCGCGGGGATCAGCGCAGGCCTCGTGCTGGGCGTGGTGGGGTTCACGGGTGGGCTGCTCGGGCTCGTGCAGCCGGTGCTGGCGTGGCTCACTCCCGGGGTGCAGGTGAGTGCCGAAGGCCGGGAGCTGCAGTCGCCGGATCGCTGGGTCGCCGCTGCACGCGCGGCGATGCCGGGCCATACGGTGCGCGCCATCACCTGGGAAGGGCCGGACCACGCGGTCGGCATGCGCCTCGCGCGCGCGGGCGCGCGGCCCACCGAGGTTGCGCTCGATCCGTACTCCGGCGCGGTGCTGGGCGCCGAGCGTGGCCACGCGTTCTTCGCGACGGCCGAGCAGATCCATCGCAACCTCGCGGCGGGGCCGGTCGGCAAGCAGATCGTCGGTGCGAGCACGGCACTGATGTTCGTGTTTCTGTCCACCGGCATCTACCTGCGCTGGCCGCGCCGCGCGCGTTCGCCGTCGGCATGGCTGCGAATGAACACCGCGGCGAAGGGGCGCGGCTTCTGGTGGCAGCTGCATGCGGTGGTCGGCACCTGGCTGCTGATCCCATACCTGCTTGCGGCAGCGACGGGCCTGTGGTGGTCGTACGATTTTTATCGCAATGCGGTCAACGGCCTCGCGGGCGTGCCCGCACCGCAACGGCGCGCACCCGCCAGCGACGCGCCCCAGGTCGCCTCGCTCGATCCGGCATGGAGTGCATTCCTGCGCGAAGTACCGGATGCGACGCGCGCGAACATCGCGGCGACGACCTCGGCCGACGGCGCGCTCGAGATCCGCTACCAGACTGCGGCGAGCCCGCATGATCGCGCCTGGGACAGCCTCAAGCTCGATCCGGCCGCGGGCGTCGTGCGCAGCCGCGAAGCGTATGCGGACCTGCCGCGAGGCCGCCGTTTCGTGTCCTCGCTGTTTCCGCTGCATTCGGGCAGCTGGTTCGGCGTACCCGGCCGCGTCATTGCCGCAGGTGCGGCGCTCCTCATGCCCCTGTTCGCGCTGAGCGGCTTGTGGATGTGGGTCCTGCGCCGGCGCAACGAAGCGCTGCGCCGCGAGGCCGCGATCGCGCAGCCGTCCCTCGACGCGGGCACGGCCTGAGGCCCTGATCGAACGCGCGCGCCGCTCGGCGCGCGTCGTCAGCGCCTCGATTCACTCCGCAGATCCGTGGCTGTCGTGGTCGTCAGGCGAGATCGGCTTGCGCACGCGACATCGCCTCGACGGACCAGTCACGTCGCGGACCACTCGCGCAGCAGGTTGTGATAGACGTTGGTCAGGCGCAGCACCGCGGCCGCATCGGCGCCGCTGCGCGTGAGCGCCTGGATCGACGTGTCGAGTTCGAACAGCGCCAGCCGGTGGCGGTCTTCGCGCACGAGGCTCTGCACCCAGAAGAACGCCGCGATGCGC
The DNA here is from genome assembly GCF_051958935.1 of Dokdonella sp. Lineage (GTDB taxonomy): Bacteria > Pseudomonadota > Gammaproteobacteria > Xanthomonadales > Rhodanobacteraceae > Dokdonella_A. The sequence goes on along the minus strand of NZ_JBQCFP010000120.1, from coordinate 21,755 downwards.
GCGCCGCGCGTCACCGGTGCGACGCGGTGCAGGCTGCTCGACGGGTACAGGATCAGGTCGCCGGCCGGCAGCTTCACTTCGTGTTCGCCGTAGGTATCGCTGACGATGAGTTCGCCGCCGTCGTATTCCTCGGGTTCGGCGAGGAACAACGTGCAGGACACGTCGCTGCGCATCTGCGCGCCGCCCGGCAGGGCCATGACCGCGCCGTCGACGTGGAAGCCGTAATGGCCACCGCCCTCGTAACGGTTGAAGCGGGGGTGCAGCGTGCGCAACGGCAGCGCGGCGGCGTGGAAGAGCGGGCTGGCCGCGAGCGCATCGAGCACGACCGCGCCGAGGCGCTGGCGCAGCGGCGAAGCGTCCGGCAACTGCAGGTTGCGCTTCACGCGCGCGCCTTGGTCGCCGACCGTTTCGCGGCCGTCGGTCCATTCGGCACGGTCGAGTTCGGCGCGCAGGTCCGCGAGGCGGGCGGCGTCGAGGACGGCGGGAATATGCAGCAGCATGGGATGGGGTCCACGCGATGCGGGCGTCCATTCTCGCATCGCCGCGCCGTGCCTGCGGTGGCGTCCGTGCCACCGAGCGCGGGCCGCCCGAGCGGCCCGCGGCGTGGAATCAGAAGCGGAATGCCGCCGTGAGCATCGCCGAGCGTGGCGCGCCCGGGTTGTAGCGATAGCCGCTCTTGTTGATCGCGCTGACGTAGTCCTTGTCGAACACGTTGTAGACGTTGAGCTGCAGGTCCAGGTGCTCGTTGACCGGGTAGCTCGCCATCGCGTCGAACACCCACCAGGCGTCGACCTTGGTCGGTGTGCCGACCGCGCCGTCGTTGCCGCGCTTCATCTCGCCGTTGTAACGCGCGCCGCCGCCGAGCACGAGGCCGAACGCCGTCTTGTACGTCGTCCACGCGGTGAACGCGGAATCGGGCGTGTAGGCGAGATCGTCGGAGCCGTCCTGCGAGACATGGCCGCCCTTTTCGACGGTCGCATCCATCTTCGTGTAGCCGGCCGAGACGCTCCACGCGTCGCTGATCTTGCCGACCAGGCCGAGTTCGATGCCTTCGACGCGCTTCTCGCCGACCTGGTAGTAGAGCTGGTCGACCGGGTCCTGCACGATCTCGTTGCTGATGTCGGTGCGGTACAGCGCGGCGGTCAGCAGCAGCTTCGCGTCGAACGCTTCCCACTTCGTGCCGAGTTCGGCGGTCTTCGCCTTCTGCGGATCGAAGATCGGGTTGTCGAGGCTGCTCGCGGACGCGCTGAACGCGAGCGAGTTGCCGCCGGGCGGCTGCTGCGAAACGCCGTAATTGAGGTAGACGCTGCCGTCGGCGGTCGGCTTGTACAGAAGACCTGCCTTCCAGTTGAACAACGTGTCGGACTTGTCGGCATTGGCGCCCGGCACGATCGTGCCCGCGGGCAGGCTGCCGCACGCGGTCGCGCCGCTCGTGGTGCAGACGACCGCGCTGCGGTAGTCGGTGTCGTAGTGGTCCAGGCGCACGCCGACGTTCGCCTGCCAGTGCTCGTCGAACGTGATCGTGTCGAACACGTAGGCCGCCTTGGTGTCGGTGCGGCCGTCGCCGTAGGCGCCGTTGCGGCCCCAGACGAGTCCGCCGACGTTCGCGTCGGGCCGGTAAAGGTTCGCCGCGGGCCAGGTGCTGCCGTTCAGTGCGGCGAGGCCGGTCGAGATCGCATCCTCGCGCGTGAACTCGACGCCGGTGCTGAGGTCGTTGCCGACACCGCCGAACTCCGAATGGACACGCAGGTTCGTCTGGTTGGTGAGGATGCGGTTGGTCAGGTCCTTGAAGTTCGGATTGCTGCGCTTGAGCGTCCACGTCGACGGATCGGCGAGGTCGGGCGTGGCAATGTTCGCGGCGTTGGCAAGGAACGAGGTGATGAGGTACTGCTGGTGCGTGCGGCCCCAGCGCGTCGTGTTGACGAGCTTCATGTCGTCGCTGAAGTCGTGTTCGACGATCAGCGTCGCCATGTCGGTCTTGCTGTCGTCGTGGTCGTCGCGCGTGCCGTAGAAATTGTACGGATCGACGCGCGGCGCAGTGCCGATCTCCGGGCGGGTCGGGTCCGGCGAGGTGTAGCCGGGCAGGCCGATCGTCGGGATCGCGCCGTCGGGCACGTTGTCCTGCTTGAGGTGCAGCAGGTCGAGGAACACGCGCGTCGAGGTGCCGAGCCCGAACGCGAACGTCGGTGCGATGCCCCAGCGGTCGCGCTCGACCTCGTGGCGGCCCGGCACGCCGCTGTCCTGCGCCATCACGTTGAGGCGGAACGCGGCGCCGTCGAGGCCGTCGATGCGCGTGTTCCAGTCCGCGGTCGCGCGCTTCTGGTTGCCGCTGCCATAGGCGACCGTGCCGCCGATGCGATCGCCGAGCAGCGGTTGCTTGCTGACGAGGTTGATCGAGCCGCTCGGCGCGGTGCGGCCGTAGTCGCTGCCGGACGGCCCCTTGGTGACCTCGATCTGGTCGACGTTGAACGTGTCGCGCGAGATGCCACCGAGGTCGCGCACGCCGTCGACGTAGATGCTGCTGGAAGTGTCGAAACCGCGCATGTAGACCGCGTCGCCTGTCGAGGTGTTGCCGTTCTCGCCGGCGTAGAACGTGCCGACGCCCGCGCTGTTGCGCAGCGCTTCGGCGAGCGTCGTCGCCGCCTGTTCCTGGATCAGGTCGGCGGCGATGATCTGGATCGTCTGCGTCGTGTCGACGAGCGGCTTGAGGTATTTCGGGCCGGCGAGCGTGTCGACTTTGTAACCCTGGACCGCATGCCCTTCGACATTGACGGTCGGCAGGCTGTTCGCGGCGGCCGCATCGGCCGCCTCCGCATCGGCGTCGGCGGCATGCAGCGGCGACATCACGAGTGCGATGCCGGTGGCGAGGGTGGCGGCGGTGGCACGCGGGCCGCGTGCGACGACGTGCTTGCGGCTCTTGATGTAAGGCATGGACAGCTCCGTTCCGTGCGATGCGCCGCGCGCCGCATCGTGGTCGAGGCGCGACGGCGAAGTTGCAGACAGCTGCCGCCGGGTGCGGCTCCAACGGTCGCCCGCGAACGTCGGCGGACGAGCGGAGCGTCTCCCCTGGGTGGCGTCCGATCGCCAAGAATTAGAACCTAAATGAGAATGATTAGCAATAAACAATTCGTGTGGTGTCATGAAAACCGCCCGCGCGCGACCCGAGATCGAATCCGTCGGCGCGGTCGGTCGGCCACGGCGTGGCCTGCAACGAGGGAAGGAGGGTGTAGGAACGCACCCTGTGCGCGACGGCGACATCGAAATCCTGCGGCGACAGGGCGCCCGCAGGCTGATCAGCGCGACGCCGCCACGAATTTCACGAGCACGAGCTCGCCACCGCCTTCGAGCACGAGCCGCTGGCCGCCTTCGCGGAAATCGGCAAGGAGCGAAGCGCCCGCCTCGAGGTCGAGCGTGTTCCCCTCGCTGCGCGCGGTCGCGTGGCCGGCGAACACGTGCACGAACCATTCGACGCCGCGCTCGGGGAAGATCACCATCGAGCCGACCAGCGGCCGCGCGATCACCTCGGCACGCACCGCATCGCGGCGCGCCATCACGTTGAAGTCGCGCGTCGGCCCGGCGACGAGGCGGCAATCGACCACCGCCTCGCCGTCGAAATGCACGCGCTCGAAGCGCTGCACGAGCCGGCGCGTCGGCGCGTCACCGATGTCGAGCTCGATGCCGTTGCCCTCGAGCAGGAGCAGGTCGCGCTCGACGCCCGGAAAGGACGAGAACGGCCCGTCGCTCTCGATCTCGGCGATGCTGATGCGCCAGCGGAATTCGTCACCGCCGCTGCGCGCGATCTCGGTGGTCCAGCCGCCGTCGTTCTTCCAGCGCGTGCGCTGGTGGGAAGATGCCGGTATCGCTTGCAGTCGGTCCATGCGGATCTTCCGTCGAACGGGTAGGACGCCGCGACCCGATGCGATCAGCGCGTGCTCGCCGGCGGTTCCGGCGGATGGTAACTGTAGACGAGCGTCGCGTGGCCGAGGAAGTCGATCGTCGTCGCCTGCCGGCCGCCGAGGCGGCGCGCGACGCGTTCGGACGCGCTGTTCTCGGCACGGATGAGGCTGATCGCACGCGGCGCGTGCAGCTGCTCGAACGCGAAGTCGAGCGCCGCACGTGCCGCTTCGGTCGCATAGCCCTTGCGGCGATGTTCGGGCACGAGCATCCAGCCGAGTTCGAGGTCGGGCCAGCCTTCCGGATAGTGCAGGCCGACGCGGCCGATGAACTCGCCGCTGTCGCGCAACTCCACCGCCCACATGCCGCAGCCGCGCAACGCCCAGTGCCCGAGCAACATCGCCATCGAACGCCATGCGTTCATGCGATCGAGGGGCTGGCCGTCACCGACGAAACGCGTGCTGCTCGCGTCCGCGAGCATCGCCGCGTACGCCTCGAAATGGCGTTCGCCGAGCGCGCACAGGCGCAGGCGTTCGGTCAAGAGCGTGGGGATTTCCATCATCGGCGGTTCAGGCGACCAGCGCGGCGAGTGCCGCGGTCGAAGCGCGCAGGCTCTGCTGCCAGTCGTAGCCGATGATGCGCTCACCGGTGTGCGCGTCGCGGAAATCCTCTTCCTGGCCGGGCGCGAGCAGGTGGCGATAATCGACCGTGATTTCGGTGCCCGCCGGCAGGTCCGCCGCCGCGAACACGAAGCCGAGGTGCCATAGGCCACTCGGCGCGAACGCGTGGTTGATGTAGCACTCGTCCGGCCACTCGGGCGTCACGGTGTAGCGGTCCTCGAACCAGCGCACCGTAGCCGGCAGAAGCTGTGGCGCGTCGGGCCGCGCGCTGATTTCCTCGAAGGTGTAGACGCGGGGGATCGCATCGGGCGCGGTAATGAGGCGCCCACGCGCGACCGGCTCGTCGAGGAACAAGCCTTGTCCTGCGCCCGCGATGAGAGACGGGCCGATGTGGTAACGCGGGAGGATCATTGCGTGCGACCGCCGTTCGGCGGGGCGCGAGTCTAGCAGAGTGTCGCCTTCGTGCCGCGTGCCGTCCTCTCGATCCGCGGGAGCCGCGCCCCGCAAGCGGCACCCGCGGGCCGTCAGGGGCCGCGGAACATCGGCGGCGACGGCTGTGGCGTGCCTTCGACGATCACGATCGCGTCGCGGTTCGCCTCGATCGTCTTGCTGCCGATGCCCTTGACCTTGCCGAGGTCCTCGATGCGCGCGAACGGGCCGTTTGCCTTGCGATAGGCGACGATCGCCTCGGCCTTGACGAGGCCGATCCCGCTGAGCGATTCGGCCAAGGTTTTCGCATCGGCATGGTTGATGTCCACCTGTGCGACAGCGACCGCCGGCAGCAAGAGCAGGCAGGAGAAGCAGAACAGGAACCGGCGGAACAGCTTCATCGATGCGGTGGTACGGCGGCCGCGCGGCGCGGCGCAATGGAAGCAGTCTAGGAGAGCGGCACGCGGCGGGGGAGCGTCGTGGTGCACATGTCGCTGTAGGCGAGGGGCGATGTTTCGCGTAGGAAATTTCCTACAGTGGCCGCGAGGGCGCGGTTCACCCCGGATCCAGCGGCAGCGCGAGCCCGCGCTTGAGCGTGCCGAGCACGACGCGCGTGCGGTAGCGGCGCACGTTCGGGTTCTCGGCGAGCAGTCGCTGCATGAGCTGCTCGTAGGCATCGACGTCGCGCGCGGTCACCACGAGCACGTAGTCTTCGTCGCCGGTCACATACCACGCCTCCTGGATCGCCGGCTCGCGTTCGATCCAGCGCTTAAGGCCCGCCACGAGCTCGTTGCGATCGCCGTCGACGACGAGGTCGACGATCATCGTCAGCGGCCGGCCGACGCTGCGCGGATCGAGGATCGCGACTTCGCCCGCGATGACGCCTTCCTCGCGCAGGCGCACGACGCGGCGCTGCACCGCCGACGCGGACAGGCCGACTTCGGCGCCGATCGTCTCCGACGCAAGGCGAGCATCGCGCTGCAGCAGGGCGAGGATCGCGCGGTCGAGTTTGTCGAGGGTTGCGGGCATCGTGCGTCGAAGATCGGGAACGCGCGCGAAAGTCGCGCGATCGCGCCGGCATACGCGGCCGCGCCGCGCGGGCGGACTCTAGCATGGTCGCCATGTCCTACGACCCGCGGCGCGCCGCACGACCGATGCCCCCACGGCTCGACATCGACGCCATCGAGGCCGCGCGCGGCCCCATCGACCCGGCCCATCTCGATACGCCCGTCGCGACGAGCGCGGCGCTGGATGCCGCGCTCGGCTGCCGGCTGCTCGCGAAGGTCGAAACCGGCAATCCGATCGGCTCGTTCAAGGGTCGCGGCGCCGACGCGTTCGTCGCCACCGCGCTCGCACCCGGCGAGGCCGTCGTGTGCGCGTCCGCGGGCAACTTCGGCCAGGGCCTCGCCCCGGCCTGCGGGCGGCGAGCCCACGCCTGCATGGTGTTCGTGTCGCGTCACGCCAATCCGCTCAAGATCGACGCGCTGCGTCGCTTCGCGGCCGACATCCGCATCTCCGGCGACGATTTCGACGCAGCGAAGGACGCGGCGCGTGCGCACGCGCAAGCACACGGACTGCGCTACGTCGAGGACGGCGCCGAGCCCGCGATCGCGCAAGGCGCCGGCACGATCGGGCTCGAACTCGCCGCCAGCCACGCGTTCGACGCGATCACCGTGCCGCTCGGCAACGGCGCGCTCCTCGCTGGCGTGGGGAGCACGCTGCGCCGTCGCGCGCCGCAGGTCGAGATCGTCGCGGTCGTGGCGCGTGCGGCGCCGGCGATGCAGCGCTCGTTGCTCGAGGGTCGCGTGGTGCGGACCGCGGATGCCGCGACGATCGCCGTTGGCATCGCGGTGCGCACGCCGATCGCGGCGACGCTCGACCTGCTGCGACGCTGCTGCGACGACGTCGTCGATGTCGCCGAGCAGCACCTGCTCGAAGCGATCGTGCTGCTGCATCGCCATCTCGGCCTCGTCGCCGAACCCGCGGGTGCGGCCGGCGTCGCCGCCGTGCTCGCGCAGCCGCAGCGCTACGCCGGCCGCCGCGTCGCGACGATCGTCTGTGGCGCGAACCTCGCCGCACCGCTGCGCGCGCTGCTGATCGATGCATCACCCTCGTCCGGAAAAACACAGTCATGATGAAACTCCTCTACCAGTCGCACTCGCCCTACGCGCGCAAGGTGCTCGTCGCCGCGCACGAACTCGGCCTCGCCGGCGAACTCGAAGTGATCCACCACGAAACGAGCCCGCTGCTGCCGAACGACGCCGTGTCGGCGCGCAATCCGCTCGGCAAGGTCCCCGTACTCGTGCTCGATGACGGCCTGGTGCTGTTCGATTCGGACGTGATCTGCGCCTGGCTCGACGGCCGGCACGGCGGCTCGCGCCTGATACCCGCGGATGTGCGGCGGCGCTGGCGCGCACTGCGCCTGCAGGCGCTCGCGCAGGGTGTCGCCGACGCCGGCATCGCGGTGCGCTGGGAAACGGATCGGCGGCCGCCGGAGCTGCGCTGGGGCGCGCTGCGCGACGGCCAGTTGCGCAAGATCGCGGCGGCCTGCGACCTGCTCGAGGAGGAGCTCGACGACGGCGACGGCGACGCGCCCGACATCGGCGCGATCGCGATCGCGACGGCGCTCAGCTGGATCGAGTTCCGCCGCGTGTATGCCTTCCGCGCCGGCGGGCCGCGCCTCGCCGCCTGGTACGCGCGCATCGACGCACGCCCGTCGATGCGTGCGACCACGCTGTCGGGCGACACGCGCGACCACTGAGCGGTCGACCCCTCGAACACGGAGACTGCACGATGCGCTCGTACTGCAAGGGCCTGCTGTTCATGCACGGCCATATCGCCGACGTCGATCTCGCGCGAAGCCTCGTCGACGCGCCGACACCGCTGCCGGTACCGCCGCCCGCTACGCGGCGTTCGCCGCTGCGGCGCCTCGCGGACCTGCTCGGCTGGCTCGGTTGCGGCGCGGTCCGCGCCTGGCCGAACTGAGCGCACATCGCTCGCCACAGACGCCGGCACGCGAAGAAAAGGAGCCGATCCGCTACGATCCGCGGCTCGCGCGCCCGTCGCCACGCCCGGGCAGCGGCCGCTGCGCCGCGCGCGCCATGTCCAGCGAACAAGGTGACCAGATGGATTCCAACGCACTCAGCGGTTTCGTCGGCGGCCTCTGGGACGAGCAGATCGTCCCCCAGCTCACCGAGTACATCCGCATTCCGAACAAGTCGCCGATGTTCGACGCGCAGTGGGCCGAGCACGGCTACATGGATCAGGCCGTGGCGCTGATGGAAGCGTGGGCGAAGGCGCAGCCGATTCCGGGCATGCAGCTCGAAGTCGTGCGCCTGCCCGGTCGCACGCCGCTCATCTTCATCGAGATCCCGGGGCAGGGCGATGACACCGTGCTGCTCTACGGCCATCTCGACAAGCAGCCGGAGATGACCGGCTGGTCCGCGCATCTGGGCCCCTGGAAGCCCGTGCTCGACGGCGACCGCCTCTACGGTCGCGGTGGCGCCGACGACGGCTACGCGATCTTCGGTTCGCTCGCCGCGATCATGGCGCTGCAGGCGCAAGGCATTCCGCACGCGCGCTGCGTCGTGATGATCGAGGCGTGCGAGGAATCGGGCAGCTACGACCTGCCGTACTACGTCGATCATCTCGCCGCGCGCATCGGCAAGCCGTCGCTGATCGTCTGCCTCGATTCGGGCTGCGGCAACTACGACCAACTCTGGCTCACCACGTCATTGCGCGGCCTCACCGGCGGCAACCTCACCGTCAAGGTGCTCGAGGAAGGCGTGCATTCGGGCGACGCCTCGGGCGTCGTCGCATCGAGCTTCCGCATCCTGCGCCAGGTGCTGTCGCGCCTCGAGGACGAGACGAGCGGGCGCATCAAGCCGCAGGAACTGCACGTCGAGATCCCGGCGCAGCGCGTCGCCCAGGCGCAGCGCACCGCGCAGATCCTCGGCGACGCGGTGTATTCGAAGTTCCCGCTCGTCGACGGCATGCAGCCGATGAACGCCGACCTCGCCGAGCTCGTGCTCAACCGGACCTGGCGCCCGGCGCTGTCCGTGACCGGCATCGGCGGCCTGCCCGCGCTCGATTCGGCCGGCAACGTGCTGCGCCCGTACACCGCGGTCAAGCTGTCGCTGCGCGTGCCGCCGACGCTCGATGCGGCGAAGGGCGGCGAGTTCCTCAAGCGCCTGCTCGAGGCCGATCCGCCGTACGGCGCGAAGGTCACGTTCGATCTCGAAAAGGCCGGTAGCGGCTGGGAAGCACCGGCGCTCGCGCCGTGGCTGGAGTCCGCGGTCGACGCGGCCTCGCAGCAGTTCTTCGGCGCGCCGGTCGCCTATAACGGCGAGGGCGGCTCGATCCCGTTCATGGGCATGCTCGGCGAGAAGTTCCCGGGCGCGCAGTTCATGATCACCGGCGTGCTCGGCCCGCATTCGAACGCGCACGGCCCGAACGAATTCCTGCACGTGCCGACCGGCAAGCGCATGTCGATGTGCGTCGCGAAGGTCGTCGCCGAACACTACGTCGCGAGCAGCCAGGGACTCACTCGCGGCGTCGCCGCGAGCCACGCGCACACGGTCAAGGGCGAAGACGGCTGCTGCGACTGACGGCGCTTCGTCCGGCTGCAGAGCTTTTGCCGCTGCGTCTGGGATCCCGCCAGCGCGCGGACAGGGCGCGGCCGCATGGATGCCATCGCGTGCCCGCGTTCGCGCCGATGCGCGAGCGAGGCTGTCGTAATGGAGGCTCTCATGACCGTGATCGTGCGCACTGCGCGCACCTACGACGCCGCGGCGATCGCCGGGCTGTGCGATGAACTCGGCTATGCGTCGACGCGCCAGCAGGTCGTCTGCCGGCTCGCCGCGATCGAGGCCGCCGGGCAGGGCTGCGTGCTCGTCGCCGAGGACGCGAACGGCGCGCTGGTCGGCTGGTTGCATGTCGGCCAGGTCGCGTCGCTGACCAGCGATGTCGAAGGCGAGATCCTCGGGCTCGTCGTGCGCGAAGCGGCGCGCGGCAGCGGCATCGGTGCACGCCTCGTCGAGGCGGCCGAACGCTGGGCGCTCGCGCATGGCTGCACGCGCATGCGCGTGCGCAGCCGCGTCGAGCGCGAACGTGCGCACCGGTTCTACGAACGCGCCGGCTACGCGCGCGTGAAGACGCAGGTCGTGTTCGGCCGGCGCGTGGCCTCGCCGCTCGAAGATTAGCGCGGCTCGAACCCGAAGGCCGGGCCGTCGGTTGCGAAGACGCGCGTACCGCAGTATGGGCTCGAGCGCGTAGCCCGCGCCGGGTCAGTCGACGAGGCGCTTGCGCACGGCGTAGCGCACGAGTTCGGCGCTGTTGCGCACGCCGAGCTTGGCGAGCACGCGGCTGCGGCGGTTTTCGGCCGCTTTCGCGCTGATGTCGAGCTTGTTGGCGATCTCCTTGATCGTGAGGCCGTCGACGACGAGATGCAGCACCTCGCGTTCGCGGTCGGACAGCGCCCCGTATGGATCCTCCGGCTGCGGGTGCTTGAGCTGGCTGGCGAGGATCTTCGTCGCGTACGGCCCGAAGTAGACGCCGCCGGCCGCGATCGTGCGGATCGCATTGAGCAACTCGTTCGTCGCGGTATTCTTCACGAGATAGCCGGATGCGCCGGCGCGCACCATCTGCACCGCGTATTCGTCCTCCTCGTGCATGGTCAGCACGAGCACCTTCGTGCGCGGCAGTTCCTCGGTCAGGCGGCGTACGACGTCGATGCCGGACAGGCGCGGCATCGAGATGTCGATCACCGCGATGTCGGGTTGCAGCGCGAGCGCCTGCTCGACGGCGCTGATGCCGTCGCCGGCCTCGCCGATGACGACGCAGTCGCCACTTGCTCGGAGCATCGCGACGAGGCATTCGCGCAATACGGTATGGTCATCGGCAATCAGCAGGCGGATCATGGACTCGCTCCCGGGGAGGCATCCGATAGCGGGAAATGCGCCGTGATGCCGAAACCGGCACCCGGCGAGGATTCGAACCGGAGTGAACCGCCGAACAGGCGCACGCGGTCGCGCATGCCGCCGAGGCCGCTGCTGCTGCCGTGGCGTCCGCGCGCGAGCGCGGCCTCCATGTCGCAGCCGCTGCCGTCGTCGCGCACGCGCAGGGTCGCGCGTTCGCCGCGGCCGTCGAATCCGATCGCGACATGGCGCGCCGACGCGTGCTTGGCAGTGTTCGCGAGCGCTTCCTGCACCAGGCGGAACACCAGCGTCGAGCGGTCGGCGTCGATGCCCGTCGGCGATGCGTGGTATTCGAGGTGCACGTCGATCGCATGCGTTTCGGAGAAGGAGCGCGCGAGCCAGCGCAGCGCGGGTTCGAGGCCGAGGTCGTCGAGGATCTGCGGGCGCAGCATGCGCGACAAGGCGCGTGTGTCCTGCAATGTCGCATCGCCGATCGACCATGCGTGTGCGAGCTCGTCGCGCGTGCGTCGGCAGCGTTCGTCATCCGGCAGCGCGGCGAGCGCTTCGCTGATCAGGTGCAGCATCGCGGTGAGGTTGTGGCCGACGCCATCGTGCAGTTCGCGTGCGAAGCGGCTGCGTTCCTCTTCCTGCACGTGCCAGACCGAACGCGCGATCCGCTGGAACGAGGCCTGGCCCTGGCGCAGGCGGTCGGCGAGCGCCTCGTGTGCCTGCAGCAACTCGGCGAGCTGGGCGCGCATCTCGTTCGGTGCGGGTGGATCAGTGCGCATCGCCGCCTTCCTCGCGCAGGCGCCGGTCGAGGCGCTGTTCCAGGTTCGCGCGCGCGCCTTCGGGTGCGTCGGCGACGAGTTCGCTGCGTGCCCTCGCCGCCGCCGCGGTCGCCGCGACGGCTTCGGGAGCGCCGGGAGCGAACGCGCGCGCGCCGAGCGCATGCACGAAGGTCGCGCCGGCCGCGCGGCCGGCCACCTTGAGCAGCGGCAGCGCTTCGCGATAGCGCCGCGCGGCCGTATCGCGATCACCCGACTGCAGCGACGCGCCGATCTCGAGTTCGAGCCAGGCGAGCCGGCTCGGCACCTCGGCGAGTTGCGACGCATCGGTGCGCAAGGCAGCGAGGGCCGCCATCGCACGCGTCGGCTTGCCCGGCGTCGCGAGGGCGAGCCGCACGCGCTGCAGGCGTATCTCCACCGCGACCTTGCCGCTGTGTGCCTCGGCGGCGGCCGCCGCCGCTTCGTCGAGCTTCGCCGCGGCGGCGGCGAGATCGCCGCGTGCCTGCCACTGCAGGGCCGTGATCAGCAGGAGCATCGCGCGCTGGTCGGCGTTGGCCTCGTCGGACGCCACCTTCGCGAGTGCGGCGTCGGTCGCCGCTTCGTCGCCGAGCGCGCTCGACAGGCGCGCCTGCAGCAGTGCCGCCTCCACCTGCATGCGCCGGTCGCCGCGCCGCACGGCGATCGACTCGGCGCGCGCGGCGTGGTCGAGGCCATCGCCCCAGCGGCCCTCCGCGAGCGAGAGTTCGCCGAGGTCGAGGTGCGCCGCGGAGGCCTCCTCGCCGAGCTGGCGATCCTCCGCGTCGCGCAGCGTCTTCTGCAGGCGCTCGCGCGCGGCCGCGAAGTGCCCGCGCGCGATGTCGAGTAAGCCGATGCTCTGCTCGACCCGCAGCAGGCCGTTGTTGTCGTCGAGCTTCTTGTAGAGCGATTCGGCCTGCTGCCAGTAGACCAGCGCATTGTCGAACTGGCCGAGGCGGAACGAGCTGAAGCCGACGTTGTTGAGGCTTTCGGCGACCTGGTCGGGAAGGTCCAACTGCTGGCGCAGCGCGAGCGCCTCGCGGTAGGCCGCGAGCGCGGCGGCATCGTCACCACGTTCCTCGGCGATCACGCCGCGGTCGTTGGCAAGGTCGGCGAGGCTGGCGCGGTCGCCGCTGCGCTCGAGCATGTCCTTGACGCGATCGAGCGTGCGTTCGGCCGCCTCGCGCTCGCCGCGCTCGGCCTGCACGATCGCGAGGTTGCGCAAGGTCTTGCCGAGGCCGACCGTGTCGCCGAGCCGCTCGCGCGTCGCCGCCGCACGCGTGTACTGCTCGGCCGACGCGTCGAGCTGGCCGAGCCGTTCATAGCCGATCCCGAGCGCATTGCGCACCTCGGCCTCGGCGGCCGTGTCGCGCGAACGCGTATCGAGCACGAGCGCGCGCACGAGGTAGTCGTCGACCGCTGGCTGCGCCTCGCCCTGCTGGATCGAGGTGCGGCCGAGCAGGAACCATGCGCGCGCATCCTGGTCGTCCTCCTTCACGTAGTGGCGCAGTTGGGCGAGCGCGCCGGCGCCGTCGCCGTCGGCGGCGAGCGTTTCCGCATCGAGCAGTGCGAGCACGGGATCGTGCGGGAATGCGCGCCGCGACGCGTCGAGCAGGGCGCGCGCCTTCGCACCGTCCCCCTGCGCGCGCACGCGCAGTTCGCGGCCGAGCGCACTGTCGTCGCGCGCGAAGCGCTGCAGTACTTCGGCGCGCGTGTTCTCGGCCGGCAGTTCCTGTTGCGCCGCGACCTGGGCCTCGAGCAGCGCGCGTGCGACGAGCGCACTCGCCGGATCCTTCGCGGCGAGTGCGGCGAGCGTGCTCGCGGCCGGTTCGGGCTCGTGCCGGTCGAGCGCCACGAGTGCGCCACCGAAGGCGGCGAGCGCGTCGGGCGCCAGTGCCGGCGCCATACCCGCATGCTGCCCGGTCGTCGCGAACCATTTCGTGGCCGCGTCGCGATACGTGGCGAAGAGTTGCGCCGCGTCGGCGCCACGCACATCGACGACCGGTTCGCTTGTCCGCGACGACGGGTCGGCCGACCAGAGCTGGAGGTGCAGCGATGTTCCTTCGCGCGCGAGCGTGCCGTGCATGAGGCGCGTCGCCTTGGCCGCGCTCGCGACGTCGCCGAGGCGGCGCAGCAGCACGTCGCGCGGCTGCTCCGGCGCGACGCGTGCGAGCGCATCGAGCACGCGCCGGCGCGGCACCGAGGCGGCGCCCGCGTCGTTGCGCAGCCAGGTTGCGAGATGTTCGTCGAGGCCGCGCGCGATCTCGGCGAGTTCGGCATCGCCTGCGGCAGCGAAGATCGGCAGCACGCCGATGCGCGGCACGGCAGGCGCGACCACCACGGGCGGCGCGACGGGCCATGGGTGGCGCCAGAGCCATGTGCCGGCGGCGACGGTGGCGAGCAGTACGAGTGCACCGGACAGCAGCACGCGCCGATCGAGCGGCGGGCGCGGCACGCGCCTGGCCTCGAGCGCGCGCAGCGCATCGCGCGCGGACGCGAAGCGGTGCGCCGGGTTGACCTTGAGCAGGCGATCGCAGAACGCATGCAGCCAGCCGGGCAGGTCCGGTCGCGCCTTGGCCAGCGACGGCGGCGGCCGCAACAGGCGCTGCACGACGGCTTCCGCGGGCGTACCGCCCGAGAAAGGAAGTTCGCCGGCGAGCATCTCGTAGAGGATCAGGCCGACCGCATAGAGGTCGCTGCGTGCGTCGATCGGCGCGCCGCGCGCCTGCTCGGGCGACAGGTATTCCGGCGTGCCGACGATCATGCCGGTCTGCGTCATGCCGGTCGCGCCGAGGATGCGCGCGACGCCGAAGTCGGTGACGTAGGCGTGGTCGCCGTCGCCGAGCAGCACGTTCGCGGGCTTGAGGTCGCGATGCACGACGCCGCGCAGGTGCGCCGCGTGCAGGCCCTCGAGCAGGCCGCGCACGATCGCCGTCGCCTGCCCGGGCGCGAGCTTGCGCACGCGGTCGAGCCGGTGCTCGAGCGATTCGCCGGCGATGAAGTCCATGCTGATGAACCAGCGGCCTTCGTGCTCGGCGATGTCGTGGATGCGCACGACGTGCGGGCTCGACACCTGGCGCGCGAGCAGCAGCTCCTGGCGGAAGTTGCCGAACGCCTCGGGGCGCCGCGCGAGGTCCGGGCGCAGCAGTTTGAGCGCGACGTCGATGTCGAGCGAGAGGTCGTGCGCGCGGTACACGACGCCCATGCCGCCGATGCCGATCATCGCGTCGATGCGGAAGCGCCCGGCGAGCACGTCGCCGACGCGCAGCTCGCTCGCGGCGAAAAAGCCGGTGAGGGTCGCGGCGTCGCTGGGCGGGTCTTCGTTCAGGCCGGCATTCACGCACCCACGATAGCGCAGCCGCCGTGCGCCGCACAGCCGCGCCGGCTTTTTCTACGCCGATGCCTTGCGCAGTTCTTCCCACGACGGCGCGTCGCCGTCCGGCAGCGCGTCGATGAGGCCGGCGATGCGGTCGCGCAGGCGCGCCGCTTCCAGCGCGGTCGCGGCCGCGCCGGCGACGTTCTCCACCAGTTCCAGGTCAAGTTCGGTGACCGGCGGGCCCGGAGTGCGGCTGTCGGCGTAGATGACGCCGGTCGCGCCGTCCTGCATCAGCAGCGGCGTGCAGATGACCGCGCGGATACCCCCGAGGCGCACGCTCGGACGCTGCGCGAGCCAGGGCGAATCGGAGGTGTCGCAACAGACGACCGACTTGCGGCCCGCGAGCGCGCGTTCGACCGCGGCCGCGCTGCCGGCGAAACGATCGCCGGACAGGTCCGCCGGGCGCAGCGCGCGGCTCGCGTGCACGCGTAGCGGCCGTCCCGCGTCGGCGTAAAGCACGAAACCGCGGTCGAGCCCGGACAACTGCAGCACCATGTCGAGCATCTGCGGGATCAGCGTGCTCATGCCGACGTTCGGCTGCTGCAACTGCGCCGACAGCGCCCGCGACACCTCGCGCCGTCCAAGGCCGGCCGAACGGTGGGCGGCGGCCGCGGCATCGTCGATGCGCTCGAACGAGCACTGCACGTCGCCGACCGAGAACCAGGCGGACCCGGCGAGTTCGGCGCTGCGCACCATGTGCCCGTCGACGCGCAGTCCGTTCTTGCTGCCGGTGTCCGACAGCAACCAGGCTTGGCCGCGCCATTCCATCTCGGCGTGGAAGCGCGATACCGAGGGATGTTCGATGCGCAGCTCGCAGGCGCTGGCGCGGCCGAGGCGATAAGTCGTGCCTTCCTCGATCACGCGCACGAGCGCGGCGCCGTCGGGCGGATAGGCGGTCAGGCGCGCCGGCATGGAGCGGTCACGAACCGCCGGCGCAACGCAGCAGGCTGAAGCGCAGCGTGCGCGCGAGGCTCGACAGTTCGCCGGCGTCGTTGACGACGTCGTGCTGGCCGCGCCAGAGGTTGGCGATGTCGATGCCGGCGTGCGCCTCGACGTCGGCGATGAAGTCGTCGAGCGGCCCGAGCGCGTTGGTGCAACCGAGCACCGGATTGATCACCGCGGTGCCGATCGCGGCGATCACGTTGGTGAGCAGCGCGGTGAGTTCGCCGCGCAGGAGGTTGCCGAGGATCGCCGCGGTGAGCCGCAGGGTCAGTGCGGTCGACTTCGGCAGGATCACGACCAGGACCGCGCCGAGGCCGGCATTCGCGTCGTAGCCGACGACGAATTGCGAGAACGCACCGCCGCGGCCGCGCGCGCGGGCGCTGCCCTTGAGTACGTCCTCGGTGACGTCGGCGAACGCGCCGCCGATGGGCGCCTTGAGCAGGCGATACGGGCTGTTGGGCGTGTACACGAGGCGATGCGTATGCACCTCGATATCGTACGTGTTGTGGAACGACAGCACGCCGGTGCCGTCCTCGGACGGCTCGAAGCCGCTCGTGAACAGCGCCGGCGTGCCCGGCGGCTCGATCGTGATGAGCATCGGGAACGCCGGATCGATGCTGACGCCCGCGGGCAATGCGCCCGGAGCCTGCGCCGGATCGAACAGCTCCGCGCCGAGGTTGAGGCTCCGCGGGCTGAGGTTGGTCGGCGTGTCGAAGATGATCGTGACTTCGGCGTCGTACGGCGTGCCGAGTTCATCCTCGAGCAGGATCGTCGCGTGGGCGGTATTGCCGACGACCTCGACGTCGACCTGCGCGAGCGCCGCGCGCGAGCCGAGCAGCGTCGCGAGGAGCAGCGCGCATGCGGGCAGGCGGAGCGATCGAATGGTCATCTGGCCCCCTGGCTCCCGGCTCGGGCAGAGCGCTCGGGATCGATGCACCCGAGTCTAGCGCGTAACCCGCACCGCGCTCACCGCCGGATCGGCGCGAGGGATTTTCCCCGTCTCGGCGAGGGGGATTCCCTTGCGCGATCGCCACGCAATGCGCTCGGCGCACCGTATCGTGAAACCGCGCGGCAGCGATCGGACGGCGGCCAGCGCAATCGCGGACAGGGCGCGATGACGATGGACGACGGGAAGTGAGCAACAGCCAGGACGAGGACAGCCGGCGCAACGACCTGCGTCGCCGCATCGCGGAAGAACTGATCGCGAGCGAACTGCGCCGCCGGCAGCGCAAGCGCATCGACGATGCCTTGCTCGATGCCGCGCGCGAATCGCTCGCCGACGAACCCGCGCCCGATGGCGACCCCGAAGCATCGCCGGACGAAACGCCGGCGGCGGAACCGGACCGCGACTAGCAGGCTGTTGAAAAACAGCCTGCGGACGCGATCCAGGGATGGATCGCTCGCGCGTCGACGACGCACGTCGTTGAATCGCGGAAGCGAGTCCGGACATGCGCCGGACTCGCTGAGTTGAAAAAGCGCTGGATGGCGCCTTTTTCAACATCCTGCTAGCGTGCGGCCCGGGCAGCCTCGGGCCGCGCGTTCAGTGCGGCGGCCGCTGCTTCAGGCCGCTCTTCCAGGCGTACACCGCGGCCTGCGTGCGATCACTGACGTCGAGCTTGCCGAGCACGTTGCTCACGTGCGTCTTGACCGTCTTTTCGCCGATGCCGAGGCGCTCGGCGATCTGCTGGTTGTTGAGGCCTTCGGCGATCAGCGCGAGCACTTCGCGCTCGCGCTGGCTCAGCGAGTCGAGCATCTCCGCGCCCGGTTCGTTTTCCTGGCGCAGCAATTCCATCAGGCGCGCCGCGACGCGCTGGTGCAGCACGGCTTCCCCGCGCGCGGCCTTGCGCACCGCCTCGGCGAGTGCGTCGGCGTCGACATCCTTGAGCAGGCACGAGAGCGCGCCCGCACGCACGGCCTGGACGATCTGCTGCGCATCCTCGAACGAAGTGAGCAGGACGACCTGGGTCTGCGGATTCTGCTCGCGGATAAGGCGCGTCGTCTCGATCCCGCCGCCCGGCATGACCAGGTCGACGAGCGCGACTTCCGGCGATTTCTCGCGGCACAGGCGGATCGCGTCGCCGCCGTTCTCGGCTTCGCCGACGATGGACAGATCCGCGTGCGTCTCGAGGAAGGCGCGGATACCTTGCCGGACCAGGACGTGGTCGTCGGCGATGACGATGCGGATGGGGGCGTTCATGGGTCGGCAGTCTCCACTACCGCGAAGCTCACGGCAACCCGCAGGCCGCCATCGACGCGGGGGGTGAGATCGAGCCGCCCGCCCGGCAGCAGCAGCGCGCGTTCGCGCAGGTTGCGCAGGCCCATGCCTGCGGCGGGCGCCTGGGGTGCGCCGCGGCCGTTGTCGGCGATGACCAGTTCGACGCGTTCGGCGCGCCGCGCGAGCGCGACGTCGACGCGGTCGGCGCCGCTGTGGCGCAGCACGTTGGAGAGGGCCTCGTCGACGATGCGCAGCAGCGATTCCTCGATGGCCGCCGGCTGCGGCGGCACGTCGTCGAGCGTGCTGTGCACGGCGATGCTGCTCAGGTGGGACCATTCGGCCACGCGGGTACGCAGGCGCTCGGCGAACGGCAGCTCGGCGTCGGACGCACGCAGCTCGTCGAGGATCTGCGCGAGTTCCTGCTGGATCTGCTGGGTCAGGCGCTGCGCCTGCTCGAGCCGGTCCGCGACCGCCGCATCGCCGACCACGCGGCGCGCCGTCGCGAGCTGCAGGTTGAGCGCGAAGGCTTTCTGCTTGACCGTGTCGTGCAGGTCGCGGGCGAGCCGCTGGCGTTCGGCCAGGGTCGCGAGCTGCGCGCGCGTGCGCAGCAGGCCCTTGAGATCCAGCGCCATGCGGTCGAGCAGGGTCGACAGCGCGCCGAGTTCGTCGCCGGAGCGATCACCGATGCGGTCGGCGAAGTCGCCGCGGCTCCAGGCGCTCGCCGCGTAGGCGATCCGGTTGAGCCGGCGCGTCACCCAGCCGGCGAGGAAGATCGACGAGGCGATGCCGAACACGAGCAGGAAGCCGAACACGGTCGGCGATTCGAAGCTGGATTCGGACAGCAGGTGGCGCCACGGCGAAGGCAGGTGCAGTTCCAGCGCGAGCCAACCGACGGCATGGCCCTGCGGGTCGTGCAGCGGCGCGAGCGCGCGCCGCAGCCGGCGGCCTTCGTCGCTGCCGGCCAGCGCGACGGCGTGGCCGGCGGCGCGAGCGCGCGCGAGGTCCGCGCCCGACGGCGCGGTCACGTGCGTGCCGCGATCGGTGGGCGAAACGACGCGTTCGCGTCCATCGAGGTCGAGCAGCGCCGCGCTCAATGGCCGGTCGGACAGCTCGAGCAGCAGGTAGGACGCGTCCGGCGTCAGCCCGCCGCGCGGCTGTTGCAGGCGCAGTACCCAGCCGTCGAGCCAGGCCTGTGCGCCCGCGCGCGCCGCGTCGTCGATGCCGTGCAACTCGGGCCAGCGCCGGGCGAACTCGTCGGCACCGGCATCCGCCGCGCGCTCGAGGCTGCCTTCGGCGAGGCCGCGCATCATCTGCTGGAACTCGTGCGAGAGGATCACCGCCTCGACCACGACGAGGGTCGGCAGGGCGAGCAGCGCGTAGAAGAGCGCGAGCTTGACGACGAGGCCGCGCAGGCGCGGGCGCAGCAGGGTCATGGGCGTCGGGGCATGGGCATTCGCGCAAGCATACCCGTGCATCCCGCCGGCGTCCGCGCCTGGCGATCCGGCTGGAGGCTGAGTCCGGATGCGTCGCAAGGCCGTTATCCTCGTGGGTGCGGCGCCCCAGACTTCGCTCTTCTCTCGGGGAGGAGGGTGTCATGCGGAAGTCCGCAGGTATTCGTCGTGTCCGTGCCACGCTGGCCGCGTTCGCGTTCGGCGCATCCATCTGCGCGAGTGCGCAAACGTCGCAGCAACTGGAGCCGGTCGAGGTCACGACCAGCAAGATCCCGATCGCGCTCAGCGATGTCGCCGCGGACGTCAGCATCGTCGGCGGCGACGAACTGCGCGCACTCGGCGCGAACGACCTGCGCACGGCGTTGTCGCTCGTCGCCGGCATCGACATCGCGCCCGGCGGCGACGGCGGGCCGGCCTCGTCGGTGCCGGCGCTGTGGGGCCTGCGCGAATTCGACGCGTTCCTGCTCGTCGTCGACGGCATCCCGTCCGGCGGCGCGTTCACGCCCGCGCTCGCTACCCTGAACCTCGCCAACGTCGAGCGCATCGAGATCGTGAAGGGCGCCGCACCGGTGAGCTACGGCGCGACGAGCTTCGTCGGCGTGATCCACGTGATCCATTACGCCGCGGGCGCGGGGCCGGCGCAGGTCGAGGTGGGCTTCGGCAGCCGCGGCAGTGCGCACGTCGCAGCGGCGATCCCGCTGTCGGGCCTCGGCGACGGCTGGAGCCAGTCGCTGCTCGTCGACGCCGACAAGAACGAACTCGCAACCGATCGGGCCGGCTGGGATCGCGCGCACCTGCTGTATCGCGGTGCGGGCGACGTCGGCGCCGGACGCTTCTCCGTCGACGCCGATTTCACGCAGCTGAAGCAGGACCCGACCAGCCCGCATCCGCGCGAGCACGGCGTGCTGACCGAGCGCGTGCCGCTCGATGCCAACACCAATCCGCGCGGCGCCGAGCAGGACGAGGACCGTGGCCAGCTCGCGTTCGGCTACGTGCTGCCGACCGCGCTCGGCGACTGGAGTACGCGCCTCGCCTACGCGCGCAGCAACGCCGACAACGTGCGCGGCTTCCTGCGCGAGGACTTCGCCGACGACGGCGTCACGCACAATGCGGACGGCTTCCGCCAGCGCGTGCATCGCACCGAGGTGTATCTCGACAGCCACGTCGCGACTGCGCTGAACGAGCGCGCGACGCTGGTCTGGGGCCTCGATCATCTGTACGGCAAGGGCGACCAACGCAGCGACAACTTCGAGTACGCCACTTTGCCGGACGGTTCGAACGCGCCGGACTGGCGCACCTTGCACATCGACGAGGCGACGCGGCTCGACGATCGCCGCAACTTCACGGGTCTCTACGCCGACCTCGAATACGCCGTGACCGACGCGTGGCGGGTCGAAGCGGGCCTGCGCTTCAACCACACGCGCGAGTCGGCCAGCGGCATCGGCGTCGACCTCACCGGCGACGAACCGGAAGTGGCCGAGTCCGGCAGCGACCGGCGCAACGACGATCGCTGGGCCGGCGCGCTCGGCACGAGCTACCGCTTCTGGCAGGACGGCACCGATCATCTCACCGCCTATGCGAGCTACCGCGACACGTTCAAGCCCGCGGTGAAGGATTTCGGCCCCGAACCGGAATTCGACATCCTCGAACCGGAGGACGCGCAGAGTGGCGAGATCGGCTTGAAGGGACGGCATGCGGATGGCCGCTTCGAGTGGGACGTGTCGCTGTTCCGCATGAATTTCCATAACCTCGTCGTCAGCCAGGACGTCGACGGCCTGCCCGGGCTCGCCAACGCGGGCAACGAGCACTTCAAGGGAGCGGAAGCGGAAGCCCGCTGGCGCTTCGACGACGCACTCAGCCTGATCGGCAGCTGGGCTTGGCACGACGCGCGTTTCGCCGACTACGTCCAGGACTTCGACGGCACGCCGACGCAGCTCGACGGCAAGCGGCTCGAGATGTCGCCGACGCACCTGGCGAGCGTCGGCGTCGTCTACGCGCCGGCGCAGGGCCTGCGCGCGCACGTCGTCGCCCCCAACCTCGGCGAACCGGGGTTGAACAAGGGCCACACCCCGCGCGCCGGGTAGTACACGACGAGCGACGCCGGGGGCGGCGA
>NZ_JBQCFP010000119.1:0-6922 GCF_051958935.1 Dokdonella sp. | reverse complement strand
CCGACTTTGTGTTCGGCGCCGCGGCCGGTGTCGCCGCGGTTGTCGCGCCCGGCGCCGACCATGCCGTAGCCGGGCGCGCGCCTGGTTTGGCCGGCCTTCGGCTCGCGCCCGACCGGCATGCCGCCACTGAAGCCGACTTCGGGCGCGTAGACATCGCCGTCGGGCAGTCGGGTAAACGCGAGATCCTTGGCGATGCCGCGCTCGAATTCGGGCGCGAGGGTGCGCGCCGCCTTGCCGAGCCCGCGCGCCTTGTCTTTGTCTTCCGCGTCGGGGTCGCCCCATTGCGTCACGAAGTTGTCCTGCACGCGCAGGATTGCGAGCCCATCGAAATAGTGCGCGTGCGCGAGCGTGCGCAAGTTCGCTGCATGCAGCGGTGCGTACGCCTGCGCCAACTCGATCACGACGCGTCCGCCGGCGAGATCGAGATAGAGCGTGTTCTCGGGATCGAGCGCACGCCAGTCGCCGGGCTGCGAGGCTTCGAGCACCTCCTGCATCGTCCTACCCTTCGCCGCGGTCGCGGCGATGGCGGGCGAGGCGGCGAGTGCGACGGCGAGCGCGAGGCAACGGATCACGGCGGACATGGCGGCTCCTGCTGGAACGGCGAGTCTACGCGAACGCGCCGCGCGGGTGCGGCGACCTGCTGCGTCGGCCTGCTCCGTCGGCAAGCGGCTGCCGTATCATGGCGGTGCGTTCCAAGCGAGGAGGGGTGTCATGATCGACCGACTGATCGAACGATACCGTGATGCGCTGCTGCTGGCCGCGCGCATCCTGCTGATGGCGCTGTTCGTCATTTCCGGCTTTGGCAAGCTGATCGACTTCGACGGGACCGTGCACTACATGGAGTACGTGCATGCGCCGATGCCCGCGGTGTCGGCGGCGATCGCGACGATCATGGAGTTCGCGGTCGGCGTCGCCGTGCTGTTCGGCTTCCAGGTGCGACTGCTGGCGCTGGTGCTGATGGTCTTCGTCGCGGGCACTGCGCTCATCGGCCATCCGTTCTGGACGATGGAGGCGGCCGAGCGTTCGCTCAACCAGATCCATTTCCTCAAGAACCTGTCGATCATGGGCGGCCTGCTGCTGCTCGCGATCACGGGTGCGGGGCGCCATGCGCTGACGAGACGCTGAGTGCGGTGGCGCGGGTGGCTCCCGCGCCGTTCGCGTCCAGCGCAGCTCGCGCGGCGAGCGGAGTCGAAACAGCTGCGTCAGGATCGCGCGGGCCCTTCGACTCCGCCCGCTCCGTGGGCTGCGCCCAGCGCGAACGGAATCTTGCCGTGTGCCGGCCTTCGAAGACCGTTGCTCCCACGAAAGAACGCCGTATGTCGACCCCGCCTTCAAACCCGCGTCATGCCGCGTGATGGCGGCGGATGAAATCGCGCACGTCGGGGTAGACGGTGTCGCGCCAGCGGCGCCCGCTGAAGATGCCGTAGTGGCCGGCGCCCTTCACTTCGAGATGGGCGTGGTTCTTCGCCGCAATGCCGCTGCAGAGGTCGTGCGCGGCGCGCGTCTGGCCCAGGCCCGAGATGTCATCGAGCTCGCCTTCGATCGTGAGCAGGGCGGACTGGCGGATCGCCTCCGGCGCCACGCGCTCGCCTTCCACATGCCAGGTACCGAGCGGCAGCAGGTGCTCCTGGAACACGATGCGGATCGTGTCGAGGTAGAACTCGGCCGGGAGGTCGAGGACGGCGTTGTATTCGTCGTAGAACCGCCGATGCGCCGCGGCATCCTCGAGGTCGCCGCGCAGCAGGTCGCGGTAGAAGTCCCAGTGCGCGTGGAAGTGGCGGCTCGGGTTCATCGCGACGAAGCCGGCGTGCTGAAGGAAGCCCGGGTACACGCGGCGGCCCTTGCCGGGATAGTTCGGCGGCACGTCGAACACGACATTGGTTTCGAACCACGCGTACGGCTTGTGCGTCGCGAGGTCGTTGACCTGGGTCGGGCAACGGCGCGGATCGATCGGGCCGCCCATCATCGTCAGCGTGCGCGGCGTGGTTTCGCCGGCCGACGCCATCAGCGACACCGCGGCGAGCACCGGCACGGTCGGCTGGCACACCGACATCACGTGCAGGCGCTCCGCGCCGAGGTGGCCGATGAAGCGGCGCACGTACGCGATGTAGTCGTCGAGGCCGAACGGGCCCTTGTCGAGCGTCACCATGCGCGCATCGACCCAGTCCGTGATGTAGACGTCGTGGTCGCGCAGCAACGTGCGCACGGTGTCGCGCAGCAGGGTCGCATGATGGCCCGACAGCGGCGCGACGACGAGCACGACGGGATCCTCGCGCAACTGCGTGAGCGCCTGCGGATCATCGCTGCAGCGCTTGAAGTGGAGCAGGTTGCAGAACGGCAATTCGAGCGCGCGTTCCTCGATGACCGCGGCTTCGCGCCCGTGGGCGTGCACGGAGGTGATGCCGAAGGCGGGTTTCTCGTAGTCCTTGCCGAGCCGGTAGAAGAGCTCATAGCCGGCGGCGATGCGATCGACGCCGGGCATGCGCGCGAGCCAGTTGTCCGGCGCGGACAGCGCGTTCGCGGCCGCACCCGACCAGGTGACCAGCGGATTCAGCAGCGTGCGATTGATTTCATGCAGGTGGTACAGCATCGCGGATCCGGCTCGACAGGACAGCCGATCATAACAGCCCGCACGAGCGGCCCGGACGTGCCCGTTCGTCAAGGTCGGTAAACGGCCACGCCGTTCAGGGACGGCCCGGCAGCTGCGCAGGCAGCGCATGCGTGCTGTGACCGCGCATGCCGGGAGTCGCCGGCGCCTGCGGCAGCGGCCACACCCATGCGCCGCGCGAGCGCGTGAAGATCGCGAGCGTGGTCGCGCCGCGGTCGAGCACGAGATCCCAGATCATCGCCGACGGCAGTCCCGCGCCGAAGCGGTTCCAGCCCGGCGATTCGGCGCGGATGTCGTCGGTGTAGTAGAGCCCCCAGTCGGTCCCCGCGTACGCCTGGCCGGGCACGTTGGGATTGAGCAGGATCGCATTGACGGGAATGTTCGGCAGGTTGCCGCTGCGGTTGCTCCAGCGGAACGTCGTGCAACCCGGATCGCAGTCGACGCGGTACACGTGGCCGGGCGTCGCGGGCGTGTTCTGGTCGAAGCCGGCGAGCGCGGCGTAACCGACGTCGGCCGCGGACGGGTCGTGCACGACGTCCATGACCGGGCGGTTCGGCAGCGTCGCATTGTCGCCGCTGAGATTGGTCCAGTGCGCCGGGCTCGAGGCGCCGCCGCCGAGCGCGGCGCCGGCCCACACGTTGCCGTCGTTCGTGCCGACGAGCGCACGCGTCGGGTCGGAATACGCATAGCGCACGCGATTGATGATCGACAGGTTCGCCGACGTCGTCAGCCGCTTGGTGAGATCCGGACTCGCCGGATACCACGACGTGTTCGGGAGGCCTCCGCTCAACGATTCCCACACGCGGAACGTGCCGGCGAGCATGCGCTGGCAACCGCTCGTCGGCGGGCAGGTGTCGCTGCCGCCGAACTTGTATAGATCGTAGTGCATGAGGAATCCGGCGCGATCGCCGCGCCAGAGGAGGCCGGTGCCTTCGTCGTAGGGCGCGACGATCTCGGTGGGCTCGGCATCGGGACCGTCGATCGACGCGACGACGAAACCGAACTGCGCGCTGTAGTACCAGCGCCGCGCGAGCACCGGCTCGATTCGGGTGTAGGTGCCGTCGCCGTCGAAGCGCGTGGCCCAGTGCGCGAGTCCCGGCTGTTCGCCCGCGGCCCAGGTCTGCGACGAGGAGGTATTGTCCTGCGCGCCGCCGCTGATGCCGCGCAACGGGCTTGCCGGGTCGTCGAAGCGTGCGGTGATGTCGCCTGAGTAGAACTCGATCGTGTTGATACCGCCATTCATCGCGACGAACGTCGGTCGCGGCGCGCGCGCATCCGCGCTGTAGTAGATGCCGCCGTCGTTGCCGATCAGCAGGCGCCCGGGATCGTTGCCGACGTACGCGCGCACGTGGTTGTCGACATGCACGGTGCCGGGCCGGCCCGGGGCCGTCTCGTCGTATCCGCAGGTGAGGTTGGTGAAGCTGTCGGCGCCGTCGGTCGAGCGCCACACGTCGGTGGAACTCAGGAACAGCGTGTCCGCATCGGTCGGATCGACGAGCAGGCCGGCGTTGTAATCCTCGAACAGTAGGCCGTTGCCGTAGGCGTCGTGCACGCAGCCGGTCGCGAAGTCCTGCGGCGGTGTCGCGCTGTGGGTCCATGTCGCGCCGCCGTCGCGGCTGCGGAACACGCCCATGCCCATCGCCTGCGCATAGATGATGTCGCGATCGCCCGGCGCGACCGCGAGGTCGAGCCGGCCGAGTGGATTGCCGCCGCCGCGATAGGAAGGCACGCCGCTGCCGCTGCCGGCCGGCCAGCCGTTGTCGGTGCGCGACAGCAGCGACCAGCCGCTCGCGCAGCCGTTCGCGGGCATCGTGGCGCGGTAGATGCCATTGGCACCGTTTTCGCGCAGGTCCGGGCGCACGTCGGACGGCCGGCCGATCGCGCCGATCGCGACGAGCAGGTCGGTGCGGTTGCCGTCGTCGATGGCCACCATGCTCGTCACGTCCTGGCGCTGGTCCGTCCAAGGATTGGTGGTGCACGGCCCGTCGAAATGCACGCCGCCGTCATGGCTGAACCAGAGCCCCTGGTTGGTACCGACCGCGACGCGCAGGGGATCGTGCCGGTCGACGACGATCGCGCTCATCGCGTGGTACTGCGGGAACCGCCCCGCGGGTTGCTCGTAGGCCGGGTCGAACGCGTCCGCCGCGAGCACCTGCCAGCTTTCGCCGCCGTCGATGCTCTTGAGCAGGCCGCCGGCGCCGAACACGAACGGGCGATTGCGGCGGAAGTCGCCGGTGCCCGCGTAGATGACGTCGGGATTGGTCGGGTCGAGTGCGAGCGTACCGATCGCGATGTCCGCGATGCCGATCGCATCCGTCTTCGGCACCCAGGTCGTGTCGGGCCCGCAGCAGTTCGTCGTCTTCCACACGCCGCCGCCATCGGAGCCGAACCAGGCGATGCGCGCGTCGGCCGGATGCGTGACGATCGCGGTGACGCGGCCGGCGACCAGGCCGTAGTTGCGGTTCGCGAGGGGCGCGGGACCGAGCGCGGTCGCGCGATCCGCCGGCAGCACGCCGGTCTTCCTCGCACCCGCCGGCGCGCCGAGTGGCATCGCCTTGCGCATTCGCGCGTGATCTCCTCGCGCGTCGAGATACCAGCGCGCGCTGTAGTGTCCGGTCGGATAGGCGAGGCGCCATTCCCAGTACGGCGTGTCGCCGGGCGCCTCGAGTTCGCGTTCGCGTTCGTGCGCAGCCACGGGTGGACGGGCGGATCGTGTCCCGGGCGGCGCCTCGCGGCGCGAGGGCACGCTCCACGCGATGGCGCCGGCCGCGACGGCGGCGATGGTCACACCTGCGGCAAGCCTGTTCATCGCTGGCGCCTCCGAGCCTCCGGTGCGCCATTTTTAACGAAGCATTTCGTAGATGGCAAGCGCGACGGGCCGGCGCGCATCGCCATCGCCGCGCCGCATCGGCGCCCCATGCGCGCCGGTCGTCCATGCCACAATCGGCGGATCGTTGCGGCACCCGCCGCGTTGCCACGGGATCTTTGCATGTCGCCATCGTGCCGCGCCGCCATCGCCCTCGTCCTGTCGCTCTCCTTCGCCGCCGCGGGCGCCGCCGCGGCGGACGCGGGCCCGCCGCTCGCGGCGAGCTGGCCCGGCACGATCCGGCTCGAGGTCGACGCGACCGACGTCGGCCACCGCATCTTCCGCGTGCGCGAGCAGATCCCCGTTTCGCCGGGTCCGCTGACCCTGCTGTACCCGCAATGGCTTCCGGGCAAGCATGCACCGCGCGGGGCGATCGACAAGCTCGCCGGCCTTCGTTTCAGCGCGAACGGGCGGGCGATCGCGTGGAAGCGCGATCCGCTCGATGTTTACGCGTTCCAGCTCGACGTGCCCGCGGGCGTGACCCGGCTCGACGTCGAGTTCGAATTCCTCACGCCGCAGGATTCCTCGCAGGGGCGCGTCGTCGTGACGCCGTCGATGCTCAACCTGCAGTGGGAGGCGGTCGCGTTGTATCCGGCCGGCGTCGAGTCACGGGGCGTGATGGTCGATGCGGGCGTGAAGCTGCCCGCGGGCTGGCGCTTTGCCGGCGCGCTCGACGTCGCGCCGGGACAGACGCCGAATGCCACCGGCGCGGACGGCAGCGTGCGCTTCGCACCCGTGCCGTTCGACACGCTGGTCGATTCGCCGCTGTATGCCGGTCGGTATTTCCAGCGCATCGATCTCGCGCCGGGGGCGAAAGTGCCGGTGTTCCTCAACCTCGTCGCGGACGACGCGAAGGACCTCGAGGCGAAACCCGAGCAGATCCGCGCGCACCAGGCGCTGGTCGAGCAGGCGCGCAAGCTCTACGGCTCGCAGCATTACGACCACTACGATTTCCTGCTCGCGCTGAGCGACGATCTCGGCGGCATCGGCCTCGAACATCACCGCTCGAGCGAGAACAGCGCCGATCCGGCGTATTTCACCGACTGGGACAAGCAGGCACCGGGGCGCAGCCTGTTGCCGCACGAGTACACGCACTCCTGGAACGGCAAATACCGCCGTCCGGCCGACCTTGCGACGGCGAACTTCAACACGCCGATGCAGGGCAGCCTGCTGTGGGTGTACGAGGGCCAGACGCAGTACTGGGGCCACGTGCTGTCGGCGCGCTCGGGCCTCTGGAGCGAGGAGCAGGCGCGCGATGCGCTCGCGCTGGTCGCGCAGACCTACACCGACAACCGCCCCGGCTTCGGTTGGCGCGACGTGCAGGACACGACCAACGACCCCGTCGTCGCCGCGCGCCGCCCACTGCCGTATCGCAGCTGGCAGATGAGCGAGGACTACTACAACGCGGGCCTGCTGACCTGGCTCGCGGTCGATGCGAAGCTGCGCGA
>NZ_JBQCFP010000118.1:0-2174 GCF_051958935.1 Dokdonella sp. | reverse complement strand
ACGTCGCGATCTGCACGAACATCTCGTGCTGGCTCAACGGCGCCGAGGACATCGTGCGCCACTGCGAGCAGAAGTACGGCATCAAGCTCGGCGAGAGCAGCAAGGACGGGCGCGTCTACCTCAAGAGGGAAGAAGAGTGCCTGGCCGCCTGTTGCGGCGCGCCGATGATGGTCGTGAACGGCCACTACCACGAGAACCTGACGATCGAGAAGGTCGACCGGATCCTCGACGAACTGAAATAGGACATGTAGGAGCGGCCTCAGCCGCGCTGCCTTTACCGGCGATCCGAAATTCGAATCGCGGCTGGAGCCGCTCCTACAGGACACGAAGCGAAGCACACCATGGCATACGGTCCCGCACCGCAGGAACACCAGGTCGTCTACACCACGCTGCATTTCGAGCAGCCGTGGACGCTCGACAATTACCTGAAGGTCGACGGCTACAAGGCGTGGAAGAAGATCCTCGCCGAGAAGCCCGACCCGGCGTCGATCATCGACGAGGTGAAGAAGAGCGGCCTGCGTGGCCGTGGTGGCGCGGGCTTTCCGACCGGGCTCAAGTGGTCGTTCATGCCGAAGGGCACGATGCAGAAGTACATCCTCTGCAACTCGGACGAATCGGAACCGGGCACATGCAAGGATCGCGACATCCTGCGCTTCAATCCGCACGCGGTCGTCGAGGGCCTCGCGATCGCCTGCTACGCGACCGGATCGACCGTCGCCTACAATTACCTGCGCGGCGAATTCCACCACGAGCCGTTCGAGCACATCGAACAGGCGCTGAAGGATGCATACGCGGCCGGCCTGCTCGGCAAGAACATCCAGGGCAGCGGCATCGACGTCGACATCTTCAACGCGCTCGGCGCGGGCGCGTACATCTGCGGCGAAGAGACCGCGCTTATGGAATCGCTCGAGGGCAAGAAGGGCCAGCCGCGCTTCAAGCCGCCATTCCCGGCCAATTTCGGCCTGTACGGCCGGCCGACGACGATCAACAACACCGAAACCTATGCGTCGGTGCCGGCGATCCTCAACAAGGGCGCCGACTGGTTCCTCAACCTCGGCAAGCCGAACAACGGCGGCCCGAAGATCTTCTCGGTGTCCGGCCACGTCGCGAGGCCGGGCAACTACGAGATCCGCCTCGGCACGCCGTTCAAGGACCTGCTCGAGATGGCCGGCGGCGTGCGCAACGGCCGCAAGCTCAAGGCGGTCATCCCGGGCGGTTCGTCGATGCCGGTGCTGCCGGGCGAGACGATGATGGAGTTGACGATGGATTACGACGCGATCCAGAAGGCCGGTTCCGGCCTCGGTTCCGGCGCGGTCATCGTCATGGACGACACGACCTGCATGGTGCGTGCGTGCCAGCGTATCGCGCGCTTCTACTACGCCGAGTCGTGCGGACAGTGCACGCCGTGCCGCGAAGGCACCGGCTGGATGTACCGCATGCTCACGCGCATCGTCGAAGGCAAGGCCGAACTCGGCGACCTCGACGTGCTCAAGGCCGCCGCCGGCCAGATCGAAGGCCACACGATCTGCGCGTTCGGCGAGGCTGCGGCCTGGCCGGTGCAGGGCATGCTGCGCCACTACTGGAACGAATTCGAGTACTTCATCCGCAACGGCCGCTCGATCATCGAGGCGCCGGTCGAGGCCGCGGCATGAATCACGGAACGCATCTCAGCACGGAACACATGGAGCGCACGCAGGTGAGCCATCGCTTCCTGCGCGCGACCGGCGTGCTCCGCGTTTCAAGCTTCGAGGCTTCAGCATGAGCGCTCAACCCGCCGCACCCGGCGTGCCGCCGGACCACGTCACGATCGAGATCGACGGCCGGTCGATGGTCGTGCCGAAGAATTCCATGATCATCGCCGCGGCCGACAAGGCCGGCATCGCGATTCCGCGCTTCTGCTATCACGAGAAGCTGCCGATTGCCGCGAACTGCCGCATGTGCATGGTCGAAGTGGAGATGGGCGGCAAGCCGATGCCGAAACCCCAGCCCGCGTGCGCGACGCCGGTCGCCGACGGCATGAAGATCCAGACGCAGTCGCAGCGCGCGCTCTCCGCGCAACGCAACGTGATGGAGTTCCTGCTCATCAACCATCCGCTCGACTGCCCGATCTGCGACCAGGGCGGCGAGTGCGAATTGCAGGACCTGTCGGTCGGCTACGGCCGCTCGGTGTCGCG
>NZ_JBQCFP010000117.1:0-31707 GCF_051958935.1 Dokdonella sp. | reverse complement strand
TACGACCGGAACACCCGACCCGGCGCGCCGCCGCCTGCTCGGCGCGTTGCTCGCCACGGGGGCGGGCGTTGCCGCGCCGGCCTTGCGCGCCGCCGCGTCGCGCGGCATCGACGTCGTCGGCGCACCATCGAACCTCGGCCTCAGGCCGCTGCGGCACGGCCACGTGCCGAGCGCGTTCCGCGCACCGGCCGCGCTGGGTGCGCGTCGCGTGGTCGAGCGACTCGGTGCGCGCGATCGCGGCGACGTCCCCGTACCCGCGTATGATCCCGCGCCGGATGCCGCGACCGGCTACCGCAACGGCGCCGGGCTCATGGCATATACGCCCCGGCTCGCCGAACGCATCGGTACGAGCCTCGACGACGGCCGTTTCGTGCTCGTGCTCGGCGGCGACTGCAGCGTGCTGCTCGGCGGGGCGCTCGCGCTGCGCCGGCGCGGCCGCCATGGCCTGCTGTTCATCGACGGCCACAGCGACTTCTATTTCCCGCGCGTGCCGCGCCCATTGACGGCGGCCGGCATGGACCTCGCGCTCGCGACCGGTCACGGTCCGGACGCGCTCCTCGGCATCGATGGCGGCAAGCCGTACTTCGCCGAGGACGACACCGTCGTCTACGCGTACCGCGACCACGGCACGCCCGACGAAGTGGATACTGCGCGCTTCGAGCGCGCCGCCTTCCTGCGCCTGCCGATCGAACGCGTGCGCGCCGACGGCGTGTCCGCATCGATGGGCGAGGCGCTGCGCCGGCTCGAGCGCAGCGAACTGCGCGGCTTCTGGATCCACCTCGACGTCGACGTACTCGATCCGTCGGTGATGCCCGCCGTCGACTCGCCCGATCCGGGCGGCCTGCGCCTCGCCGAACTCGAGGATGTGCTCGCTCGCGCATTGGCCTCGCCGCACGCGCTCGGCCTCGAAGTCACGATCTTCGATCCCGACCTCGATGCCGACGGCCACCTCGCCGAGCGGCTCGTCACGCTGCTCGAGCGCGCGTTCGCGCGCGCGGGTCGCTTCGGTCTCGCGCCAAACTGGACAAGCTAGTCGCCAATAGGCCTTCGCACCGCGTCACGCGTGAGAGTAGAGTTCTATTCCAGCAAAACATGGAGTGGTGTCGACATGCCCTGCGAAGCAACGCTGCGTCGAACCGGCGGGTCGATCACCTTGTCCATCCCGAAGAGCATCGCCAAGGCACTCACAGTCGATGCCGGTACGGTGGTAGAGCTCGCCGTCGAAGGGCGCACATTGTCGGTGACGCCTGCGCGACGCACGCTGGCGGATCGGCTGGCGGCAAGTCCAAAGTCGCCGGCGCACTGGCATCGTGATGCGTCGCTCGAAGACGAGCCGATGTGGCGCGAGCTGCTGTGAGCCGAGGCATTCCTGCGCGCGGCGACACCCTCGAGCTCAGTCTCGACTGACGGGGGGAAATCAGGTCCGCGGGCTCCCGTCCGGTGCTCGTGCTGTCGGCAGATGCATTCAACCGTGCATCCGGCCTGCTGCTTGTGGCGCCGATCATGCAGGGCGGGCACGGCATCGCGCAAATCGGCTTCAGCGTGACCCTGATGGGTTCGGGCACGAAGACCCAGGGCGTCGTGGTATGCGATCAGACACGCACGGTCGATGCGCGTACGCGCGGCTGGCGCAGGATCGAGAAGGCGCCGGCGGCCGCGGTCGAGGAAGCGCTCGATGCGGTGCGATTTTGGAATAGGCCGCACCGAAAAGCCGGCCAACACTCAAGGGGATGCTTCATGGACGCGTTGAAGAGCCTACCAATGATGGTGCGCGACGGCACCGTCATGTTGCTTGCCGAGCTGATTCGTCGTGCCGCCACTCATGGCCCTGAGCGCTGGGGCCTGACGGATCTGGATACCTGGATGCGTTTGAACGTCGGCTGGACCGAGAGCGCGACGGTGACGACGACTCACTTGCGTCTGATCGTTGCGGGAAATGCTCGCGGCGTCCGACTCCCGAAGGTCGAATTGATCGAGGGAGATGACGGACGAAGCTTCTATGCGACAGTTCCCGGGTCGCTTCTCGCGGAAGTGCCCTATATGCCGCAAAGCGATTTTGTGCTTTCAATCGACGCACTCCGTCCCGCACTGTTCGAAGCGGTCGATCTTGCTGCACGCCGGCGAGTCGGCAGAGGCGTCAGGAACGGCCACAGCCCTGCGTTGGCAGCGGAGCTGGAACTCCTGATCGGCGAGCAACTACCAGCAACCGGATACGAGTCCGAGCATTCAGACAGCGTGGAAGGCGGGGCGGCTCGGATGGAAGGTGCGCTGGCCCGCGTACTTTCTTCGAGATACGAACGCGACCGGACCGCGCGGTTGATGTGCGTAAGTCACTACGGTGCTGCGTGCGTGGTCTGCGGCTTCTCGTTCGAGGAGACGTACGGCGAACTCGGAGTCGACTTCATTCACGTGCACCACCTCGTGCCGTTGTCGGACATCGGACACGAATATCAGGTCGACCCGATACGGGACTTGCGCCCCGTTTGCCCGAACTGCCACGCGATGCTGCATCGCGGGCAGGAAACGCTATCGATGGATGATTTGCGCGCGTTGCTCACTCGCCCAAAGTAAGCAACGACGCATTGCCACCCGCCGCGGTCGTGTTGATCGTGAGCGTGCGTTCGGTCGCGAAGCGCACGAGGTAATGCGGGCCGCCGGCCTTCGGGCCGGTGCCGCTGAGGCCTTCGCCGCCGAACGGCTGCACGCCGACGACCGCGCCGATCTGGTTGCGGTTGACGTAGCAGTTGCCGACTTTCGCGCGGCGCGCGATGTGCTCGATCGTCGCGTCGATGCGGCTGTGCACGCCGAGGGTGAGGCCGAAGCCGGTCGCGTTGATCGCATCGATGACCTGGTCGAGTTCGCTGCCCTTCCAGCGCAGCACGTGCAGCACCGGTCCGAACACTTCCTGGGTGAGCAGCGACAGCGAAGGGATCTCGTAGGCGCGGGGCGCGAAGAACGTGCCGTGCTCGCTGCCCGCGTCGAGTTTCGCCTCGTTGATCTTCTTCGCTTCGCGGTCCATGCGCGCGGCGTGCTCGACGAGGAAGGTGCGCGACGGCTCGTCGATGACCGGTCCGACGTCGGTCGAGAGCCTCGCCGGGTCGCCGACGACGAGCTCGTCCATCGCGCCCTTGAGCATCGCGATGACCTTGTCGGCGATGTCTTCCTGCACGTACAGCACGCGCGCGGCCGAGCAGCGCTGGCCGGCCGAGTCGAACGCCGACGCGAGCACGTCCTTGACGAGCTGCTCGGGCAGCGCCGAGGAGTCCGCGATCAGCGCGTTCTGCCCGCCGGTTTCGGCGATCAGCGCGGCGATCGGCGCATTGCGCGCGGCGAGCGTGCGGTTGATCGTCCACGCGGTCTCGGTGGAGCCGGTGAAGCAGACGCCCGACACTTCCGGCTTCGTCAGCAGCGTGTTGCCGATCACCGAGCCCTTTGCCGGCACGAACTGCAGCACCGCTTCCGGCACGCCGGCTTCGTGCAGCAGCTTTACCGCGGCGTGGCCGACGAGCGTGGTCTGGTCGGCCGGCTTGGCGATCACCGCGTTGCCCGCGGCGAGGCCGGCGGCGACCTGGCCCATGAAGATCGCGAGCGGGAAGTTCCACGGGCTGATGCAGACGAACACGCCGCGGCCGCGCAGGAACAGTTGGTTCGATTCGCCGGTGGGGCCCGGCAATGCCTCGGGCGTGCCGAACAGTTTGCGCGAAAGGGACGCGTAGTAGCGGCACATGTCGGCCGCCTCGCGCACTTCGGAGATCGCGGCCGGGATCGTCTTGCCCGCCTCGCGTACGCACAGCGCGATGAACTCGCCGCGGCGCTGCTCGAGCAGGTCGGCCGCGTGCTCGAGGATCGCCGCGCGGCTCGCGGCCGGCAGCGTGTCCCAGTCCGGCTGCGCGGCGACCGCGTTGGCGAGCGCCTTCTCGATCGTCGCCGCGTCCGCATTGCGCGTCTCGCCGACGACTTCGCGGCGATCGCTCGGGTTGGTCACCGCGCGTGGCGCTTCGCCGGTGCTCGCGCCCGGCACGAGCGGCGCGGCAGTCCACGGTGCGCGCGGCGCATTGACGGCGTCGGCGAGGGCCTTGAGTTCGTTGTCGTTGGCGAGGTTCACGCCCATGGAATTCTTCCTGCTGGCACCGTAGAGGCCGACCGGCAGCGGGATGCGCGGGTGCGGCTTGGAGGAGAATGCGGCGACCGTTTCGCACGGGTCGGCGACGAGGTCGCGGATCGACACGTTCTCGTCGACGACGCGATTGACGAACGAGGTATTGGCGCCGTTTTCGAGCAGGCGCCGCACGAGGTAGGGCAGCAGGTCCTCGTGGCTGCCGACCGGCGCGTAGACGCGGCACGGCACGTCGAGGTTCTTCTCGCCGATGACTTCGTCGTAGAGGTCCGCGCCCATGCCGTGCAGGCGCTGGAACTCGAATGGTCGCTTGCGCGCGTGGTGGTGAATTGCCGCGATCGTGTGTGCGTTGTGGGTCGCGAACTGCGGATAGACGAGGTCGGCGCCCGCGGCGAACAGGCGCTTGGCGCAGGCGAGATAGGAGACGTCCGTGTTCGGCTTGCGCGTGTAGACCGGGTAGCCCGAGAGGCCCTGTTCCTGCGCGCGCTTGATCTCCGAATCCCAGTAAGCGCCCTTGACCAGCCGCACGCACCAGCGGCGGCCGGCCTTGCGCGCGGTGTCGGCGAGCCAGTCGATCACGAACGGGCAGCGCTTCTGGTACGCCTGCACGGCGAGGCCGAAGCCGTTCCAACCCCCGAGCGAGGCATCGGCGAACACCGCGCCGATCACTTCGAGCGACAGCTCGAGCCGGTCCGACTCCTCGGCGTCGACGGTCATGCCGATGCCGTTCGCCTTCGCGAGTTGGGCGAGTTCGAGCAGCCTGGGCGTGAGTTCGGCGTGCACGCGCGCGCGCTTGGCGACCTCGTAGCGCGGATGCAGCGCCGACAGCTTGACCGAGATCGACGGCGCGGCGAGCACGCTGTCGAACGGCCCGCGTGCGCCGAGCGCTCCGATCGCGTCCTTGTAGGCCCGATGGTAGCGCTCGGCGTCGGCGGCGGTGAGCGCCGCCTCGCCGAGCATGTCGTAGGAATAGCGGTAGGCCGCATTGTCCTTCTGCGCGGAGCGGTCGAGCGCTTCCTCGATCGTGCGGCCCATGACGAACTGGTGGCCCATGATGCGCATCGCCTGGCGCACCGCGAGGCGGATCACCGGTTCGCCGGCGCGGCCGACGAGGCGCTTGAACGCGCCGGTGAAGTCGCGCCGCGTCTCCTCGGCGAGCGCGACGAGACGGCCGGTGAGCATGAGGCCCCAGGTCGACGCGTTGACGAACACCGAATCGCTGGTGCCGAGATGCTTCTTCCAGTCCGCCTCGCCGAGCTTGTCGCGGATGAGCTTGTCCGCGGTAAGCTTGTCCGGGATGCGCAGCAGCGCCTCGGCCACGCACATGAGCAGCACGCCTTCCTCGCTGGACAGGTCGTACTGGCGCATGAACGATTCGACCGCGCTCTGTTCGCCGGCGCGTGCACGCACCCGTGCGACGAGTTCGGAGGCGCGGGCGAGCACGAGCTCGCGTTCGGCCGGCGGCAGCGTCGCCTGCGCGAGCAGGTCGTCGACGGCTTCGTTTTCGTCGCGCGCCCAGGCGGCGGTGATGCGGGCCCAGACGGCGTCGGGGGCAGGCGGGAGTTCGGGCAGCAGCGATGCGCTCATGGGCCGGTCTCGGGTGCTGGGGAGCGCCGGCGCGGTGGCCGGTGCGGGGACGGGAAGACGCCAGGAACGCCTAGTGTAGTGAGCGCGCGGCGACCGGCCAAGAACCGCGCACGCGAGGAGCCGGGCCGGTCGCTGCCTGCGGCGCTTTGTCGCGGGCGGGCCTGCCGGCGCGATCGGCGCCGCGGGACCGCGGTTGCCGCTGCCGCGCGCGCTCCACTATCATTGACGGGTTACGCTCCCGACGTTTGGCGCGTCCGGCCTCGGCCGCGCGGTCGTCGCGGCGACCGCGCAATGGGGCGCATCCGAGCAAAACCAGAAAGGTGATGGCGATGATTTCATCCGGGGTCCTGCGCGCCTGCCGCGCGTTCGCGGTACTCGCGTTGCTGGCGAGCGGAACAGCGTTCGCGAATCCGCAGCCGTGGCAGCTCAACATGGCTCCGGGCGCGACCTCGATCTCGCAGCGCATCCACGGCGTGCACATGCTCGCGTTCTGGGTCTGCGTCGCGATCGGCGTCGTCGTGTTCGGCGCGATGATCATCGCGATGGTGCGCTTCCGCAAATCGAAGGGCGCGGTCGCGGCGAAGTGGAGCCACAACACCACGATGGAGGTGATCTGGACGGTCGTGCCGATCATCATCCTCGTCGTGATGGCGTGGCCGGCGACCAAGCTGCTCGTCGACATGGCCGAAGCCAAGGGCTCGGACATGACGATCAAGATCACCGGTTACCAGTGGAAGTGGCGCTACGAGTACCTCGACTACTTCAAGAAGACGTCGAGCGTGAATTTCATTTCCAGCCTCGATGCCGAGTCGAACAAGGCGCGCCAGCTGGGTTCGGGCGTCGACCCGCACTCGATCAAGGACGGCGACTACCCGAGCTACCTGCTCAACGTCGACAAGCCGCTCGTGCTGCCGGTCGGCGTCAAGGTGCGCTTCGTGATCACCGCCGACGACGTCATCCACGCGTGGTGGGTGCCGAGCCTCGGCTGGAAGCAGGACGCGATCCCCGGGATCATCAACGACAACTGGACGCAGATCGACCAGCCCGGCCTCTACCGCGGCCAGTGCGCGGAGCTGTGCGGCAAGGATCACGGCTTCATGCCGATCGTCGTGAAGGCGGTGCCGAAGGCCGAGTTCGAGAAGTGGCTGGCCGAGCAGGAAGCCGCCCAGGCCGCCGAGAAGGCCGGCGCGACCGCGCAGGCGACGCCGGCACCCGCGCCCGCGGCGCAGGGCTGAGAGACATCCATGCGTTCACGCGTGAACGCGAGCGAAGACAGATAGAGGTTCGAAGGCCATGGCCGCTGCCAATCCCGCGATCGATCACGACGCCCACGACGACCACGATCACAAGCCGGAAGGCTTCCTGCATCGCTGGCTGTTCACGACGAACCACAAGGACATCGGCACGCTGTACCTGGTGTTCTCGCTGATGATGTTCTTCATCGGCGGCTCGATGGCGATGATCATCCGCGCGGAACTCTTCAAGCCGGGCATGCAGCTCGTGCAGCCGGAGTTCTTCAATGAAATGACGACGATGCACGCGCTGATCATGATCTTCGGCGCGGTCATGCCGGCGTTCGTCGGCCTCGGCAACTGGATGATCCCGCTGATGATCGGCGCGCCGGACATGGCGCTGCCGCGCATGAACAACTGGTCGTTCTGGATCCTGCCGTTCGCGTTCTTCCTGCTCATCTCCGAGATCTGGATGCCGGGCGGCGGCCCGCAGGGCGGCTGGACGATGTATCCGCCACTGTCGCTCGAGGGCGGCACCAACGTCGCCTTCATGATCTTCGCGGTGCACCTGATGGGCATCAGCTCGATCATGGGCGCGATCAACATCATCGCGACGATCCTCAACATGCGCGCGCCGGGCATGGACCTCTTGAAGATGCCGGTGTTCGTGTGGAGCTGGCTGATCACCGCGTTCCTGCTCATCGCGGTCATGCCGGTGCTCGCCGGCGCGGTCACGATGCTGCTCACCGACAAGTTCTTCGGCACCAGCTTCTTCAACGCGGCCGGCGGCGGCGACCCGGTGATGTTCCAGCACATCTTCTGGTTCTTCGGGCATCCCGAGGTCTACATCATGATCCTGCCGGCGTTCGGCATCGTGTCGGAGATCATCCCGACCTTCAGCCGCAAGCCGATCTTCGGATACCAGGCGATGGTGTACGCGATCGCGTCGATCGCATTCCTCTCGTTCATCGTCTGGGCGCACCACATGTTCTCGGTCGGCATGCCGCTCGGCGGCGAGCTGTACTTCATGTATGCGACGATGCTGATTGCGATCCCGACCGGCGTGAAGGTATTCAACTGGGTGTCGACGATGTGGGGCGGCTCGATGACGTTCGAGACGCCGATGCTGTTCGCGATCGCGTTCGTCATCCTGTTCACGATCGGCGGCTTCTCGGGCGTCATGTGCGCGATCGTGCCGGCCGACTTCCAGTACCAGGACACCTATTTCGTCGTCGCCCACTTCCACTACGTGCTGGTCACCGGCGCGGTGTTCGCGATCATGGCGTCGGCGTACTACTGGCTGCCGAAGTGGTGCGGCAACATGTACTCGGAGCGCTGGGGCAAGATCCACTTCTGGTCGAGCGTGATCTCGGTCAACGTGCTGTTCTTCCCGCAGCACTTCCTCGGCCTGGCCGGCATGCCGCGCCGCATTCCCGACTACAACGTCGCGTTCGCCGACTTCAACATGATCTCGTCGATCGGCGGCTTCTGGTTCGGCGCGAGCCAGCTCATCTTCGTCGGCGTGGTGATCCACGCGGTGTACTTCTCGAAGAACCGCGCGACGACCCAGGTATGGGAAGGCGCGCACGGCCTCGAGTGGACGGTGCCGTCGCCGGCACCGCACCACACGTTCACGGTGCCGCCGGTGATTCGCGACGACGTGCTCGCCCATGGCGACGTGACGCACTGAGTGGCGCGATCGTTCCCCGATCGCTGGTTCGATGGAGGTGGCGTTGGTGGGTGGCGTTGCTTGAATCGCTGGTCCGGAAGCGGCCATCCATGGCCGCACTCCTGAAGAACAGCACGCTGCGAACCGACGACAAGGTAATGAAACAACAGCTTGCCAATGACGAACGCCCTGCCGGCCGCGCGCGAGCGCGCCGCACCGCGCTCGTCGTGGGGCTGGTGGCGGTCACGATCTACGTGGTCGCGATCGTCAGCGTCGTGTTGAACCGATGAACGCCGGGAACCGCAATGTCGGCGTGCTGAAGACGGCGGGCGTGGTGGTCGCCTGTGCGTTCCTGTTCGGGTTCGCGATGGTGCCGCTCTACCGCGTCGTCTGCGAGCACGTGCTCGGCATCAAGCTGGCGCCGGGCGCGGTCGACCGCAGCCGCGTCGCGGGGCTGGTCGAGGACACGAGCCGCACGGTGCGCGTGCAGTTCACGACTGGCGTGAACAGCAAGCTGCCGTGGTCGTTCACGCCGGAACTGGCGAGCGTCGACGTGCATCCGGGCAAGCTGACCGAGGTGTGGTTCGACGCGACCAACAACGGCGGCGAGGCGATCGTCGGCAATGCGGTACCGAGCATCGCGCCGAGCGAGGTTTCGGCGTTCTTCAACAAGACCGAGTGCTTCTGCTTCACCGAGCAGGTGCTCGCGGCGGGCGAATCGCGCCGCATGCCGGTGCGCTTCTACGTCGATCCGCAACTGCCGCAGGGCGTGCGCGAGCTGACGCTGTCGTACACTTTCTACGCGAACGAGGCGGCCACCGTGCGCCTTTCCGCGGAGCACCACACCAATACGGGCTCGCCGCTGCCGGCGGCGGGCTGATTCCAGGCAAATTGACGCAACGATCGGGACAGCCGCCATGGCGCAAACACAAGGTGCTTACTACGTTCCCCACGGCAGCCATTGGCCGATCATCGGCTCGTTCGGCCTGCTCGGTACGGTCGGCGGTGCGGGCCTCTGGCTCAATGAAGCCGATATCGGCAAGCCGATCATGTTCGTCGGCATCGCCCTGCTGCTGTTCATGATGTTCGGCTGGTTCGGCACGGTCATCCGCGAGTCGGTCGGCGGCAAGTACAACAAGCAGGTCGACACCTCGTTCCGGATGGGGATGATCTGGTTCATCTTCTCGGAAGTGATGTTCTTCGCCGCGTTCTTCGGCGCCCTCTTCTACGCGCGCGCCTACTCGGTGCCGTGGCTCGGCGGCGAGGGTCATGGCGCGTTGACCAACCACTACCTGTGGCCCGCGTTCTCGGCGGCATGGCCGACCAACGGCCCGGCCGAGGTCGGCGGTGCATTCTCGACGATGTCGCCGTGGGGAATCCCGCTGCTCAACACGCTGCTGCTGCTGTCGTCGGGCGTGACCATCACGATTGCGCACCACGCGCTGCGCTCGGGCAACCGCAGGCAGCTGCTCGTGTTCCTCGCACTCACGGTCGTACTCGGCGCGATCTTCCTCGGTTTCCAGGCGCACGAATACGCCGAAGCCTACGGCCACCTCAACCTCACGCTCGGCAGCGGCGTCTACGGCAGCACGTTCTTCATGCTGACCGGCTTCCACGGCATGCACGTGACGCTCGGCGCGATCATGCTCACGGTGATCTGGTTCCGCTGCGCGAAGGGCCACTTCACCAAGGACAACCATTTCGGCTTCGAAGCGGTCGCCTGGTACTGGCACTTCGTCGACGTCGTGTGGCTCGGGCTGTTCCTGTTCGTGTACGTCGTTTGAGATCGGGGCCGAGGGCTGACGGCTGGAAGCCCGTGCCCTCGGCTCGCACACGTTGCGAATCGGAATACAGTGGCCTTTGAAGATGGGCGGATAGCGGGGCGCGCGGCTTTTCGGCCCTGGGGCCCTCAGCCCTGCACCAAAGCTCAGCCGCCCACCCCATGCGGGCGGATGATGCCGGTCCAGATGCCGAGCATCACGAGCGCGATCAGCAGCACCGACAGCGCGATGCGTCGAGTGAGCGCCTTCAGCGTGCGATCGGTGCCGCCCTTGTCGGTGATCATGAAATACAGGCCGGCGCCCAGGTTGTAGACGATGGCGAGAAAGAACACGACGATCAGGACGGTGCCGAGCATGGCTTGCGCTTCCGGCCGGAACGCGGTTCCGGCTGCCTCGCCGATTATAGCGCCGCTCCTCCGTGGCTAGGCGCCCGCACCCGGCAGCGATCACCGCGACGCTTGCCGGTATCGCCGCGTTCATCGCGCTCGGTTCGTGGCAGGTGCGCCGCGCGCACGAGAAGGAAGCCTTGTTCGCGGCCTTCGACGGCGCTGCGCAGCAGCCACCCGTGCCGCTCGAGCAGGCACGCCGCGAGACCGGTGCGCGCTATCCGCGCGTCGACCTGAAGGGTCGCTTCGATCCCGGGCATGCGTACGTGCTGGACAACCAGGTCCGCGACGGCCGGGCCGGCGTGATGGTCTACGACGTGTTCGAGCCCGCCGCCGGTGCCCCGGCGCTGCTCGTCAATCGCGGCTTCCTCGCGCGCGATGCCCGCGGCGAACTGCCGTCGATCCCGCCGCCGCCGGAAGGCGCGCAGACCGTGCGCGCGCTGTATGCACCGCCGCCCGGCAGCGGGCTGCGGCTCGGCGGCGATGCGTTGCCGCACCAGACGCGCTGGCCGAAGACGACCATCTATCTCGACCTCGCCGAAGTCGGCGCCGACCTCGGCCGCCCACTCGACAGCCGCGTGCTGCTGCAGCTGCCGGGAGACGAGGTCACCACGTTCGTGCGAGAGTGGAAGCCGGACGTGTTTCCGCCCGAACGCCATTACGGCTACGCATTCACCTGGTTCACGTTCGCCGCCGTGGTCGCGGCGACGTTCTTCATCCTCAACCGGTCGCCCCAACCGCCGCGGCGGGAGGAACATCGATGACGCCCCGCACGCGCAACCGCATCGGCCTGATCCTGATCCTGCTGCTGTTCGCCGCGCCGCTCGTGGCCGCCTACGTGCTTAATGCGC
Organism: Dokdonella sp.; assembly: GCF_051958935.1. Taxonomy (GTDB): domain Bacteria; phylum Pseudomonadota; class Gammaproteobacteria; order Xanthomonadales; family Rhodanobacteraceae; genus Dokdonella_A. Next base: position 20,084 of record NZ_JBQCFP010000117.1, on the reverse strand, counting down.
TCGGCTGGCGTCCGGCCGGCATGCGCAACTACGGCACGCTGATCGAGCCGCCGCAGGATCTCACCGGCGCGCGCATCGTCGACCAAGACGGCAAGGCGCTCGCGTGGAAGGACGAGAACTGGTCGTGGACCGTGTTCGCGCTGCCCGGTCCCGCCTGCGCGAAGGCTTGCCTCGAGCGCATCGACGAACTGCGCCGCGCGCGCCTCACGCTGAACCAGAATGCGTATCGCGTGCGCGTCGTCGTGGTCGGCGACGCGCCGCAGGATGCGCTTGCCGCGATGAAGCCGGTCTATGCCGTGCGCGACCTCGACGATCGCCTTGCCCGCCTGCGTCCTGCGCAGGCCGACGACGTCGCGGTCGCGTTCGCCGACCCGCATGGCTTCCTCGTATTGAGCTATCCGGTCGGATACGACGCCAACAAGCTGCGCAAGGATCTCGTGCGCGTGGTGAAGAACTGACATGCCAAGTCCCGTGACGCCGCTGCGCCTCGCCGCGTTCGCCGCCGTGTTCGCGTTCCTCGTGATCGTGTTCGGTGCATTCGTCCGCCTGTCGAACGCCGGCCTGTCCTGCCCCGATTGGCCGACGTGCTACGGCAAGGCGACATGGCCCGGCCACGAGCAGGAGATCGCGCGCGCGAACGAGGCGTTCCCGGATCGACCGTTCGAGACGCACAAGGCCTGGCGCGAACAGGTGCACCGCATGCTCGCGGGCACGCTCGGCACGCTCGTGTTCGCGCTCGCGCTGGTCGCTGCGTGGCCGCGCCGCGCGCACGTAGGCGCTCTGGTCGGCGCCGCGTTGGCGGCGGCAGTCGGCATCGCGCTCTACGTCCAGGGGTACTACGCTCTGTCGGCGCTGCTGTCCGTGTTCGCGCTCGCCATTCCGCTCGGCGCCGCGGCGACGTTGCGACGCGGCTGGCCTTGGCGCATCGCGGTAGCCACGTTCGGCGTCGTGATCTTCCAGGCCATGCTCGGCATGTGGACGGTCACGCTGCTGCTCAAGCCCATCGTCGTCATGGGACACCTGCTCGGCGGCCTGCTCACGTTCTCGCTGCTCGCGGCGATCGCGCTCGCGCTCGCGGCGCGCACTGCGCCGACGGATGCGCAGCGCCGGCTGCGACCAATGATCGTCGTCGCGCTCGTGCTGTTGTCGCTGCAGATCGCGCTCGGCGGCTGGACCAGCGCGAACTACGCCGCGCTCGCCTGCGGCGCCGATTTCCCGACCTGCGCGGGCAGCTGGTGGCCGCAGACGGACTTCCGCGAGGGCTTCGTGCTCTGGCGCGGCATCGGCGTCAACTACGAAGGCGGCGTGCTCGACGCCGCGGCACGCGCGGCGATCCAGATCGCGCACCGCCTCGGCGCGCTGGTCGTGTTCGGCCACGTGCTCGCGACCGCGATCCTCGCCTGGCGCCGCGGCCTGCACGCGAATGCGGCCGCCGTGGCCGCGCTGCTCTGCACGCAGGTCGCACTCGGCATCCTCAACGTCGAACTGCTGCTGCCGCTGCCGATCGCGACCGCCCACAACGGCGTCGCCGCACTGCTGCTGTTCTCCCTGATCGCCCTGCTCGTGCGGGTCGTACCGCCGATCGCCGTCGATCGAAGAGCCTGAACACGAAGGACGCGAAGCAAGGCGAAATGGAAGAATAGGAACACGCAACAGGCTGAGCAGAGCACGCCTCCGGACGCAGCCTTTCTTCCCGCGGTGCGCTCCATAGCCTCGCTGACGACCTCTCGAGCTTTCTCGTTCCTTCGTGTCCTTCCTGTTTCAATCTTTCTCCTCCCGCGCAAGAATCCGACCACGATGCCCCCCATCGCCCGCCAGTACCTCGAGCTGACCAAGCCGCGCGTGGTCGCGTTGATCGCGTTCACGGCGGTGATCGGAATGTTCCTCGCGGTGCCGGGCCTGCCGCCGTGGCAGCCGGTGATCGCCGGGACGATCGGCATTTGGCTCGCGGCCGCATCGGCGGCGGCGTTCAACCACCTGATCGACCAGCGCATCGACAAGGTGATGGCGCGCACGTCGCACCGGCCTCTCGCGACCGGCGCGCTGACGCCGCAGCAGGTGTTCGCGTTCGCGGCTATCCTCGGGATCGTGTCGATGGCGATCCTCGTCGCGTTCGTCAACACGCTCACCGCCGTGCTCACGTTCGCCTCGCTGATCGGCTACGCAGTCGTCTATACGGCCTACCTCAAGCGCGCGACGCCGCAGAACATCGTGGTCGGCGGCGCCGCCGGTGCCGCGCCGCCCGTGCTCGGCTGGGCCGCGGTGACGGGCAGCGTGCACCCGTACGCGTTGCTGCTGTTCCTCATCATCTTCATCTGGACGCCGCCGCATTTCTGGGCGCTCGCGATCTTCCGCCGCGACGACTACGCGCGCGCGCAGGTGCCGATGCTGCCGGTCACGCACGGCGTGACCTACACGCGCTGGCACGTGCTGTTCTACACCGTGCTGCTCGTCGTCATCACGGTGCTGCCGTACCTGACCGGCATGAGCGGACTGTTCTACCTCGGCGGCGCGCTCGTGCTCGGTGGTGCGTTTCTCTATTACGCTATCCGCTTGCTCGATCCGCCGGACGACTTCTTCGCGATGCGCGTATTCAAGTATTCCGTCCTGTACCTGATGGCGCTGTTCGCGTTCCTGCTCGTCGACCATTACCTTCCGGCCGACATGCCGGCCGATCCTGCGATCGCGTTCCGGCGCGTGGGCTGAGCGAGGCACGGCCCGTCAAACGCCGCCGTGCGCCTCGTGCCGCGCCGTGCTGCTCGGCGTAGGTAGGACCAGGCGCTACCGGAAGGACGACAAGTACTTCGAGATGATGGCGCGCATTGCGCAGGTGCGCGGCATCGGCGTGCAGCACCCGACCGCGTCGCGCTGTGCCGCTCGCTCTGCACCCGCATCGTGCCGGGCACGCACACCGGCCGCGGCCTCGCCGGAACGGTCGGCCGGCTCGGGGATGCCCCAGCGCGGCACGCTCGGCCACCCGTTGGTCGAGCGGCACAACGCCGACCGCGTCGTCGTGGACCTGCCGATGGTGCGCAATGCAGGACCGCTAGCCGCATCCGGGCCCGCTTCGACGCACCCGCGGCCGAGGCGCGTCAGGCGCGAGCATTCCGGGGCGCCCATCGAGAAGATCCTCGCCGGGAACTTCGCGCGCGCGTGCTCGGCGAAGTCCGGGGTCGACCGGGACGCCGCTGCCCCACTAGGCTGGACCAAGGGTGCGGGCATACACTGGCCCCAGCCCGGAGGCGCCCATGACGTCGATCTACGATTTCAGCGCGAAGACCATCGACGGCGACGAGCAGTCGCTGTCGGCCTGGCGCGGCAAGACGATGCTGATCGTCAATGTCGCGTCGAAATGCGGCTTCACGCCGCAGTACACCGGGCTCGAGGCGCTGTACGAGCAGTTCGGCGGCCAGGGGCTCGTCGTGCTCGGCTTCCCGTGCGACCAGTTCGGCCACCAGGAGCCCGGCGACGAGGCGGAGATCAAGAACTTCTGCTCGCTCACCTACGACGTCAAGTTCCCGATGTTCGCCAAGATCGACGTCAACGGCCCGAACGCGCACCCGCTCTACCGCTACCTCAAGAAGGAAGCGAAGGGCCTGCTCGGCAGCGAGGCGATCAAGTGGAACTTCACCAAGTTCCTCGTCGACAAGGACGGCAACGTGGTCAAGCGCTATGCGCCCACCGACACACCCGAGGCGATCGGCAGGGAACTCGCCCAGGCGCTCTGAGGCGCGTCAGGGCCGGGCCTGCGCGCCGAGGCGTTCGCGCACGGCCGGCTCGAGCGACTTGAGGCCGACGCTGCGTCCGAGCGCGATCGCCGCTTCCGCGTCGAGTCCCTCGTACCGCGCCGCTTCCAGCGCGAGCAACGCCCCGGCGCGGTTGCCGGACGCGCAGTGCAGCAGCACGGGACCGGACGCCGCCGCGAGCGCCGCATGCAATGACTCCGCACGGGCTGGCGTGAGATCCGCGGCTCCGCTGACCGGAAGGTTGACGTAGCGCAGGCCGAGTTCCGCCGCGAGGGCGGCCTCGTCGAAGCTGCGCGCCTCGTCCGGCCCACGCAGGTCGATGACCACTCCGCCACCGGCAGCGAACGCGCGCAGCTGTTCCGCGCTGGGCTGGCCGCCGACCTGCAATTTCGCATGCGGCTGCGCGTAGCCCGCCAACTTCACGTCGTGCACGCAACCTGCGAGCCCGGCGATCAATGCCGCCAACAGGAACGGTACGATGCGCATCGGACGACCTCCGGACGGGAACGCGAGTATCCCACGCCGCTGGCGCGGGTGCAGGATCGTGCTCGCGCGTCGGGCGGCGGGCTGGAAGCCAAGGCGAGCGCCATCGCTCGCGCGTGCTATACCTGCACGCGGCCCCTTGCCTGCCCGGACCTCCATGCCCGTCTCGTCGCTGACCCGTGCCGAACTGCGCACGCTCACGCTCGCCGCGCTCGGCGGCGCGCTCGAGTTCTACGACTTCATCATCTTCGTGTTCTTCACCGCGACGATCGGGCAGCTGTTCTTCCCGCTCGACACGCCCGACTGGCTGCGCCAGCTGCAAACGTTCGGCCTGTTCGCGGCCGGCTATCTCGCGCGGCCGCTCGGCGGCATCCTCATGGCGCACTACGGCGACCGCGACGGGCGCAAGCGCATGTTCATGCTGAGCGTGCTGCTGATGGCCCTGCCGACTTTGGCGATCGGCCTGCTGCCGACCTGGGCCTCGATCGGCGCGGCCGCGCCGATCGCGTTGCTGCTGCTGCGCATCCTCCAGGGCGCCGCGGTCGGCGGCGAGGTCCCCGGCGCATGGACCTTCGTCGCCGAACACGTGCACGAGCGGCGCATCGGTTTCGCCTGCGGTACGCTCACCGCGGGCCTCACCGCGGGTATCCTGCTCGGCTCGCTGATCGCGACCTGGGTCAAGACGCAGTTCGATGCGGCGCAACTCGCCGCCTGGGGCTGGCGCGTGCCGGTCCTTGCCGGCGGCGTGTTCGGCCTGTGCGCGGTGTTCCTGCGCCGCATGCTGGAGGAAACGCCGGTGTTCGAGGAATTGCGCCGCCGGCGCGAGCTCGTGCGCGGCCTGCCGCTCAAGATCGTGCTCGCCGGCCACGGCCGCGCGGTCGTGCTGTCGATGCTGCTGACGTGGCTGCTCACCGCGGCAATCGTCGTGCTGATCCTCATGACGCCGACCCTGATCCAGAAGATGCACGCCATTCCCGCATCGCGCGCGCTCGCCGCGAACAGCGTCGCGACGTTCGCGCTCACGCTCGGCTGCATCGCGTTCGGCCTGCTCGCCGACCGCATCGGCGCCGCGAAGTCGCTCGGCCTCGGCTGCGTACTACTGCTCGCGACGACCATGCTGTTCTACTACGGCCTCGCGCGCGCCCCGGAGCGGTTGCACGCGCTGTACGGTGCGACGGGCTTCTGCGTCGGCGTGGTCGGCGTGATCCCCGTGCTGCTCGTGCAGGCGTTCCCGCCCGCGGTGCGCTATTCGGGCGTGTCGTTCGCCTACAACATCGCCTACGCGGTGTTCGGCGGCCTCACGCCACTCGTCGTCACGATGCTCATGAAGGACGCGCCGCTCGCACCCGCGTGGTATGTCGCGGCGCTCTGCGTACTCGGCGTCGTGCTCGCCTTCGTGCCGATGCGCGCGAAGGCCGCGACGGGAAACTGAAGGCGCAACCCGAAGGCGACGCTACGGACGCGCTCCAAATGGCGCGCGAATGCGCGACTGAGCCGACGCGCATGCGGCCCAGCGGGCATCGGCGCAGCGTGGCGGCGTCCGTTGCCGCCGACCGGGGTCCGCCATGCACCATCCGCATCCGATCGCCAGCGCGATCGTCGCCTTCGTCCTGTCGTCCGCCGACGTGCTCGCCGGCGGTTCGTTCCACCGCAGCGCCGACATGGCGACGCCGCGCGCCTCGTACGGTGCCGCGCTGCTGCCCGATGGCCGCGTGCTGTTCACCGGCGGCATCGCCGATTTCGGCGTGCACCTGATCCAGGCCGAGCTGTACGACCCCGCGACCGACGCGTTCGTGCCGACCGGCTCGATGACCGAGATCCGCATGCGACCGACCGTCTCCGCGCTGGCCGATGGGCGCGTGCTCGTGCTCGGCGGCCGCGGCGGCAAGACCGGCGATGCGCTCGGCACTGCAGAAATCTACGATCCGGCGACCGGCCGGTTCAGCGCAACCGGCCCGATGGCCGGCCCGCGCTACGTCGCGAGTGCAACCCTGCTCCAGGACGGCAAGGTGCTCGTCGCCGGCGGCCTCACCGCACGCGACGTGCTCGCGACGGCCGAACTCTACGACCCCGCGACCGGCACGTTCAGCGCGACCGGTTCGCTCGTCGAGGCGCGCATCCAGCCGCTGGCGGTGCGCCTCGCCGATGGACGCGTGCTCATTGCGGGCGGCGACGGCGCCGGCGGCCCCCTCGCGAGCGCCGAACTCTACGATCCGCTCACCGGCACGTTCGCGCCGACCGGAGACCTCCCCGAACCGCGCGAAGTGCAGTCGTTCGTTCGCCTCGCCGACGACCGCGTGCTGATGGTCGGCGGCAGCGACGGCGGCTACAACGGCGGTTTCCCGATCTACCTTCCCGATGCGGCCGTCTACGATCCGGCGAGCGGCGCGTTCACGCCGGCGGGTACGCTCGTGCACGCACGTGAACTGCAGGCCGCCGCGCGCCTGCCCGACGGCCGCGTGCTCGTCGCCGGTGGCGCGCACCTCGCCGGCGAGCCCGGCAGCGTCACGGTGCCGGTGGCGGAAGCCTGGGATCCGGTGAGCGCGAGCTTCGAGGACATCGGCGCGATGGCCGTGCCGCGCTACGAGGCGACCCCCGTCACGCTCGCCGACGGCAGCATCCTGCTTGCGGGCGGCTGGGCCTTCGCCGGCGACACGGTCGGCGACATGCCGACCGCGGCGGCCGAGCGCTTCGTGCCGGAGGTCGCCGACGTGATCTTCGCCGACGGCTTCGACGCCGCGGCGCGCGAGCCCGCGCAGCGCGCCGGCGTCGCGCCGCGCGCGCGAAATCATCGGATAATCGGCGCATGAGCGAACCCATGCGCGATGCGATCCTGATCGGCGGCGGCCACAACGGCCTCGTCTGTGCGGCCTACCTCGCGCGCGCGGGGCGCAAGGTCACCGTGCTCGAACGGCGCGACGTCGTCGGCGGCGCTGCGGTCACCGAGGAGTTCCACCCCGGTTTCCGCAATTCGGTCGCGGCGTACACGGTGTCGCTGCTGCAGCCGAAGGTGATCCGCGAGCTCGAACTCGAGCGCCATGGCCTGCGCGTCGTGCAGCGCAAGCTCAACAACTTCCTGCCGCTCGGCGACGATCCCGATCCGTCAAAGCGCTATCTCATCAGCGGCGGCGGGCGCACGCGCGCGGAGGTCGCGAAGTTCTCGCCGCGCGACGCCGAGCGCCTGCCCGAATACGAACGCCGCCTCGATGCGATCGCCGATGAGTTGCGCGCGCTCGCGCTCGAGGCACCGCCGAACGTCGTCGAAGGCGGCTGGTTCAAGGCGCTGCCGGAACTCCTGCGCGCGGGCCGGCTCGGCCGGCGCGTGAAGGCGCTCGAAGCGGGCCTGCGCACCGACCTGCTCGACCTGTTCGCGATCTCCGCCGCGGAATACCTCGACCGCTACTTCGAGAGCGAGCCGATCAAGGCGCTGTTCGGCTTCGACGGCGTGGTCGGCAACTATGCGAGTCCGTACACGCCCGGCAGCGCGTACGTCCTGCTGCACCACGTGTTCGGCGAGGTCAACGGCGTCAAGGGCGCCTGGGGCCACGCGATCGGCGGCATGGGCGCGATCACCCAGGCGATGGCGAAGTCGGCGGCCGCGTCGGGCGTCGAGATCCGCACCGGCAGCGGCGTTCGCGAGATCATCGTCGCGGGCGGCCGGGCGGTCGGCGTCGTGACCGACAAGGGCGAGGCGCTGCGCGCGCGCACGATCGTCGCCAACGTGAATCCCAAGCTCCTGTACGAACGCCTGCTCGATCCCGCGCACGTGCCCGCCCCCGTGCGCGAGCGCATGGCGAACTGGCGCTGCGGTTCGGGCACGTTCCGCATGAACGTCGCGCTTGCCGAACTGCCGCGCTTCGATGCGCTGCCCGAGCCCGGCGATCACCTCACCGCCGGCATCATCATCGCGCCGAGCCTCGACTACATGGATCGCGCGTACCTCGATGCACGCGCGCACGGCTGGTCGAAAGAGCCGATCGTCGAGATGCTGATCCCGTCGACGCTCGACGATTCACTCGCGCCGCCGGGTCGCCATGTGGCGAGCCTGTTCTGCCAGCACGTCGCGCCGCAGTTGCCGGACGGCCGTTCGTGGGACGACCGCCGCGAGGACGTCGCCGATCTCATGATCGACACGGTCGATCGCTGGGCGCCCGGCTTCAAGGCGTCGGTGCTCGGCCGCCAGATCAAGTCGCCGCTCGATCTCGAACGCGACTTCGGCCTGCTCGGAGGCGACATCTTCCACGGCGCGCTGTCGCTCAACCAGCTGTTCAGCGCGCGACCGATGCTCGGCTACGCCGATTATCGCGGTGCGCTCGCAGGGCTCTACCTCTGCGGCGCCGGTACGCATCCGGGCGGCGGGGTGACCGGCGCACCCGGCCACAATGCGGCACGCGCGATCCTGCACGACCTCTGAGCCTTCCATGGTTCTCCGGCGCGGCCGCGGTCGGATTGGGGTTTCGCGACCGCTTTCCCGTATGGGGAAGAACACGGCGCCGCACGCGCCGATTGCAGGAGTCGACCGATGAGCCCATTCCACCCGCGCAACGCCGCCGCGGCCGTATTGTGCTTCGCCGTGACCACGGCCGTTGCCGCGCCCGACAGCGGCGATCGCTATCGCGTGACGACCAGGATGGAGATGGCCGGCATGTCGATGCCCGGCAAGCCGGTCGAAGTCTGCACCGCGCGCGCGAACCCGGTCAGCGAGCAGGCGGTCCCGAAGGACAAGGACTGCGAGGTGCAGAACTTCCGCATCGAAGGCAGCAAGGCGTCGTACCACGTCGTCTGCAAGGGCAAGAACGCGATGACCGGTGATGGCGAGATGGAGACGCTGCCGGACGGCTACCGCGGCAGCATGAAGGCGCAGGTCGAGGGGCAGCAGATCACGATGAGCTACGAAGGCAAGCGCATCGGCAGCTGCGACTACGCGAGCGAATCGCCCGAGGCGATGGGCAAGGCCATGACCGCGCAGGCCTGCGAGGCGCAACTGGGCTCGATCCCGTCGTATTCGATGTACGTCGGTCCGAAAGCGGCGTGCCCCACCTACAAGGACAAATTCTGCGCGAACGTGAACCGCACGATGGGGCAGGCCGCCGACCCGGCGCGTTTCGCCGAAGCCGATCGCTCGTTCGGCGGCATCGCCTGGCAGGCGGTCGAAGCCTGCGGCAGCGGTTCGCGCGCGACGATCCTCGCGCAGGCCTGCGCGCGTGCGGAAGGCGCCGACAACCTCGACTTCGTCGGTGACTTCTGCCCGGGCCTCGCACCCAAGCATTGCGCCGACGCCGACCCGAACCGCCATGGCCGCTTCCTCGCCCAGCATTGCGCCGAACGCGCGCGCTCGATCGCCGCGCAGCAATGCGAAGGCCGCGGCTACACCGCGATGCAGTCCTCGCCGTACCGCACGTTCTGCGGCAACTACGCGACCGAACGCCTGCGCGCGCGTGGTGAAGCCCGGGGCGCGAGCGGCAGCTGACCGCGTGCTGCGCGCGCTCGCCATCGCGTTCGCCTTCGGATCGATGCTCGCGTGCGCAGGCACGCGGGCATCGCCGGCGGCTTCCGCGAGCGGCGGACCGGTCGATGCCTATCCGGATGTCGCCGCCGCGTACTGGGTCGAGCGTGACGGCCATCCGCTCTGGGCGGGCAACGCCGATGCGCGCCTGCCGATGGCGAGCCTGGCCAAGCTGATGACCGTGCTCGTAGCGATCGAGCACGGTGATCTCGACGCGTGGGCCGACGTGTCCGCGGGCGCCGCGGCCGAGACCGGCACGCGCATCGGCCTTCGCCGCGGCGAACGCGTGACGCGGCGCGACCTGCTGCTCGCGGCGATGGTGCGCTCGGCCAACGACGCGTGCCGTGCGCTCGCCGACGCGATCGGCGGGGCGATCGATGCGCGTGATCCGACCGGTGCGTTCGTCGCGCACATGAACGCGCGCGCGGCAGCGCTCGGCCTCGCCGACACGCACTACGCGAACCCGTGTGGCCACGACGATGCCGCGCAATACACGAGTGCCCGCGATCTCGCCGTGCTCGCGCGCGCGGTGCTGGCCGAACCGGTGCTCGCCGATGCGGCGCAACGTCGCGACATCCGCATCGCGACCGACCGCGGCCGAGTGCTGTCGGCGCGTTCGACCAATGCGCTGCTCGACGGTCTCCAGGGAGCGCGCGGGCTCAAGACCGGCACGACCCCCTCGGCCGGGCGCTGCTTGGTCGCCGTCGTCGAACGCGGCGACCACCGCGTGCTCGCGGTGCTGCTGCACGCGCCCGAGCGCTGGTGGGACAGCGTCGCGCTGGTCGAACTCGCGTTCGAAGCCGCGTCGCCGTCGCTTCGCTAGGTCGGGTGGCAAGCCATGGTGCACGACAAGCGCAACCGCGCCGCGATCGTCATCCTCGTCGCCGCCGTCCTTGCTGCCTACGCCAACGCCTTCACCGCGGCATACCAGTTCGACGATTTCGCCGCGATCCTCGCCAACCCGTCGGCGCGCAGCCTCGCGGGCTGGTGGGCGAGCCTGCCGGGCATACGGCCGCTGCTCAAGCTGAGCTATGCGCTCACGTTCGAAGCCGGCGGCGGCGCAGCCGCGATCCATGCGACCAACATCGCGGTCCACGGCCTCAATGCGATCCTGCTCTGGGCGCTGTGGCGGCGCTGGTTGCCGCGGATCGCGCCGTCGCTCGCGACCACCGACGGCGCCGCATTGCTGGCCGCGTTGCTGTTCGCGCTGCATCCCGCGGCCACCGAGGCGGTCACGTATGCAAGCGGCCGTTCGATCTCGCTCGCGGCGACGTTCATGCTCGCGGCCGTGCTCGCCGACGACGTCGCACGCGCACAGCCTTCACCCCGCGTGCTCGCGTGGACCGGTCCGGCTCTGTTCGCGCTCGCGCTCGCGGTGCGCGAAACCGCGCTCGTGATGCCGCTGGTTCCGCTGCTGCGCGCCTGGGCATGCGGTGAACCGCTGCGCGCGATGCTGCGCACGCTGTGGCCGTACGCGCTCGTGCTCGGTGCAGCACTGCTCGCCGCACTCGCGACGCCCGGCTACCACGTGTTCTTCGGCGTCAGCATAGGCACGCGCCCGCTCGCCGAACAGGCGATGGGCCAGGTGCTCGCGCACGCCTACCTCGCCACGCATCCGCTGCTCGGCTTCACCAACATCGATCCGGACCTGCGCGTGCCGCCGGCCTGGTCGGCGGCACTGGCGGCGAGTGCACTGATGCTCGCGGCGGCCGTCGCGGCGATGTTCGCCGCACGCCGGCGCCTGCCGTGGCTCGCGTTCGCGATCGGCTGGTACTTCCTGCAGCTCGCGCCCGCCAATTCGCTGCTGCCGCGGCTCGACCTCGCCAACGATCGCCATCTTTATCTCGCGCTTGCCGGGCCGATGCTCGCCTTCACCTGCGTGGCCGCACGCATCGGCGAACGGATCGCGAAGTACGCCTTGGTCCGCGTCGGAGCCGCGGCACTGTGCGCCGTACTTGCCGTGGCGACGTCGATGCGCAACGACGACTACCGCAGCGAAGCCGCACTGTGGCAGGCGACGGTGCGCGATTCGCCACGCAAGGCGCGCGCCTGGCTCAACCTCGGCTATGCGCATCGCGTCGATGGCGATGCCACGCGGGCGGCCGCCGCCTATCGTTGCGCGCTCGCGCTCGAGCCCACGCATGCGCAGGCGACGATCAATCTCGATCTGGTCTCGCCCGGCGATGCGGAGCCCGCGACGTGCCCCGCGGGATGAACGCGTCGCGTCGGTGAACCGATGTCTTCAGGACTGCGGTTTCGGGCCCGCGTCGCTGTCGTTGGCGGGCTTGTCGCCGTTGCGCGCGAGCTTCTTCTGGCGCTTCTCGTCCTGCTGCTTCTTCTTCGCCAGTTCGCGCTGGCGCTTCTCGAAGTTGTAGTTGGGTTTCATCGCCATCGGCGTCTCCTTCAAAAAGAAAACCCCGGGCCTCGCGACCCGGGGTTGGTGACTCTGGACGCGGTGAAGCGGATTACGCGAGCTGCACCTGGTCGGCCTGCATGCCCTTCTGGCCCTGCACCGGCACGAACGTGACGCGCTGCCCTTCGGCGAGGGTCTTGAAACCCGTGCCCTGGATCGCGCGGAAATGCACGAACAGGTCCGGGCCGCTTTCCGGCGTGATGAAGCCGAAACCCTTCGCATCGTTGAACCACTTGACCGTACCACTCTGGCGATTCGCCATGACTTTGACTCCTGCTACTCGAAACAATGGAATTCGCGATCCGGGTACATCCCGGGTCGAGACTGAGGTTGGCAAGGAGAAAGCGACGGAGCGATGGAGCGGATCGAATGGTTCGATCGCTTCAGGTCACGGTTCACAGTGACCCTGACAAGCAACAGTGCGCCCACTGTACATGTAAACGCCTTGCAAAGCGAATCGGCCGATGGATCCGTTCAGGTTCGCGCCGCCTTGCCGGCGAGCAGGGCGCGCAGCTCCTGCTTTTCCTCCTCCGCGAGCGGCCCTTCGCCCTGCTTGCGCCGAAGGTCGTCCAGGCGCTGCTGGGCGGTCTGCCGCTCGAGCTGCGCGATCGCGTCGACGAACTCCGCGCGCGCTTCGCTCTCGCCGCCGGGGAAGTCGATGATGGCGAGCTTCTGCAGAGCCTTCGCTTCCTCGCGTTCGGCGAAGTGCTCGAGCAGCGCGCCGGTCGTGAGGTTCGCGCGCGCGCGGCACAGGGCGATGAGTTCGACCAGCAGCGGAATGCCGGGCTGGCGCAACTCGGCGAACGACCACGGCGGCTCCAGCGCTAGCGCGAGCGCAGGGCGCTGCACGAGCAGGGTGATCGCCGCACGCACGAGCGAGCGTTGTGCCGGCTTCGCGCTGCGCGGTTTCGCCGGAACCTCCGACGGCGGCGCGGCGACCTGCACGCGCACGCCGGTCGACGTGTCGAGCTCGGCGAGCATGAGATCGCGGAACGCGCCGTCGGGGATCTGCGCGAGCAGCGGTCGCGCGCGCTCGGCGAGGCGTGCGCGGCCGTCGAGAGAGCCCAGGTTCACGTCCTTGCCGAGTTCGCCGAAGAAGAACTCGCTGAGCGGCATCGCCTCCTTGAGGCGCTGCTCGAAGCCGGCGAGGCCCTCCTTGCGTACGAGCGTGTCCGGGTCTTCGCCGTCGGGCAGGAACAGGAACATCGCCTGGCGGCCGTCGCGCATGCGCGGCAGCACCGATTCGACCGCGCGCCACGCGGCCTGGCGGCCGGCGCGATCGCCGTCGAAGCAGAAATAGACGTCCGCGCACTGGCGGAACAGGATCTCGGCGTGGTCGCGCGTGGTCGCGGTGCCGAGCGTCGCCACCGCCTGCGGCACGCCGAACTGGTGCAGGCTGATCACGTCCATGTAGCCCTCGACGACGATCAGGCGCGGGATCTTCGCGTGCGCCTCGCGCACCTGCCACAGGCCGAACAGTTCTCGCCCCTTGTGGAAAAGCGGCGTCTCGGGGGAGTTCAAATATTTGGGGCCGGTTTCCCCTTTGCGCGCATCCTGCGCGCGAGGATCGAGAACCGGGGATCCCTCGCCGGACTCTTCGAGTGAAGCACGCACTTCCGGGATGATCCGGCCACCGAAGGCGATCGTGCGCCCGCGCCGGTCGAGGATCGGGAACATCACGCGGTTGCGGAAGCGGTCGTACTTCGAGCCGCGTTCGCCGCTCGTGAGCATGCCGGCCTTCTCGAGCAGCGCGATGCGCTGCGTGTTGGTGCCGAGGGCGTTCTTCAGCGCGTCCCAGGCATCGGGCGCGAAGCCGAGGTTGAAGCGTGCGAGCGTCGACGCATCGAGGCCGCGACCTTCGAAGTACGCGCGTGCGCGATCGCTCGCATCGAGCTGGCGGCGGTAGAACGCCGCGGCCGCGTCGAGCAGCTTGTAGAGGTCGGTGCTGTCCTCGCGCGGTGCTTCGCGCCCGCCTTCGTACGGCACTTTGAGGCCGACGCGATTGGCGAGTTCCTCGACCGCATCGGGGAACTCGAGGCGGTCGTAGTTCATGAGGAAGCCGATCGCGCTGCCGTGCGCGCCGCAGCCGAAGCAGTGGTAAAACTGCTTGGCCGGGCTCACCGTGAACGAGGGCGAGCGTTCGTCATGGAACGGGCAGCGCGCGGACCAGTCGCGCCCGGCCTTCTTCAGCGGCACGCGCTCCTGGATCACATCGACGATGTCGACGCGAGCGAGGAGGTCGTCGATGAACTTTTCGGGGATGCGGCCGGCCATGATGGCTGAGCATGCCATGCAGGATCGACTGCCGCCGGCAGGCCCGGCGGATCAGTCTTCCTGCGGAATCAACAACCAGAGGACGAGGTACACGAGCAGGCCCGGGAACGCCGCCGACAGGATCGAGCCGACCACATAGACGACTCGCAGCCCGGTCGGATTCAGGCCGAAGTGTGCCGCGATGCCGCCCATCACGCCGGCGATCATGCGGTTGCGGCGCGAGCGGCGCAGGGGTCGTGCGTCGGTCATGAATGCGTTCCCCGCCTCAGGCGCCGAGTTTCTGCTTGACCAGCGCCGAGACCTGGCCCATGTCGGCACGTCCCGCGACCTGCGGCTTGACCAAGCCGACGACCTTGCCCATGTCCTTCGCGCTCGTCGCACCCGCCTCGGTGATCGCCCTGGTGACGATCGCATCGATCTCATCGGCGGACATCTTCGCGGGCATGTAACCCTCGATGACGCCCATCTCGTAGCGCTCGACCGCAGCGAGGTCTTCGCGGCCCGCGCCTTCGTACTGCGCGACCGAATCCTTGCGCTGCTTGAGCATCTTCTCGAGCACGGCAAGCACCTGCGCGTCGTCGAGCACGACGCGCTCGTCGACCTCGCGTTGCTTGATTGCCGCGTTGACGAGGCGGATCACGCCGAGGCGTTCCTTGTCGCCGCCCTTCATCGCGGCCTTCATGTCGTCGGTGAGCTGCTGCTTGAGTGGCATCGGAAACTCCATGGTCCTTGGCGGGCGGGGACATCGTCGGGTTCGCCAGCGCGGGGCGCCTGCTGCGTACGGGCTGCATTTGCCGGATGCCGGACTATACGGCCACGGCGCTGCCGGTCGAAGCCGGTATCGCGGCACAACACAAAAAGCCGGCACCCTTGCGGGTGCCGGCCGATGAACAGCCCTTTCATCCTGCGGATCCGGTTTCCGGTTCGCGAAACGGCCGCACTCGGTGCAGCGACGCCGCCGGGGATCCGCGCAGGGATCAGTACAGGCGCTGGCGCTTGGTCACGTCGCGCGAAACGCGGCGGAGGTGACGCTTGACCGCGGCTGCGCGCTTGCGCTTGCGCTCCTGGGTCGGCTTTTCGTAGAACTCGCGCTTGCGCACTTCGGCCAGCACGCCGGCCTTTTCGCAGGTGCGCTTGAAGCGGCGCAGGGCAAACTCGAACGGTTCGTTCTCGCGAACTTTGACGCTGGGCATACATTCTCCAATGACACAGGCCCGGGGCTGACGGGCGAGCCGTGTATTCTATCCCGATGAATCAGCCCATTGCAAAGGCGCCGGGTCCCGTGCTCGGGGTCGAGACCTCCTGCGACGAGACCGGGGTGGCCGTGTTCGATCCGGACCGCGGCCTGCTCGCCCACACCCTCTACAGCCAGATCCGCATGCACGCGGACTACGGCGGGGTCGTGCCCGAGCTCGCTTCGCGCGACCACGTGCGCAAGCTGCTGCCGCTCGTGCGCGAAACCCTGGCCCGGGCCGGGCTCGGTGTCGGCGATCTCGGCGGCGTGGCCTACACGGCCGGCCCCGGCCTCGTCGGCGCCCTGCTCGTCGGGGCGACCGCGGCGCGCTCGCTCGCGTGGTCGCTCGGCCTGCCCGCGATCGGCGTGCATCACATGGAAGGGCACCTGCTCGCGCCCTTGCTCGAGGCCGACCCACCCGAGCCGCCGTTCGTCGCGCTGCTCGTCTCGGGCGGCCATTCGATGCTGATCGAAGTGGCCGGGATCGGCCGCTACACGCTGCTCGGCGACACGCTCGACGACGCGGCTGGCGAGGCGTTCGACAAGACCGCCAAGCTCATGGGCCTGCCGTACCCGGGCGGCCCCGCGCTCGCGCGCCTCGCCGAGCAGGGCCGTGCAGGCGTGTTCCGCTTCTCGCGGCCGATGACCGACCGGCCCGGCCTCGACTTCAGTTTCTCCGGCCTCAAGACGCAGGTACTGCTCGCTTGGCAGGCGAGCGACCGCTCGGAGCAGACGAAGGCCGACGTCGCGCGCGCCTTCGAGGAAGCGATCGTCGAGACGCTCGCGATCAAGTGCCGTCGTGCGCTCGCGCAGACCGGTGCACGCCGGCTCGTGATCGCGGGCGGCGTCGGCGCGAACCGCCGCCTGCGCGCCGAACTCGCCGACGCGGGCGCGCGCGAAGGTTTCAGCGTGCATTTCCCGCGGCTCGAGTTCTGCACCGACAACGGCGCGATGATCGCGCTCGCCGGCGCGCTGCGCCTCGCTGCGGGCCAGCACGAAACGCCCGCGATCTCGGTGCGTCCGCGCTGGGACCTTGCCAGCCTCCCGCCGGTCGCCTGATCCGCGTTCCCGCTAGACTCGTGCGCTCCGGTGGCGCTCCGCTCTCCGCGCTGCGCCGTCCACCCCCCCCCCAGCCCTCAGCCCTCAAAAAGCATGGACCTCGTCTTCATCGAAGACCTGCGCATCGAAACGATCATCGGCATCTACGACTGGGAGCGCACGACGCGCCAGGTCGTCGCGCTCGACATCGAGATGGCATTCGACAACACCCGGCCCGCCGCGAGCGATCGCATCGGCGACACGCTCGACTACAAGGCGGTGTCCAAGCGCCTCATCGCGTTCGTCGGCGAGTCGCGCTTCGAACTCGTCGAGACGCTCGCCGAGCGCTGCGCGGCGATCATCCGCGAGGAATTCGGCGTGCCTTGGCTGCGCCTCAAGCTCTCCAAGCCCGGTGCCGTGACGGGCTCGCGCGCGGTCGGCGTCATCATCGAGCGCGGCGAGCGCGGCTGAGCCACGCGCGGACCGGGGGGGGGCGAAGCGCGACCCTCGGCACATGCGCGGCAATCCGCACTTGACGGCGTGCATGACGCACGGATCGAATGCGTCATGCATCATGCCTGGCTCAGCCTCGGCTCCAACCTCGATCCCGAACGTCACCTGCGCGCGGCACTCGACGAATTGCGCGCGCGCTTCGGCGCGGTCGTCGTTTCCACCGCCTACCGATTCCCCGCGGTCGGCTTCGAGGGTCCCGATTTCGTCAATCTCGCCGCAGCCATCGACAGCGACCTCGACGCGCATGCGCTCGACGCCTGGCTGCACGCGCTGGAGGATCGCCACGGCCGCCGCCGCGACGTGCCGCGCTACTCGAGTCGCACGCTCGACGTCGACATCGTGCTGTTCGACGACGCGATCATCGACGGCCCGGGCCACCTCCAGGTGCCGCGCCGCGAACTCGCCGAGGCCTTCGTGCTCAAGCCACTCGCCGAGATCGCGCCGGACCTGCGCGTCCCGGGCGACGGGCGCACGCTCGCCGACCTCTGGTCCGCCTCGCCCGCCTACGGAATTCGTTTCGAGCCGGTCGGGTTGTAGCTGGCTGCCAGCCTGAAAAGCCTGAAAGACGAAGTACACCGAGCACACGAAGAAGGCGAAGACGAGGTCGAAGTGGCGCTTCCTGTTTCGCGCTTCAGCCTCACCATTCTTTCCTTCGTGTGCTCGGTGTACTTCGTGTTTTCAATCCCGTGCAGATCGGGAAATGTCACACGGACAGCATGCGGCCGCCGTCGACGCGGATGATCTGGCCGGTCACGTAGCGCGCGTCGCGCAGCAGCCAGAGCACGGCACCGGCGACGTCGTCGGGCGTGCCGGCGCGGGCGAGGGGCGTGCGTGCGATGAGATCCTGCTGGTCGGCGTAGTCCTTGCCTGCTTCGGGCCAGAGCACGGCGCCCGGCGCGACACCGTTCACGCGCACGAGCGGCGCGAGCTCCTGCGCGAGTGCCTGCGTCAGCATCGCGAGTGCAGCCTTGGCCATGCAGTAGACGCTGTGGCGCGGCAGCGGCCGCTCGGCATAGATGTCCACGAGGTTGACGATCGCGCCGTTGCGGCCGGCGAGATGCGGCGCGGCGGCCTGCGCGAGGAACAAGGGTGCGCGTGCGTTCGCGGCGAACAGCTCGTCCCACTGCGACGGCGTCACCGTCGCCAGCGGCGTCGGGTAGAACGCGGACGCGTTGTTGACGAGCGCATCGAGGTGCCCGAAACGCGCGAGCACGGCGTCGACGAGGTCGGGCAGGCAGTCCGCATCTCCGAGTTCGGCCTGCAGCGTCAGCGTGCTGTCGGGGCGTTGCGCCTCGAGTTCCTGCGCGAGCGCCTCCTGCTCCGCGTACGAATTGCGTGCATGCAGCGCGAGGTCGTAGCCGGCTGCGTGCAAGGTGCGTGCGATCGTCGCGCCGACGCGGCGCGCGGCACCGGTCACCAGCGCCACCGGGCGTTGCTGCGTGCTCGCCATCGTCGGTTCTCCTTCGGGTTATGCTTCCTCCACGTCACCGCCGAGAGTGCCGCAGAATGTTGCGGCCGACCAGTCCTGAACACGTCACTGCCCGAGCCGAGCGCCGACGAGCGCGAGCATTCCGACCAGCTCGCCGCGCTCCTGCGCAACGAGATCCGCGCGAGCGGCTCGATACCGTTCGCGCGCTGGATGGAGCTGTGCCTGTACGCGCCGGGGCTCGGCTACTACAGCGCGGGCCGCACGAAGTTCGGCGCAGCCGGCGATTTCGTCACCGCGCCGGAACTCGGCGACCTCTATGCGCGCTGCCTCGCGCGCGCATTCGCGCCGACCCTGCGTGCACTCGGAACCGATGCCGACTTCCTCGAGCTCGGTGGCGGCAGCGGCGCATTCGCGGTTGCCGCACTGCGCGAACTCGCCGCGCTGGATGCGTTGCCGCGGCGCTTCCTCATCCTGGAACCCAGTGCGGACCTCGCCGCGCGCCAGCGCGCGCGCGTCGCCGCGGAGCTGCCGCCGGAAATCGGCGCGCGCGCTGCATGGATCGCGCGGCCGCCCGAGCACGGCTGGCGCGGCGTTCTGTTCGCCAACGAAGTCGTCGACGCGCTGCCGACGACGCGCTTCACCGTCCACGAGGGCGAGGTGTACGAGGAGCACGTCGCGCTCGACGAGGCGGGGCGATTCGTCCGCGTCGATCGCCCGGCCGACCTGCTCGTCGGCCATGCCGTGCGCCATCTCGAGCGCGCACTCGGCGCCGCCTTCGCCGACGGTTATCGCTCGGAGGTGCTGCCGCAGCTGCCGTACTGGATGCAGGCGGTGACCGCCTCGCTCGAAACCGGGGTCGTGCTGTTCGTCGACTACGGTTATCCGCGCAGCGAGTACTACCTGCCCGCGCGCAGCGACGGCACGCTCGTCTGCCATTACCGTCATCGCGCGCACGCCGATCCGTTGCACTGGCCGGGCCTCACCGATCTCACCGCATTCGTCGACTTCACCGCGCTCGCCGAAGCCGGCGTCGGCGCAGGCTTCGACTTCGTAGGCTACGCGCCGCAGGGCCAGTTCCTGCTCGCGAGCGGCCTGCTCGATCTCGTCGGCGACGACCTCCCCGAGATCGAGCGCGTCCGGCGCGTCGCCGAAGTCAAACGCCTGACCCTGCCGGGCGACATGGGCGAACGCTTCCAGGCCATCGCCTTCGCCCGCGGCGGCATCGACGCGCTCCGGGGCTTGCGCACCTTCGACCTCTCGCATCGGTTGTAGCGTCGCGCTCACGCGCCGCGAGCGAAAGCGAAACTGTGCGCCTTTCCCTTTTTCCCCTTTTCTTCTTTTCCGTGTCCTCCGTATCGACAATGCGCCGGGCCAGGCGCGGGGGGGGCCCCGGCGGGCGGGGGCCCCCGCCAGGGGGCCTCGGAAGACGCCCAGGCCCCCCCACGGGG
>NZ_JBQCFP010000116.1:0-2036 GCF_051958935.1 Dokdonella sp. | reverse complement strand
GAATGCGCGCAGCAGCAGGTCGATCGCCTCGTCGCTGCCGCGGCCGAGCCAGAGCGAGGCCGCCTCGACGCCGTACAGCGCGGCGAGGCGTGCCCGCAGCGACTCGGGTTGTGGCTGCGGATAGCGATTGAGCCCGGTCACGGCAAGGCCATCATCGTCGCCGTCCCAGGGAGATTCGTTCGCGTCGAGCCGCACGCGCGCGTCGAAACCGGCGCGGCGTGCCGACGCGTACGGTGCGAACGCGACGAGTTCGGGGCGCGCACGCGCGAGCAGGCTCATGCGTCGGCGCCCGCGGCGATGCGTACGGCAGCGCCTTCGAGAGCCGCGAGGCGCAGGTCGACCGCGCGCGCATGCGCTTCGAGCGCTTCCGCGCGCGCGAGGCACGCCGCGTCGGGCCCGATCGCGCGCAATCCCGCGCTCGTGGCTTCCTGCACGTCGACGCGGCGCAGGAAGCTCTCGACGCCGACGCCGCTGAATGCGCGCGCGAAACCGAGCGTCGGCAGCACGTGGTTCGGTCCCGCGCAGTAGTCGCCGAGTGTCTCCGGCGACCAGCCACCGAGGAAGATGCTGCCCGCGTTGGACAGCCGCGGCAGCAACGCGCGCGGGTCGCGCGTGTTCACGATGAGGTGCTCGGGCGCATAGCGCTCGGCGATGTCGACGGCGGCATCGAGGTCGGCCACGCGGATCAGGCGCGCATGGGCGAGCGCGGCGCGCGCGATCGCCGCGCGCGGCAGGCTCGCGAGCTGCAGCGCCAGCGCGTGCGCGACGGCATCGAGCAGGCGCTCGCTCGGGCTCACGAGCAATACCTGCGAATCGGCGCCGTGCTCGGCCTGCGCGAGCAGGTCCGCCGCGACGAAGGCGGGCTCGGCGGCATCGTCCGCGATCACGAGCACCTCGGACGGCCCGGCAGGCATGTCGATCGCGGCGCCGTCGGGATCGGCCGCGACTTCGAGCTTGGCGTTCGTGACCCAGGCGTTGCCGGGGCCGAACAGCTTCGCGCAGCGCGGCACCGACTCGGTGCCGTAGGCGAGCGCGGCGATCGCCTGCGCGCCGCCGAGCTTGAACACGCGCTCGATCCCGCACAGGCGGGCGGCGACGAGGATGGACGGGTCGGCGCTCCCGTCCGCGCGCGGCGGCGTCGCGAGCACGATCTCCGGGCAACCGGCGACGCGCGCGGGCACGCCGAGCATCCACACCGTCGAGGGCAGTGGCGCGCTGCCCGCGGGCGCGTACAGGCCGACGCGCCCGATCGGCCGCAGCACCTGCTCGCAGCGCACGCCGGGCTCGGTATCGAGTGCGAACGACTGCGGCTGCTGCGCGGCGTGGAAGGCCTCGACGCGCGCGATCGCGCGGCGCATCGCCTCGCGCACCGCAGCGTCGATGCTTCTTTGCGCCGCGGCGAATTCCTCCGCACCGACCTCGAACGTCGCAAGTTCGCAGCGGTCCAGGCGCAGGCCGAGTTCGCGCAGCGCGGCATCGCCGCGCGTGCGCACTGCGGTGATGATCGCGCGTACTTTAGCGACCTGCACGGTGTCGTGCAGGCGCGGCGGACGTGCCAGGACATTGATGCGTTGGTATGCATCGAGCGCGGACCAGTCCGCGCGTCGCAAGGACAGGTTCATGCGAGCATGCGCTCCACGTTGAGCACCATCACGCCGCGCGCACCGAGGCGCTTGAGTTCCTCGAGGTGCTGCCAGTCGAGGCTCGCGCTGCACAGCGCCTGCATCGCGACATCGTCGGGCCGGCCGTCGAGGCCGAGCACGCTCGGCGCCTCGCGCGCCGGCAGCATCCGCGTGATCGCGGGCAACGCGGCGCGCGGCGCCTGCAGCATGAGCAGGCGAGCGCCCGCGCCGGACAGCGCGCCGGCGATGCGCGCGACGAGCCGCTCGAGCAGCTGCGTCGCGGCGGCGCTGCGCGGGCGCGGGCTCGCCGCGAGTACCGCCTCGCTCTGCATGACCGTCGCGAGTTCGTGCAGCTGGTTGGCGGCGAGCGTGGCGCCGCTCGAAACGAGGTCGCAGATCGCATGGGCCTTGCCG
>NZ_JBQCFP010000115.1:0-7111 GCF_051958935.1 Dokdonella sp. | reverse complement strand
CTCGCTGAGATCGAACAGCGCGTCGACGTCGCGATGGGAGCTGTCGGTCAACTTCGCGCGTGGCGAATCGCGCGGGGTCGTCGCGGCACGTGCACTGATGCGCACCGTGACCCTGCTGGCATCGTCACAGCGTTTTCCGCTCACGATCCTCGCCGGCGAGCAAGGGCTTGCCGCCGATGAAGCCGCCTCGCAGCACTAGCGGGGCGCGCGCAAGAACATGCACATCCATCAAGCCGATCCCGCAGGTGGCGCTTGCACTGCGCCCGCCGTCTCAGCCTGCGGGACAGGCGTCCATGAG
The DNA here is from genome assembly GCF_051958935.1 of Dokdonella sp. Taxonomy (GTDB): domain Bacteria; phylum Pseudomonadota; class Gammaproteobacteria; order Xanthomonadales; family Rhodanobacteraceae; genus Dokdonella_A. The sequence goes on along the minus strand of NZ_JBQCFP010000115.1, from coordinate 6,813 downwards.
CATCGCGCCCATGGACAGATATCGAGATGCGCGGTGGGAGCCCCGAGCGGGCGATGTGGTCTGGTTCCGCTATCCGCGCAAGCGGTCGTGGCAGTGCGCGATCGTCGATCGCGTCGCAGACGGGCGTGTGTACTACACCCGATCCGCAGTCGGTGCCAGTCGCGGAGAACCTGCATGGATCGAGCTCGATGGCTGGAAGCAGCGGGCGCGGCGCTCGCGGTTGCGATTTCCGCTCGGCGAACGCATCGCGAGCTGAGTGCCCTTCGCGTCTAGGCGTGCCGGTGAAATCACGTTGCATGGCGTACCAGGACACCGTCATCACCCCGGACTTACATTTTCTTCACGCGACGGCGCGTAGGGTGAACCCGCAACGCATCTGCCTCGGCGCGAAGCAGTGGGGCGCCCCGATCACGGGTCCCACTGTGCACGATGAGCTACGACAGTCAGCTCGTTCCCCGGTAGCCGAAATTTCCGCCCGCAACTGATCCCGCGGGCCTCCGGGAAATAACCATCATGAGTACCTCATCCCCGCAAATCAGCGGATGGACCGTCGTTGCCACCGTCGAAGTCGCCGACACCGAAGCCATCGCCCAGTTCCTCCCGCGCGAGTCGTCCGAATACCGCTTCCAGCGCGCGCCGCAATCGCCACAGGGATTCATCTGGATCGACATCTATGTCGACTTCGGGTCCGGAATCGAACACGCCTCGCGAATCGCCCGCACCGTCCTCGGCGAACTGGCGGCCTGCGGCCTGACCGATTTCCGCATCATCGCCGGCCGCGCGTATCTCGATCTGACCAGCCTCGCGCCGGCGTAGCGGCGGGGCTGCGGTTCTCGCGTCAGGAGTGTCGTCGCGCGAATGCGCAGGTCATGCCGAAGGTGGGACTCTCGGGTGAATCGTAACGTAATGAAGATACGGATTATTGTTGATCGAATCCTGTCAGTATGCCCCCGAATATGCCCCCGGAATAGGCGAATTCGGCCCCCAGATCAGCCTGTCGGCTCCGGTTGGCCGTGCTCGTCCCACGGCACAATCTCAAGCCCCGGAGCGAACGCCTCGAACGCTGCGCGGCCGGCTTCGATGCTCTCGAAGCGCTCGATCCAACTCCGCCGTGGGCATTCCAGGTGATACCAGCGCGCCGAGCACCCGTCGCCGTCTCGCAGGTAGTGCCCGAGCTTGTGCGGGCCCATGTAGACCGTGAAGACGATCCCGCCCTTGGCGCCGTAGTGATCTGAGACGTACTCGACTCGCATGGCGAGACGATCAATGCGCTGCGTCGCACCGACTGAGAACGAGGCTGCTGACAGGCGCATCGGCGAATTCCTACACGCGTCGGCGACATCCAGCGACAGCCCAGAGAGCGCGAGCGCGCAGCCTATGCAGCGACCCGCCGAGTCAGCGACTACGCGCCCGTGCACAGGGACGCCGGCGCTGGCACTGCGGCGCCGGCCGGCTCCAGCATCGGTGCCTGTGCATACGCGAAAGCTGCCGCGCAGCGTTCAATGCTCTCGAACCTCTCTTCGTGTAGAGATCCTTCATAGCGCGGCTATGCTCGCAGTCGAGCTTACTTGCGGCCCTGTCGGTTTCAACTCGGGCAGTGTGAATCGCCGCGCGACGGTACAATCTCCGCGCGGCGCAGTTTGCGCCCACAACGAATCTAAGGAGAGAACGTGAGCAGTAGAACTTCCGCGAAGATTCTCAGCGCGTCCCTCGTTTTGATCGGGGGCAGCGCGTGGGGGAGTGGATCCGGTGAAGAGTCCTTTGCCGCTCTAAGGGCCGAGGTGCAGCGGCTTAGGCCGAGCGCCCCGCCAAAACAGATAACAGAGTTATCGGAGAGCACCAAGAATCTAACTGTGTGCGAAAGCGCTCCGCTATTGGTTCAGAATGGCGATCGTGCACAATATATTTTCAACGAGGTCTATTCGTGGTCGATCCTCAAGACGCCTGGCGGATTTTGCGTCCATCTAGTTGAGCCGGTGTATCGGCCGTTGTCGATCCAGGAAGCGACTGATCTTTTGGCGGCGTCAAAAACGCAGTTCCAGACCATCGAACCGCGGGCGCCTGCTTCGGAGAATTCAGAGCCTAAGATGGGACGCGGATTCTCCAGCGAAGTCGAGATGACGCTTGAAAATGGAACTCCTATCGAAAAAAAAAAAGAAGAAGTAATAGCTGCCCGGGTTGACAACCGAGTTCCAATAAATTCGGCAGCGGCGCCATTCAACAGTGTTTCCCTAGTCGTGAATGACGGGGGGAACGGGAGCGCAATACAAGTATCGCCTTACGTTTTCATGACTGCGGCACATGTAGTCGTATCAAACAGTGGTGCGGAGTATACAAATGGGGCGGTGTATCCCGGATACAACATGCCGGTGCCAACCAATCCAATCAACGTTGCAGACGTGACATATGACGCCTCGTACCCAAGCGCAGCGTCCTCGGGATTGGTTGATAGATTCGCGCACGATGTTGGCTTCATGCGCATTTCCGTAGCGCATCCGCTACCAAGCTACCCGGTTCTCTACCTGATTCGCTCAGCTGCGGATTCCGTAAGCGGGCCGGGAAATCCCTGTGCGTTTGGTAGCGCTGCAACGGATCCGTTTGTCCGAGGCGGTAGCCCTCCGACTTGGTACAACGGGTTGCTGCTCGACACCTGCCTTATTCAAACGCACGCTGAAACCTATACCGTAGGCTATCCAGACGAAGTTCGCGGGCTTCCAAACGTCCATCCCACGTCCGCTTACATCGACTACGCCGCTTATATAGCGGGAAATAGAATTGCGAACAGTCAGGGCGTAACGTACGTCTTCAGCCTCTTTCATACGTGTGCAGGATGCACGCTTTTTCTTGGGCTGAGTACGACAATAAGTGTCGGAGATAGCGGCGGACCAGTATTCGGCAAGTATGGGAACGATTGGGTCGTCCTCGGCGTAAATAGTGCCGCAACGGACCTGTCGTATCAGCCTGAGGTCGGAGGATTCTCTGCGGGTCGCTTCGACTACAACGACAGCTTTGTCATTTCGAATTTGGGTTGGACCCCTTCCAATCCGATCACGATCTCGTCGCCAACGTCTGGTCTTACCTATGACAGGGATTTAGTGCCCAACCTGGTAGCCGATGCTGGGTCGCTAACCTCTCAGATTCGATGGGACTCAAACTTGGATGGGTACCTCGGGACCGGAGGAAACATCTCAATTGCCGGACGCTTGACCACTGGTCTCCATACGATAACGGCCTCAGTGCCGAATTCGATCTCAGAGCACAGCCCAAGTAGCGTACAGAGCAACGTACAGAGTATCGTCAAAACTATCTCGCTGAACATCACGACTGGCGGCGTCAATCAGCCCCGAGTTTCAGCTTCGCCGAATCCGGTCGTGGTGCGATTCGGCGGCACTCAATCAAATGTAAGCGTCACATGGACTGCCGTGTCGGACCAGTCAAACTGGCGTACCGATGTTTCGTACCATGTGAACGGTGGAGCGCGCGTCAATTGGAAGAGCGATGTGCCTGCAGGTAGCGACATACTTCCAATTCGGCTTGGCGATTCAATCAAGATCTATGCTTACCAGCATCACTATGGCGAAACAAACGCAAATTCCGTGACGATAACCACCGTCAGCGGTCATATGCCTACAATTTCGGCGACTCCGACAACGGTCCAGATCCCATCGGGATCAAACGCTGGTTCATTTGTGCTGAGATGGGATGCTCCAGGTTACACCTCAGTTGACATCCAGGGACGGATCAATGGCGGGGCCTGGCTTACCCCCGTGTGGGCCCAACCAACGGGGAACTCAACAGAAGGCATCCCGCTCGGTAGCACGTATGACTATCGTCTCTATGAGCATGGCAATACCTCGACCATTCTCGCGACTGCGTCGGTTCAAGGGTTGGCTGCACCAGCGGCTACGTTCACTGCGTCGCCTGCACACGTAATTGTAACGAGCGGCACGGATGGGCCGACCGTGCTGACGTGGAACGCGCCGGGTTATGCGAATCTCGATTGGTGGGGAAAGGTCAACAGCGGACCATGGCAAGGAGGGGGACTTATATCTGCTGGTGCAGGATCGACAACGGAGCGGATACCCGCTGGAAGCACCTATGGCTATCGCCTATACGCGCACGGGAGTCCAAATCAGGGCGGGACAGCGGGATTGCTCGCCGAGCTGTTTGTCGATTCGGTTGCTGCTGCACCCACATTCTCCGTCACGCCAACACACGTTGTCGTTCCGGCTGGTCAGACAGCAGGCCCTGCCACGATTCGATGGAACGCACCCGGGTACACGGGGCTTGACTGGTGGGGCAAGGTAAACAATGGACCGTGGCTGGGTGGTGTGCTCTCTACTCCTGCAAATGACTCAACCATTGTCAGCGTTCCGTTGAACACCAGATACAGCTATCGCTTCTATCCTCATGGCAGCTCTCCGCAAGGCGGCACAGTAAATCTACTGGGAGAGCTAACGGTGGACGCTGCAGCGCAATAGTGCTTTTGCAGAGTCGCGCGCATATGCGTTGCGCGCGACTCTCTCCACTTCAGCAGTTGGTGGAAAGCGGCCAGGCGCCGGTCGGAAACCCGGCTCCGTCAATGTGATGTCCAAGAAGGCAAGTGAAGCGGCGGCGGAGACGGGCGAACTGCCACACATGCTGCTCCTCCGCATCTCGCGAGGGGAAAGGATCGGTGCTTACGAACCGACATTCCCCGATCGAGTCGATGCGGCCAAGGCGGCTGCGCCGTACTTTGCGCCAAAGCTCGCGTCGACCGAGTTCAAAGGCTCGCTCAGCGGCAGATCGGTACGCGATCTCACTGACGCCGAACTGCTTGCGATCGTGCAGGCCAGCAAGTCGAACGGCTAGTCGCGTAGGAGAACATCGATGCAATCTGTAAGAGATTTCTTACGGAATAGATAGATGCGGGTGGCCGAGGAGCACGCTGCCAATTGACAATGGCTGTGGCTGTGCAAGGATCTTTGCGGTCGGGCAAAGGGAGTGTCGGCATGGCGATGAAGAAAGCCGCAAAGAAGACAGCGCCAAGAAAGTCTGCGGCAAAGAGGGCCGTCAAGAAATCTAGTCGTGTTGTCCGTGTATCAGATACAGTCTCTCCACCACCATCGATCCGTGCCAAGAAGAGGGCCGCGAAATGAACGACTCCAAAAAACCTACTCAGCAACCACAAAAACCGCCAACCCAAGTTCCTGAGCGGAAGCATGACAACGGTCAACGGGATGGAACGAAGACCAACATTCCCAAGCCATGGAACGTTACCGATACAGCGCCGCCACCTAAGAAAAAATGAGCGCAGATCTTCTCGATCGCTGGGCCGCATCGCTTTTCAGCGTTGAGCGATCGGCGCGTTATCATGCCAGGCGCGAAGCATTCTTCACCCGTCTTCACCGATTGAATTCGTTTCTTAGCATCGTTCTCGGAACCGCAACTGTTGGGACAATTCAGAACCAACATTGGCCGCAATGGATCGCACTTGCAGCGCCATTCGCGATTGCTTGCTTGAGCAGCATGGACCTAGTCCTAGGTTTCTCCGACAGGGCTCGCGAGCACAATTGTCTAAGGAAGCGATTCATCGGGATTCAACGCTGCATGCTCGTTGCGCCAGACGAGGAAGCGCTGAAGAAATGCATGGATGACAGGCTGGCCATAGAGACGGATGAGCCAACTAAGATGTATGCCCTCGACATCCTTTGCCACAACGAACTGCTTCGGGCGAAAAACTACTCGAAGGACGACCCCACGGAGCGAGTCGAGTACCGGAGAGTTCGGTTCTTGCAGCGATGGACGGCGAATGTGCTTTCGTGGGAGGGCGCCGAGTTCCCTCGCCTTACCTAGCAAATGAATGAATATTGGCAATTCAGCCACTCTATTGGGCAGCGACGTGACCACAAGCAGGTCCGCGCCGACGCGGCCCACCTGCAAATTGCCCAAGGCGTATGATCTTCGTGGGACAGCTGGGGAGGCGCGGGGATGCAAATGCTAGCGTTGTGGATCGGGTTCGTTCTTGCCGCAACCCAGTTTGCGACAGCGGCTTCACTGCCGAAGGCACGAGCCCTCTACGAGAATCGGTTGCTCGACGACGCGAAGAGGGAGTTGATAGAGGTTGCGTATGCCGAGCGCGCCTCTGCTAGCGATAAAGCAGCGGCCCTCTACTTGCTAGGCACAATCAATGCCGAACAGGGTAATCAAGAGCTTGCGCAGAAGAACTGGCGCGAACTAACGGACCACTTTCCGGCCTCATCGGAGGCGCGCCTGACTGCCAGCAAGTTGGCGCCTGAGCGTGCCGAACAAAGGAAGGCCGAGGTGAATACCTTTACCGCAGGCTTGGTGAAACCTGCTATCCGCATGTTTAGTGATGGCAAGGAGCCCCGCTTCGTGGTCGCTTATAGAGGCGGCACAACCGAGCACGCCGAAATCGGAATGCAGATGACAATGCTGGATTCCGATTGCCCCACAGAACCATCAAAATCTCCGTATGACGTTGTAAAGGCAACGCTGCCCGTAACCATTACGACCTCAGCTGATGCAAATGCCAACACATTGACGCTCCGAATGAATGGCGAGGGCCATTTCTCAGGCGGCGGCCAAGAGGGCTCGGATCGGTTTGCCTATGCAGCTCGAATCACTCCCTCGGGTGAAGTGCTTGAGGTTATGGACGGTGATCAGCCGGAATGTACTGACCCAGTGAAATCCTGCTCAGGTGTTACCTTTGACCGAGGAGACACCATGAGTGCAGTGATGGAAGAAGAGATCAAGCGTTGGACGGCGCGGCGTAAGTCGGCGCTGGTGCTGGAGATCATCCAGGGCAAGACG
>NZ_JBQCFP010000114.1:0-3015 GCF_051958935.1 Dokdonella sp. | reverse complement strand
GCCGTCGACGCGGTCGTCGCCGGGGACGTGCGGCACGCGTTCTGCGCGGTGCGACCGCCCGGGCACCACGCGACGCCGTCGGCCGCGATGGGGTTTTGCCTGTTCAACAACGTCGCCGTGGCCGCCGCGCACGCGATCGCCGTGCACCGCCTCGAGCGCGTCGCGATCTTCGACTTCGACGTGCACCACGGCAATGGCACGCAGGACATCTTCTGGGGAGACGCGCGCGTGCTGTACGCCTCGACCCACCAGTCGCCGCTCTATCCGGGGACCGGCGCCGAGAACGAGCGCGGCAGCGCCGGCAACATCGTCAACGCGCCGCTGCGTGCGGGCGCCGGCAGCATCGAATTCCGCGACGCCTGCATCCGCACCGTGCTGCCCGCGATCGACGCGTTCGCGCCGCAACTGCTGCTCGTGTCCGCCGGCTTCGATGCGCACCGGCGCGATCCGCTGGCCGCCCTCGAACTCGAGACGCACGACTATGCGTGGATCACCCGCCGCCTGGTCGAACTCGCCGAGCGGCACGCGGCCGGCCGCCTCGTGTCAAGCCTGGAGGGCGGCTACGACCTCCACGCCCTGCGCGCCTCGACCCAGGCCCATGTCGCTGCCCTGCTGGATCCGTCGGCATAACGCCGCGCACGGCGTGCGGCGTGTCCGTCGGCGGAGCGACACGTCGTTACCCGGCACGCAGCGACTCGGCCGCCGGTCGATCCCGCCGCCCGTCCGCGATGGCCAGGACGGAACCTGTCCCAGGAGCGACGATCATGAATGGACCTTTTCGCAGCCTTCTCGTCCGTGCCTATGCGGGCACGCTCGCCTTGTCGTTCGCCTCGGCGAACGCACAGACATGCGCGTCGCCGATGGCGATGTCGTGGGTGTTCGACCAGTTTTCGGGGCAGACGTGCAACGGCGAGGCCGCCGGATTGTCCTTGTGCAGCGCTTCCTTGATCACGAACGCGCCTGCCTTCGTCGCCACCGTGCGGGTCGGCGAAAGCGCCACGGCCGAGCTGAGTCTCGGCGGCGTGGGCGCGCTTCCGATGATCATGGTGCTCGTCGGACCCGGCTGCGACGAGGGCGGATGCGTGATCGGCGATCCGATCACGCCGATCTCGCTGGCCGAGGTGCCGCCGGGCGAATACGACCTCCTGGTGACGACGAGCCCCGTGGACGGCACGCCCGACGCCTGCGGTCCGTTCACGCTGACCTACATCGGCGACTTCGGCGTGTTCGACCGAATCTTCGCCGACGGCTTCGACTGAGCCGGGAAGCGCGGACGTTTGCCGGGCGGCGCCGGTTTCGGCAAGCTACCGCCTTTGCGTCGCCATAGACGGACCTCCGTGCATCCCACTCTCTCCGCTCCCGCCCGGCGTCACCTCGCGCTCGCGATCCTGCTCGCCCTGCCGCTGTCGCCCGCCTGGGCGGACGAGGCGCCGTCGTGTCCGGCCGGGATGCTCAAGTGCCCCAAGAAGCCGGTCGACTGGGGCATGTGCGGCAAGAACGACCTGCTCGACTTCTACGTCCCCGGCCTGCCGACCACCGGCGATCGCAGCGCGGCGCCGCGTGACGCCAGTGCGCTCAAGGTGAGCACGACCGACAAGAACCACTACGTGCTCGAAGGCAAGGCGGAGATCCGCCAGCTCGACCTGTTCCTGCATGCCGAGAAGATCACCTACGACGCCGAGACGACCGATTTCACGGCGACCGGGCCGGTCACCTACCAGGACCGCGGCCTGCTGCTGTCGGCCGAGAACGCGAAGGGCAACACCGACCTCGACCAGTGCACACTCGACGGCGTGCGCTACCAGCTGCTGCAGTCGCGCGGCAACGGCATCGCCGAAGTCGCGATCGTCGACGACGTCGATCACGCGCGACTCACGCGCGCGACCTATTCGACCTGCAATCTCGGCGACCAGCAGTGGGCGTTCGCCGCGCGCGACCTCGACCTCGACCGCGCGGAGGGTATCGGCCGCGCACACGACGTCACGTTCCGCGTGCGCAACGTGCCGGTGTTCTGGCTGCCGTACCTGCGCTTCCCGCTCGACGATCGCCGCGTCAGCGGCTTCCTGTATCCGACGATCGGCTACGGCGAACGGCGCGGCTTCGACCTGACGTTGCCGTACTACTTCAACATCGCGCCGAACTACGATGCGACGCTGACGCCACGCATCATGACCGAGCGCGGCCTCATGCTCGGCGGTGAATTCCGTTACCTCACCGATAGCAGCAGCGGCACCTTCAGCGCCGACTTCCTCGCGCACGACAATCGCGCGGCCGACGAATCGCTCGAAGTCGGCGACGAGGTGCCGGATCGCCGCTGGTGGTACCAGTGGAAGGACACGACGACGTTCAATGCCAACTGGGGCGCGAACGTCAATCTCAACCGCGTGTCGGACGACCGCTATTTCGAGGACTTCGGCCGCGGCCTGTACAGCTCGGCGATCGGCTTCCTGCCGTCGAGCGCGTACGTGAACGGGCACGGTACGTGGTGGAAAGCCTCGATCGGCGGCGACGAGTACCAGATCACCGATCCGACCCTGCCGTCGCAGTACGAGCCGTACCGCCGCCTGCCGCGCATGACGTTCAGCGGCCAGCACGCGCTCGCCGGCCTGCTCGAAGGCGGCATCGACGCCGAAGCGGTCGCGTTCTCGAAGGATCATGCGCTCGATGGCCGCCGCGTCGACCTCTATCCGCACCTGGACCTGCCGCTCGAGGGCGCCGCCTGGTTCGTGCATCCGGAACTCGGCTACCGCTACACGAGCTACGGCCTCGACCATCTGGACCAGGGCAGCCCGCTGCTACAGGGGCGTCACCCGAGCCGCGGCGTGCCGATCTTCAGCGTCGACAGCGGGCTGGTGTTCGAGCGCTCGCTCACCATCGGCGGCGAGGCGTACACGCAGACGTTCGAACCGCGCGCGTACTACCTGCGCGTGCCGTACCGCAACCAGGACGACCTGCCGATCTTCGACACGCAGGAAGTGCCGTTCAGCTTCAGCCAGCTGTTCCGCAGCAACCGCT
>NZ_JBQCFP010000113.1:0-12784 GCF_051958935.1 Dokdonella sp. | reverse complement strand
CTCGGTCGCCGCGCCACTCGAGCTTTTGCCAGCTGTTTGGAAGATCAATGAGCCCCTGCTTCCAGCGATCGAAGAACGCCGGTGCCTCGGCATAGACCTGCCGCGAATAGTCGACGTACCGACGCATCCAGACCGGAACGGTTCCGCCGTGGTCGCGCACGTAGTGCGGAAGCCGCGCCGCGGCCGCTTCGCGATCGGCGTACTCGGTCAGAGCCGCGCCGAACCCGCCGCGGAAGTGACGCCACTTGCGATGCGCCGAGAGTCCTTCCACCGGCTAGGTCGCGCCGAACTCCGATGCGATGAGCGTATGGCTCGAGAGCTCGCGCAGAAAAGACACGACCTCGTTCCATTTCTCAATGACGTCGCGCTTCTCCGCTTCGAGCCGGCGCAGCCCGTCCTTGACCCGAATGAACTCCGAGAGCGGTCTCACGCGAGGGGTCTTGGGTTCGGGCCACTGAAATGCCGGCTGGGAACGCCGTCGGGCCACGATGAAGAGGCGCTGGCGTTGCTGCGGCAGGCCGAACTGCGTCGGTGAATAGATGCGGTGTTCCACGACATACCCCAACGCGTGGAACGACATGCAGATGTGCGCCCAGAATGAACCGCCCGCAATCGTGAGCACGTTCGGCACGTTCTCGAGAAAGACATACTTCGGTTGATGCCAATCGACGATGCGGAACACATCGTCAATGAGCTTGCCCGACGACGGGCATTTTGCGCCGGTTTTCTTGCCGGCGAGCGAAAACGGTTGGCACGGGAAACCCGAGCAGAGGATGTCGTGGGGAGGAATGTCGTCGACGTCGATCCGACGAATATCCCCGGCGGGGACCATGCCGAAGTTCTCGGCATACGCGGCCTGCAGCCAGCGGTCGATCTCGCAGGCAAACACGCAGCGATGACCGAGGCGCGACAGCCCGACATGGAATCCCCCGAGACCTGAGAACAAGTCCACAAAAGTATACGTCGACCGCCCCGCTCGTGCAGCACTCTCGCTGCGCGTCGTCACGCTTGTCCTCAAAGCGCTACGTATTGAGCCCATATAACTCCCACATCGGGCAGTCTCGCGTCGAATTGTATCGTACGATACACTCACGTCATGGGCAACCACGTCACGCGGGATTTCTACGGCCGGCTGCAGACGATCGCCGCGGCGTTCAATCGCTCGCTGTTCGATGGCGAGTTGCCGTCGGCGCTGTTTACGCTGACCCGCGGCGTCGGCCCACTGGGCCATTTTTCGGCCGAACGCTGGCGTGCGACGTCAGGGGAGACGGTCGGCGAGATCCGCCTTAATCCCATGCTGTTCGGCGAATGCTCGTGGCTGCAGCTGCTGCAAACGATTGCCCATCAGCAATGCCATCTCTGGCAGCTGACACGTGGCACTCCGAGCCGACCGGGTTACCACAATGCCGAGTGGGCAAACAAAATGCAGTCGATCGGCCTCGTGCCGACGTCGACCGGAAAGCCTGGTGGCCGCACGACGGGGCAGCGCATGGACGATTTTCCGGATCCGGACGGTCACTTCATCAAAGCGTGCGTGGCGCTGCTCGACCGCGACGACGCGTTTCCGATCGGGGCACGATGGCCGGAGGGGCACGATCCACGGCCGCTGGTGCCGCCGCCGGTCAAGCTTAAGTTGCCGCGGCGCATCGAATCGCGACTGTTCTCGCGTGTCGCGGGCTGGGCGGAGCGACGGAGCGAGGACGGACCGGACATCGCGTCGGCCAAGCGCAAAGTGAAATACGCTTGCCCCACGTGTCGCACGCGCGTGTGGGGACGATTGGGTCTGCGTGTGCTCTGCCAGGCGTGCCGTCGACCGCTCGAGTGCGTTCCGCCGATTGGCGACGTGGCTCGGGCGCCTACCGGCTAACGTTCGCATTCTTGCGTTCGCCCACTGTGCCACCCTGTCAGTCAACGAAGGAGCGTCAGGCCTAGAGCACTGGGGCATCGATGATCGCGTTCCCGGCGGCTCGATACTGATCACGTCCCAGCTGCATGAGCTGCCTTCGTTACCGCGGTGGATCGCAGGCAGCCTAATGGCCCTCGGTGTGTGGTTGCACGTCAGCGAACGGCATACGCACGAACCGCTCGAGCACTCGCATCGGCACGTGCCCGACGATCACCATCAGCATGAGCACGATTTCCCGTGGGATGGAGCGGAACCCCACACCCACCACCATCGCCATCAGCCGATGACGCATCGGCATCCTCATTTCCCGGATCTGCACCATCGCCACGAGCATTGAAGGCCCTAGGACGTGATCGACTCAATCACCCGGTTGCAGTTTGGTGTGGCGTCTGCGCCCAGAATAGACCGCCGCCTGCCATCGGGCGACATCCAGAGCTCTCGCGAAGGATCCTCGACGCCCCGCAATGTCGAAGACTTCGACCTCGATCCTGGCTTGGGAGAGCGCTTTGCGGAACGAAGCGGGCGTGGCGAAGCCAAGTTCTTTCCATAAAGCTGAAGGCGGAACGAATTCGCCGTAGCGGCTGGTGAGGCGTGACTCGAATTCTTCGGCAAGCTCAGCCATCGCTGGTCGGTCGACTCGTTCCCCCGGAACGGGGGCAGCGTGCGCACGGTAGACGCATCGACCTGTCGAAACAAGGGAAGGCGCGGCCGGCGGGCAGCGCGGAGCAAGCGTGAACTAGTCAGCGCTCCATGCGTCGCGCGAGGGCATTCGATTCGCGGCGAACGCGGGCCATCAGACTGTCGACTTCGCTGTTGTTTCCGCCGGTATACGAGAGCGTCAGCAGCGTCAGGGGGTGAACCCCAAGAACCCCACAAATATCCGTGAGTTTGCTCAATGTCGGGCTCTTCATCCCGCGCTCGAGCGTGCTCATGTACGTGCGGCTAGATACGTCGGCAAACGCCTCCTGGCTCAGGCCCTGCGCTTTGCGGGCCAGCTTGAGCGCTGCGGGGAGGGAATGCTTGCTCGGCATCCGTGAACTTCCGGGAATTCGCGGATGAGAGCCGATTGAGTCCTATAGGACTACAATCTATAGTGTTCATTTAGCGAGATTGTCGTCGCTGGCTGGCCTCGACCACAGAGACCGTGGGCGAGCTACTCACCACGCACTTAATGCGGATCCCGGGTTGAGCCATGAAACAACCCAACCGACCCTCGACCGCACCACGCCGGCGACACCCGCAGAGAACCTGCAAGCGTTAACTCTGCTCGAAACCGCCGCGCTGCTGGCCATCCACCGAGCCACGCTAGATCGCGCACCGATCACTACCTCCGCATATCTGACGGAGGCCCTGTTCGTCCTCCTCGAGAAGAGGCGCGTCCTCCAACGGTGTGACGAGGAAGATCTGCGCAGACCTGACGGGCTGCAGCGCGCGATCTACGATCCTGTGTGCTGGCGCTATCTAGGCGACTGGCAAGCGACACCGCTCATCGGGAGCGCGATCGAGGGCCGCCTTCGCACGTGTGCTGGTAGTGAGCACAGCCTGCACGATCGACTCCAACTCTGGCGCGCATTGGCCGACGCGGAGGCGGAGGGATACCTCGCGCACCTCCTGCGTCGACATGCTTTCGAAGCCCGCTGGGCCATGGACCTGGCGCCGATCCCTTGGGAGAGCGGGATTACGCTCTCGCAAATGAGGTACGTGATATGGGCCAGCGTGCGCGAAGGCGCGGCGGCCTTTCTGCGGACGTCATCGGATTCCGACCATGCGCGCAACGTTATTGCCAGCGCCGTGCGACGCCGAGCGCAATGGATCGCGGGACGACCCGATGTGGGGCAGAGCTTCGTGCCTCAAGCCAGCGCACGGCCGCCTCTTCTCTTGACGATCTTTCTCAGCGATGTGGCGCCGTTGGGGCGCGCCTATTGGCTCTCCACGCCCACGCTGGACGCGCTCCGCGCGACAAAAGCCCCTGACTTCTCTTCCACAGCAATACACACGAGCGAAGATCACGATGATTAAGTGGAGCGACTATGAGCAAGGCGGTGTGGTCTTCGAGGCGTTCCTCCCGAGCGACGAAACGGAACCGCAGGAGTGGCTCCTCCGAGCAAGCCGCAACGGCGTCCTTCTGACGGAGCGACGCATTAGTCTAGTATGGGTGCCGCGGTTTGGCCCCGACGTCAGCGATGTTGCGCAACTTGAAGAAGCGCTGGATGACATGCTGATCGAACTATCTGCGGGCGTGCTCGCTGCGAAAGCCGATGGACGCAAGGTAACGATCGAACCGCTACACCCTATTGCCGATGCCAACTTTCCCGAGAACGCAGCCTTGGCTCACATTGCGCTCACCGAGTATGCGAAGACCTTGCAGACCCTGCAGCTTCCGCCACCGCTCTTTCGGGCTTTCGCGCGCCTGCCACCCACGCCAGCGCTCGGAGCGCTACTTCCGATGACCGTAAGCGTCGAAATGCGCAACCACATGTTGGCCGTGATTGCTGTCGGTGGCTTCATCCAAGGGCTGCCCGAGCCCGAGCGAGCGGCGTACGTGACACGCCTTCAAGGAGCCATGAGTACGAACGTGCTTGCGAACGTCCTCACAATAAAAGAGGAACTTGTGGCAAGGCGCGCGACATAGTCACATGACAAGGCCTATTGCCGCTGCTTGCGACGGAGCGAATGCATCACCGAACCGATCGACGATGATCAACTCGCCGGCCGCAATGGTTGGCGAATGACCGCTTACGACCCAAAGCGGACCTCCATCCCCCTGCTGATCCCCTAGCGGCGCAGGACACCTTGGGTGCTGGCGCTGCCCCGACCCTGCCGGGGACTCAGGGCGGAGTCTGGGCGCAATGCCAAGCGTTCACGTCCGCTTGCATTAATTCCGATCCGATGCCAGCCCGCGACCTGCAGGTCGCGGTTGAGCAAGGGGAGCACTGTGTTCTGCGCCATGCGGCCGAGAGCTAGCCCTTGGCGTGGACCTGGCCGCCCGCTTGGCTTTCCATTCCGCCCTCGCCTAGCCGATCACGTCGATGAGCTTGGGATACGTGGCGCATGCGAGCTTCACGTCCGCGATCCAGTACACCCAACCCTTGCCGCCGGCGGATTTGTTCTTCTTGCGGTCCAACAGCCCGGCTGCCATGAGCTCCCGGACGATGGACTCGCGTTCACGCGAACCCCATCCCTGCGCGCGGGATTTCCAAAGGTCGTCCTCGTGCGAATGGTTATTCGGGCCCATCTTGTCGTGGGAGGCCAGGCCGCGCAGCAGCTCGAACTTGACCTTTTCAATCTCGTCGACCGGGATTGGCTCGGGCGGAAAGCAGTCGTCGATGCACGCGGTGATCCGTTGAATGAGCGCGTCTTGGAACATGGCATCCATACCGAACTTGGAGCGGACCTTCGGCCAGGGCGCATCACTGGGTGGAGCGGTGTAGACGCGGGCGCCCAGGTCCTGCAGTACCGCTACGCTCTCGTCCACCATCCCGACGGTGGCGTGGTACGGCAAGGAGATCACGGCCACCTGCTCGTAGGTCGTCGTCAGGTCGGCGAACTGTTCGACCATGTGGGCAGCGACCATGGGATCGGTTTCCAGCCCGAAGCCGCCGCTCCGGCTGAGCAGGACGGATTTGATAAGCACGCTGTCCCGGAAGCGGGCTTGCAATCGCACAACCACATTGGCGGGCAGGCCGACCACAATGGCCACCCGAACGACAGGCGCGTTCATTTCGAACCTTAGCGCGCATTCGATCGCGAGAGGGACAACAAGAGCGACGCAGGGATCTGGATCAGGCGCAATTCCTCCAGGCTCGCCTGTTTGACGACCTCCAGCAGGGCCTCGCGCAGCGCCTCGCGCGTCTCGGGTGCCGACGTGAGCGCGGGTGCGGGTGTCCGGCTAAGTACGTCGAGGGCGATCCCGTGCGCGTCGGCCCACTGGTGCACCGCCTTGAACACCCGGCTGGCGCGGTAGCGCTTCCAGGCCGCGGCATGCGAGCCGAGGGCGAACGCGAAGGTATGGTTGAGCGCCGAGGTGTAAGGGACCGTAGCGACGTGTAGCAGCTCGACTTGCTTGCTGGACGGAGCGAAGTTCGTTTCTACGAATCGGCGCATCCATCCGCCCTGGATCTCGGCCGGAATGGGCTCGATCGCGACGCAATCGTCGGAGTCAACCGCTTTCGCCGGCAAGGCGTCGTCCAGGAAATGCACCACGGTGGCGGAAGACTTCTGGAAGTAGCGCCGACGGCGAACGTCGGGGTTGGTAAAGGCCTGCCAAAGATCCCGACGCAGCGCGAAGTGCGCACTCGCCTCGGGCGCCCAGTCCGCTACGGCGGCGGTGGCGGCCTCGGAGGGCTGACGCAGGCGCACGGTGATGTCTCCGGGGGAATTCACCGGCGGGCGGATGACCTCGACCAAGTCATCGTTAGAGGCCAGGAAGCTGGCGAATTTGGGGTAGATGCGGAAGGCCGCGTCGAAGGAGACATTGGCCTCGGCTTCGAAGTCGGCAAGCATACGCAGCTTAAGCGTGGCGCCCTTCATGGGGCCATGCGCGAGCAGGTTGCGGATTAGCTTTCGGGCGAGCTGACGCTGTTCTTCATCGTTCATTTCGAGACCTATAAAAGTGAATCGGGAAGACACGAATGGCCCATTGGCAATCCGCTGTTCTTCCCGCACATAGGTCTCGCAACCGCTAGGGCGTCGGCTTTTCCGGAGACCCGAAACGGCCGGAAAGCTCTCTGGCGCCTTAACAGCCTCGCTCATCGACGCAAATAAGCCGTCGGCTGAGGAGCGTGCCGCGCAGGGGCAAAGCCGCCCACCGGCAGTAGGGATATTGTTGGACTTTGGGCAGCCGAAGTCAATCCGCTGGCTCGGCCCGTTCAGGCGGTCACGGCGGAACCGACAGCGTGGACGATTAGGTAGGCTACCCACAGGGACCGCGCCCGTTGATTGTGCCGCGCCCGGCCCTGTAACCGGTTACCGCGAGATTTCGATCGATTTCCACCAATATCGCGGACATTTTCCCGCGGCGTATCCTCTGGCCGGGTTAGTCGAACCGGCCGTAAAGCAGGGACTCAAAGGGGGCGAGTCCACGCGAGTAAGAGTATTGGGATCACAACATCGATGCCGAGGAGCACGACTACGGAGCCTGGTGCCGGGCTGTCGTCGCTGGGGTTCGACTTCAGGTTTGAAGCGCAACGCTGGTTAGGCTGCGCGATGCGGAGTTCATGTCCGCAATTGGCCGGATCGCGACCGCTGAAGCGATCCGGCCGTGGGGCTCCTCGCTACACCTCGGTCTGCTCGGCGATCTCCAGTGCGTCGTCCACCTCGATGCCGAGGTACCGAACGGTGCTCTCAAGCGTGGTGTGGCCTAGGAGAAGCTGCACCGCTCGTAGATTGCGAGTCCGCCGATAGATCAGCGAAGCCTTGGTCCGTCGCATCGTGTGCGTCCCGTAGGATCCACCCTCCAGCCCGATGGCATCGACCCAGCTGTTGACGATTCGGGCGTACTGCCGCGTCGAGAGGTGGGGCGAGGCATGCAGCCTCGTCGGGAACAGGTAGTCGCTGGGTCGGAGAGCGGCGGCCGCTATCCACGCCAGGCCGGCCCTCAGTCCATTTGATAGATACGTTGGGTCGCGATATCGAGAAAACGCTGTAGCACACCGGGACTATACGGACCCTGTGGAGGTAACGGATCCGCGTTGCACGCGGCAAAGTCGGTGCCGGCAGGCCCGTTGGTTACGGACAGGGTAGATTCGTGGACGGAGTCGTCGTCGCGACCTATCGAGGCTCGGAAGCTGGCCGGCCGCGTAGCGGTGGGCGGATGGAAACGGGTCGTCAGGTATCGACCGCGAAAGCGAGTATTGACGACATGGGCGTCCGACAAGTGCTCGGCGACTTGAAGCATCAACGCATCCGCGGTCTGGTGGGTGCGCACCGCTTCGGTTCGCCACTGTGTCCAGAACGCGAACTCCGGCTCGCGCGCATGCAGCGCAGCAATCGCGGCGTGCAAGTCGCTGTGCAGAGCGAGCACGAAGGCGGTCGTGGCGGCACGCCGCTGGGCGTGCTCGGTCTCCACTAGCGATTGGGCACGTAACATGTCCACTCGCGTCTCCGCGTCTGGCGCCGCTTCGGCGCGTGCCAACTGTCGAAGCGATTCGCCCAGTTGGTCAAGCGTCGGTCGACGCACGGGATCGATTGCACACGCTTGCGAAATCACCAGCATCGCGTGCTGGATACCGACGACCCCAGGGAAGGCGCGTCCCAGGTCGTATTCCGGCGTAAACCATACCGGGCCGGGAAAGACGATGCCTTTCTCGCCATAGATCAACGCCCAGAGCACCTTGCCCAGGCTGAAGACATCGCCCTTCTCATCCACCGCTTCGACGCGGCCATTGGAATACTCTGGGGGACGGTAGGCCCATGCGCCCATGGCGCGGCGATCGGGGGTCAGTCTCTCGTCGCCAGCGATGAAAGCACAACCGAAATCGGCGAGCCACAGTGCGGTTTCGTTGCCCCGGTAGAGCAGGTTGCTGGGTTTGATGTCGCGGTGGTGGATGGCCTGCGGCAAGCGGGCAAGCTCGGCCAGTGTTCGGACGATTGGCTCAAGCGCTGTTGCGGCCTGTCGCGGCTGACCTCGGTAGCGTTCCAGGATCTTCTCCACGTTCCCAGAGAACAGATCCATCACGATCTCCAACTTGCCCTCGACCTCCCGAATCTCCCTCGCCGGCGCTACGTTCAAATCGGCGCGATTGCGCAGTGCCATCAGGAGCGAGGCTTCGCGCCGAAAGCGCGCGGTGCCATCGCGGGAGACCGCGGGCTTCAGCCTCTTGTATGCCCACTGCCCGTCGGTCAGCACGACCGAGTTGCCACCTTCGCCGATCTGTTTCATGCGCGCAGGGGCCTTCATGGTCGTTCCCTTTGTAGTCGAGACGGCGAGTCGCTAGCTTGAATTCGGCGCTTCCGAATTGAAAGAGCACGCCCGCTCCCGACCAATAGCGGGGCTTTGGCTGCAGCACACCGCCAGGTTGGGCGTAGGCTGCGCCTAGGAAACAGATCAACACAAGATCGCCGCAAACTGAGTAGTTGACCAAGCGCCCGGCGGCGTCAACCATCCGGCCGTACATTTTGCTAGACATTAGGAGGATACGAATGCGACAGCGCATGCTTCTCGTAAAGGCGAGCAACGACGTCTGTTCGACCGAGGTAGCTCATATCGAAAAGATTTGCGATATGTTCTCGATCGATCACGAGGTTCTCGAGCTTACGTCGTTGGAAACATTCGAGGAACAGGCCAAGGCTATCGGAAAGTTTGACTATCTGTATCTAGGCGCCCACGCCGATCAATACGGATTTGGAGAAGCAAGCGGCTGCCCGGGCTACTCCTGGGATCATTTTGCGATTACGTTGTGCTCAGCAGACTGCCTGAACCCAGAGTCGGTTCTATTGCTTGGCTGCTGTCGTGGCGGACTGCGTATGGTCGCAATGTCACTATTCTTGGCTTGTACCAAGATCGACTACGTTGTAGGCCCGCGATGGACAGTCACTCCGCAGGACTTAACTACTGCGTTTCACGTCTTCCTCGACAACCTTGCGATTCGTCGTGAGCAGCCGAGCACTGCCGCAACACGATCCTCTTCCGCTACGGGCTACGACTTCTACTACTACGATAGGGTGGAAATCGAGGATTCCGTCAACTCCAACATCATGATGGAGAAGATCGTCAAGGCATGGGGGTTAGCTGATGAGGAGTCTGCCCCCTAACCGCAACATCATGTCTGGGCTGTAGTCGTCGAGTGTCCGCTGCTGGCCGGAAGCCGTCATTTCCTATAGCTGCCGATCAGCATCGGCCAGCTGATCGGAGCGGATCGGTCTTGGTGATCAATTCCATCGGCACGCGCAGCGGCACGTATCGGAGTGATTGAAGCGATGGGCTATCTGCTTCGCTTGTTCTTCTACGGCGTACTCGTACGCCTCGTCGTGCTGTTCGTGCTCGGCCTCAACGTGCGCCATCGCGAGCGGCTGCCCGTGCGCGGCCCGGCGATCCTCGCCGCGAACCACAACAGCCATCTCGACGCGATGGCGATGATCAGCCTGCTGCCGCTGCGCCTGCTGCCGAAGGTGCGCCCCGTCGCGGCCGCCGACTACTTCCTGCGCAACAAGCTGCTCGCCTGGTTCGCGCTCAACGTCGTCGGCATCGTGCCGCTCAACCGCCAGCGCACGAACGAGAAGGAAGACCTGCTCGCACCGATCGCCGCCGCGCTCGAACGTGGCGAGATCCTCGTGTTCTTCCCGGAAGGTTCGCGCGGCGAACCCGAGCAACTCGCCGAATTCAAGACCGGCCTCGCGCGCATCGCCGAACGCCGCCCCGACGTACCCGTTGTCCCTGTCTACACCTACGGCCTCGGCAAGGCGCTGCCGAAAGGCGAGTGGATGATCGTGCCGTTCTTCGTCGACATCTTCGTCGGCGAACCGCTGCATTTCGACGGCGATCGCACCGCCTACATGGAACGCTATCGCCACGCGATGGCGGAGCTCGCGCTCGAGGAGAAGCACGCGGATTGGACTTGATCCTGGAAGGATTTCGCAGTCGAGTTCGCCGCGACGCCAATCGTTTTCAGCATAGTGGTCGCAGGGCTGCTCACGGTTCGAACCGACCCCGGACAGGCGCGGGGATCGCCGCACGTTTCCTCGACGTCATGCCCGCGAAAGCGGGCATCCATTTTGTTCTCGACGGATCCGAGGCCAAAATCTCGTTCATATTGCGAAGGCCGCGAGTGCACGCGCATGGCGCAGGATCACTGTTTCAGTTTCCGGTCCTCGCTCTTCGCTTCCTGCATCGCCTCGGGCTCGAGCTCTTCGGCAGAGCGATTCAAGTGGACGAACACGCCCCAGCCCGCGAGCAGTGCGCCGATCGCTGCGACCACCGCGGCCACGTGCAGCAGTCTCGCGGAATCCTCGTGCACGCGGAACGTCGCGACGAGCGCCTCGATCGCGAGCGCGACGACCACCACGACGAGGAAGCGCGACAGGAAACGCCGCACGCGCGTCGGCCCGCTCACGTGCGCGTCTCGCACGACTTCCTCTTCGGCGATCGTCTGCGCGATCTGCAACGCCACGACCGCCGCCGCGAGGACACCCATCGCCTCGATGATGCGTTCCGCCGCGCCTAGGTCGATATCGCCCGCAAGGACGCCGAAACCGATTTTGCCTGCCACGAGGACGAGCCCGACCGCGGCGAGCGCGAACAGCGCCGCCATCAACGCGTGCAGGATCGAGAATGCGCGCAGGAAGGCCTTCATGGCGCGGAGTATGGCACAGCGGTGCCCAGCGCCCCATGCGATCCGCGAGTGGCGTAGATCCCGGAGGCGCAGCTCAGGGCTTGAGGGCGGCGTTGAAAGCGGCCTCTCCAGGCACGGCGCCTGTGGGCTGCCGAGCATCAGCGCCACTCCTTCGATCCCGACCACGTCAGCGCGTTCGTCGTGCCGGAGACCCACTGAGTTCCCACCCCGCGTTGCACCGAGCGAGACCTATGGCAAACGTGTCGGCCACCGGGATGAGAAAGCCGATAACTCTACTGCCCGTGTGAGGCCGATTGAACGTGTGGCTTCGTCCCGTCGGATTCCATCATGGCCCGAGCACCTGCTGCTCACCCCAAGGCATACACGACTGCAACCGCGCCGCTTGCCAAAGGCGCATTCAACCGGTCACTTGCAAGTGGAGCCCATACATGAATTGTTGGCCCCCGCCTGTGACTGCCCGGAGATCACGCTTTCAATCCATCCGATGTAATGGCTCAAGCGGACATTGCAACTGGTTTGACCATAGCGTCCGGGTCGGGCAGTCCTGACATCACCTTGGACGACTTTCCAGGATCCCAGCCCGGCCAACAGCCAATGATCATCACTCTGGAGGAGCAAAGGACCGCCACTGTCTCCGTTACCGAGAGTGCCCTCGAGAGGTAGCGCCGTAGGCGGCGCGTCAAATACATAGCACAACCAGCGGTCATGAGCGCTGGTGATCGTATTGAACGCGCGACGAAGCGCAGTGCGATTTGGGCCATTTGAGCTGTGCCCGGTGGCTCCTGTGCCCGTGGCGCCCTTGCCAACGATCTTTGCGATCTGCCCCGGCTCGTTGCTGTCCTTGTAGAGTTGGACGGGAGCAACGTCTGTCACAGCGTGGGTCAACTTGATCAGTGCAATGTCGTCAGATGAGGCAAGAAAGACCACTATCAGCATAGCCTCTCCACTGGCCATTGCCTGGTCGATCAGCGCCTGTGGCAGCGTCTTGTATCCGGCATGCATGACAACGCGCTCGACGTCCCTGGATACGCCGTTGATCATTACGTTCCGGAGGTCGGAACCCCGCGGGATCGTGTGGGCGGCAGTAATGGCCCACTGAGGCGCAATCAATACGCCGTGCCCCTCTCCAGGCATATCAACCAGAGCAGGGAACTCGGAGGCCGGAACCCGATACCCAGAGTCATCCACGTCATGTCGGATAACGACTGCGTCAGCGGTTGATGCTGCCGCAAGGAGCAGCATGAGAAAGAAAAAACGAATCATGGGATGCTCAAAAGTGGGGCTAACGTTGGAGGTAAGGGCGCGGAGCCGCGTAACGCATGATAGCGCGAGCGCCCATCGCAGCAGTCCGCTTAAGCGAATAGAGGCCTCACCAGCCCAAGCCCTGAAGAAGGGCTATGCTGCCAAGAAAGCAGCACAGCGCGAAGTAGAAAAAAGCCATTTTGCGGCTCGACGGCACCGAGGCATGCTCGCAGAACCACAAGAACCAACGGAACAGAAAGCTCTTGCGACTGAAGAAGTAACTGGCCAAAAAAATGGACCCGACGAGCAAGAGGTAGAAGCCAACAGCGGTAGGGCTGGGCTGATA
>NZ_JBQCFP010000112.1:0-21276 GCF_051958935.1 Dokdonella sp. | reverse complement strand
AGCAACCCAAGCGTGTCGAGTTCCTCGATGCGCTGCCGCGTTCGGCCGTCGACAAGCTGCTCCGGCGCGAGCTCGCCGAGCGGCCGTTGGAGTCGCCGCGGGGGGGGGCCGGCCGCCGCCGCGGGGGGGGCGCCACCGCCGCCCGGGGCCCGCCTATTGCCCCCGGCGCGCACCCAACCCCTCCGCCCGGCCCGGGGGCGGTGCCCACGGGGCGGGGCGCGGGTCCCCCACGAGGCGACTACAACGGCCGCTCGGCGAGCTCGCGCCGGAGCAGCTTGTCGACGGCCGAACGCGGCAGCGCATCGAGGAACTCGACACGCTTGGGTTGCTTGAAGTGCGACAGCTTCTCCAGGCACCACGCGCGCACAGCCGCCTCGTCGAGCGCGGGATCGCGCCTGACGACGAACAGGCGCACGCGCTCGCCGTCTTCCTCGTCGGGCATGCCGACCGCGCAGACGTCGGCGATGCCCGGATGCGCGCCGACCACGTCCTCGATCGCGGCCGGATAGACGTTGGCTCCATCGACGTTGATCATGTCCTTGATGCGCCCGAGCAGATGGAGCGCGCCGTTCGGTTCCATGCGCCCCAGGTCGCCGGTGCGGAACCAGCCGTCCGGCGTGATCGCGCGCGCATTCTCGTCGGGCCGCTGGTCGTAGCCGGCCATCATGAACGGGCCGCGCAGCCAGACCTCTCCGATCTCGCCCGGTGCGACCGCGCGCAGGTCGGGCGTGTCCGGGTCGCGCATCGTGACCTCGACCGACGGGAACGGGAACCCTACGCTGCCGAGGTGGCGTTCGAAACCGAGCTCG
Source organism: Dokdonella sp. (assembly GCF_051958935.1). GTDB lineage: Bacteria > Pseudomonadota > Gammaproteobacteria > Xanthomonadales > Rhodanobacteraceae > Dokdonella_A. The sequence continues at coordinate 20,467 of NZ_JBQCFP010000112.1, read as the reverse complement.
CCTGCGATCGGCACCGACGTCTCCGTGAGGCCGTACCCCTGCAGCAACGGCTTGCCGGTGATCTGCTCGAAACGGTCGCGGATATCCGCCCGCAACGGCATGCCGCCGACGAGGCCCGAGCGCAACGCGGAAAAGTCGAGTTCGGCGAAGCCCGGCGTCGCCATCAGGCGGTTGTGGAACGCGGGGCCGGCGAGAATCGAGTTGATCGGCCGCCCGCGCCAGCCGGCGACGACGCGCTCGGCGTCGACCATGCGCGGGAACAGCAACTGCGTGACGCCTCGGCTCGAATACTGCAGCAGGTTCACCGACATGCCGGCCGCGTGGGAGAACGGGTGCACGCTCGCGACGAGCCCGCCCGCACGGCAGGTGTGCTCCTCCATCGCCAGGCGCAGGATCTCGATGCCCGCGCGCATGTTCGCATGCGTCGTGCGCACGGCCTTGGACACGCCCGTGGTGCCGCCGGTGTAGGACATCAGGGCGAGATCGCCGGCGCGAACCTCGCGCTGCACCGGCGGCAGGCGCGTGCCGCGCGCGAGCGCATCGTCGAATGCGACCGCCTCCGCAGGTCCCTTCGGCGCGACGCCGAACAGGTCCGGCGCGACGGTCACGACGAGCTGTTTCATCGTCTCGCCGCCACGCGCGGCGCGGAACGTCGGCATCAGCACGTCGAGTCCGACGATCGCCTTCGGCGCGATCGCGCGGATCGGCCCCTCCATCTCTTGCGAGGTTGCCGCGATGTAGACCGGCATGACCGCGAGCCCCGCGCTCCACGCCGCGAGCAGTGCGATCGGGAACGCGGGCACGTTCGGCAGCAGGAACAGCACGCGCTCGCCGGGCTCGAGCTTCCACTCGTGCACGAAGAAGCGCGCGAGCGCATCCGCCTGCCGCGCCCATTCGGCGTAGCTGAGCTTTTCTCCCTCCAGTTCGAATGCGACGAGATCGGCATGGCGCGCACACGCTTCCTGCAGCAGTGCGAGCATCGTTTCGTCGGGAGCCACGCGGATTTCGCGAGGCAGGGTTTCCGGGTACCGCGCCGTCCATGGGCGGCTCGCATACCACGCCGCGGGATCCCCCGCGGGCTCGAGTCGGCCATTCATTTGTATCACCCCTGTAGCAATGAACGATCCCCTTAATCGTTCATTGTGTCGATCCTACACTTTGCCGGGTGGTTTCGCTGAACGGGTTGCGCACCCGAGGCGCGTTGCCTGGCAGCGCAATGCTGCCGGCATGCACGGGCAGGCTTTCCATGGGAGCGGCGGAAGCGCGATGCGCTTCCGTTCATAGCCCTCCAGCCCTCGGCCCTCGCCGCCAAAACTGCGCCGGATGCGCTGCTGCCGACTCGCCCGGCGGACGCCGGCCCGGCGTCCTGCAACGGGGCGATTGCCTCGTGCCGGTCGCGCCGTCGCCCGACACTCGCTACTTGTGACGCGGCGCCCGGAAATGCCCGCGTCGGCGCGCACAATGCGCGCACCGCTCGCCGGAGTACGCCGATGACCCTGCATCGCGTTCTTCCGTCCGCCCCGCGGACGGCATGTCATGCCCTGTGCGCCCTGTTTGCCGCAGCTGCGGCGTGGTCCGCGCCCGCGGCCGCTGAGTCGGTGTTCCGCGACGGCTTCGAGCCGCTCGAACCGCCGCCGGACGTGGCGATCCTGCGCGACGACCGCGTCGCCACGCTCGAGATGGACTACGACGGCGAGAATGCCTGGGGCCAATGGTGGACGATGGACGGCAGCGGCCGCGACGCGGCCGGCTTCCTCGTCAGCTGGTGGCCGGCCGCGGCAGCCGCTTCGCCGCTGCCGCGGCCGGATGCGAAGCACGACGGCAGCCTCGGCTGCCTCGACGGCGCCCATGCGAAGTCCGGCGCCGCTGCCGCGCGCTGGCTCGTAACCGCCAACCGTCGCGTACAGCTGCAGCCACTGCTCAACGATGCGCCGTACCATGTCCGCGTGCAGCGCATCGATGCGCTCGGCGAGATCATCAGCCAGCCGCGCGACCTTGACTTCCCCGGCGGAGACGGCAGCCGCGTCGCTGCGCTGCGCGCGTCGATGACCCACTTCGACGATTTCAACCTGCCGCTCGGGCCCGCCGACGAGACGCTGTGGAACAACGCGACGGTCACCTCGACCGATCCTCGCTCCAACCTGTTCTTCATCAACGACCAGTACCACGCGCACACGCTGCACGGCACGCGCGTCGACAACACCGGCGACCGCTCGCAGACCTCGCAGCGCTTCCGCAAGCCGGTGCGCATCGAGAGCGGCGTGCGACGGCGCATCGTATTCGACATGGACGCCCCGCTCAGCCCGCGCTCGGTCTGGTACCTCGACCTCAACCCCGTGCGCACGGACCTCACCGCGCACGTCGATTTCTTCGACATGGACGGCACCACCGGCCTCCCCGCGGGTACCCTGCGCCTGCGCGCGCAGTTCCAGACGTTCAGCGTCAACATCGTCGGCATGGACGGCGCCTCGCACCCGATCGCCTCGGTGGACATGGAGGAAGCAGGCCGGCAGGCGGTATCCAACGTGCGCCGTTCGTTCGAGGCCCGCGTCGGCACCGACGGCATCGAAGTGCTCATCGACGGCCGCAGCGTCATCGACGCAAGCTATGCGCCGTACACGCTCGCGCCGGGCGATTACGAGCCGCTGTGGATCGCGTTCGGCTACAACACGCCCAAGGATGCGGTGCCTTACTACCTCGTGCACTGGGACAACTTCGGCTTTGACGGCCCCGACGTCGACGCGCGCGAGGTGCACAACTACGTCACGCGCATCGAAGGCACCGACTACCGCAAGGCGAACCGCGGCAACGGCGAGTTCCCGAGCTTCACCGTGAAGATCCCCGACGACCTTCGCCCCACCGCGGTCGGCGCGACCGCACAGGCGACGCTCGTGCTCACCTACCAGATGGGCGACTACTCGACGTTCACGCTCGTGCCGGGCGACCACGTCACGCTCAATGGCGGCGCGAGCTATCCGTTGCCGGCACGCACCAACAACAGCGTGCCGAACAACCCGGACCTGCTCGCCTGGGGCATCCCGTACACGGTGCAGGTCCCGCTCGGCACGCTCGTCCACGGCGGCGCGTCGCCGCTCGTCGTCGGCGACAACGTGTTCCAGTTCTTCGCCGAGAACACCGGCATCCTCGACGTGCACGTCGAAGTCGCCTACCCGCCGGGCAGCGCACCCGCCTACACGCCGCCCGCGGCGATCCATCATTTCCCGCTGCACGGCGATCTGCCGCGGCTCGGCCTGCCCGCGCGGTTCGAGCAGATCGGCGACACCCAGGTCGGCGATGCGCATCGCCTCACGGCCGAGTCGCCCGCGCGCATCGCGATCTCCGGCGTCGTGCCGCTCAACGTCGTCGTCGGAAACCACAGTTACGCGAACTGGGCGCCTGAACTCATGGTGTTCCCGGTGCAGAGCACCGAAGTGTGGAGCACGGGCGGCACGGCCGGCATCGCGATGGTCGAGGTGTTCATGCGCCCGAGCGGCGGCGGCGCCGCAACCAGCACGCGCGTGCACGCGCTCGACACCGGGCGCGACGTGCCCGCTCCGCAGGGCCGCTACCTGCGCAGCTTCGACAGCCGCGCGTTCGCCAACGGCGACTACGAACTGTTCGTGCAGGCGACTTCGCCGTCAGGCCAGAAAAGCCATCCGAGCTACGGCGACGAGACCTACGTCTGGGACGCGGCGCAGCTGTCGGGCGCGTATTATCCGATCCAGGTCCATATCCAGAACTGAGCGGCGCGCCGCCCGCCGCCGCATGATCCGGACCGCGCCGCATCCGCGGCGCTTCGTCCTCTGTTCGCCGAAGGGCACGCAGGTCGCGCGGCGCGCATCCCGTGCCGGTGATGATTCCGGTGTCGATCCACGGCACCCCCGTTCGTCGAGTCCGCGAACCCACAACGGAAACCGTCCATGGCGTCGCGTCCCGCGCTCTATGCCCACCCGTTCTCCTCGTACTCGCAGAAGGTGCTCATCGCCTTGTACGAGAATGACATCGCGTTCGAATACCGCAACCTCGAAAGCGAGGAGCACCGCGACGCGCTCGCGCGCCTATGGCCAATGCGGCGCTTTCCCGTGCTCGTCGACGACGGCCGCACGATCGTCGAGGCCACCACGATCATCGAACATCTTGCGTTGCGCCACCCTGGCCCCGTCACGCTCCTGCCGCACGACCGCGAGCCCGCGCTCGAGGTGCGCGCCCTCGATCGCTTCTTCGACAACTATGTTTCGACGCCGCAGCAGAAGGTCGTGTTCGACCGCCTGCGCCCGGAAGCCGACCGCGATCCGTACGGCGTCACCGAGGCGCGCGCGATGCTCGACACCGCCTACGCATGGCTCGAGCGCCACATGGACGGGCGGACCTGGGCCGTGGGCGACACCTTCACCCTCGCCGACTGCGCCGCGGCGCCGTTCCTTTTCTACGCGGACTGGACGCACCCGCTCGGCGACCGCTTCCCGAACGTCAGCGCGTACCGCCGCCGCCTGCTCGCGCGGCCGTCGTTCGCGCGCGCGGTCGACGAAGCGCGCCCGTTCCGCCCCTACTTCCCGCTCGGCGCGCCGGATCGGGACTGAACGCATCAGCACGCGATACACCGGCTCCCAGCCCCCGGTGGCGGCGGCGGCCGCGCAGCGTAGGCCCGCCGCCGGGTGTGCGGCGGCGCAGAAAGCCTTCGACACGGCGCACGCGAGAAGGCAAAGAGCTTTTCCTCCGTGTGCTCCTTGTTTCGAGCTTCCGCCTTATTCCGGAGCCGTGCGGCGGCACGCGCTGCGCGCGTACCGCCCTACACGGCATCGAAGCCCCCCGGGCGACTGTGTAGGGCGGGTCGAGCGCGCAGCGCGAGTCCCGCCGCGGGACGCGGTGGCCTGGCGCACGAGCAGAAGCTTGAAACACGAAGCACACCGACTACACGAAAAGGGAAAAGAGGCTTTCCTCGGCGTGCCCGTGTGCTCCGTGTTGCAATCTTTCCGCTTTTCCGCGGCTGCGCTTCCTCACGACGGGCGCAGCGTTTCGAAGTAGGCAGCAATATCCTCGGCGAACGAATAACGCAGGTCGGGCATCGGCGAACCGGCCGCGATCAGTGCCTGTGCACAGCCGAGCCAGTCGCCCGGGCCGTCGGGGCGGTTGAGCGAGGCGAAGCTGAGCGTGCCGTACACGTCGTCGTCGTAGTCGTGGCGTTCGTCGCAGGACGCGCCATGCGCGAGCAGGAACGCGGCGAGCGCGCTGTCGCCCCGGAACACCGCCCAATTGAGCGCGCTGCCGCCGATGTCGCCACCGCGCGCCGCGATCGGCCAGCCGAGTTCGACCATGAGGCGCACGCCCTCGCCCGCGCCATTCGCGGCGAGTTCGGGCAGCAGGCGCCGCTGCATCTCGTCGAGCCCGGCGACGATGTGCGGCTGGCGCGCGAGGATCGCCGTTGCCGTCGCGCGGTCGCCGCTCGCGCAGGCGACGACGAAACGCTCGCGCTCGTCGGCGACGCCCGCATCGACCGCGCCGGCTTCGCGCAGCAGCGCGGCGACCTCCGCGAGGCCCATGTGCCGCGCGATCTTCAGTGCGGGCACGCCGTGCGCATTGCGCGCATTCGGATCGGCACCGGCATCGAGCAGGATCTTCACGACGGCGGCCGAGCGCCGCCGACGCAACGCGTGCGGCAGCGGCCCGTCGCCCGTGGGTTCGTTCGGATCGCCTCCATGCGCGAGCAGCAGGCGCAGGCAGTCGGGGCGCTCGAAGTCGACCACGCGCAATATTGCGTTGGTACCGCTCACGCGGGCGCCAGCGGCCAGCAGCAGGCGCACGCATTCGATGTCTTCGCCCTCGACCGCGTGGTAGAGCGATTCGTTGTCGTCCGGGTTCGCGCCCGCGTCGAGCAGCATGCGGGTCAGCGCCGGGTCATGGTTGCGGCCTGCGGCGGCGTACAGCACGCTGAGGGAGTCGCCCGGGAACTCGGCGTCCTCGGTCGCGTCGTTCGGGTTCGCACCTGCGGCCAGCAGCAGCGCGACGACCTCGCGCACGCGCACGGCGAATTCCGGCAGGCGTACGAACGCGGAGAAACACGCGGCGACCAGCGGCGTGCGCGTCCAGCCCTCGCCACGCGTGTTGACCCAGCGCGGATCAGCGGCGAGGCAAGCGCGCACCGTCGCGACGTCGCCGACCGCGCAGGCGAGCAACGGTTCGCCGTCGAGCAGTCGGGGATGTTCGTGCAGCAGGCGCGCGGCAAGATGGGGGCGCGCGGACTGGAAACCGCCACCGAATGTCCATGCCGTCCAGCGCCGCAGGCGCTCGCTCGCATCGACATCCGTTGCATGCGTTTCGACGTACTGCTTGAGCTGGGCCCACGACGGGAACCCGTATTCGCGCGCAAGGCACGACTGCGCGTCGTGCAGGCGCAGGCCGAGCGCGGCGATCGCCGCATCGTCCCGGGCCTGCGCCGCGGGCAGCGATGCGCGCAATCGGTCGAACGCGTCGCGCTCACCGGCTCGGTACGCGGCGAGGAGTTCCTTCGCTTGCTTCCTGAGCTGGTCGAGATCCGGCCGTTGCGGCAGGCGTGTCATGACAACCTCCATGCGTGAATGCCGAAGGTCCGCAATCCCGGCTGCACAAAGGTCATGGATGGCCAGCAAGCACAAGTGGGTTCAACCCTTTCCGCGGACCCGGAGGCGGCTTGCGACGCCTGCGGTGACGATAGCACGGCGCCAACGGCGATGCGCGATAGCCGATGGGAATGGACGCATCACGTGCGTTTATCGCGATAAATCGGCCGCATCGCGCGATGCCAAGCTTTCATTGGCGCGCAACCGCGCACGACCGTTAGTGTCGTTCGCATGGACACACGTGCGACCTGCCTGCCAATCCACCGCCGCCGCTTCGCCAGCATGGTCGTGTTGCTCGTCGCATTGGGGGCGAGCGGGGTTTGCGCGGCGCACCAGTTGTTCAGCCACGCGAGCGCGGGCGGCGGGCCTGCGCCGGCACCCGGCATGCGCCGCGTGTTCCAGGCCGGCGTCGGCGCGGTTGGCGGCGCTCTCGGCGGCGACGGTCGGCAAGACGCCCTTTTCGAGGCGGGTTTCGAAGATCGCACCTGACCTGCGACGCACGTGTCATCGCGGCACCGGCGGCAGCTGCCGGCCGGCCCCCTCGCGCAATCGCCATGCGCCGATCGCGAGCCAGGCGAGAATCACCACGATCACCGCCTTCTGGCTGACACCACGCGGACCGACACGCAGCAGCGCGTGCACGAGCAACGCGATGAACGCGAGCACCGCCAGTGGCAGCGCGGTCGGAAAACGAGCGCGCCAACCGGCGTCGCGCCGCAGGCGCAGTGATTGCCACAACATCGCAAGGGTGACGGCGAGGAACGCGGTCATCGCTGCGAGGCCGTGGATGCGTGCCTCGAGCGAGGGGACTCCCGGCCGCGTCGCCGATTCGGCGAATGCCGTCACGACGAGTGCGATGCCGCCCAGCGCGAACAGCGACGGCGCGATCCGCGCGCGCGCAGGCACGCCGGCAGCGCGGAATCCGAGGCCGAGCGCGACGAGCGCGACGCCGAGCGCGACGTAGACTGCCTTCACGATCCAGCCGTACGCGCCGAGCAGGTAGAAGCTCAACGGCGCGGCGGTCCAGTCGAGATCGCTGCGCGCGAACTGTGCCCCGGTGCAGACGAGCGCAAACGCGAGCACGCCGCCGAAGGCGATCGTTCCGAGGCGCGTGGCGCGGTCGTGATGGACGGGAACGATCGGCATGGGCGACCTCCTGGTGCGACGGGCGGGCAACGATCACGGTGAGTCCGGACGGTGCCGGGCGGCGGATACGCGCGTGGCGATGCCGCGTCTTTGCGTGGAATTTACGCCAGGCCGTGCGCAGCCGGTCAACGGACGCGCCACCGACGCGTATATGCTCCCCGGCGAACCCGCGACGCGGGCTCACGAGCCGGGGGACTTGATGCAGACGAAATACCTCGCGGGCGGCCTGCTCGGCGCCGCACTGCTCCTGCTGCTGGTGTGCTGGCCGCGCGATCCCTTGCATACGGCATTGCCGTTCGGTACGACGAATCTCTCCGGCGTGCGGGCGCAACTGGCGCGCCTCGACCCCAGGGACCGCGCGCTCGTCGAAGCCTACGTGCAGCGCAGCCACGGCGACGTGCTGCCGGCGAAGTTCGCCGACCCCGAGCAGCCGTTCACCGCGCGCACGTTCGCCGACGCGATCGCCCTGGAGAAAGCGTGGCGCCTCAAGCATGGCGAGAACGAAGCCGCAGCCGCCCGCCGCGAGGCTGAGCGCGACGCCGCGATGGCGCCGCTGCGCGAGGCGGTCGACGCGAGCGTCGTGCGCAGCGAGGTCGTGGCGGCGCACGAATCCCCCGCGCCGACCGATGCGGCCACCGCCGCCGATGGCGTGTTCGTCGTGACTGTCTCGCTGCACAACCTCGGCAGCCGCACCATCACGGCAGTCGAAGGCCTGCTCGAAGCGCGCGATCGCGACGCGCACCTGCCGCTCGACCTCTGCTGGGTGCGCGTCGACGCACCGATCGAACCGGCGAGCCGCGTGGAGGTCCGCTGCGGCGGCGCGACGCGTCGGCCCAGCGACCAGCAGCGCGCGTTCATCGATGACGATGCGAGCCGCTTCAGCGTGAGCTGGAACCCCAGGCGCGTCGTGTTCGACGACGGATCTACGCTGGAAAGCGGCTTGTAGCGATCACGGGCCCGCGGCCGCAGCGGCTAACATCACGGTTCCCGCACCGAGCCGCACGAGACATGGACCCGAATCGCCCCTCCCGCTACGACGGCCCGTTGCTCACGCGCGACATCGCCGCGGCCATGGACGCGGCACGGCTCGCGGGGCGACCATCCTGGTCGGGCTCGCTCGACCTCGGCCGCAGCATCGGCGAGGCAGCGCTCGCCGAAGACGGCTTTCGCTGGCGCAATCGCGACTATCCGTATCCGGAACGCCTCAAGGACCGCACGATCTACGTCTGGGACGGCGACGCCTTCGTCGCCGCGCAACGCTACGACGGCGCGCTGATCAAGCTCGTACCGACCGAGTGGGGTGCGCCGACCTTCGAGATCGACGGCATAAAGATGCTGCCGACTTCGCAGCTCTCGCCATACGCGGATGCCGAACGCAAGGTCGGGCTGGTCGCGCCGCGCGGCAAGCAGGTGCTCGACACCTGCGGCGGCCTCGGCTACTTCGCGCGCGCCTGCCTCGCAGGCGGCGCGGGCAGCATCCACTCGTTCGAGAAGAACGCCGACGTGCTCTGGTTGCGCCACCTCAATCCGTGGTCGCCCGATCCCGCCGACGACGAGGCGCGGGGTCGCCTGCAGCTCGAACACGCCGACATCTCGATGCGCATCGGTACCCTGCCCGACGCGGCCTACGACGCGATCCTGCACGACCCGCCGCGGTTCGGCATCGCCGGCGAGCTGTATGCGCAGGCGTTCTACCAGGAGCTCGCGCGCGTGCTGCGCCCGCGCGGGCGCATGTTCCACTACACCGGCGCGCCGAACCGCAAGACCAGCGGCCGAGACGTTCCCCTCGAAGTCGCGCGCCGTCTCGCCAAGGCCGGTTTCACGACCGAACTCGCGCTCGACGGTGTGTTCGCCGTCAGGGATACGGCAGCGCGCGCGCCGACACGCGCCCGCTGAGGACACTCAACGCTTCGGCCAGCCGACCGCGAGGTCGAACGTGACGTCGCACTGCATGTCGGTTTCGTTCATCGGCGCTTCGCGCGCTTCGGTGAGGACCTTACCGGCCATGCGCGAAGCGCTCTTGGTGGTGAACTCGACGCGGCCGTTGCCGCCGTCGAGCCCGGTCAGCGTGCCGTCGCCGGCGAGATACATGATGTTGACGATGGTCGCCATGTCGAGCTCGCCGCCGGTATGCGCGATCTCCATCCAGCCGGCTGCGGTCGCGGCGCGCTGCGCTTCGACGATGTCGCCACGCGGGCTCACGAAGGTGCTCTCGCCCGGTGCCGCCGCGCACTCGGCGCAGCGCGCGAGCGCCGCGCGATCGAGGGGCTTGGCGGTGAGGTAGATCGTCGTCGTGACGACGCCCTGCGCGTCGCGTGCATCCTGGAACGCGATGCCATCGGTGAACACGAGGCGTTTACCGTCGCGCTCGCAGCTGCCGCTCACGGAGTCGGCGAGCACGGGCGACGCGAAGGCGAGCAGGCACAAGGACAATACGGTCCGCATGAAGGACTCCCTGGCAGTCCCGGCGGGACCCTGTCGTGCGTAACGCATTGCAGCGCCGACGCGGGCCACTCCCCGATCGGCTACGGGGACCGTGCGGGGAACGTCACGGCAATCCCCTCGACCTTCCCCACGGTACCCTGCTTCGGGTAGCGCGCATCGCCGCTGCGGTAGGAGCCCTCGCCGACCGGATAGCCGCTCGCGCCCTCGGCATGCCCGAGCTGCACCGAGCGAAAGGGCTCGTCCTGCTTCTGTGCGAACGCGCCGCCGTTCCAGTCGGTGACGATGCCGCCGTAATCCCAGTCGAAGCCGTTGAACGTCACCGGCGCGCCATTGCCGCGCGCCAGTTCCGCGAGCGTCATGCCGGGGCGCACACCGTCGTCGAAATGCCAGCGCGAGCGGCTCGCCCGCACGCGGACCGTATCGATGCGCTGCGCGTCGGCGCCTTCGCCGAAGAATACCTCCGCGCGGCGCTGCGCATCCGCGCCGAACAGCACGATGGCGTCGACCGACTCGCCCTCCGCGCCGTCGACCTCGGCGCGCTCGACGTTCGCGGCGCCGAACGTGAGACGCAGATCGTCCAGCGTCATCCGCGCGCGGATCAGCCCGGGCAACCGGTACGTCGCGTCGGCGGCGAGATCGGCGGGCTCGGGATCGGCGATTCGCGTGACGTTCGCGAGCGAAGCCGAACGCGCCATTTCGTCGTCCTGCCCCGCCGCCCTCGCCGCGAGGGACGCCCCGATGGCGAACCCGGCAAGCATGCAGCGCGATGCCATGGCACAACCGCGCGAAAATACGTCGACCATCTCCGGCACTCCCTTCCGCAAACGGGCATGCTAGCTCATGTCCGCGGTGAGAGACGCCCGGGACGCAGGTCGAGCTACGGCGGCCGCGCCGCGAGTGCATCGAAGCCGTTGTCGAAGATCGCCTCGGGGTTCGGCACGAGCGCGAGGAACGTGCCGCCCGAGATGCCGCCGTCGGCGCCTGCGGCGAGGATGCCGAGCAACGCGCCGGTCACGCGATCATGGCGTCGCACGAGGTTGCCGGCGAGCACGAGCAGGTTGCCGTCGGCGCCGATGGCGAGGCCGGTCGGCCGGTTGAGGCCGGTCACGAGCGTTCCCATCGAGGCACCGGTCGCGGCGTCGAAGCGGTGGATGGTTCCACTGCCCTCGCCGCCGACGAGGATCGTCGCGCCTTCGTCGACGATGCCGCGCGTCTCGAACAGGCCGCCGCTGCCGCCCGGCACGAACGCGGCGTGCACCTCGGCCGTCGCGGGGTCGATGCGCGCGACGCTGCTCGAGTCGTAGCCCGGCACGTAGAGCAGGCCCGCGCCACTCATCATCATGCCGTTGTCGGCGCCGAGCAGGCCGCTGTCCGACGGCAGCACCGTGCCGATCACGGTGCCGTCGACGGGGTCGAGTTCGAGCACGCGGCTCGTGCCGTAGCTCGCGACGTAGACGCGCCCGTCGCCGCCGAAGGCGATGCCGGTCGGGTCGAAGCCGGCGTTGAACTGTGCGAACACGTCGACGAACGCGTAAGCGGCATCCAGACGGTAGCGCTGGACCTGACCGTCCTTCTCACTGACGACGTAGACCAGGCCGTCGGCAGGATTCAGGCGTACCGCCTGCGCGCCATGGATGCGGCCATCCTGCTCGAGCTGGCGCACGAAGGTACCGCTGCAGGCGTCGAAAATCGCGACATTGTCGGAGAAGTATCCGCTCACGAGGAGATGCTGCGCGCAGGTAGCCCGCGCGACCGGAGGCACGAGCAGCGACAGCAGGGCGGCGGCGAGGCGGGTCGGCATGGCGGTTCCTGCGGGGCGGGAGGCGACGATCGCCGGGGCGCCTGCCGGAGCTCCTTCGCATCGGCCCGCCGGCGGGTCCTTTTTTTCTCCTTTCCGCCTGCACACGCGGCGAAGCCTCGCGTCGCGCTTGCTAGCATCCGTGCATGGACGAACCAGGCACGCCGACCGCGTATCGCTTCCTCGACTGGAACTACGAACCGGCGCTGCGCCGCCTTGCCGGGCCCGCCGGCGAGGTCCGCCTCAAGCCGCTGCTCGATCGCCTGCTGCGTCGGCTGCTCGACGAGCCGGGGGCGGTGCTCGCGCGCGAGCGTCTCATCGACGAGGTATGGACGCGGCGCGCGGTCAACGACGAAGTGCTCTCGCGCGCGATCGCGGAACTGCGCGGCGTGCTCGGCGACGACGCGCGGGCACCGCGCTTCATCGAGACCCTGTCCAAGGGCGGCTATCGCTGGCTCGCTCCGGTGGAGCGCGTTGCGGCATCGGCGACGGCCGCAGGCGATGCGGACGCACGACCGCCGCGTCGCCGCGCGTTGGCGGTTGCCGCCGGCGCCGCGGTGATGCTGTTCACTGCCCTCGTCCTGTGGCGCATCCCGCAACATCACGCCGATGGTCCCGCCACGCTCGCGATCGGCCTGCTCGGCGCGCATCCGCTCGCGAGCGATCCACGCCTCGAGTACGACGCGCGCTTCGATCCGTCCGGCCGCGTCGTCTACGTGCGCGGCACGAGCGACGGTGACGCGAGCGAGCTCGTGCTGGTCGATCCCAGGACGCTCGCCGAACGCGTGCTGTGGCGGGATGCACACGCGCTGCGCCGGCCGGCGCCTTCGCCCGATGGCCGCGAGATCGCGCTCACGCGCTATGCGGACGGCGCCTGCGAACTGTGGAGCGTCGCGTTGGTCGACCTGCAACGCACGCTGCTCGCCGAATGCGCAGCCGCGCCGCAGGGCGGACCCGAATGGGTCGATGGCGGCGAGGCGCTCGTCTTCACCGGCATCGCCGCGGACACGGCGCATGCGCCCGGCCTCGCGTGGCTCGATCGCCGCCGCGGCACGCGCCGCGTGCTCACCACGCCGGACGCCGCCGAAGGCGCGCACGTCGATGCACGCGTGTCGCCGGATCGCACGCGCCTCGTCTATGCGAGCCGCCACCGTGGCGAGGAGCAGCTCTGGCAGACCGACTGGCCGCAGATGCGCGAGCGCCGCGCGCTTCTCGCGCGCAACGAGCCTGCCTACGGACATGCGTTCGAACCCGGCGGCGACGCGCTCTGGGTCGCCGGCGACCTCACCCTCTATCGCGCCCTGCATCGCCTGCGCGTGGGCGGCGAGCCCATGATGATCGGCGGGCGTGGAGCGCTATCGATCGATCTCGCGCCCGGCGGCGCAGCCGTCTGGTCGGAAGCGAACTACGACGCCGACGTCTGGTTGCGCGCGGGCGCGGATGCGCCGTGGACCGTGATCGCACGCTCCAACCGCTACGAATCGCAGCCGGAGTTCTCGCCGGACGGATCGCGCATCGCGCTCGTCAGCAACCGCAACGGCGCCGAGAGCGTGCTCGTCGTCGATCGCCGTGACGGCCGCGCGCGGCCACTCGCGCTCGATCCTGCGTTCCGCTGGGTACGACCGACCTGGTCGATGCGCGGCGATGCGCTCGTGATCAGCGCATACGAGGACCGCGTCACGCGCCTGTATCGCTACCCGCTCGACGGCGACGTCGCGACGCCGATCGCCGGCGTCGAGACGGACGCGTTCCTCGGCATCGAACTCGCCGACCGCCTGGTCTATCTCGGTGGCCACGGCAACAGCCGCCCCCTGATGCAACTGCGCGCAGGCGGCACGGCCGGCGAGCCGGTCGGCATCGACGCGGTCACGACCTACCGCGCGTCGCCACACTGGATCGTCTGGCGTTCGCAGGGTTCGACCGACCTGCAGGTCGCGTCGTGGTCGGCACCAGCCGTGACCGTGCGCACGCTCGCGAGCGACGACGATGGCGAAGCGTTCACGATCACGGGTGATACGGTGACCTGGCTCGACCGCGGCTCGCTCTGGCGCGTGGCGCTGCCCGATGGCGCACCCGCGAGAATCGCAAGCGACCGCGTGCCGAACGGCAACGGCCCGAGCCTTGCCGCGAGTGCCGACGGCGCGCTCGCGCTGGTCACGCTGACCTCGCTGAGCATCGACCTCATGATCGCCGAGGCTGCCGCGCCTCCCGCGCGGCGCTGATGCCGGCCATACCCTGGATCAAGTTTTCCGTACTCCGCGTCGCCGTTCGGCCAGCGCGCGCGGGCACAGTATTCCCACGGCGCAACGCCGCATTCCCATCCTCCAAGGAGTCGACCATGTCCATCGAAAAAGTCCTCTATGTCGCCGAAGCCACCGCCACCGGCGGCCGCGAAGGCCAGGCTGCCTCGTCCGACGGTGCACTCGCCGTCACGCTGTCGACGCCGCGCGAGCTCGGCGGCGCGGGCGGCAGCGGCACCAATCCGGAGCAGCTGTTCGCCGCGGGCTACTCGGCCTGCTTCCTCGGCGCGCTCAAGTTCGTCGCGGGCAAGCAGAAGATCACCCTGCCCGCGGACACGACCGTCACCGGGCGCGTCGGCATCGGCCAGATCCCGACCGGGTTCGGCATCGAGGCGCAGCTCACCGTGCGCGTGCCCGGCCTGCCGCGCGAACAGGTGCAAGCACTGGTCGAGCAGGCCCACATCGTGTGCCCGTATTCCAACGCGACGCGCGGCAACATCGACGTGACCCTCGCGGTCGCGTGAATCCCCGGTCAGCGGCGGCGTTCCCGCCGCTGCCTTTCGCGACGCTCAGCGCACGCGCTCGAGCGTCTGCACCCAGTTCGTTTCCCAGGTCTTGCCGCCGTCGGGCGAGTAAGCCTGCTCCCAGTGCGCGCCATCCCTGGTGATCTGCGACCAGGTGAAACGTACCTTGATCGCCTGGCCGCGCAGGGTGTCGTCAGCGTAGAACGTGCCGACGCCGTCGACGAACCTGCCCTTGACGGGCGGATCGAGGTTGCCGAACGGATTGCGGCCGTCGATCCACCAGATCGCCCACTGCCCCGATTTCGGGTCGTATGCACGCGGTGCGACGCCGCGATAGATCCCGGTGGGCAGGTTGAACACGGTATCGTCGACATTCGCGCGTCCCTCCATGAGCGGCTGCGAGCGGATCGTGCCCTCGAACTCGTACCAGTCGTGGCTGCCGGCGAGCGTCTCCTTCAGCCGGCGGCTGTGCACGCGCCACTCGCCGACGAGAAAGTCGAAGTCGTGCAGGCCGCTCATGTCCTCCTTGTCGAGCGGCCTCGGCACGTCCTGCGATCCTCGCGCCGGCGAGGATGCAGCAGCGACCACCAACGCGAACCCGCAGGCGATGCTGAACGGCTTCATGGGTCCACCTCGCGCCATCGAAGGACGCGTGGACTATCGCACGTTCGCGACCGGGCCGCCGGCCGTGCATCGGTCGGAACCATCATGGCCGGGCCCGCGGCGGTCGGCATCGCGTGCCGGCGCACCGCGCCGATGCGCTAGACTGCCGGCAGTTCGTCCGTGAAAGGGGAACGGATGCGCGTCGGCTGGCCCGCCATCGCTGCGTGGATGTTCGTCTGGGCGGCAGCGCCGGCTGCCGAACTCGACGTCGTCGTCGCCGACCTCGGCGGCGCGCCGGCCGAGGACGCCGTGATCAGCATGCATGGCGGCATCGATCCGCCGGTGCACGCCGCGGTCACGCGCGAGATCGACCAGCGCAACGAGACCTTCATTCCCTACGTCGAGGTGTTCCGCCCCGGCGATCGCGTCGTGTTCCGCAACAGCGACCGCACGCGCCACCACGTCTATTCGTTCGCCCCCGCGAAGTCGTTCGAATACGTCATCGCGCCCGGCGGCGACACGCCGCCGGTCGTGCTCGATCGCATCGGCGAGATCGCGGTCGGCTGCAACATCCACGACCGCATGATCACCCATCTGTACGTGTCCGACGCGCCCTGGATCGCGAAGTCCGATGCGCAGGGCCGCGCCGCGTTCCGCGACCTGCCCGCGGGGCGCTACGCGGTGCGCGTATGGCATCCGCAACTGCGCCCGGGCAAGGCCGAGCCGGAGCAGGCCGTCGACGTCGCCGGCGATTCGGCCACGCTGCGCTTTTCGCTGCCGCTGCTCGCCGACCCGCGGCCCGATCCCGACGACAACGAGCGCACGCGCTACTGACGTCATGAACTTCCGCCTGCGCCTGGCCCTGCTGTTCGTCACCACGCTGGTCGCGGTGCAGGTGTTCACGGCGCTGCTCGCCTACGGCGTCGCGCGCCGCGCGCTGATTGCCGACGGCGAGCGCCAGCTCGCGGTCGGCGCCGCCGCGGTCGCACGCCAGCTCGACGACATCTCCGCGCGCGTCGCCGACAACGTGCAGGTGCTCTCGCTCGACTTCGCGTTGCGCGCGGCGATCGCGCAGGACGACCAGAGCACGGTGCTGTCTGCGCTGCGCAACCACGGCCGGCGCATCGGCGCCGAACGCATGCTGCTGGTCGGCCTCGACGGCACGGTCCGCTCCGATACCGCGCAGCCCGCCGGCGGCGCGTTCCCGTTCGCCGATCTCGCCGACGATGCGCTCGATCATCCGGCCGCCGCGGTCGTGGCGCTCGACGGCAAGGCGTACTGGATGATCGTCGTGCCGGTCTACGCGCCCAAGCCGATCGCGCTGATCGCCGCCGGCATCCCGATCGACGACGCCCTGCTCGCGCGCCTGCAGCAGCTGTCCACGCTGCCGAACACGCTCGAACTCGTCACCGCCGGCGTACACGGGCGCTGGGCCGGCATCGCGCGCGGCGACAACCGCGTGGAGATCGCACCCGCACTCGCGGGCCGCGCATTGCCGCTGCAGCCGACGCTCATGTCGCTCGACGCGCGCGAGTACGTCGTGCTCGCGACACGCCTGCGCGAGTCCGAGCGCGGGGCGCCGGTCGCCGCGGTGCTCGGCTATTCGCTCGACGACGCCTTGCGCCCGTACCGCTCGGTCGCGATCGCATGGGCGAGCCTCGTCGCGCTCGGCCTCGCGATCGGACTCGCCGGTTCGCTACTGATCGCGCGCGGCGTCGCGCGCCCGATCGAGAAGCTCGCCGCGGCCGCCCATCGCATCGGCGCGGGCGACTACGCCTCGTCCACGCCGATGGTCAAGCACGACGAAGTCGGCCAGCTCGCCGCCGCGCTGTCGAACATGACGCTCGCGATCGCCGAGCGCGAAGAGCGCATCCGCTACCAGGCCGAACACGATGCGGTCACCGCCCTGCCCAATCGCCACGCCGCCGAAGCGGTGATCCGCGACGCGCTCGCGGCGCGCCCCACGGCCGGCGCGCTGCTCATGATCGGCCTCGCGCGACTGCCGGAGATCATCCAGACGAGGGGCCACACGATCAGCGACCGCCTGATGCGCGACGCCGGCGCGCGCCTGCGGCCATTCGCAGCGCGCGGCGTGGTCGCGCGCGCGACCGACACGCAGTTCGCATTGTGGCTGGACGGCGCCGACAAGGCCGATGCGATCGCGGTCGCGTTCCGCGTGCTCGACGTGCTCGGCGTGCCGTACCAGGAATCGGACCTCTCGATCGACACCGCGCCCGCGATCGGCATTGCACTGCAGCCGCAGCATGGCGACGAGGCGAGCACGTTGCTGCGCCGCGCCGAGATCGCGCTGTTCGCCGCGCTCGGGGCGGAGGACCCGGTCGCCGTCTACGACGCGCGCACCGATCCGCATCGGCCCGAGCGGCTCACGCTGATGACCGAGTTGCGCGAGGCGCTCGACCACAACCAGTTGCGCCTGCATTACCAGCCGAAGCTGCGACTCGCCGACGAACGCATCGACGGCGCCGAAGCGCTGCTGCGCTGGCAGCATCCGCTGCGCGGCGCAGTACCGCCCGACACGTTCATCCCGCTTGCCGAGCGCACCGGCAACATCCGCCGCGTCACGCGCTGGGTGCTCGCGAGCGGCATCGCGCAGGCGCACGAGTGGGCAGCGCGCGGGCATTCGGTGCGCATCGCTATCAATCTCTCGGCGCGCGATCTCGACGACGCCGACCTGCCGACGCGCGTTGCCGACCTGTTGTCGCTGCACGGCGTACCTCCCCGCAGCATCGTGCTCGAACTCACCGAAAGCGCGGTCATGGGCGAGCCGGATACCGCGGTGCAGGTGCTCAAGCGGCTCGCCGACCTGGGCATCGATTTGGCACTCGACGATTTCGGCGTCGGCCAATCGTCGTTCGCGTACCTGCGCCGCCTGCCGGTGCGCGAGATCAAGATCGACCGCTTCTTCACCCGCAAGCTCGCCGAAGATGTCGGCGATCGCACGCTCGTGCGCTCGATCGTCGAGCTTGGCCACCGTCTCGGCTATCGCGTGACCGCGGAGGGCATCGAAACGCGCGCTGCGTTCGAATACCTGCGCGAGGTCGGCTGCGACCACGTACAGGGCTACTACATCGCGCCCGCCCTCGAAGCGGATGCGTTCGAGGCGATGCTCGCGCAGGGCGACGCGGCGAACCGCGGCGCGCGCGCGTGAAACGCGCGGCCGCGCTCGCCGCGTGGCTGGCCTCGCTGGTGGCATGCGTCGCGCGCGCTGCCGACCTCGACGTGCACGGTTATCTCGACTGCCGTCTCGTCGCACGCGCCGACGAACGCAGTTGGGTAGACGGCGGCCTCGGCAAGACGCGCTTCGGCGGCGGCGGCATGGCCGCCTCGTGCGCGCAGGCTGGCCTCGTCGCGGATGCCGTGCTCGCGCCGGCACTGGTCGCGCACGCGGGGCTGCAGTACCAGACCAGCGGCCGCGACGAAGTCGCACTGCTCGACGCCTGGCTGCGCTGGCGCCCGGTGTCGACGACGCCGCTGCGCTGGTCGGCGAGGTTCGGTGCGTTCTTCCCGCCGGTCTCGTTCGAGAACGACGCGATCGGCTGGACCAGCCCATGGACGCTCAGCTCGTCGGCGATCGATGCCTGGGTCGGCGCGGAATTGCGCGCGATCGGTGCCGAGGGCACGCTCGAATGGCGCGGCGAGCGTTCGACCGCGACCGGCGTGTTCGCCCTCATGCGCAGCAACGATCCTGCGGGCGAACTGCTCGCGGCGCGCGGCTGGGCGATCGGCGATGTCGTTTCCGGCCTCGGCAGCCGCGTGCGGGAACCGGATGTATACGCGCAAGGCGACCACGAACCGGTGCCCCTGCGTTTCAACCCGTACCTCGAGAACGATGGCCGAGTCGGCTGGTACGCGGGCGCGACCTGGGACGTCCGTGGCGTCGGCGCCTTCACCGTGCTGCGCTACGACAACGACGCCGATCCCGCGAGCCGCAGCCGCGGCCGCTCGCCCGTGCTCAGCTGGCACACGGATTTCTGGAGCGTCGGCACGCGCACGCGCGTCGGAGGGGTCGTGCTGCTCGGCCAGGCGATGAGCGGATCGACCGCCATCGCGCCGTCGCCGTTGTTCCGCACGCACACGGATTTCCGGGCTGCCTACCTGCTCGCCGCCTGGGATCACGGCCGCTGGCGGCCGGCGCTACGCGTCGACGCGTTCTCGACCGATCAGCTGCCGCGTTCGATCGACGATCGCGTGCGAGAACACGGCAGCGCGCTCACGCTCGCGCTCAACTGGCGCCCGCGGCCCTGGTTGCGCGTGACGGGCGAAGCGCTGCACGTACGCAGCTGGCGCAACCAGCGCGAACAGGAAGGCGCGCCTGCGCGGCGCGACGATACGCAGCTGCAGCTCGGCGTCCGCCTGATGTTCTAGGCTCAGCAAGACGATCCGGCGCCGCCATTCCCGCGATTCGCGAGTCCATATTCCGCTTCAGACGACGTCTCTGGCTTGGACGACGTCGATGGGCCACGACACCCCGCCGTGGCCGCCCGTGTCATGCCGGTGTTCCGCGGTGCCCGCTGCGCGCGTCATGCGCGGCAGGCACGGCGAGCAAACGCAGGCCTACTCCGGTCTCGGTGGCTATCCAACGCGGTGCCGTCGGATCGTCGCCGAGCTTCTGGCGCAGCTTGCCAACCAGGATGCGCAGGTAATGCGAGTCCCGCTCGTGGGTCGGCCCCCAGACCTCGCGCAGGATCTGCGGCTGAGTGACGACGCGCCCCGCGTGGCGCACGAGCAGCGCGAGCAGCGCGTATTCCTTGCGCGAGAGTGCCCGCGGCTGGCCGTGCACCGTCACCTCGCGTCGCGCAAGGTCGACCTGCAGGATGCCATCGTCGTACACCGGCGGCGCGTCCGAAGGCGACGCGTGCGCGCGCAGCAGCGCCCGCACGCGCGCCATGAGTTCCTGTACTCCGAACGGCTTGGTGACATAGTCATTCGCGCCCGCGTCGAGCGCGCGCACCTTCTCCTGCTCGTCCGCACGTACGGTGAGCAGGATCACCGGGACGTTCGACCATTGGCGCAGGTCCGCGAGCACGTCGTGGCCGTCGCGATCGGGCAGGCCGAGATCGAGGATCACGAGGTCGGCGCCGTGCGTTGCGAGCG
>NZ_JBQCFP010000111.1:0-6997 GCF_051958935.1 Dokdonella sp. | reverse complement strand
GCGCGGATGTCATCATCAACGAGTCGTGCACGGCCTCGGTGTCGCCGGAAAGGCGGCTACCCAACTCGCCGACCGTGTGCTGGTCGTAGAACGCGACCGGCTTGCGGATCAGCGCGCCGAACAGGCGCCTGCGCATTGTCGCGGACACTCGGTGCCCGGTCGATTCGAACAGGTAGTAGCGCAAGGCCGAGGCGATCGGCATCAGCAATAGAATGCCCGCGATGAGCAGGCCGGTTTGTGTGCCGACGGTCTTTCCGCCCGCGACCGCGCCGTCCACGACGCGCGACAGCGCCTGCGGGAAGGCGAGCTGCAGCGAAACGGCGACGAGCATGGCCACCACACCGGCGGCGAACCGCCGCCAGAACGGCGTCAGCAGCGCCAGTCGTCCGAACGAGGTCGCGCCGGTCACGACGCCGATCCGCCCGGCACTGCCGGCGAGGTGCCTTCGTCCGGACCGAGCTGGTCGCGCAAGCCATGCCATCCTTCGTCGCCGATATCGCCTCGCGCGACGAGCGTGCCTTCGGCGTCGATGAAGAGATAGTGCGGTGTCGAGAGCACCCGATTGAGAGCACGGTATTGCCGGCCGCGGACCCGCACGCACGCTGCGATCAACGCGTCACCCAGGAACCCTCGCAGTCGTCGCCGCGACTCCATCGTGACCAGCGTGATCCGCAGTCCCGCCGTCTCCGCCGAAGGGACCATGCGCGCGATCTCCGGCACCTTCGCGCGACACTTGGGGCATCGGCTCGACAGGAACACCAGTGCATTCGCGCGACCGTCTTCCGGCAGCGTAATGCGCGCGCCTTCGAGCGAACGACCTTCGACGACGGCGACCCGTTCACCGACGTGGGGTCGCGGCTCTGCCGTCGCGTTGACGACCATCGCGCGCGCTGCGGAAAGCACCTTCAACGTGAGCAACAGGTTCAATGCTAGCCCGACCGCGAGCGCCGCGCACAGACCCGCCAGTGCATCCACACCGATCACGGCGCGCCGTCCGACGCATGCAACAGCAGGACCACGAAGCGATGGAAGCGCGAGAGGATGACGATCGGCGGAAGAGCCGCCGCCATCGCCAACACGTGCTCGACCACGCCGGGACTTCCGGCCGACGGCGTGGATACGGCGCACACGACGAGCGCAGCGAGTACGACGAGGTTGCGCACGACGTCGTGCGTAGAGACCGGCCGCTCGCCTTCACCGAAGCATGCGCATCTGACCGCGTCGCTCCCGCCGTTCGCGCGGACCAGCAGTATGGTGAAGACGGTGAACGCGAGCAGCGCCGCGGCCAGTGCTTCGATGCGCCATTCCCTCGCGAAGACCAGCCCGGAGGCGAGCATGACTTCCGCCCCGGCGACCGTCGGCGCGAGGACTTTCGCGAACTTGTCGTCGACTCCGACGAAGCCCCCATGGCTGCGGCGCAACGCCGGCAGGTCGGCCGCCTTGGTCGCGGCGGCGTACGCGAGGAGGCCGGCGACGCCGATGCGGATGGCTTCGTCGATCCATGCCGCGATCACGGAACGCTCCGATGCCAGCGCGCACCGGCTCCGCCGGCACTGCGCAGCCGCGTGCGCACTTCACCGCGCGTGGCGACCAGCACGTCGCACCATTCGCCGTCGACGCGATTGGCTCCGCCCATGCGTTCGTTCGCCCTCTTGGCGAACACCCACGCGGCATCCGCGGCGAGCGGGTCGCGCACGACGGCAACCCCGAGCTGCGCCAGCTCGCTTCCGGTGAATGCGTAGTCGTGCGATCGCCGTCCTCCCATGAGTTCGGCCACGATGCGCCGTCGCGCCTCGAGCGGAACATGGCGCATGGGATGCGCGAGCAATTCCATCGCGGTCGCCTGCATTTCCAGGCTGATCCGGTAGAACATCGTCAAGGCGTGCGCGGAGACCGAACCGCACAGCAGCCGCAGCAACGCGATGCCCGCCGCGCGCGGCTCGACGCCGAACCACTCGTGCGCCATCTCGGGAAACGTCGTCACGTCGAGCCACGACAGCGACGAGGTCGCCGCAGCGCCCGTTTCGCCGCTCAAGTGGGGATCGATCGGCGAGAAGATCGCGAGGTCGCCGGCGACGATCTCGTCCCCCGCGAGCGCGAGCAGCGTGCCACTCGATTCGCAGTGGTGCGGCACGATGAACGAGAGATGGGTGGCCATGGAGCGCAGCAGCAAGCCGATGCGACGTGCGTCGTTGACGACGCCGCCGCGTGTGACAAGCACGACGTCAAGCCTGTCCTGCACGCCCATGGCGCGACAGGCCTCGTACAGCGCGGGCAGGATGTCGCGATCGATCGTGATCGCGACGAGCACGAGGACGCGGCTGTTTCGCAGCTTCTCGAGCCGGCTGATCGCCGCCCACTCGGCGTCGTTCGGACGTGGGTCAACCATGGCAGCCCTTCACCAGCAGGTCGGCGAGCGCACCCGCCATGTCGAGCTCGGGGACGAGTTGCTGCACGTAGAGGAACTGTCCCGCGGGATTGACTTCCAGGAACACGACATCGCCCTCGGGCGTCACGATCAGGTCGATCGCGCCGAACGCAAGGCCGTAGCTCGCGACGAGCGCGACGCAGGCGCAAGCCAATGCAGGCTCCAGTTCGATCGCGGCATAGCGGATCGGAGCCCGCATGTCCCTGCTGTCGATGCGCGTGCGTTCGTCGTCCTGCGAATCGAGCCGCGCAGCGAAGACCCGATCGCCGATCACCGTCGCCCGAACTTCGTACTGTTTGGCGACGTAAGCCTGGAACAGGCATGGCAGCTCGGCCACGGCGGCCATCAGCGCTTGCGCATCGTCGTCGACGATCGTGGTGGGCATCAGGCCGACGACACGCTCGTCGGCGGGCACTTCGCTCGCGCCGAGATCCGATGCGGACAGCGGCTTGTACACGATGTCGCCGCCGGCCGCGGCCTTGAAGCGAACGACGTCGTCCGGACGATTGGTGATGATCGTGGCCGGCGTCGCGAATCCGTGGCGCGACGCCCTGCGCAGTTGCTCGCCCTTCCACATCGCCGCGCGCGAAGCGGCCGGATGATTCACCCACAG
This sequence comes from Dokdonella sp., assembly GCF_051958935.1. GTDB lineage: Bacteria > Pseudomonadota > Gammaproteobacteria > Xanthomonadales > Rhodanobacteraceae > Dokdonella_A. The sequence continues at coordinate 3,956 of NZ_JBQCFP010000111.1, read as the reverse complement.
GCAGTCCAGTGCGGCCAGCATGCCGAACAAGGCGTGCTCCGCCTCCATGCGGGCGAACGCGCGTTCCTGCCCGGCGAGCGCGCAGCGGAAGGCGAAGTCAGCCGTCTTGCGCGTCCACACCGAGCCAACCTCGCGCAATGCGATGACCGCTCCCGTCGGGGTGTGCTCGAGCGTGTCGTGCACGCCGTCGATGCCTCCGTACGAGAGGACGTAGTCGCGCGGAAAGGCGTCGACGTCGAGACGGAAGACTGTGATGCCACGATCGCGCAACCGCGGCACGATGCCGTCGACATGAACGTCGGCGCTGTTCGAGATGACCAGCGTGGAAGCGCGCCGACTCATGGCAGAGCCGCCAGCGCCTGATCGCGTACGCGGCCGCTGCCCGGAGCGCTTCGGCTCGACGTGCGCGCAAAGCGCCCCACCCGGAAGCCCGGGCGGGGCGCGCGCGATCCGATGCGGGCTGGCCCGCACGCAGAACGCGTCATCTTCAGCAGAACACGCCGCCGTCGGTACGCGGATTGATGCGGTAGCGCACTTCGCCGTCGAGGCCCGTGCACGTGGCCGCATTCGCGATGTCCTCGCGAACCTTCCACGTATTCTCGTTGCGGGCTTCGTTCTTCTTCGACCCGGCAAGCTTGAACGCGAACAGCTTGGCTTCCTTCTGCATTTCCATCGTGGATCACCTCGAATCTGGCAGTGGTTGATGTCCGGCGGAATGGGATGACAGCGATCGCCACCGGATGCCGCTGGAGCGGCTTCGGGACAGTAGATTCCGAACCGCGCGCAGGCAACGACAAAAATTACGAAAATTCCGTCGCTCCCGTTTCGCTATCCGCCGCGTTGCTCAACAGCGGACGCACTGCGGCGCAGCCGCGATGGCGGGACGCCGAAATGCCGGAGGAACATGCGCGCGAACGTGGCCGTCGATTCGATGCCGATGCAATGGACGATCTGCATAGTCGACCACGTCGTGTCGAGCAGCAGTCGACGTGCCTGCTCCATGCGGCGCTCCATGCGATACTGATGCGGCGCGCAGCCGAAGACGTGCTGGAACCTCGCCATGAAGTGGCTCGTCGACATGTGCGCGATCGCGGCGACGCGCGGGATCTCGATCGACGGGTCGTCGCCCCAGGCGAGCACCGCGCGCGCCCGCGCAAGTCTCGAGTACTGCTCGGTCCGTCGCTCGCGCGTCCTTCCCGAACAGCGGCGCGCGAGGTGCAGCGAGCGCCGCTGGCTGGCGAACAGAGCGGCAGCCGCCCGGCGGACAGCCACCTGAAGTTCGCTGTCGACGGCATTCCCGCCCAGCGCCTGCGCGATCGCCCGCATGGCGATGGTGGCGCGCACGTCGTCGTCCACGATATCCGAGGCCATGGCGACGCGTGTCCGCGCCGAAGGACGTGACTGCGCATCCGCGCGTTTCGGGCGTGCGATGCGCAACAGACGTGGCGTCCAACCCGGAACGGCCGTGAGTCGTGGCACCTCGTCGGAAGGACAGAGGAATGTCGTTCCGGCCGGGAGCCTCAATCGGTAGTCGCGGCATTGGATGGCGACGAATCCCTCGACGACATGCACGATGGCGCCGCCATGCGTCGCGAGTGGCCGTTTTCCCGGACACACCCATTCGATCGTCCAGCGGTCCCACTGCGAGGTGCCATCGATCGTGCGAGCAGCATCAGCCGATGCGAGCGGCGTGGGGAGTTGGTCGTTCACGATGCGACGTGTTCACGAAGCGCGGATCCGCCGATCGCGGGCCCCAAGCTCGTCGCCGGCATGGACGGAAACAAGGGGATACCTGCAGCAGCGCCACTTGGCCGAAACCCCTGACTGAAACTCCGGGGGACACGCGTGCGGGGATGCCGTGCTGGCCTGGTTCCCCGCACGCGACGCTGCATGGAACGGACGTGCCACCTCAGCGTTCGTCGACCTGCCTTTCGAGTGCGCCGAGGTCGCTGGGACCCAGGCCGTCCGGGCGCGAGACGAGATCGACGCTGCGCGGACGACCGTACATGTCCTCGCCGGCACGCGCCTGCGCGAAGTCGACGCCGAGGGAATCGGCGCGCAGGGTGTAGTTGCCGCGCTCCCCATTGAAGGTCGGCCGCCCGAACACCAGCGAATCGCTCGTGCGAGGATAGAAGCCAGAGAACAGCAGCCCGGAAACGGGCGTACCACCGAACTGCAAAGGATCCGAAGCGAACAGGTTGCGGCCGGGCTGGTCCACGATCGAGTCGTACAGGAAGAAGTTGAACGGGCCGTTGCCGAATACCGTCGGACCGAGGTCGTTGTTCGCGACCGTCGACGAGTTCATCTCGAACAGGCAACCGTCGCACTGCGAAAGCACGGTCCCGAGCGTGTTGTCTGTGACGAGCGCTTGAGAAACGACCAGCGAAGGCGTCGGATAGCTGCCACTGTTGCGCACGGCGAACAGGCTTGCGACCGCATTGCCGATCACGCTCAGGCTTTTGATCGTCATCTGCGCGCCGTTGCGCACCTCGAACAATGCGCCTTCCTCGCTCACGTGGCCGTCGCCGGCGTCGTCGACGTTGTTGGCCACGTTGCCGCAACCACGATCGAGGTTGCACACCAAGCGGGTGGCCGAGCAGGACGGATCGTTCTGGAAGCGAGCGCCGGGGCCATCGACCGATACGATCGTTCCGCTGACACCGGCCGTGTTGCCCTGGAACTCGCCGCCCCACGAGCAGACGCTCGATACGTCGTCGCCCCGCACGGGTGCCTGCGCGCGGTGGACGTAGATCACGCCGCCGCGTTCGCGCGCATGGTTGCCCGTCATCACGTTGAGATAGTCGTTGTCCCTGGAGGTTATCGTGACGACCGAGCGCCCCTGCGATGCGCCCAGCAGCGGATGGTCGGCGAGCGCGAGGACGCCGCCGTTGCGCGCCTCATTGCCGGAGAACGTGCTGAACGACCAGGCCGACTCGACCGGCGACAGGTGCATGATCACGGGCGATACCGCGAGGATCGCACCGCCGTCGCCGCCACTGATGTTGTCCGCGATGCGCGCGCGATGCCCGTCCATCGTCAGCATCGACTGCGAATTCATCGCGATGGCGCCACCGCCGTCGGCCGCGACGTTGGACGAGAGGTCGACGTCTTCCCACACCGTGAACGCGGCGACGCCCGCGCCCGACTTCAGCAGGACGCCGCCACCGACCGTGTTCGCGTGGTTCTCGATGATCTGCGTCGTGGCGATGTTGAGGCCGATGCTGCCGCTCTGCGCGAGCAACGCGATGCCACCGCCCATGCTCGCGTTGTTGCGGTCGATCAGCGAATCGGTGATGTTCAGGACGCCGTTGCCGACGAAGCGGATGCCGCCACCCGCGGCGGTTGTGCCGTTGATCGCGTCGCCTCGCGTGAAGCGCAGCTTTTCGATCGTCACCACGCCGCCGTTGATCGTCAGTACTGGCGCCGCCGCGCCGCCGTTGCCGTGCAACTCGGTCATGCCTTGCGGCGAGGTGTCCCAGCAATCGTCGAAGCCGCCGACGATCTTCACGTCCTGTGCCGGCGAGACGAGCGCCTGGTTCTGGTAGTAACCGCCGTTGACGTCGCGCGTGATCCAGATCTCGTCCGGGCCGGGGTTGCGCGCAGCCGCAGTGAGCGCCTGCTGCACGGTCGGGAAGCTGCAGTTGTTCGACAAGCCGCTCTTGCCGACCGTGAAGACGAACGCATGGGCGGGGCCGGCGACGAGCGCGGCGACGAGCCATGCGGCCTGCCGCAACCGACGCGAACCGCGTGCTACGTGGCTGCGATGCGTCGACCGATCTGCGGTGAGATCCGATTCCAACCTCTGGTGCATGAATGCTCCTGTTGCGGCGCGCTCGCACGTCGCGAGCGCTGCGGGGCCTGCACGGTCAGGAACGTCGATTCCGAGTGGGTAGCGCCAAGGCGTACGTCACTTCGCGACCTTGCGCGACGACCGAGGCGATCGTTCGACGCGGCCG